>NZ_CP012199.1:4075000-4679853 GCF_001559015.1 Sphingopyxis granuli
CCGCCGCGGCGATCAGGACGCGATATAGTCGCGCATCGCGGCCGCCTCGGCCTCGATCTTGTCGATGCGATATTTGACGAGATCGCCGATCGACACGAATCCCACGAGTCGCCCTTCGTCGACCACTGGCAGGTGCCGAATCCGCTTCTGCGTCATCTGTGACAGCGCGCCGATTACCGCCATGCCCGAATCGCACGTCACCGGCGACTTGGTCATCACATCGTCGATCTTGCGGTCGAGCGCATCGGGGCCGTAGGAGGAAATCAGCCGCACCAGGTCGCGCTCGGAAAAAATGCCGACGATCATGTCGCCGTCGAGCACCGGAACCGCGCCGATGCGATGCTGCGCCAGCAGGTCGATCACCGCGCGCACGCTGTCGTCCTGCCGCGCCGAAATCACCGCGCCCGTACGCCCGTAGAGGATGGCTCCAATCGTCATTCCTGCCGCTCCCACCATATATCGTCGCGGCAAAGCCTATCATGATTCGCGCCAAAGCCGAAACGCCAGAGGCCCGCATGCCGTCATTCGGGCTTGGCCTCGGCGCGCGGTTGGTTCATGGGGGGGCATGGTCAAACATTCGCCCCTCGACGATGGCGACACGTCGAAAGTCGCCTGGGCGCGCTATCGCCGGCTGATGCGCGGCATGGCGATCGTCTCGCTGGTCGCCGTCGTCGGCGCGCTCGGCTGGCTGCGCTATACGATGGGCGACGCGCTGACGATTCACATGATGATCGCGACCGCCGCCGGCGTCGGCCTGTCGGTGATGCTCGGCGCGGCGCTGATGGGGCTGGTCTTTCTGTCGAGCGGCAGCGGGCACGACGAAGCGATCGACGATCCCTTCGCCGACGACCCGGACATGAAGAATGACCGATAGCCCGCGCGACCCGATCCTGCGGGTCGTGCCCCAACCGTCCGACATCAACAGCAACGGCCATATCTTCGGCGGCTGGGTGCTGTCGCAGATGGACATCGCGGGTGGCATCGTCGCGGCGCGCATCGCGCAGGGGCCGACCGCGACCGTCGCGATCGAGGCGATGGAATTCATCGCGCCGATCCTGCTTCGCGACCTCATCTCCGTCTATGCGCACCTCGAGCGGCGCGGCCGCACGTCGATGGGCATCCGGATCGAGGTAATCGCGACCCGCGGCCGCGACCAGCGCGAGGTCAAGGTGACCGAGGGGCTTTTCACTTTCGTCGCACTCGACGCGGATCACCGCCCGCGCCCGCTGCCACCGGTCTAGACCTTATTTAGCGCGATAATCGAGCGTCCGGCTGTCGTTGGCCGGCACGGTGACGATCCAGGTGGGCAGACCATCCTTACGCGGCAGTTTGCGGAGCCGCGAATCGACCACTTTCATGTCGTCGATGGCGAACCCGAGTTCGAGGACGACCGCAAAGGGGTTCGCGTTGGTCACGGTCACGCGATAATCTTCGCCTTGCTTGCCCGGCGCATGATGATTGTCGGCGGTGACGAGGACCTGGCGACTTTCGCCGATGACGAGGTTGACCGTCTCGCCAACCGCATGGTCGCGCATCGCGCCCTCGCCCGCGAGCAGTTCCTCGCCGAGCGCCGATTCGAACACCGCGACCTGTCCGCTCGGCAAGGGCACGCCGAGCTTGCCCGCCTCCTTGTTCTCCATCCGCAGCACGATCTGGGTACCTTCGTTTTTCGGTTCGCAGGTCGGACAGGTCCGCAGGCGATGGATGGTGCGGAACGGCACCTTGTCCTTCACCAGCAGCGCGACCTGCTTTTGCGCATTGGCCGCGACCGTCACCCGCATCGGCACGCGATAAAGCTTGAGATCGCCCATATCCTCGAGCTGCGCGGTGCTGAACGCGGTGATCGCCATCGGCGAATCCATCAGGCTTGCCTCGCGCCGCTGCGCGGTGACGACGATATCGTAACCCGCCATTGCGGCGGGCGCCGGCGGCGGAGAGGGCGGTGGCGGAGGCCGGATGCCGTTGCGCCCGCTGCCGGTCGGGAAGCAGGACAGGCGAAGCTGCGGTTGCGGCGGCGCCTCGACCAGCTCATCGAAATCCTGCTCGACATTCAGCGTCCCCGCAAGCGCCGACAGATCGGCATCGGCAAAGCTCTCGCCATTGCTGTTGGCGACGGTCAACCAGGCGAAGAGATCGAGCGTCTTCCCGTCGCCCGCGACGCGCGCGACATAATTGCTCGCCCAGTCGAAGCCCGTCGACAAATAGGTGAGCGTTACCGTCACGCGCTGCGCGGCCGGACTGCGCGTCGTCACTGACAGCGTCGGCTTTGCGGTCAGCCCCTTCGGCACCCTGTCGTAAAGGAGCATTTCGGGAAGGCCCGAACAGCGCAGCGCCTCATAGCCGGCGGCGGTTCGCAGCACGACGGCGCCGTCGGGACCCGAGCGGATGAAGGCATTCTCTTCGGTGACCTTGCCCGTCGCGCGATCGGTGCGGCGGAGGTGGACGCGATTGCCGAGCGATCCGTCGAGCAGGCTAGCGGGCGACAGCAGCGCCGCGTCGCGATTCTTCTGCACCACCCCGCCGGGCAGGCCTGTGACGATCGCCGATACCGCGACCATCCCTTCGGCCACGCCCTCGAAGCGCAGCAGCGATTCGCCCGCCGGCAGGTCGATCGTGCGCTGTTCGGAGATCAGCGCGAAGCCTGCGAGGCTGTCGAGGTCGATCTCGCCGCCTTCGCCGCGTCCGGGATCGCGGAACGCGCTGATCGAAACCAAATCGGGGGCGGTCGAAGTCACGACGCTCTGCGCCGCCGCGGGCGATGCGGACAGAAGCAGTAGCAAAGCAAGCGACCGGCGCATCGCGGCGCGGATCAATAGCGCGTTTCGAAGGTGGCGGTGATCGTCGTCTCGCCATTGGCAGGAACCGTCACGCGCCATCGCGTCCCGTCGCTGTCGAGTCGTTCGCTCTTCCGGCTTTCGGTGATGATGCGCGTGTCGTCCCAATACCAGTCTAGCCCACGCTGGACGAGGTCGATCGTCACCGGCTGCGGCCGCGCATTGGTGAGCAGATAGGACATCGACGAGCGCCAGATCGACGGCGACCGTCGTTCGCGCGATACGACGGTCGCCTTCACCTTGACGTCGAAGGCGTCGCCGGTCTTGAGGCCGAGTTCGCTGCCCATCGGCGTATGGCCGATCCGGCTTTCGCCGATGAACTGCGGGTCGCCGCGCATGTCGCGCTGGTAGAAACGCACCGTCCCGGCGGGCAGCGCGTCGCCCAACCCGCCTTGCGCGCTCGAACTGAACTTGATCACGCTCGCCGCGCTCTGCGGCTCGGTCATATTGTTGAAGCCAGCCACTGTATATTCGTAGATCTTCTGCGCCGGCACCTTCGCCACGTCGAGGAAGCTGACCTGCTTCGTCTGCGCGTTGGCGATCGTCGTGCGCTCGGCCAGCGGATAGAGATAATAGTCGCCCAGCTGTTCGCGCGGCGCGGTCTCGGTGCCCGCGCGGCGCAATTCGCCCGGCGCCACGGGCCGCGGACGATAGACGCCGCCACTGCTCGCCGCATTACCCGCCGACGGCGTGCCCGCGACGAGCAGGGTGCGCGCCCGGTCGAAGGTGGTGCCGGTGGTGTTGGTCAGCGTGACCCAGCCCTGGACGTCGATCGTCCCCGCCTTCTCGTCGTAGAGCGACACATAGTCGGCCGCCCAGCCGAGCCCGCCGGTCAGATAGGACAGCGTCGCCGGCCGCGTTCCGGTGCTCTTGCTCTCGACCGTGATCGACAGCGTCGGCTTGGCGCGCAGGTTCGGCGGAATCTTATCGAAGATCACCCGCACCGGCAGCCCGTCGTCGCGCAATATCTCGATGCGCGACCCGATCTCGAGCACGACGCCGCCGTTGACCGCGAGCACCTTCGCGCGCTCGCGCGTCTCGGCACCGGTCGCGGGATTGATGCGCAGCAGCGTCACCGTCTCGCCGACCGCCTTCTGCATCAGCGCGTTGGGCGACAGCAGGTCATAATCGAAATTCTGCTCGACGATCGCGGTGCCCGCGGCGCTGAACGACACCGTCTGCGGCCGGATCTGCGCCGACACGTCGGGAAATTCCTGCCGCGTCCGACCGGCGGGAAAGGAGATTTGCCGGATGTCCTGCACCAGCGACTGGCCGCCATTGTAGATGGTGACCGACAGGTCGCCCTGTGCATTGCCGGCGGCGGGGTCCTGCGCCGCGGCGGAAGCGGCGCCCAGCGCCAGGGTCAGACAGCAAAGGCTTGCCAAGGCTCGCATGAAAAACTCCCCCGAACGGTGGTCCGGGGGAGGCTATGGCATGTCGATGGCAAAAACCAGCGTCGAATCGCGGACTTATTCCGCCGCTTCGACCCCGGTGTCGCGCGCGGCGAGTGTCCGGCGCGTGCGCCGCGGCTTGGGCGCCGGCGCCTCTTCGGCGCTGTCCCCGGCGGGGGCATCGGCATTGCGTTCGCTGCGGCCGATCGCGGGTGGCAGTGCGGCGCTGTCGATTCCCGCTGTTTCGCGCGCATCCTCCTCACGCTCGCGCGTGCGGCGCGGGCCGCGGCGCGCGGTGCGCGGTGCGGGGGGCGCATCCTCGGGCGTCTCGCGCTCGGCGCTGCCCCCTTCCTTCGTTTCGGTACCGGCTTCGCTGCGATCCTGATCGCGTTCGCGACGGCCGCGGGCGCGCGGCTGGCGATTGCCGCGCCCATCCTCGTCGTCGCGGCGGTCGCGGTTGCCGCGCGTTTCGCCGTCCTGCTCGGTTTCGGTCCGCTCGCCATCGCTGTCGAGATCGCTCTCGTCATGGCCGTCGAAATCCTCGACCCCGCGTACTTCGCGATGGCGGTCGGGGCTGCGCTCCTGACCGCTCTGCGCCGCCCTTTCCTCCTGGCGGGCGCGGAAATCGCTGTGGACGCGGAAATAATGGTCGGCGAACTGCAGATAATATTCGGTCTGCACCCGGTCGCCCGAAAGCTGCGCGTCGCGCGCGAGATTCTTGTATTTCTCGATCATCTGGACGGCATTGCCGCGCGCCCGGCTGTCGATCCGGTTGGCCTGGTCGACGCCCCCGCGTCCGCCCGACTGCGACCGGTTGTTGCTGTTGTTGTTGCGGCCGCGACGGCGACCGCTCTGCCGGTTGTTCATGTTCAACTGAGACATCCTGTCGAAAGCTAATAAGCTATGCCAACCCCTTTTGGCCGGCGGCACCAAATCGGCGTGCCGCACCCGCGCTCGCTGCGCGGTTCTAGCCCTCTGTCGCCCGCGCCGGACCCATGGTCCCGCACCGGCATCGCAAGTGGGAAGCAGACCAGCCGGCCCGATGAAGGGACCCCGGTCGGGCCTGTGAGCCGCCCCCTACAGCGCTTTGCGGCGGAAACCAAGAAAATTCTTGTATGGGGGCGCTATCCGACGCGGGTCAGCAAAAGCGCCCGGTCGCGACCACCCAAATCCCGGCGGTACCGTACGGCAAATCCCGCCGCTTCGGCCAGTTCTGCCACCAACATATGCTGTGTGGACCCGATTTCAAGCACCGCCGCGCCGCCGGGGGCGAGATAGTCCGGCAGCATCGGAATGATCCGGCGATAATCGTCGAGCCCGTCCACCCCCGCGAACAGCGCGCTCGCCGGTTCGTATCGGACGACGTCGGGCATCAGCGCCTCGCCGTCGGCGATATAGGGCGGGTTGCACAGGATGAGGTCGAACGATCCCGCCATGCCCGCCATCCAGTCGCCGACGCGGAAGGCGGCGCGGGCCGCGAGCCCGAGGGCCTCCGCATTGGCGCGCGCCAAGGTCAGCACGGCCTCGCTCGCGTCGATCCCCAGTCCGGTCGCCGCTGGCCATTCGGCGAGCGCCGCCAGCAGCAGCGTCCCCGGCCCGGTGCCGAGGTCGAGGATATGATGCGGCGACCGTGCACCGAAGTGATCGAGCGCCGCCTCGATCAGCGTCTCGCTGTCCGGACGCGGGATCAGCGCACCGGGACCCACCGCGAGCCGGATCGTCCAGAAATCGCGATAGCCGACGATATAGGCGACGGGTTCGTGCGCCAACCGCCGCTCGACGAGCGTCGCGAACGCCTCCGGCACGGCGTAGCGGGAGGGATCGAGCAGCAGCGCCGCGCGCTCCACCCCCAGCGCATGCGCCATCAGCAGTTCGGCATCGAGGCGCGGGGTTTCGGACACGGCGGCGAGGCGGGTCGCGGCGGCGCGGAGAGCCAGCCCGACCTCACTCACGCCGAATTCCGTTCGTGTCGAGCGAAGTCGGGACACTCATCGAGACGATATCGAGCCGAGGGGTATCGCAACTTCGCTCGATACGAACGGATTCGGATCAGGCGGGGTGCTCCGAGGCTAATCACCCAGCCCCGCCAGCCGCTGCGCCTGATCCTCGGCGATCAGCGCATCGATCAGTTCGTCCATCTGTCCCTCCAGTATCTCGGGCAGGCGGTGGAGCGTCAGGTTGATGCGATGGTCGGTCACGCGCCCCTGCGGGAAATTATAAGTGCGGATGCGTTCGGACCGGTCGCCCGACCCGACCATTGACTTGCGCGCCGACGCCTCGGCGCTGTGCGCACGCGCACGTTCGAGGTCATAGAGCCGCGCGCGCAGCACCTGCATCGCCTTCGCGCGATTCTTGTGCTGGCTGCGCTGGTCCTGCTGGATCACGACGAGGCCGGTCGGGATATGGGTGATGCGGATCGCCGAATCGGTCGTGTTGACGTGCTGCCCGCCCGCGCCGGACGAGCGATAGATATCGACCTTCAGGTCCTTTTCGTCGATCGCGACGTCGACCTCTTCGGCCTCCGGCAGCACCGCGACGGTCGCGGCGCTGGTATGGATGCGCCCGCCGCTTTCGGTGACGGGAACGCGCTGGACGCGGTGAACGCCGCTCTCGAACTTGAGCTTCGCGAACACCCCCTGCCCCGTCACCGACGCGACGACTTCCTTGTAGCCGCCGACCTCGGCCTCGTTCGCCGAGATGATCTCGACCTTCCAGCCCTGCGCGTCGGCGTAGCGGCCGTACATGCGGAGCAGGTCCCCCGCGAACAGCGCCGCCTCGTCGCCGCCTGTCCCCGCGCGGATTTCGAGCATCGCCGCGCGCTCGTCGGCGACGTCCTTCGGCAGCAGCCTGACCGCAAGGTCGTGCTCGGCGGCCGGCAGCGCCTCCTTGACCGCGGCGATCTCCTCCTCGGCCATCGCCTTCATCTCGGCGTCGGACAGCATTTCATCAAGCGCCGCCAGCTCGCCGCGCAGCCGCACCACCTCGCGCGCCGCCGCCGCGACGGGCTCCAGCTCCGCGAACTCCTTCGAGGCCGCGACGAAATCGGCGGGCGTCATGTCGCCCGTCGCCATGCGCGCCTGGAGCGCGGCATGGCGCTCGATGATCGCGTCGATCTGCCTGGCCGAAACGTTCGCCATCACCCGATCGAACGAAACAGCGCTTCGGCGCGGGCGGCGGCCTCGCTGCCATCGGTCTTGGCGTTGGTGAAGGGAACGCCGTCGCGCAGGCTGATCGAAATCAGCGCGCGGGCGCCGACCTTCGCGGCCTTGTCGAAACGCTTGCGCGGCGAACCCGTCGCGACGATGTCCGCCGACACCCGATTGTCGCGCAGAAGGCGAAGTCCGCGCATCGCGAGATCGAACATCGCATCGTCCTCGACCGCGATCACCGCGTCGAGCCGCGTGTCGACGGCATTATCCGCGAGCAGCATCGCCAGTCGCTCAATACCCGCCGCCCAGCCGACCGCCGCGGTCGGCGGCCCGCCGAGCGCCTCGATCAATCCGTCATAGCGTCCGCCGCCCAGCACCGTGCCCTGCGCACCAAGCCGGTCGGTGACGAATTCGAACGCGGTGTGGCGATAATAGTCGAGCCCGCGCACCAGCCGCGCGTTGCGCTCCCACGCCACCCCGGCGGCGTCGAGCCCCGCGGTCACCGCGCCGAAGAAATCCTGCGCCGCCCCGGTCAGAAAGGCGTCGATGTCGGGCGCGCTGTCGGCAATGGGCCGGTCGCGCGGGTCCTTGCTGTCGAGGATGCGCAGCGGATTCTTGTCGAGCCGCGCGAGGCTGTCCTCGGACAGCTCGCCGCGATGGACGGTGAAATGCTCGACCAGCGCCGCACGCCACGCCTCGCGGCTTTCCGCGTCGCCGAGCGTGTTGAGCGTCAGCGTCACCCCCTCGGCGATCCCCAGTTCCTTCAGCAGCTGGTCGGCGAGGACGAGCAGTTCGGCGTCGGCAAGCGGGCTGTCGCTGCCGAGCACTTCGGCATCGAGCTGATGGAACTGCCGATAGCGGCCCTTCTGCGGCCGCTCGTAGCGGAACAGCGGACCGTGCGTTGCGACCTTCAGCGGCGCGAACTGCTGCCAGCCATTGGAGATATAGGCGCGCGCGATTCCGGCGGTGAATTCGGGGCGCAGCGTGATCGATTCGCCGCCGCGATCCTCGAAAGAATACATTTCCTTCGACACGACGTCGGTCGTTTCACCCAGGCTGCGCGCGAACACCGCGGTCGGTTCGATCACCGGCACCTCGACGCGCTTGAAGCCATAGAGGCGGCGCACGCGGTCGAAGGTATCGACGACATGCTGGAAACGGTCGGCGAAATCGCCGAGCATGTCCTGGGTGCCGCGCACCGGCTGCGGCGTCGGGATTTTCTTCGCGCGGTCCTTGCTCATGGCCGCGGCGTCTAATGGCTTTTCGTCGAAACGCAAAGGGTCCTCGCAGACCCCGCGCTGGACCTTCGCCGCTTTTCCCGGCAACAGGCTGACCATGAAAATGGCACCGTTCGTCGCAGCGGCCCTGCTGGCCGCTCCCTTCGCCCTCGCCTCCTCCTCCGCCGCCGAGGAGGCCAACAGCCGCCCGCAGCCGGTCGTCCAGCCGCATGTCGTGCCGCTGCCCGCCGACAAGGCCTATCCGGGGACGCTGCAGCTTCGCGTCGATGCGACCGACGTCGCGCGCGGAATCTTCCGCGTCCGCCAGACGATTCCGGTCGCGAAGAGCGGCAAGCTGACCCTCCTCTATCCGCAATGGCTGCCCGGCAAGCATGCGCCGCGCGGCGCGATCGCGGAGATCGCGGGGTTCCGGCCCAGCGCCGGCGGGACGCCGCTGACCTGGGTGCGCCAGCCGACCGACGTCTATGCCTTCGACATCGACATACCGGCGGGCACCAAGAGCATCGACGTTGCCTTCGACTTCCTGTCGCCGACGCGGCCGAGCGAGGGCCGCATCGTCGTCACGCCCGCGATGATGAACCTCCAGTGGGAACAGGTCAGCCTCTACCCGGCCGGCTATTTCACGCGCAACATCCCGGTGCAGCTCGAGGTGACGCTGCCCGAGGGCTGGACCGGTGCCGCGGCGCTCGACGGGCTGAAGGTTTCGGGCAACCGCTACAGCTATGCCCCCACCAGCTACGAGACACTGGTCGACAGCCCGATGTTCGCCGGCAAGTTCTTCCGCAAATGGGACCTCGGGCAGAATGTCACGCTGAACGTCGTCGCCGACGAGGCCAAATATCTGGAGGCGACCCCCGACCAGATCGCGCGCCACGCGGCGCTGGTCGCCGAGACGGTGGCGCTGTTCGGGACGAAGCATTTCGACCGCTACGAATTCCTTCTCGCGCTCACCGACGAGCTCGGCGGCATCGGCCTCGAACATCATCGCAGCAGCGAGAACAGCCGCGCCACCGACTATTTCACGCGCTGGGACGACAATGATTCGGAGCGCGGGCTGTTGCCGCACGAATTCACCCACAGCTGGAACGGCAAATACCGCCGCCCCGCCAAGCTGTGGACGCCCGATTTCCGGACCCCGATGCAGGGCAATCTGCTGTGGGTCTATGAGGGCCAGACGAGCTTCTGGGACCTCGTCCTTGCCGGCCGTTCAGGCATGCAAAGCAAGGATACGGTGCTTGGCGAATGGGCGACCAACGCCGCCTTCTTTGCCGCGCAGGCCGGCCGGGCGTGGCGATCGGTCGAGGACACGACGCTCGACCCGGTGATCGCCGGCCGCAAGCCGCGCCCCTTCCCCAGCGCGACGCGGACCGAGGATTATTACAACGAAGGCTCGCTCGTCTGGCTGGAAGCCGACATGATCATCCGGCAGGCGACGAACGATATGAAGAGCCTCGACGATTTCGCCAAAGCCTTCTTCGGCGGCCGGGGCGGAGACTGGGGCGAGGTCACCTATGATTTCGGCGACGTCGTCGCAGTGCTGAACACCATCCACCCCTATGACTGGAGCGAGTTCCTGCGCACCCGTCTCCAGACTCCAGGCCAGCCTGCGCCGACCGGCGGCATCGAAAGGGCGGGATACCGGCTCGTCTGGCGCGACGCCCCCAACGCCTATGACCGGGCGCGGATGGCGCGCGCCAAGACCGCCGACCTCACCCACTCGCTCGGCCTGGTGATCGACAAGGACGGCGTTGCCACCGGCATCCTGTGGGACGGCCCGGCCTTCCGTGCCGACATCGTCAACGGCACGAAGATTCTCGCGGTCGACGGCCTCGGCTACAGCCGCGAGCGGATAGAGGCCGCGATCCGCGCCGCCGCCGACGGCAGGACTCCGGTGCGTCTGCTGGTCGAGCGCGGCGGCCGCTATCGCACGATCGAGATCGCCTATCATGGCGGCCTGCGCTGGCCACACCTCGAAAAGACCGGCAGCGGGCCGGACTGGTTCGACCGGCTGCTCGCGGCGAAACGCGCGCTCTGATTTCCCTCCCGCTTGCGGGAGGAGTAAGCTCCCCCTCGACTTTGCGCGCCGTCAGGCGCTAAAGGCGCGCGCCATTTCAAAAAAGACCGAAGGATATTCTCTCCCATGCGTATCGACCTGATCCCGGCCGGCGACAATCCGCCCGACAGCCTGAATGTGCTGATCGAGGTGCCGATCGGCGGCGAGCCGGTGAAATATGAATTCGACAAGGCGTCGGGCGCGCTGTTCGTCGACCGCTTCCTGCACACACCGATGCGCTATCCCGCCAAC
The DNA here is from genome assembly GCF_001559015.1 of Sphingopyxis granuli. NCBI lineage: Bacteria > Pseudomonadati > Pseudomonadota > Alphaproteobacteria > Sphingomonadales > Sphingopyxidaceae > Sphingopyxis > Sphingopyxis granuli. The sequence continues at coordinate 4,085,918 of NZ_CP012199.1, forward strand.
TACGGTTTCATCCCGCACACGCTGGGCGAGGACGGCGATCCGCTCGACGCGCTCGTCGTCGCGCGCACCTCGGTCATCGCCGGCGCGGTGGTCAAGTGCCGCCCGATCGGCGTGCTTTTGATGGAAGACGACAAGGGCGGCGACGAAAAGCTGCTGTGCGTCCCGATCAACGCGACCTTTCCCTATTATGCCGAAGTGGCGAGCTATCGCTCGATGCCGCCGATCGTCATGCAGCAGATCGAGCATTTCTTCACCCACTACAAGGATCTCGAACCCGGCAAATGGGCCAAGCTCAACGGCTGGGGCGACGTCGACGAAGCCAAGCGGATCATCGTCGAGGGGATCGAGCGCGCCAGGCAGGCCGGCGTCTGAGCCGCAGCGGGCTACGCGCCCTATTCCGGCGCGTCGCCATCCGAAACGAAGCGTATGTCCTGGCGCGGATAGGGGATGCGGATTCCCGCTTCGCCGAACCGGTCCCATATGTCGAGGAACACGCTGCCCTGGATATTGCCCAGCCCCGCCTCGGGGTCCGATATCCAATAGCGCAACTCGTGCTCGACCGCGCGCTCGCCAAAGCCGATGATCCACACCACCGGTTCGGGATCGGACAGGATGCGCGGATTGGTCCGCGCCGCTTCGACCATCAACCGCTGCGCCAGCCGCAGGTCGCAGTCATAGGGAACCGGAACCCGCATCCGCACGCGCACGTCGCGGCTCGAATAGCTCCAATTCTCGACCGCCTGCGTCATCAGCAGCTCGTTCGGGATCAGGTGCTTCTTGCCGTCGCGGGTCACGACGCTGACCGCGCGCACCCCGATCTTCGCGACATAGCCGACATTGGGCACGCCGCCGAGCGTCGCGACGCCCATCGAGGCGGCATCCCCCACCACGATCACGTCGCCCGGCTTGATCGAACGGTCCATCAGCAGGATGATCCCGGCGATCAGGTTGCCGACGGTCTTCTGCAGGCCGAAGCCGATCGCCAGCCCCGCCGCACCCGAAAAGACCGCCAGCGCGGTCAGGTCGATGCCGAGCAGGTCGACCCCGAACAGCAGCGCCAGCGTGAACAGCGCGATCGCGATCAGCTTTTCGGCCAAGATTCGCTGCGTGTCGTCGATCTGCCGGTTGCGGCGCAGGACCCACTTGATCGCGCGCAGCACGACGCGCACCGCGACATAGAGCAGCACCGCGACGACCAGCGCCGCGAACAGCGAATAGAGCGACAGGCGATAGTCGCCGATGTCGAGCCCGATCGCCTTCATCGCCGCGATCACCTCCGCGACGCCGTGCCGGGCGCTCGCCGCGACGCTCATGCCGCGAGCGCCGCAAGGCCGCGTTCGAGGTCGGCGATCAGGTCGGCCGGGTCCTCGAGTCCGATCGACAGGCGCACCAGCGCATCGCGGTCGGTCCACGTCGTCGCGGTGCGAATGCCCGCCGGATCGCTCGGCACGATCAGGCTTTCGTAGCCGCCCCAGCTGAAGCCGATCCCGAAGCACGCCAGCGCATCGACGAAGCGCGCGCGCGCCGCGTCATCGGCATCCGCCAGCGTGAAGCCGAACAGCCCGCTCGTCCCCGAAAAGTCGCGCGCCCACAGCGCATGGCCCGGATCGCCGGGCAGCGCGGGGTGGAGCACTCGCCCGACTTCCGGCCGCTCGGCCAGCCAGCGCGCGACGGCGAGGCCGTTCTCCGCATGCCGCGCCAGCCGCACGTCGAGCGTCCGCAGGCCACGCAGCATCAGGGCGCAATCGTCGGGCGAAACCGAATGGCCGAGCTGATAGGTCGCCTTGCGCAGCCGCGGCCACAGCGTGGGCGTCGCGGTAAGCGAGCCCATCATCGCATCCGAATGGCCGCCGACATATTTGGTGAGGCTCATCATCGTCACGTCGACGCCGTGCGCCAGCGCCGGGAACAGCAGCGGCGTCGCCCAAGTGTTGTCGAGCATCGTCACGACGCCGCGCTCGCGCGCGACGGCCGTGATCGCGGGCACGTCCTGCACCTCGAAGGTCAGGCTGCCGGGCGATTCGAGGAAGATCAGCTTCGTCGCGGGCTCGATCAGCGCGGCGATGTCCTTGCCGATCAGCGGATCATAATAGGTCGTGCGCACGCCATAGCGCTTCAGCATATCGTCGCAGAACAGCCGCGTCGGTTCATAGGCGCTGTCGACCATCAGCAGGTGATCGCCGGGCGCGAGCAGCGCGAGCAGCCCGGCGGTGATCGCCGCGACGCCCGACGGGTAGAGCAAGGTTCCCTCGGCCCCCGGCTCGAAGTCGGTCAGCGCGTCGGCGAGCGCCCAGACGGTCGGCGTCCCCCGCCGGCCGTAATAGAGCTTGTCGTGCGTCGCATGGCCCCGCGCGCGGAGATCGGCAACCGAATCGTAGAGGATCGTCGAGGCGCGCCAGACCGGCGGATTGACGACCCCGCCGCCGAGCCGCGGGTCGCCGGTCCATTCGGGCCGCCGCCCGCCCTGCGCCAGTTTCGTCGCGGGGCGGAGATTGCTGTCGTCGCTCTTGCTCATCCGCGCCTTGTTAACCGAGCGGGGCGCAAAATCCAGTAGTCGGCACCTTCCGACCCGCGCGGCGGGCTTTCAAATTCTCAAACGAAGACACGAAGAGGGCAGCCCACGCGCGAACCATGCGCGCATGAACTGCCCTCTTCGTGTCTTCGTGTGAGTCAAAATGGCGCGGCCTCAGGCCGCGCCGGTCGCCTTCGGGGTTGCCGGGTCGGCGCCCCATTCGGTCCAGCTTCCGTCATAGACCGCGACATCCTCCTTGCCGAGCAGGTGCGCGCCGAAGGCGACGACGGTCGCGGTCATGCCGCTGCCGCAGGTCGTGACGAGCGGCTTGTCGAGATCGATTCCCGCGGCGTCGAAGGCCGCCTTCAGTTCGTCGCCCTGCTTCCAGGTGCCGTCGGCGTTGAAAAGCTGGCTGTGCGGCAGGCTGCGCGAGCCCGGGATGTGGCCCGGCGCCATGCCGGGGCGCGGATCGCGCTCTTCGCCGGTGAAGCGCGCCGCGGGGCGCGCGTCGACGACCTGTTCGGCGCCGCTGTCGACGTTCGCGAGCATCTGGTCCTTGCTGCGCACCGCCTTCGCATCGCGCCACACCGTGAAGTGGCGGTGGCGCAGCGTCTGCTTGCCCATTTCGAGCGGGCGCCCTTCGGCCTTCCACTTGGCGAGCCCGCCGTCGAGGAGCGCGACGTCGTGCGCGCCGAACAGCTTGAGCAGCCACCAGGCGCGCGCCGCGCTTTTCAGCGGGCTGTCGTCATAAAGCACGATGCGGCTGCCGTCGCCGAGGCCGAGCGACTGCATCCGGCTCGCGAACTTCTCGGGCGGCGGCGCCATATTCTCGACATCGCTGTGCGAATCGGCCAACTCTGTCAGGTCCATGAAGACCGCGCCGGGGATGTGACCCGCCTCATATTCCGCGCGCGCGTCGCGGTCGGTCCCCACCATGAATTTCGTCGCATCGACGACCCGCAGGTCCGATGCCCCCAGTTCGCGTTCCAGCCAGTCGGTTGACACCAAGGCGTCCATGTCATGCTCCTGTTACGACCCGACGGTGGAACCTGCGTTGTCCTGCCCCGCCCGCCGGCCATCCTGCTATGGCTCTTGTCTTTCCGGGGAAGTCGCCAGCCTATGCCCCCGCTTGCCCTTTTTCAAGCGCGCTGCCGCTCTGCCCCAGACGATGCTGCGCCGCAACAAAAATGATATCTACAGGCTCCGCCGCATCGCCGTCGCGCGGGCACCCGGCTGGCTGACGACATAGGTCGCGCGGTCGAGCGGAAGCGGCGCCAGACGGTCGCTTTCCTTCGGCCCCGTCTCGCGGCCGATCACGAAGCTGCCCGCGACCTGGCCGAACCCGTCGCCCGCCCCGTCCCAATGATAGGTGACGTCGAAGGCGGCCACCGGGACGAGCATCGGCTTGCCCGCCATCGGCAGCGGCTCGATCGTCGCGCGCGGCAGCACGACCTCGCCGTCGAGCCGCTCGCCCGCACCCGGCGCCAGCGCCATGTCGTCGCGCAGCACGCTGCCGCCGGCGCCGTCGAAGAAGCGCGCGAGCACCGGCTCGGTCATCGCCGATCCCTGGTTGAGCGCGATGCGAACCATCAGCCCGACGGCATCGACCGATCCCTGGTTCGTCAGGTTCAGCGAAAAGCCGAACAGGATCTGGTCGGGCGCGGCACGAATCGAGTGGATTTCCAGCGTCATGCCGATCACCGGCCGTCGTTCGGCCGCGGGCCGGGTGACGAGCGGCGACGGCGGGCGCGGGGCGCCCGGCTGGAAAGGCGCGGGCGGCGCGGCGGGGGCCGGAGGCGCCACGTCGGGCGTCGCCGGAACGGGCGGCGAAGGCGCGGGTGCCGGCGGCGGTGTCGGCAAGGACGCCAGAGTCTGCGGAGCGGCCGGCGGCGGCGCCGGGGTTTCCGGCGCCTCGAAAGGCGCGGCGCCCTCGGGAAGCGGACGGCGGCGCCAATACCAGATACCGGCGACCAGCGCGGCCAGTGCCGCCAGCAGCCACGCCCAGAGCGGCGTGTCCGGCGCGGAACCGGAAGGGAGCGCAGGCGGCGCCGCATCATCGGCCGCCGGACTGGGCATCTCCGCGGCGGGCGTGGATGCCGTCGGTTCCGGCCCGACGGGCAATGGCGATGCGTCGCCGGTCGGCGCGACGGGCACCGGTACGGGAGCTTGGCCGCCGGTCGGTGCAGACGACGCGGCGCGCGGCGCTACCTCGGCCGCGCGCGGCTCGGCGGGCGTGGTGCGGCGCGGGGTTTCGGGCGCGGCCGCGCCGCCGGTCGCTGGCAGCGTCGGCGCCACCCGCGGCGGCGCGGGACGCGGCGTCGGCGTCGGCGTCGGCGCAGGCGTGACGCGCTCGCCGGGGGCGATCGGCGGCAGGCCGTTGTTCGACGGCCCCTGCACCCCGGCCGCGCGGCCATCGTCGGCAGGCGGCAGACGGAAATCGACCGACGGCCCCGACGGAGCGGGTGACGACGGAGTCAGCGACGGCGCGGGATCGGGCGTCTCGGCCTGCTGCGCCGCGGTCGGGGCGGGCCCGCCCAGCCCCAGGGCGAGCGCCATCAACGGCAGCGCTGCTGCCTTGCGTCGCCGATCCAACCTGCTGCCCGTCATCGCCAAACCGTCCGTGACACCCGAATATCGTTCCCTGCCCCTCGATGCGGCGCGGTCGATCGCGAGCCATGGGGCCGGCGGTCCGCAAAGCGCTTCCGCGCGGGGCGTTGAGGCTCTAGACGAAAGCCATGACCGATTCCAGCCATCCCCCGCTCGCCCCCAAACATCTCGGCCAGCCCAGCCAACTGCCCGCCGCGCCGGAGGCGGCGGTACTCGACTACGTCCCTAATCCGCGCAGCGGCGAACTCTATCTGGTGCGCTTCGCGGCGCCCGAATTCACCTCGCTCTGCCCGGTCACCGGCCAGCCCGATTTCGCGCACCTGGTCATCGACTATGCGCCGGGCGAGACGATCGTCGAATCGAAGAGCCTCAAGCTGTTTCTCGCCAGCTTCCGCAACCATGCCGGCTTCCACGAGGATTGCACCGTCGGCATCGGGCGTCGCCTGTTCGACGAGATGCGCCCGCGCTGGCTGCGCATCGGCGGCTATTGGTATCCGCGCGGCGGCATCCCGATCGACGTCTTCTGGCAATCCGGCCCGCCGCCCGAGGGGCTGTGGCTCCCCGATCAAGGCGTCGCCCCCTATCGCGGGCGCGGCTGATCCGATATTTCAACAAAAAAGGTGGGATTTCATCTTCCCGTCGCACGACCCTTACATTATTGTCAGCGCATGACCGCTACCGCCCGCCCCCACGACCACGACATCACCGTCGGCCCCGACGCCATCGACTTCATGGGACACGTCAACAATGCCCATTATCTGAGCTGGGTGCAGGAAGCGGTGCTTGCCCACTGGCGCAAGATCGCACCGCCCGAGGCGGTGTCGCAGCATCTGTGGGTCGCGCTGAAGCACGAGATCACCTACCGCCGCCCCGCCTTCCTCGACGACCAGGTGATCGCGACGGTGATCCTCGAAAAGGTTCAGGGCGCGCGCGCCTTTTACGAAACGGTCATCCGGCGCGGCGAGGAAGTGCTGGCCGAAGTCAAGTCGAGCTGGTGCTGCATCGACGCCGAAACACTCCGTCCGGCGCGGCTGGCGAGCGAGGTGGTGGCGCGCTTCTTCCCGGGCGAAAAAAGCTAAGCTGCCCTTCCAACCTCCGTCATGCTGAACTCGTTTCAGCATCCATGGCCCAAGCCTCTCCTTCGACGCATCATCACCGGACGGGTCCGAGCATGGACCCTGAAACAAGTTGGCAATTATCCCCTTCCGACAGGTGAGCGTTCCCCGGCGAAAGCCGGGGTCCAGCTACGTGCGCCTGCCTCGCATGGACCCCGGCTTTCGCCGGGGATCACCAGCGTCCCTGTCTCAAGGGTATAAACGCCAAACAAGTTCAGGGTGACGAGCCATGGAGCTTGATCTGGCAGCCGAACCGGCCGCCCTTACCGTTCACGCCGCCTCGAACCGGATCGGCAGCCGCTTGAGCCCGCCGACGAACACCGACTCGACCCGCGCGGGTTCACCCGCGAGTTCGATTTTCTTCAGCCGCGGCAACAGTTCCTCCATCAGGATGCGCATCTCCATCCGCGCGAGATATTGGCCCAGGCAGACATGTGCGCCGAAGCCGAAGGCGATCTGCTGGTTCTTGCGGCGGTCGGGATCGAAAGTGAACGGGTCGTCGAACACCGCCTCGTCGCGGTTGGCGGAGACATAGTTGAGCATCAGCCAGTCGCCTTCGCGGATCGTCTGCCCGCCGACCTCGACATCCGCTTTCGCGCTGCGCATAAAATGCTGAACCGGGGTCGACCAGCGGATCGCCTCCTCGATCAGCCCGGCTTTCTCCGTTTCCGCGTCGCGAAAGCGTTCGAACAGCGCCGGATTCTTCGCCAATTCCATCATCGCCCCGGCTGTCGAGGCGCTGGTGGTGTCGTGTCCCGCGGTCGCGACGATCATATAATAGCCTGCCAGTTCGCGGTCGGGGATCGGCCCGCCGTCGATCGTCGCATTGGCGATCACCGTCGCGATGTCCTCGCGCGGGCTGGCGCGGCGGTCGGCGGTCAGTTCGCGGAAATAGGTCTCGAAATCGGCGATCACATAATGGAGCATCGCGATCGCCTGTTCGGCGCTGGTGATCGCCTCGCGGCTGCGATTGAGGTCGGGGTCGGTCGATCCGAACAATTGCTGCGTCAGCATCAGCATCCGCGGCTCGTCCTCGGGCGGCACGCCCAATATGTCCATGATGACGCGCAGCGGATAATGCGCGGCGACGTCGCGTGCGAAATCGCATTCCCCGTCGAAGGACAGCATATGATCGACCGCCTCGCGCGCCAGCTTGCGGACGCGGTCCTCGACGATGCGCAGATTCTTGGGCGCGAACCAGGCCTGCGTCAGCAGGCGGTATTTCATATGGTCGGGGGCGTCCATCTGAACCAGCGAGCGGATGAGATGGCCGTCATTGCCGGGCGTCGCCGCGCGCGCCAGCGCCTCGCCCTCGCGGTTGGTCAGCACCGTCTGGCGGACGCCGTTTGCAAAACGCTGCGGATCGCGGCTGATCGCCATGATGTCGGCGTGGCGCGTCACCAGCCAGAAGGGATCGTGATCGGGATTTTCCGCGACCGCGAGCGGCGCATGGGCCCGCGCCCACGCCAGTTGCTGATGCAGCCCGTCCCATTCGCCATAAGCGACGGGATCGACGACGGCGGCGGCTACCTCTCCAGGCAATATGGGTTTTGTCATGAAACCCAAGCTGCCTCATGTCGCGGGCGGTGTCGAGAGGGATGGAAACGACGGGTCTGCTTCTCTACTTGAACAGCCCGCCCAAAATCCCGCGCATCAGTTGCCCGCCGAACTTGCCCGCGACCTGGCGGCCAAGGCTGGTCGCGGCGGAGCGGGCGGCCGATTGCACCATCTTTTCCGTGAAGCTGGGTTTCGCCGCCTCGCGCGCCGCCGCCTTCTCCAGCCGCAGCCGTTCGCGCTCCTCGGCCGCCTTGCGCTTCGCCTCCTCCTTGGCGGCGAGCGCCGCCTGCTTGTCGGCCTCGGCCTGCGCCTTCGCCTCGATCGCGGCGGCCTGCGCCTGCTCGGCCTTGGCGGCGAGCAGTTCCTCGGCGCTCTCGCGGTTGACGACCGTGTCATATTTGCCCGCGACCGGAGAGATCGACTGAATGATCGCGCGCTCCTTGACCTCGAGCGGGCCAGCGCGCGAGCAGGGCGGCTTGATCAGCGTGCGCTCGACCGGCGATGGCGCGCCGTCGGCCATCAGCAACGACACCAGCGCCTCGCCGACTTTCAACTCGGTGATCTCGCGCGCAACGTCGACCTTGGGGTTGAGGCGGAAGGTGTCGGCGGCCGCCTTCACCGCTTTCTGATCGCGCGGGGTGAAGGCGCGCAGCGCGTGCTGGACGCGGTTGCCGAGTTGCCCCGCGACCGCTTCGGGCACGTCGATCGGGTTCTGGGTGACGAAATAGACGCCGATGCCCTTCGAGCGGATCAGGCGCACGACCTGCTCGATCTTGTCGACGAGCGCCTTGGGCGCGTCGTCGAACAGCAGGTGGGCTTCGTCGAAGAAGAAGACGAGCTTCGGCTTGTCGGGGTCGCCGACCTCGGGCAGCGTCTCGAACATCTCCGACAGCAGCCAGAGCAGGAAGGTCGCATAGAGCTTCGGGCTCGCCATCAGCTTGTCGGCGGCGAGAATGCTGACATAGCCGCGTCCCTGATCGTCGGTGCGAATCATGTCCTGAATGTCGAGCGCGGGCTCGCCGAAGAAATGACTGCCGCCCTGGCTTTCGAGCGTCAGCAGCTGGCGCTGGATCGTCCCGACCGTTGCCTTCGACACATTGCCGTATTTCGTCGTCAGTTCGTCGGCATTCTGCGCGCACCAGGCGAGCATCGCCTGCAGGTCGCCCATGTCGAGCAGCAGCAGATTCTGTTCGTCGGCGACGCGGAAGGCGATCGTCAGCACCCCCTCCTGCACCTCGTTGAGCCCCATCAGCCGTGCAAGCAGCAGCGGCCCCATTTCGGACACGGTGGTGCGCACCGGATGCCCCTGCTCGCCGAACAGGTCCCAGAAGATCACCGGATTGTCGCGATAGGCCCAGCCGCTGTCGCCGATCTCCGCCGCGCGCTTGGCGAAGGGTTCGTGCGTCTTTGCGGTCGGGCTGCCCGCCATCGCCATGCCCGACAGATCGCCCTTCACGTCGGCGACGAAGACGGGCACGCCGACGGCGGAGAAGCTCTCAGCGAGGCCTTGCAGCGTCACCGTCTTGCCGGTGCCGGTTGCGCCGGCGATCAGCCCGTGACGGTTGGCGCGCTTGAGCACGAGCGACTGGCGCGGCCCGTCGGGCGCTCCGCCGCCGCCGAGGCCGATATAGATTTCGGTCGCTTCGCTGCCGTCGCTCACTGTCTCTTCCTTCCCGTTGGACACCCTGCCGGGTCTAGAGCGGAGGCGGAAATCAGGCAATCGGCAAACCCGTTGGCGGTTCGGGCGACGATGACGAAGAAGGGGCAGGGGCGACCAGGACAGGAAATGTCCGGAATCCCCCCGCCTGAGGTTCCTCACCCCATGATGAAAGCGTTGAGCTTGTTACCGTCGGGGTCGCGGAAATAGCCGGCGTAGAAGCCTTCGCCGCGCGGTCCCGGCGGGCCTTCGCAGGTGCCGCCGTTGGCAAGCGCGATGGCGTGGAGACGCTGGACCTGCTCCGCGTCGCGTGCCTCCAGCGCGACCATCACGCCGTTGCCGACGGTCGCGGGGTTGCCGTCGAAAGGCCGGGTCAGGCCGATCCCGGCGGCGCCGCCTTCCTTGCCCCACGCGATGAAATTATCGAACTCCATCATCCGCGACACACCGAGTTCGGCCGCGATCGCATCATAAAAGGTCGCGGCCCTCGCCAAGTCGTTCGTGCCCAGCGTCACATATCCGATCATTCTGTCATCTCCCGATTCGCGATTATGAGAACATGATAGGAACATCGCGCGGCGAGCGCAAAGAAAAAGGGCGCCGGACCCGAGGATCGCGGCGCCCCTTTCGATGGCCGGACGAGCCGGTCAATTGCCCTTGAGGCGGATCGCGATGAAGGCGGAGGGACCGCCGCGACGCAGGACTTCGAGCAGCACCGCGTCGCGGCCTGCCTTCTTCGCATCGCTCAGCACCTTTGCCAGCGCCTCGCTCGACGTCACCGGCGTGCGGTTGGCGCTGACGATCACGTCGCCGCGGCGCAGCCCCTTGCGGCCGGCATCGCTGCTGCCCGCGGCGGCGACAATCACCAGCCCCTTGGTGCCGGCATCGACGCCGACCGCGCGCGCGATGTCGGAGGTCAGCGTCTGCACCGCGAGGCCGAGCGTATCCTGCACCGTCTGGTCGGCGGTCCCCTTGGGATCGTCGGGCAGCGCCTGATCGTCCTCGGGATCGAAATTGGCGCCGGCAAGCTCCGATTCGGGCGGGCGGGTGCCGACGACGGCGGTCAGGGTCATCGTCTTGCCCTCGCGCACCACCTCGATCGGGATACGCGTCCCCGGCTTGGTGTTGGCGACGATGTAGGACAGCGTCTGCTGCGGGGTCACATCCTTGCCGTTGACCTTGGTCACGACGTCGCCGCGCTTGAGCCCGGCCTTCGCCGCCGCACCGTCTTCCTCGACGCGCTGGACGAACTCGCCGCGATCCTTGGGCAGGCCGAGCGCCGAAGCGAGGTCCTCGTCGACCGGCGCGATGCCGATGCCGAGGTAGCCGCGCTCGATCTTCTCGCCCGAGCGCAGCGCGTTGATCACCGGGATCGCCGCTTCGGCGGGGATCGCGAAGTTGACGCCGATGTTCGCGCCCACCGGCGAGATCAGCATGTTGTTGATGCCGACGACATTGCCGTTGAGGTCGAACAGCGGGCCGCCCGAATTGCCGCGGTTGATCGCGGTGTCGGTCTGGATATAGCGGTCGTAGGCCCCGCCCTGACCCAGGTTGCGCTGGACCGCCGAGATGATGCCGGCGGTGACCGTCGAGCCGAGGCCGAGCGGATTGCCGATCGCGATCACCCAGTCGCCGACGCGCGCCGAACTGCCGTCTGCGAACTTGACGAAGGGCAGACCCGTCGCGTCGATCTTGAGCAAGGCGAGGTCGGATGCGACGTCGCGGCCGACGATCCGCGCCTTATATTCCTTCTGGTTGGTCAGCGTCACCGTGACCTGGTTGACTTCCTCGCCGCGCGGACCGCCGGAAATGACGTGGTTGTTGGTGACGATATAGCCATCGGTCGAGATCAGGAAGCCCGAGCCGCCCCCCTGCTGTTCCTGCGTGATCGGCTCGCGCGTGCCCGCGAAGGGATTGAGCCGGACGCCGAGCGTCACCTCCTGCTTGGTCGAGATGTTGACCACCGCGGGCTGCAACTGCTCGACGAGGTCGGCGAAGCTTTCGGGCGCGCCGGCGCGCGGAACGGCCTTGGCGATTTCGCTGCGCTCGTTCTGCGCAACCTGCGCGCCGACGGGCGACTGGGTGACCAGCGCCAGCGCCGTGCCGCCCACCAGCAAGGCCGAAGTGATGCCATAAACATATCGCACGATCGCAAATCCTCTTCTCTCACGAAAAACCCGTGGCCCCGGCGGCGGTTGTCTGCGACCGCGTGGCTGAACGGCAATTGAACATGAACGGCGGTTGCACATCCCGTTCATCGACCGTCCCGCCGCCGGGCAGCGAGTGTCAGCCCCCTCGGAACCGCTTCAGATATTCATTGTCGGGCGACAGGATCAAGGACGATCCGCCCTGGTTGTTCTCGCCCAGGAAGGTCTGCCGATAGCTTTGCATCGCCCGGTAGAAATCATAGAATTCGGGGTCCTTGCCGAAGCTGGCGGCATAGATGCGCGCCGCCTCGCCGTCGGCGTTGCCGCGGATGATCTGCGCTTCCTTCTCGCCCTCGGCGCGGATCGCGATCGCTTCCTGCTGCCGGGCCGACCGCATGCGGTTGTAGGCCGCGACCAGCGTCGCCCCTTCAGGCAGGTCGGCGCGCTTGATGCGGACGTCGATGATCTCGGCGCCGTACTTCTGCGCCTCGCGGTTGAGCGCGATCTGGATATTGTCCATCACTGCGCCACGCTCGGGCGACAGCAGCGTCGCGAAGGTCCGCTTGCCCAGTTCGTTGCGCAGCGACGAGCCGAGGATCGTCGCGAGCTGCTGCTGCAACCGTTCCTCGGAGCGGATCGCGGTGTACATGCGCACCGGGTTGGTGATGCGGAAGCGCGCGAAGGCATCGACCTGCAGCCGCTGCTGGTCGGTCGAGAGCACCTGCTGGCGCTCCATGTTCACGCCCAGTACGCGCTTGTCGATATACTGGATGCCGTCGATGAAGGGCACGCGCACGACGAGCCCGGCACCCGACCGGCCGAACTGCTCGCCGGACTTGTAGCGGTTCACGGTGCGCTCGATCTCGCCGAAGCGCAGGATCAGCGCCTGCTTGTCCTCGGGCACGATCGCGAGCGTCTGCGACAGCAGGACGAGGAAGGCGAGCAGCCCGACGAGCAGGCGGAGCGGGTTGCGCATCAGCGATTCGAACATCACTGGCCTCCCTTCGCGGGCGCCGCGGCCGCGTCGGCCTCGCTGCTGTTCAGGCGGCGCTGCACTTCGTTAAGCGGCAGATAGGGTGTCACCCCGCGCGCCTCGACGATCGTCTTGTCGACGTTCGACAAAATGCTCTCCATAGTTTCGTAATAGAGCCGCTTGCGGGTCACGCCCGGCGCGAGCCTGTACTGTTCGTAGATCTGGTCGAACGCCGCGGTGTCGCCGCGCGCGCGTTCGAGCACCTGCTGCTGATAGGCGCGCGAGCGGTTGATCGCCGATTCGCGCTCCTGCCGTGCCGCGGTGACCTCCTTGAACGCTTCGTCGACCTGGCTCGGCGGATCGGCCTGCCGGATTGCGATGCCCTGGATCGTCACCCCGGCGCGATACTGGTCGAGCAGGTCCTGCATCCGCCGCTGCACCTGCGCCTCGATCTCGACGCGGCCCGGGCCGATTGCCTGGACGAGGTCGAAATTGGCGACCGTCGCGCGCATCGAGCTTTCGGCCACCTCGCGGATCGTCCCGTCGGGGTCGGCGAGCTGGAAGAAATAGAGTTCGGGATCGCGCACCGACCAGCGGACCTCATAGGCGAGGTCGACAAGGCTCTGGTCGCGGGTCAGCACGAAATTCTCGTCGGTCGCGTTGGGCGAACCGATCGGCATGGTGCGGATCGCGCGCACGTCCTCCAGCCGAATCCGCTCGAGCGGCGGCGGCAGCGTCCATTTGACGCCCGGGCCGACCGTCCGCGAATAGCTGCCGAGCCGCGTGACGACGCCTTCCTTTTCGGGCGGCACGATATGCACCATCGACAGCAGCACCATGACCAGCACGACCGCGACGATCGCCCATTTCCAGCGCCGCGCCGCCATCGCGACGTCGAAGCCGCCGCCATCGCCGCCGCCGCCCGAGCCGCCACCGCCACCGAAGCCGCGTCCCTTGCGCAGCAGCTCGTCGAGCGCCGAGGGACCGCGCGGCTTGCGTCCGCGCAGCGGGTCGGTCGGGTCGGGCGTCACCCACGGATTGCGCGGGCCGGGCCGCTTGCCGTCGCCGCCGTCATCCTTGCCCCCCTTGGGGCCATTGCCCCAGGGACTGTTTGCCATCTGACTGATCTGATGGAAAAATTGCCGCACTCCCCCGGGGGCGCGGCCTTCCATGTTGCCATCGCTGCCATTGCTCATGCCTGCATTTATAGGGGCGGCGGGCGCGATTAACAGGGGGTGTCTGGATAAAATGGCTGGCAATCCGGCCCATCATGCCTATCTGCGCTGGACATGACCGACCCAGCCCCCGACATCGCCCGCCTGACCGCCACCGCCGCGGAGGCGTCGGCGGGGCGCACATCGGGCTTGCGGCTGCTCGACGACACGGGTCTGCTCGCGGTCGTCCTCGACGTCACCGGCCTTGCCACCGACGAGCGCCAGCCGCTCGAGGACAGGGTGCGCGCCGCGTTGCTGAACGAAGCGGGAGTGCGAGAGGTCCGCGTCGCGATGACCGCCGAAAAGAAGACGCTCACCATCATCGCGGTCGGCAGCGGCAAGGGCGGCGTCGGCAAGTCGACCCTCGCGGCCAATCTGGCGGTCGCACTGCGGCGGCTGGGGGTCAGGGTCGGGCTGGTCGATGCCGACATCCACGGCCCGTCGCTGCCCCGGCTGATGGACAGCGAGGATGCCAAGCCCGCGTCGCGCGGGTCGAAGCTGGTGCCGGTCGACAATGCCTATGGCGTGCCGATGCTGTCGACCGGGCAGATCGCCGCGCCGGGGCAGGCGATCGCGTGGCGCGGGCCGATGGCCGGGCGCGCGCTCGAACAGCTCATCGACGCGAGCTGGGGTGCGGTCGACACGCTGGTCGTCGACCTGCCCCCCGGCACCGGCGACGTTCAGCTGACCATGATCCAGAAGCACAAGCCGGCGGGCGCGGTGATCGTTTCGACCCCGCAGGACCTGGCGCTGATGGACGCGGCGCGCGCCGTGTCACTGTTCGAGCAGGTCGAGGTGCCGATCATCGGCCTCGTCGAGAATATGGCGGGCTATGTCTGCCCGCATTGCGGCGGGGTGAGCGACCCGTTCGGCAGCGGCGGCGCCGAGACGGCGGCGAAGGAGATGGGGCTCGACTTTCTGGGCCGGGTGCCGCTGGCGATGGGCATCCGCCTCGCGAGCGACGGCGGCGTTCCGCCCGCCGCCGGAACCGACCCGCAAGGCGAGCCGTTCCACGCGATAGCGGCGCGCGTCGCCGCATGGCTCGAAGCACGGAAAGGCCGCTAGATGGCGATCAACGACGAAGGCGAAATCCGCGAGTTGCTGAGCCGGCCGCGCCGTATCGCGGTGGTCGGCGCCTCCCCCAACCCGGCGCGCGCCTCGAACGAGGTGCTCGGCTTCCTCGTCCGCCAGGGGCATGACGTGATCGCGGTCAACCCCGGCCACGCGGGCGCGACGATCCACGGCGCGCCGGTCGTCGCGACGCTCGCCAATGTCGAACCGCCGGCCGAGATCGTCGACATCTTCCGCAACAGCGCCGAAGCCGGCGCCGCGGTCGACGAGGCGATCGTCCACGGCGCGAAGGCGGTGTGGATGCAGATCGGCGTGATCGACCATGACGCCGCGCGCCGCGCCGAGGCGGCGGGGCTGACCGTGGTCATGGATCGCTGCCCGAAGGTCGAGATTCCGCGGCTGGGACTGTTGAAATAGGAAGCCTGACAGGGGACTAGCCGACATGAAGCCGTTCTTTGCCGCCACGGCCGCCGCCGCGCTTGCGGCCTGCGCTACCTCGCCCGCGCAGGCGGACCCGCAGGATGCCTTCTTCGCCGCGCTCGCCGACCATTGCGGCAAGGCTTATGCCGGGCGCCTCGTCAGCGACCAGCAGGCCGACGCCGCGATGCGCGACAAGGCAATGATCGTTCATTTCCGCCGCTGCACCCCCGACCGGATCGAAATTCCGTTCCATATCGAGGGATTGGCCGAGGATGGCGGCTGGGACCGTTCGCGCACCTGGATCATCACCCGCACCGACGTCGGCCTGCGGCTGAAGCACGACCATCGCCACGCCGACGGATCGAAGGACGAGACGACGATGTACGGCGGCGATACCGCGACCCCCGGCACCGCGACGCGGCAGGAATTTCCCGTCGACGCCGAATCGATCGCGCTGTTCGGACGCACTGGAAGCCACGCGTCGACGACCAACGTCTGGGCCGTCGAGACCAGCGATTCGGGCTATGTCTATGAACTGCGGCGCGAGGGCCGCCTGTTCCGCGTCGCCTTCGACTATGACCGGCCGGTGCCCCCGCCCCCCGCGCCGTGGGGATGGCCGGAATAAAAGCCGCCCCGAAAGCCTTTGCCTCCCCGCCGCGCCCCGCTTATCAGCAGCGGCGATGGCGGGCATTCGCGACACGATCGACACGAAGGGGCGGCGCCTGCCGCCGGTCAGCCGCCGTTCGCTGCTGGTCGGCGCCACCGCGGCGGGCGGGCTGGCGCTCGCCTGGTCGGTGTGGCCGCGCGATTATCGCCCCAACCTGACCGCCGCGCCCGACGAGCATGTCTTCAACGCCTTCCTGAAGATCGGCGACGACGGGCATATCAGCGCGATCGTCCCGCAATGCGAGATGGGCCAGGGCGTCACCACGCTGCTGCCGCAGATCATGGCCGACGAACTGGGCGCCGACTGGCGCACGGTCGCAGTCGAGACCGCGCCGATCAACGCGCTCTACACCAACACGCTGGTCGTCGACGAGGATAGCGCCGCCTTCATGCCGCGCACCGGCGTCCCCGATTTCGTCGCCGACGTGCGCAGCTGGGCGCGGCGCGAATGGGCGGTGCGCCACGCGGTGATGCTGACCGCCAACAGCTCGTCGGTGCGCATGTTCGAAGCGCCGTGTCGCGACGCCGCGGCGCAGGCGCGCGCGCTGCTGATGATGGCCGCAGCGCGGCGCTGGGATGCCGACTGGCAGCAATGCGACACGCAGGACGGCTTCGTCACCCTCGGCGCCCGGAAACTGTCCTTTGGAGAGCTGGCCGCTGCCGCCGCCTTGCTCGAACTGCCTGCCGAGCCCGTTTATCGCGCGTCGAGCGCCGACCCGCTCTATGGCAAGGATCTCACCCGGCTCGACCTGCCGGCGAAGGTCGATGGGTCGGCCAATTACGCCGGCGACATCCGCCTGCCCGACATGGTCTATGCCGCGATCCGCCAGGGACCGTTCGGCGCGACGCGGCTGAAGCGCATCGACCGCAAGGCGGGGCTCGCCTCGCCCGGCGTGCTGTCGGTCGTCGAGCACGAGCGCTGGGTCGCCGCGGTCGCGCGCAACTGGTGGGCCGCGAACCGCGCGCTCGACCGCTTCGCCCCCGAGTTCGAAACCGGCGGAACCCCGATTTCCAGCGACGGCATCGACCGCGCGCTCGCCGCCGCGCTGAAGGGCGACGGCTCTCGCATCGCGCGCAAGGGCGACGTCGAGGACGCGATGGCGGGCCGCGAGCGGATCGCCGCCGACTATCTCGTCGCTCCGGCGCTCCACGCCCCGATCGAGACGCGCACCGCGACCGCCGCGCCTTCGGGCGACCGACTGCGCGTCTGGGTTGCGACGCAGGCGCCCGCGCAGTGCCGCGACGCGATCGCGCGCGCCACGGGTCTGTCCCCCGCCGCCGTGACATTGTTCCCGATGATGGCGGGCGGATCGTTCGACGCCTGCCTCGACCACAGCGTCGCGGTGCAGGCGGCGATCATCGCGCGGCAGGTGAAGCGTCCCGTCCAGCTCTGCTGGTCACGCGCCGAAGAGATCATGCGCGACATGCCGCGTGCGCCCGCGCGCGCGAAGATGACCGCGACGCTCAACGCGGCGGGCGGCATCGACGCGCTCGTCGCGCGGATCGCCGTGCCCTCCACGAATCACGAGGTCCGCGCCCGCCTGTTCGACGGCACGCCCGCCGACGTCGCGCAGCGCGACGCCGCGGGACGGGTCGACGCGGCGGCGGTCGAGGGTGCGGGCGGCGTCTATGCCATTCCGCATCGCGCAGTCGATCATTGCCCCGCCGACATCGGCCTGCCGACCGCACGCTGGCGCGGCAACGCCGACAGCTACACCGCCTTCTTCACCGAATGTTTCGTCGACGAGATGGCGGCGCGCGCCGGGGCCGACGCGTTGTCCTATCGCATGGCGATGCTGGGGCAGGCGCCGCTGCTCGCACGCTGCCTGCTCACCGCGACCAGCCTCGGCGGCTGGGAGGGCGGCCTCGC
Organism: Sphingopyxis granuli; assembly: GCF_001559015.1. Lineage (NCBI taxonomy): Bacteria > Pseudomonadati > Pseudomonadota > Alphaproteobacteria > Sphingomonadales > Sphingopyxidaceae > Sphingopyxis > Sphingopyxis granuli. The sequence continues at coordinate 4,103,727 of NZ_CP012199.1, forward strand.
CGGCACCGCGCAGGGACTGGCCTGCCATTCGATGCGCGGCAGTCATATCGCGCTGATGGCGACCGCGCGCGCCAGCGACAAGGGCTTGCAGGTCGAACAACTCGTCGCGGTGGTCGATGCCGGGCGGTTGGTGAACCCCGCGATCGCGCGGCAGCAGGTGGAGGGCGGGCTGATCTTCGGCCTCGCCGCCGCGGTCGGCGCGACGACCGATTACGAAGGCGGCCTCGCCACAGCGCGCAAGCTGCACCAGATCGGCCTGCCGCGCCTGTCGCAGACGCCGCAGATCCTGATCGAGTTCATCGACAGCGACCGCGACCCCGGCGGGATCGGCGAGATCGGGGTGCCGGTCGTCGCCCCCGCAGTCGCCAACGCGATGTTCGCCGCGACGGGCCGCCGCATCCGTCGCCTGCCGCTGTCGGCGCATCCGCTGTGACGCCGCCGGCCGGCCATAGCGGCGCGCGCATCGGCGTGCTGCTCGTCAATCTCGGCACCCCCGACGCGCCCGAGCCGGGGGCGGTGCGCCGCTATCTGGCCGAATTCCTGTCCGACCGGCGCGTCGTCGAAATCCCGCCCATCCTGTGGCAGCCGATCCTGCGCGGCGCGGTGTTGACCACGCGGCCCGCGAAATCGGCGCGCGCCTATCGGCTGATATGGAGCGATGCGGGCTCGCCGCTCGCCGCGATCACGCGGGCACAGGCCGACGCGCTGCAGGCCGACCTCGGCCCGGCGGCGCGGGTCACTTACGCGATGCGCTATGGCGAGCCGGCGATCGGCCCGGCGATCGACGCGCTGATCGCCGCAGGGTGCGATCGCATCCTCGTCGCGCCGCTCTATCCCCAATATTGCGGCGCGACGACCGCGACCGCGGTCGATGCCGTCGGCGCGCATTTGGCGACGCTGCGCGCGCAGCCGAGCCTGCGTTTCCTGCCGCCCTACCCCGACGACCCCGCCTATATCGGCGCGCTGAAGGCATCGGTCGAAGCGGGGCTGGCGGCGCTCGACTTCGCGCCCGACGTGCTGCTCGCGAGCTTCCACGGCATGCCCGAGCGGACGCGCGCGCTCGGCGATCCCTATCACGACCAGTGCCAGACGACGGCGCGACTTCTGTCCGACGCGCTCGGCCGCCCGGTCGAGGTCGCCTTCCAGTCGCGCTTCGGCCGCGCCCGCTGGCTCGAACCCGCAACCGAGGCGACGCTCGCACGGCTGGGCGGCGAAGGCCGCAGCGTCGCGGTCTTCGCCCCCGGCTTCGCCGCCGACTGCCTCGAAACGCTGGAGGAACTGGCGATTCGCGGCAAGCAGACCTTCGAGCGCGCGGGCGGGCGCAATTTCGCCTATCTGCCCTGCCTCAACGCCGACGTGGCGGGCCTCGAAATGCTGACCGCGCTCGTCCGGCGCGAACTGGCCGGCTGGCTGCCAGGGTAAATGGCCGGTCGGGGAAAGCGCTTACCTCCTGTTTAACTCCTTCGCCTAAGCTGTCGCGGCCCCGCGGCCGGCCGGGCGTTTGATGTGGAGATGGGCCATGAGCGACCTGCAATCGGCGGCGCTGACGCTGGCCGGCGTCACGCTGGTCTTCCTGCTGATCCTGTTCCTGGTCCTGCGCGCGCGACGGCCGCAGACCGAGCCCGCGCCGCGTGCGCCGGCACCGCGCGAGCCGCGCGAGCGGCCGTTCGCGAAGCGGGGCCGGACCCGCGAGGACGAGCCGGCGATCGCGATGGCGCCGTCGCGCCTCGCGCGAATCAAATCGACGCACGCGACCGAAGCCGGCGAAGAAAGCGCGCCGCCCGATCATTTCGACGCGGCCGCGCTCGAAGCGCAGATCGCCGCGGTCGAGCAGCGCGCCGCCGACGCCTCAGCCGTCCCGCCGGAGACACCGATAGCCGACACGTCGGACGAGGCCGCGCTGGCAGCCGCCGGCGTCGTCGTGCGCCTCGTCCCGCAGGTCCCGCTGCGCGACGCGATCTCGACGAGCAGCCGCATCGGCGGCCGCCCGCGCCTGCCCGCGTCGCTCGACTGGCCGCGGATCGATAGCGTCGACGCCGTCTTCGTCGCGCAGATCGCCTGCGACGCGCTGCCCGCCGCGCTGTGGGGTGGGCTCGGACCGCGGCACGGCTCGCTCGCTTTCTTCCGCCATCCGGCCACGAGCGCGCCGCTCGTGCTGCACCTTGCCGAGGGCGGGCCGCCGCGCGATCCGCCGCACGGCGAGCCCTTTCCCGAATGGCCGGTCGACGTGATCGAGGCCGCACCGGGCGAATCGGAAAGCGAAGCAGCGGATACGCCGAAGGATTGGGTCGCCGCGCTGGGCGCGGAGGGCTATGACATCGCCGACCCGGCCTTCCACCCCTTCGATTGGCAGAGCATGTTGGCGATGGCCGACCTGCTCGAAGCGCGGCTCGGCGGGCTGGCAACCGACGCTGCCCTGCCCGCCGGCGCCAGCGACGAACTGGCCGAGGCGGCGCACACCAACCACGACGCCCGCGCGCGCGCCGAGGAGATCATCGCGATTATCCGCGACACGGCAGGCCGGCAGGATTTTTCCGCCGCCGATGCCAGCGCGGTGATGGCGGCGCTGCACGCGATCCGCTGGACGCACGTAACGCACGCGACCGATCCGGAGACGGGCGAGGCACGTGCCGACATCCTCACGCTGCCGCTGACCCGCCACAACGCGCGGGCCGATCTGTGGATCGGCGCCTATCTGCGGCAGGCGTTCGAACAGGCGCAGCGCGGCTGGTGCCGCGACCCCGGCCTTATGTCCGCCCCCGCGCGCGCCTTCTTCGAGCCGCTGTGGCGCGACCTGGCAGAGCGCGCCGCGCCGACGATGGGCGGTGGCGATCCGGGGCGGGAGCCGGGCATGCTGCGGCTGCTGACTTTGCCGGCGAACGGGCTGCTGCCGGGGCTTGCGGGCGGCGGCGCGGACCTTGTGCTGACCGTCGCCGGCGCCGAGTTTGCGGTCGGCGACGTCTCGCGCGTCCGCGCCGGCCGGCGCGTGCCCGAAACGATGCGCGATTGACGTTCCGGTCAACTTGCGACGCTCCCCGCCCCGTCCTAATCAAGGGGTAGAACATCTGTGGGAGAGCAACAGACATGACACGCGTCGCAATCGTCACCGGCGGCACCCGCGGCATCGGCGAAGCCATTTCGCTGAAGCTGCAGGGCATGGGCATCACCGTCGTCGCCAACTATGCCGGCAATGACGAAAAGGCGCGCGCCTTTACCGAGCGCACCGGGATAGCGGCCTATAAATGGGACGTCGGCGACCATCAGGCGTGCCTCGACGGCTGCGTGCGGGTCGCGGACGAGGTCGGGCCGATCGACATCGTCGTCAATAATGCCGGCATCACCCGCGACGGCACGCTCGCCCGCATGAGCTACGACGACTGGCACGACGTGATGCGCATCAACCTCGGCGGCTGCTTCAACATGGCGAAGGCGACCTTTCCCGGCATGGTCGAGCGCGGCTGGGGCCGCATCGTCAACATCGGGTCGATCAACGGCCAGGCGGGGCAATATGGCCAGGTCAACTATGCCGCCGCCAAATCGGGCATCCACGGCTTCACCAAGGCGCTGGCGCAGGAAGGCGCGAAGAAGGGCGTGACGGTCAACGCGATCGCGCCCGGCTACATCGACACCGACATGGTCGCCGCGGTGCCCGCGCCGGTGCTTGAGAAGATCGTCGCCAAGATCCCCGTCGGCCGCCTCGGCCAGGCCGACGAGATCGCGCGCGGCGTCGCCTTCCTGTGCAGCGAAGACGCCGGCTTCGTGACCGGATCGACGATGAGCATCAACGGCGGGCAGCACATGTATTGACGGCGGCAGGCGTGTAACGAAGGCGGTCGCGAAGCGAACGACGAGTTAGGCGCCGGTGCCGCAAAGCGGCAGCCGCCGGCTCGGCCAGCGGGGCGGTCGGCCCGAAGGCTGGCCGAACCCGTCTGACGTCACGGCGGCGGCTTTGCCGTCGCCGCGAGTGCCCGCCTTTCCGTCGGGCATCTCGACTTCGCCGGATGCGGACGGCAGATAGGTTGAATGGCCGACACCCCACCTTTCCACCCCCCCGTCAAGCGATCGGTGACCATCGCCGGTCATCCGACCTCGATCAGCCTCGAACCGATGTTCTGGGATGCGCTCGAGGCAGAGGCCCGGCGGCGGGCTCTGCCCGTCAACGCCCTCGTCGCGCGGATCGACGTCGAGCGGATGGAAGCGGACGACCCGCCGAACCTGACCTCGGCGATCCGTCAGTGGCTGTGGCGGGAAAGAGGCTGGTGAATTGGCCGCTCATGATTGGCCGGTGAGCAGCGCCCCCGCCACCGCAGCCCCGAATGCCGCACCGCTGTCGGGCGCGAAATTCAGGAAGAGTTGCGGTTCGATCAGTTCAAGTTCCATGATCGCGAGGCCGCCGCGGCCGTCGCCGATCATGTCGACGCGGGCATAGATGGTCGCAGCCGGCGCCGCCGCCAGCGCGCTTTCAGCCAGCGAACGCGCCGCCGCGCTCGCCGTCCATATCTCTTCGCGCCCGCCGAATTGCGGCTGGACGCGGAAATCGCCCGCCGCCGGGCGCTTGACGATCGCGTGGCTGTAGCGGCCGCCGAACAGGAAAAGCGAATATTCCCCCTCGGCAAGCACGCCGGGCATGAAGGGCTGAATCAGCCGCCGCTGCCCGCGCGCATCGGGCGGGACGGTGGCGTCCGCCGCCAGCCGGTGCGTGCCGTCTGACCCCGCCGACACCGGCGGCTTCACGACCAGCTCTTCGGCGCCGAGCGCCGCGCGCGCGGCGGCCAATGCGTCGTCGTCGAGCGCCGTGACCTCGATCGTCGGCACCACGGCGACACCCTTCGCGCCCAGTTCGGCGAGATAGGCCTTGTCGCTGTTCCAGCGCAGCACCAGCACCGGATTGACGACCCGCAGCCCCTCGGCTTCGAGCCGGTCGAGCAGCGCATACCAGCGGGCGGATGCGCGCGGATAGCCCCAGGCGAGCAGCGGCAGGATCAGGCCGAATCCCGAAAGATCGCCCGGATCGGTCCACACCCGCGGCTCGACCGCCAGCCCGGCGGCGGTCAGCGCCGCGGTCTTGCGCGCGAGCGCCGGATGCCAATGTTCGCCATAGTCGGCGGCCGGGACGAGGATCGCGACGCGCGGCTGATAGGGCATGACGACGTCCGCCGCTCCGTCATTGCGAGGAGCGAAGCGACGCGGCAATCCCGAGCGGGCCATAACCGCTCCGGATTGCTTCGCTCCGCTCGCAATGACGACGCGGGCCTGTCATCGACCTATCGCCCCAACAATCCGCGCGCCTGCCCGGCGATGTGCGAGAGCATGGCGCCGTTCGGGCTGGGAATCGTCCGCGCACGGTCGACGACGCTGCGGAACTGCGCGACGCGCGCCGCATGCTCGGCGAGCCATTTCGTCACCGCCGCGTCGAGATCGCCCTTCGGCAGCCCGGCGAGGAAGCCGAGGCGCATCTGCTGGAAATCGCGCGCGAGGCTGTTGACAAGCAGCCGCTCCCACGGATCGGCGGGGCTCATGTGCGCGGCGAGCGTCTGCGCCCAGTCGAGCCCCAGCGCCTCGCCCAGATGGGTAAAGGCGGTCGTCACCCCGACCTCGTCGTCGCCGCGCCGTTCGGCGAGGTCGACGATGCCGATCGCGCCGTCGGTCTTGAACAGGCGCACCACCGCGGCAGTCAGCGCCTCGGGCGCGCCGGCATCAAGCAACTGCTTGCTGAGCATGTCCCACTGGCGCCGGACCGATTCGCTGAGCAGCGTGTCGACCGTCATCGTCAGCCGGTCGACGCCGGGCTCCAGGCGCGCGACCACCGGTCCCGGCTGGGTGAGCGTCGGGCTGATCCGCAGCAGGTCCGCCATCTGCGAGGTCATCGCCGACGCAGCTTGGCTGAACAGCGACAGGCGGATCGATTCGTCGATCTTCGCAGTGTCGAGCGACGCCCAGATCTCGCGCACGTCGAGCAGACGCTCGACCGCGACGAAGGCCGCCGCGATGTCGCCGAGCGAGCGTCCCTCCTCCTCGACCAGTTCGAAGGGATGAACGACGCCCATGCGGTTGACGATGCGGTTGGCGAGCTTGGTCGCGATGATCTCACGCCGCAGCTGGTGCTCGGCGATCGCCTTGCCGAAATCGCGCTGCATCTCGGCCGGGAAGGCCGCCGCGAGATCGCCCGCTAGCGCCGGATCGTCGGGCAGGTCGCTCGCCTCAATCGCGTCCTGAAGCGCGAGCTTCGCGGTCGAGATCAGGATCGCGAGTTCGGGCCGGGTCAGCCCGCGCCCTTCCTGCGCGCGGCGAAGCAGTTCGTCGTTCGCGGCGAGCCCTTCGACCTTGCGGTCGAGCCGCCCCGACGCCTCGAACGTCTCCATGATTCGCACCAGCGACGGCACCGCGCCGGCACCGCCCTTTTCGGCGATCGACAGCGCAAGCGCCTGGAGCCGGTTGTCCTCGAGCACCAGCGCTGCGACATCGTCGGTCATGCGGACGAGCAGCGCGTCGCGATCGGCCTGCGCCAGCCGGCCCTCGGCCATCTCGCGGTTGAGCGCGATCTTGATGTTGACCTCGTTGTCCGAGCAGTCGACGCCGGCGCTGTTGTCCACGAAGTCGGCGTTGATCCGCCCGCCCCGCATCGCGAAGGCGATGCGCGCCGCCTGTGTCACGCCTAGGTTGGCGCCCTCGCCGACGACGCGGACGCGCAGGTCCTCCGCATCGACGCGCAGCGCATCGTTGGCGGGGTCGCCGACCTCGGCATTGTTCTGGCTCGCCGCCTTCAGATAGGTGCCGATGCCGCCGAACCACAGCAGGTCGACCGGCGCCTTGAGGATCGCGGAGATCAGCGCCGTCGGTTCGATCTCCGACACCGACAGGCCGAGCGCCGCCTGCACCTCGGGGGTCAGCGCGATGCTCTTCTGGCTGCGCGGGAAGACGCCGCCGCCCTTCGAGATCAGCTTGCGGTCATAATCGTCCCAACTCGACCGCGGCAGCCTGAACAGCCGCTCGCGCTCCTTCCAGCTTTTGGTCGGATCGGGATCGGGGTCGAGGAAGATGTGGCGATGGTCGAAGGCGGCGACCAGCTTGATCGCCTTCGACAGCAGCATGCCGTTGCCGAACACGTCGCCCGACATGTCGCCGCAGCCGACGACGCGCACCGTGTCGGTCTGCACATCAACGCCCATCTCGGCGAAATGGCGCTGGACCGAGACCCAGGCGCCGCGCGCGGTGATGCCCATGCCCTTGTGGTCATAGCCATGCGACCCGCCGCTCGCGAACGCGTCGCCCAACCAGAAGTCGCGCTCCATCGCCAGCGCATTGGCGACGTCGGAGAAGGTCGCGGTGCCCTTGTCGGCGGCGACGACGAAATAAGGGTCCTCGCCGTCGCGGATCACCACGTCCTTCGGATGCACGACCTTGCCGCCCACGAGATTGTCGGTGATCGACAGCAGCGAACGGATGAAGATGCGATAGCATTCCTTGCCTTCGGCGAACCAGGCATCGCGGTCCTCCGCCGGGTTGGGCAGCGCCTTCGGATAGAAGCCGCCCTTCGCGCCGGTCGGCACGATCACGGCGTTCTTGACGCGCTGCGCCTTCATCAGGCCGAGAATCTCGGTGCGGAAGTCGTCGCGCCGGTCGGACCAGCGCAGCCCGCCGCGCGCGACCGGGCCGGCGCGCAGATGGACGCCCTCGACGCGGGGGCTGTATACCCACACCTCGCGCCACGGCAGCGGCTTGGGCAGGCCGGGAACCTGCGCGCTGTCGATCTTGAACGCCAGCGCCTCGGCCGCCGCGGGGGCGAAGGCGTTGGTGCGCAGCGTCGCGCCGATCACCGCGTGGAACAGCCGCAGGATGCGGTCGTCGTCAATCGACTTGATGCCCGCGAAGCCCGCCCTGATCTGCGCATCGAGCGCCTCGGCGCGCGCCGCGTCGCGGCTCTTCGGATCGTGGAGCGCGCAGAACCGTTCGATCAGCGCCGCGGTCAGCGCGGGCGCGTGGCGCAGCGCCGCGACGACGGTGTCCATGCCATAGCTCGACCCGCCCTGGCGCAGATAGCGGAACCAGGCGCGCAGCCAGACGATCGCCTGCGGTTCGGTCTGCGTGACCAGCACCAGTTCGTTGAACGCGTCATTCTCCGCCCGGCCGTCGAGCACCGCGGCGATCGCGCCCTCGATCGTCTCGACATGCGGCAGCAACGCCAGTTCGTCGACATTGGCGGGAAGGCGCAGCGTGAAATCGTGGATGAAGGTCGGCTCGCCTTCCCCCTCCTCGTCGCCGCCCGAGCGGACGTGCAGTTCGGTCGGCAGTTCCTCGAGCACCTCGAAGCCGAAATGCTCGAGCGCCGGCACGACGTCGGACAGCGCCAGCGGGCCGGCGGCGCTATAGACCTTGAGCCGCAGGCGGTCGTCGCCGTCGAGGCTCTTCCTCGCGAGGCGGACGCTGCGCGGCCGGTCGGCATCGAGGTCGCGCAGGCGCAGGATATCGCGCGCCGCCTCTTCGGGGTCATAGAGGTTGCGGTAATTGGGCGGGAACAGCGGGGCGAAGCGCGCCGCGAGCGCCGCCGCGCGCCCGGCGTCGCCGTGCCGCGCGAGCGCCGCCTCGACCTCCGGCTGCCAGCCGCGCACCATCTGTTCGAGCTGGGCGTTGAGCGCCGCCGCATCGGGCACGACGCCGTCGCCGCGCAGGTCGAGCGTGTAGCGGAGCAGCGCCGCGCCGCCGTCTTCGAGCACCATCGTCCAGCCGATCACGCCGGCCTTCGCTTCGCGCGCGAGCAGCGATTCGACCGCGAGACGGCGGCCCGTCGACACCTCGTCGCGGGGCAGCCAGACGAAAGCGAACAGGTGGCGGCCGAGCGCGCTCTGCACCATCACGATCTTCGGGCGCGGCCGATCGGTGATCGACATCGAAGTGAGCACCAGTTCCTCGAGCGCGGAGCCGTCGAACGCGATCAGCAGGTCGTGCGGCAACGCGGTCAGCGCATGCGCGAGCGCCTTGCCGGCGTGCCCTGCGGGATCGAAGCCGAATTTCGTCATCAGCGCGTCGAGTTGCGCGCGCAGCATCGGCACCTTGGCGGGCGGGGTCGACAGCGCCTGGCTGGTCCACAGGCCGGCGTGGATCGACAGCCGCTCCGCCTTCTTGCCCTTATATTCGGGGACGATGACCAGATCGAGCAGCACGCGGCGATGCACTGACGACAGCCGGTTCGACTTGATCAGCAGCGGCGCATGGCCGGTGCCCGCCTTCGCCTTCGCATCGAACCACTGGAAGGCCGCGGCGAGCGCGTTGGCCGACACGAGCTGCGAACTGCCGCTTGCCGAAATGCCGAGCGGATCGTGGACCGCGCCGTCGCGCGTGCGCCATTCGTGGCCGAGCTGCGTCATCGCGCCGCCCTCGAACCAGCGCAGCAGTTCGGCGCCCTCGCCGTCGGCGCGCATCGCGGCATCGGCGAGCATCGCGGCGCGCATCGCCTTCCAGTCGGCGACTGCGGCACGCACGTCGGCGAGCGCCGCTTCGAGCCCGTCGATCAGGCGCCGGCGCGCGCGTGCGTCGCCGCGCTCCAGCTCCATGTAGATGACCGATTCGCGCGTCGCGCCCGCCTTGCCCGAATCGACCCCGGTCAGCTTGCCTTTCGCATCGCGGTCGACCGAGACGACGGGGTGGAGGATACGGTGGATGACCAGCCCCTGCGCCCCAACGATCTGCGAGGTCGAATCGACGAGGAAGGGCATGTCGTCGTTGACGACCGCGAGGCGCATCCGCCGGTCGATTCCGTCGGTCGCGATCGGTTCGATCAGCAGCGACGGCTTGCCGGGCGCGCGTTCGAGCGAGGCCCGCGCGACGAACTCGCCCGCCGCGGCAAGCGCCTTGGCGTCAAGGTCGTCCCCTTCGCCGGGGAGGGCGCTGCCGTGCAGCGCGGCTTGATAGGCTTTGGAAATTTTTGCAGGCGCCTGCGCCGCCGGCGCAATAGAGGCTTCCGGCGCTTCGGTATCGGTAAGAGGCATGATGGTGTCGTATCCCCGAGCCAAGGTTGGCAGGCCTCGCCGGGAACCGGCCGGTCCGCTCGATCCGATCCCTATGCGCCTCCGGCGCGCGCGGCTCAAGCCCTCCCCCGCCCTAGCGTAAAATAATTTCAAGCTTCGGTTTGTCTGTTACGCGAGGCGCGGTCGGCCAGCCTCCCGCACCCCCGTCAAATCCCAGCTTTCATCGAAGTTTCGCCGGCGGACGGAGCGGGCGTCAGGCGGCCGGAGCGATGGCGATCGCCTTCTTCGCAAGCCGCGCAACCAACGCCGGATCGTCGGCCGCCTTGGCGACGACGCCGATATGGCCGCCGGGCATCGTCCGCGCGATCAGCACGACGAACTCGGCATCGCCCGCATCATGCTCTAGCAGCACCGCGGGCGGCGCGGCGCGCAGCGCTTCGAGCCGCGCACCGCCGGCATCCGCCGTCTCGCGGCGCGGGCGGCGGCTGGCGCGCGCATCCTTGACCAGTCCCTTGAGCCCGCCCGGATAGCGGTCGAGATAGGCGGCAAGCGCGCCCCGCCCGACGCCCTCCTCGCGCGCATGTCCCAGCACACAGGCATATTCAGCGAGCCGCGTCTTGTCGTAGCCGGCGCCGAAGACGAGCTTGACCACCGGCGTCATCGGCGCGCGCAGCTGGGCCCGGATTCCGGCATCCTCGATCAGCGCGGCAAAAGCCTGCGGCTGCGTCTCGGCGGCCAGCGCGAAATCCCAGGCGCGCTCGACCGCCGCATAGAGCGCGTGGCGGCTGCGGCTGTCGGCGCTCTGCGCGCGCTCCGCGGTTTCGCGGGCAAGCGCCAGCCAATCGGCGAGTTCCGCCGTCTCGTCGAGCGCGGCGGGCGCGCTTTCGTCCGCGTCCCCAGCGCCGTCGAGCGTCAGCGGGCGGCGCGCACGAACGCTGGCGGCGGCATCGGGCGCCAGCGCCGCGAAGCCCGGCTCGGCCGCGTCGTCCATATGGCCCGAATCGGGACCGTCGGCCCAGACCGGCACCGGCGCGGTGAGCGGCGGCGCGCTGCGCAGCGCCTGTTCGACCGACAATTGCAGTTCCTCCGCCTGGTCGGCGGGCGCCGCTTCCTTCCAGTTGATCACGCCGAGGATGAAATCGATCGTGTCGTCGTCGGACGAGAAAGGCAGCAGGATGCCGCGATACATGATGGTGATGCCGCGGTCGTTGATGAACTCGGCCTCAAAGCCGATCGGGGCGCGGTTGGCGATGATCTGGAGATAATGGTCGGTCAGCCGCGACAGCAGCGACCGGCCGGGGATCTGGCTGATATACTGGACGTCCTCGTCGATTTCGGATTCGGCGCGCAGCCGCTCGCCCAGAAAGGCGACCGCCGGATTCTCGATTCCGGCAGTGAAATCGAGCAGCACCGCATGCGGCCCGAAATCGCCGACATTGTCGAGGTCGAGGTCCTCGGCCGACGGATAGGAACGGTCGCCGAGCAGCGAGGCCCAGTGGTTATAGGCCCGGACCTGCATCCGCCGCTCGTCGACCCCGACGGCCGGCGGCGCGTCGATGGCGCCGTCGTCCTGGTCATGGCTGCCCGAAAGCAGGCCGCGCATGCTGTCCATCATCTGTCCCCAGTCGCAATCATCGGCGGATTCATGCACCGGGACTGGTAAAAGCGGCGTAAACGATGCGCCGACGCCGTCAGGCGAGGCTGGTGTCGATCGGCAGGCCGGCCTTCAGCGTCAGCGTCACCGGCGTGCGCTCGGCAATGTCGGCGAGCCGCGCCTGCTGGTCGGCATCGAGGCCGACGATCGCCAGCCGGCGGTCGATGCGCCGTTCCTCCTGGCCGTGGAGGCGCAGCGAAACCTCGACCGATTCGAGCGGCCAGCCCTTACGGTCGGCGTACATGCGCAGCGTGATCGCGGTGCAGGCGCCGAGGCTGGCGAGCAACAGGTCATAGGGCGCGAAGCCCGCCCCCTGCCCGCCCAGCGCCGGCGGCTCGTCGGCGACAAGCGCGCGGCCGCCCACCTCTATCGCGGTGCGATAGCGGTCTCTGCCGATGCGTGCGATGCCCTGCGCCATGCGAGTCTCCCTGTCCGGTGAGCCCTCATGCTATCAGCCGGGTGTGGCCCCGATCAATGCGCAGCGTCCGGCCGAATACCGCCTTTCGCCGCCCGATCTCCCCCTCCCGCAAGCGGGAGGGGTCGGGGGTGGGCGACAACGCCGCAACGGCTCACCCCGCTGCGACAGAGCGGCGCACGCCAATCAATCACTTCCCTTTCCGTTCGTGTCGAGCAAAGTCGAGACACGAACGGAAGGATGCGGGAATATGGAGCGCCCACCGCTTCAGCGGCCGCGACGCCCGATGATTCCCCGAAAAGCCCCTATCCGACGAAAGCGCGCTCGATCACGAAATCGCCCGGCGCCGCGTTCGACCCTTCCCGGAATCCCAGCGCCTCGAAGCGCGCCTGGAGGTCGCGGATCATCGCCATGCTGCCGCACATCATGATGCGGTCGGTCGCCGGATCGAAATGCGGCGCGCCAGTCAGCGGATGGCCAAACAGGCGGCCGCTGTCGATCAGCGCGCCGATCCGCCCGGTCGACCGGAACGCCTCGCGCGTCACGGTGGGCAGATAGTGGAACTGCAGCAGCGCCTGGTCCTGCACCAGCGGGTCGCCGGCAAGCTGGCTCTCCAGTTCCTCGCGGAAGGCGAGGTCGCTGACCTGCCGCGCGCAATGGACGAGCAGTATTTCGTTGAAGCGTTCGTAGATGTCGGGGTCGCGCGCGAGGCTGAGGAAAGGCGCGAGGCCGGTGCCCGTCGACAGCAGGAACAGCCGCCGCCCCGGCAGCAGCGCGTCGGCGACCAGCGTCCCCGTCGGCTTGCGGCCGAGATAGAGCGGATCGCCCGGCGCGATCGCCTGAAGGCGCGAGGTGAGTGGCCCGTCGGGTACCTTGATCGACAGGAACTCGAGCTCGTCGGCATAGGCGGGGCTGGCGATCGAATAGGCGCGCAGCAGCGGCCGCCCCTCGCCCGGCAGGCCGAGCAGCACGAATTCGCCCGACCGGAAGCGGAAGCTCGGCGGGCGGGTGATCGAGAAGCTGAACAGATGATCGTTCCAGTGCCGCACGCGCAGCACCTCCTCCACGGTCAGCGAGGCGGAAGGCGCGAGTTTCGCGGCGGCGGCGATGCGATCGCTCATGTCGATGGTCCTGACAGGCTGGGAGAGGGCGTGGTGAGGTGCGAAAGGTCGAATCCGGCTGCTGCGAGTTGCGAGGCGGCGGCGTCGATCGCCGCGAGCGCGGGCGCAACGCTCGCCTCGTCGACCAGCAGGCCGAGCGTCGCGCGCGCCGTGTCCGTCCCGCCTGACGCCGCGTCGCTCCACAGGCGGAGCAGGATCGCCTCGACCTCGCCAATGCGCGCGCAGCCCATCGGCGCGAACGCCAGCCGGGTGCGCGAGCCGCTGACGAGCAGCGCGAAGGCGACGTGGACATCGGGCAGCGCGGCGAGCGCGCCGACGCCCGCGAAGCCGCGGTGCAGCGCGCGCGCCGGGCAGCATCCGCGCTCGATCGCCAGCGCCCACCCGCGCATCGCCCACAGCAGAAGGCGCCCGCCGTTGCAGAGGCTCTCCACGGGACGATCGACAAGCGCGTACATCTGTTCCTCCTGCGGCCGGGCGCAGGCCGGCGGTCGCGGATCGCCATACATACTATTGAGAGTCATTTGCAATTACAGATTGACCCGTCGCGCGATAATTGCGGCCGAACCGCCCATTGAAGCGCGATGCCATCGGTTGGACTCATTGCGAGCCCGGATCAGGTCTGGGTTTGCAATGACGAAGCGGGTCAATCCAAAGCCATCAGGCCTAGCATTCAGGTTCGCGTTCCGCGCTGCCTCTGGCCCGCGTCGAAAGGCTTTCCTGCATTATCGCGGCGCGCCAGCCTCCGCGCATGTATTTTTATCTATTTCGTGAAGGCAGGCGACTCCCCTCCCGCCTGCGGGAGGGGCAGTGAGGCTTGCGAACTTGTTCGCTAGCCGCAGCGGGGTGGGTCTCCGCACCACCACTGCTCTCCTTGGACCTCTCCCACATGCAGGAGGAGTGGTCGGAAGGACGCAGCGTGACCTTCATATACTTTGGAATAATATTGCGCGCTTCCCGAAGTCCCTGTCCCGCGAAGGCGGGAACCCGGAGCGTCGGGACGCCAACGCCGGCCCTTCATCATCCACCCGCCTCAATGGGAATCCTAATAGGCAGGCTCACCACCGCCCAGCACCGTTTCCGCCTGCGCGGTCAGCCAGGCCATCGCCGCGGCCCAGGGTTGATGACCGTGGCTGATCCGCGCCACGCCGAGCGCCGCCAGTTCGGCATGCGTCGGCCCGACGGACGAGCGGAGGATGTTGACCGGCAGCGGCGAGGCTTCGCAGATTGCACCGATGCACCCCGCGTCGGCGAGGAAGGGCACGAACAGCGACCCGGCGCCCGCGTCGGAATAGGCGCGCGCGCGTTCTAGCGTTGCGGCGACGAGCGCAGCGCCGTCCTTCCCGGCATCCCACCCGCGAAACACATCGCAGCGCGCGTTGACGAAAAGGCCGGTATCGGCGGCGGCGCGATAGCGTGCCTGCGCCGCTGCGATCGGCAGCAGTTCCGACGCGCCGGGCAGTCGATCCTCGATATTGACCCCTGCGGCGCCCGCCTCCCGCGCCCGGCTTATCGAGGCGCCGACCGCCGCCGGGTCGGCGCCGTAGCCCGATTCCATGTCGATCGTCACCGGGAGGTCGGTGACGTCGAGGATGCGGCGCAGATTTTCGAGGGCGTCATCGAGCGGAAAATCCTCTCCGTCGGCGCGGCCCTGCGCGCCCGCGACGCCATAGCTGCCCGTCGCGATCGCACGGGCGCCCGCCGCCGCGACCGCCTTCGCGCTGCCCGCATCCCAGATGTTGACGAGGATCAGCGGGTCGCCGGGAACGTGCAGCGCCCGGAATGCGGCGATCGCGCTCGATGATGTTGGAGTCATGGGATTTCCCTTTTCAGAAGTTCGCGCTTGATCGGCAGGCCATAGGCATAGCCGCCGAGCGAGCCGTCGCTGCGCACCACCCGGTGGCACGGGATCAGCACCGCAACATTGTTGGCGCCGTTGGCGCTTCCCGCCGCGCGCACCGCCTTCGGCTTGCCGACTGCGGCGGCGATGTCGGCATAGCTGCGCGTCTCGCCTGCCGGAATCTTTCGAAGCTCGCGCCACACCGCTTCCTGAAAGGCAGTGCCCTTCACGTCGATCGGGATATGGTCGAAGCCGGCCGCCGGCGTCTCGACCGCTTCGATCACCTGCGTCAGCAGCGCCGCGAAGGCCGCGTCGCCCTCGACGAGCGTCGCGGCGGGGAAGCGCTCCTCCAGCGCCTCACGTCCCTCGGCGAAGGACAGGCGGCACACGCCCTTCCCGGTCGCCGCGACGAGCATGTCGCCGAGACTGGTCGGCACCACCGCCCAGTGAATCGTCACGCCCTTGCCGCCGTTTACCCACGCCGAAGCCGTCATTCCCATGCGTCCCTCCATATTGTCATAGAATCGCGATGGCCCCGAAAAGCCGGCGTCGTAGATTGCGTCGGTCACCCGCGCGCCCTCGCTCAGCGCCGTCCGCGCGCGCTCCTCGCGCAGCGCGCGGGCATAGGCGGCGGGCGACAGGCCGGTGTGGCGGGTGAAGACGCGCTGGAAATGCGTCGGCGAATAGCCGGTGCGCGCGGCGAGATCGGCGAGCGCAAGCGGCTCCTCGCTGCCCTTGATCGCCGCGATCGCGGCAATCACCGCGCCCTCGTCGCGCGCAACGTCGTCGGGCAGGCAGCGCTTGCAGGGACGCAGCCCCGCCGCGCGCGCCGCCGCGCCATCGGCGAAGAAGCGGACGTTGGCGCGTGCCGGGTGCCGCGCTGCGCAACTCGGCCGGCAATAGATGCCCGTCGTCAGTACCCCGGTGACAAAGCGCCCGTCGAGTGCCCGGTCGCGGCGCTGCACCGCGGCCCAGCATTCGTCGTCGGTCATGGTCCCGGCGCTCATGTCGCGTCCCTTTCGATCCGCGCGGCGAAACAGCCGTATGCGGCATTATGCGCGTCGATATAGGCGGTCGCGTCGTCGGCGAACAGGGCGCGCAGTTCGTCGCACACCGGCAGCGGCGCATCGCGACAGGGAACCGCCAGCATCCCGGCGCGAGAAGAAATGGCATAGGTTATGAGGGTCATGGACCGTCCTCTCTTCGTGTCGCACCCGTCTGCCATGTGCCGCCGCGGCGCGCGTCCCGATGCTTGCGTTCAAAGCGCGTCTCACTAATCTGCCGCGCCATGACCCGCCTTCTCCCCCTGCTGCTCGCCTTTTTCGCCATCGTCCTGCCCGCGCGGGCCGCCGACGATATCAGCGCCGCCTCGCGCAGCGTCGTGCGCGTCGTCACCGTCGCGATGATGGAGGGCGAGGTGGTCGGCTTCGGCCACGGCAGCGGCATCGCGATCACCCCGACGCGCATCCTGACCAACGCGCATGTCGTCGAATCGGCGGTCCGCTATCCGAACAATGTCGCGCTCGGCGTCGTCCCGTCGGAGGGGCAGAAAAGCTATCCCGCCAGGCTGATCGCGATCGACACCGCGCGCGACCTCGCGCTGATCGAGATGGGCGAGGGCCGGCTGCCCGCCGCCGCCATCTATACCAGGCCGCTCGAATCGGGGACCGACGTCGTCGCGCTCGGCTATCCGGGCAACGTCGACCTCGCGACCGCGCGCAGCGCCGCCGACTATATTACCCCGCGCACGCCCGTACGCAGCGAAGGCAACATGTCGAACGTTCAGGCGGTCGACGGCATCGCGACGCTCGTCCACACCGCCAAGATCTCGCGCGGCAATTCGGGCGGCCCGCTCGTCGACGCCTGCGGGCGCGTCGTCGGGATCAACACCTTCATCACCCGCGCCGACGACGGCGATTCGCCCTTCGCCTTCGCCATCTCGGTGCGCGAGATCGCGCGCTTCCTCGCCGACGCCGGACAGCAATATACGAGCGTCGGCACCGCCTGCCTGTCGATGGCGGAGGCGACCGCGCGCGACCGGGCGGCGCTCGACGCCGAAACCCGCGCGGCGGCCGAGGCCGAGGCCGCGAAGACGGCGGCGGCGCGGCTCGACCGCGAACTGAAACAGGCGCGCGCCGAAGAAGCGGCGCTGGCGTCGCGCGAGAACCGCATCGCGCTGGCCGGGGTCCTGTTCGTCATCGGCGCGCTCGCCGCCGGAGCCGGGCTGCTCTTCTACAGCCAGAAGGCGATGCGCAACGCGAAGATCGCCGGCGGCGCGGGCGCGGTGCTGATGATCGGCGCCGCGATCCTGTTCGTGACGCGCCCCGACGCGCATGCCGAAATTGCTGGAGAAACGGAACAGGCGCCGGCGCCCGATGTCGCGCCGAAGCTGGCGCAGGGGAACTTCCTCTGCACGATCCAGCCCGACCGCAGCCGCATCACCGTATCGTCGACCATCGACGTGCCGGTCGAGATCGGCGGGGACGGCTGCATCAACCGGCGGACCCAATATGCGCAGGGCACCGACGGCCGCTGGCAGCGCATCCTCGTCCCGAACGAGGAGGCGACGGTGACGATCGCCTCGATCGACGACGGCGCCCACGAATATCGCGTCGAACGCTATCTGCTCGACGCCGAGACGATGGCGAAGGCGCGCGCGCTCCGCGCCGCGGCGGAGATCAAGGGCTGCGCCGCCGACCCGCAGGCGCTCGCCGCCTTCGCGACCCAGCAGGACGCGATCAAGGGCGCGCTGCCGCCGACGCCGAACGAGCGGCTCGTCTATCGCTGCCAGAAGGTCGCCGGTTCGGCGGCGGCCACACCTTGACGTGACCTGTTAAAAGACCTATTAACAGGTCATGGGAAAGCCGCTTCTCGCCGACTTCGGCATCAGCATCTCGGAACTCAAGAAGAATCCGTCCGCCGCCATCCGCGCCGCCGATGGCGCCCCCGTCGCGATCCTCAACCGCAACACGCCCGAAGCCTATCTGGTCCCCGCCGACGCGTGGGAAGCGATCCTCGATGCGCTCGACGACATCGAACTGGCGCGGATCGTCAGGGAGCGTCAGGGGCAGGAACGGATAAGGGTCAGCATTGACGACCTATAATCTCGATTTCTTCAAAGACGCCAAGAAGGAATGGGATCGGCTGGACAAGAGTGTCCGCGCCCAGTTTCGCAAAAAGCTGACCCAGCGGCTGGCAAATCCGCACATCCCATCCGCTCGCCTGTCCGGCATGGCCAATTGTTACAAGATCAAGCTGCGTTCGGCTGGATACCGGCTGATCTATCAAGTCGAGGATGAAACGATCACGGTGGTTGTCGTCGCCATCGGTAAGCGCGAACGGAACGAGGCCTATGAGGAGGCGAAGCGGCGGCTTTAGCCCCCGCACGCCCTGAACAGCATCAGCGTCCGCTCGCGCGCAAGCTCCGCGCTCGGTTCGTGATAATCCTTGCGGCGGTCGCTGTTGAAACCGTGTCCGGCCTCATAGACGAAGATCTGCGCAGTCGGATGCTCGCGAGTGATCAGCGCCTCCACGCCCTCCATCGGAATCCCCGCATCAAAGCGGCCGAAATGGGCGATGGCCGCGCATTGCGGCGCCTGGTCGGCGAACTGCGTCGGGACGAGGCTGCCGTAATAGCAGGAAGCCGCGGCGAGGTCGGGGCTGGTCTGCGCCATCCGCCACGCGACCGAGCCGCCATAACAATAGCCGGTTATGAAGACCGGACCCCCGGAACCATTGGCGCCCTTCAGCGCGTCGATGCAGGTCTGCGCGTCCTTCAGGCTCTGCTCGAACGGGTGGAGCTGTCGCGCCAGTTCGACCGCGCGTTCGAACTGCGGTCCAGAATAGTCGCTCTCGAACCCCGGATGCTCGCGGTCGAACAGCGCGGGCGCCAGCACCTCATAGCCGTCGGCGGCATATTCGTCACACAGCTCGCGGATATGGTCGGTGACGCCGAATATCTCCTGGATCAGGACGAGCCCGCCCCGGCGCTCGCCTTCGGGCTGCGCGTGATAGACGGCGATCTCGGCGCCATCGTCCATCGTCATGCGGATCATCTCGCCCATACACTTCCCTCTCTTCCGTTCGTCCCCGGACCTGATCCGGGGTTGTCGAAGGGCCGTTCTTCCTTGACCGGTGTTTGAAGAAAGAACGGCACTTCGACAAGCTCGGTGCGAACGGACGTAGCAGGGTGCTCGATTCCCCCCACCCTCGCCTTGCATTGCAGCAAAATCGTTGCTACGCGCGCCGCGACTTTGCAGCGGGGGCATTTTCGGATGCCGGAAACCCGCGCAGCCATCCCCCTCGGGATCGTTAAAGAAGGACTTTCGCGCGTGGAGAATTCCGGCGGCATTCAGGGCAACATCACGGCGGGCCTCGCGGGCCGCTATGCCAGCGCGCTGTTCGATCTGGCGCGCGAATCGGACGCCATCGACAGCGTCCGTCAGAGCCTGGCGACCCTCAAGGCCGGGCTCGCCGAATCGGCGGACCTCGCCGCGCTGACCCAGAGCCCGGTCGTCGGCCGCGCCGACGCCGCGAAGGCGGTCGCGGCGGTCGCGAAATCGCTGGGGCTGGATTCGCTGACCACCAAATTCCTGGGCGTGCTCGCCGAGAATCGTCGCCTCGCTGATCTGGGCGGGATGATCGACGCGTTCGACGCCATCGTCTCCGCGCATCGCGGCGAAGTGACCGCGAAGGTGACGAGCGCGCATCCGCTCAGCGCCGAGCAACTCAAGGCGCTCGCCGCCAACCTCAAGACCCGTGTCGGCCGCGACGTTCAGATCGCGACGACCGTCGACCCCGCCATCCTCGGCGGCCTCGTCGTCCAGCTGGGCAGCCAGCTGATCGACGGCAGCATCCGTACCCGTCTCAACAGTTTCGCCCAGGCGATGAAGGGCTGAAAGCCCGTACGCCAAATGCCCCGATGAAAGGCTGAATAATGGAAATCCGCGCCGCTGAAATCAGCAAGGTCATCAAGGACCAGATCGCCAATTTCGGGACCGACGCCACGGTCAGCGAAATCGGCCAGGTGCTCTCCGTCGGCGACGGCATCGC
Source organism: Sphingopyxis granuli (assembly GCF_001559015.1). Classification (NCBI taxonomy): domain Bacteria; kingdom Pseudomonadati; phylum Pseudomonadota; class Alphaproteobacteria; order Sphingomonadales; family Sphingopyxidaceae; genus Sphingopyxis; species Sphingopyxis granuli. Next base: position 4,123,771 of record NZ_CP012199.1, read on the forward strand.
CCGCGTCCACGGCCTCGACAATGTCCAGGCCGGCGAGATGGTCGAATTCGCCAACGGCGTGAAGGGCATGGCGCTCAACCTCGAAGCCGATAACGTCGGCATCGTGATCTTCGGCTCGGACGCCGAGATCAAGGAAGGCGACACCGTCAAGCGCACCGGCACGATCGTCGACGTCCCCGTCGGCAAGGGCCTGCTCGGCCGCGTCGTCGACGGTCTCGGCAACCCGATCGACGGCAAGGGGCCGATCAAGGCCGACAAGCGCATGCGCGTCGAGGTCAAGGCGCCCGGCATCATCCCGCGCCAGTCGGTACACGAGCCGGTGCAGACCGGCCTCAAGGCGCTCGACGCGCTCGTTCCCGTCGGCCGCGGCCAGCGCGAACTGATCATCGGCGACCGTCAGACCGGCAAGACCGCCGTCGCCATCGACACCTTCATCAACCAGCGCGAAGTCAACAAGGGCGATGACGAGAGCAAGAAGCTCTATTGCATCTATGTCGCCGTCGGCCAGAAGCGCTCGACCGTCGCGCAGATCGTCCGCCAGCTCGAAGAGAATGGCGCGATGGAATATTCGATCGTTGTCGCCGCGACCGCGTCGGAGCCTGCGCCGCTGCAGTATCTCGCGCCCTACACCGGCGTGACGATGGGCGAATTCTTCCGCGACAACGGCATGCACGCCGTGATCGTCTATGACGACCTGTCCAAGCAGGCCGTCGCCTATCGCCAGATGTCGCTGCTGCTGCGCCGCCCGCCGGGCCGCGAAGCCTATCCCGGCGACGTCTTCTACCTGCACAGCCGCCTGCTCGAGCGCGCGGCGAAGATGAACGCCGACAACGGCTCGGGCTCGCTCACCGCGCTGCCGATCATCGAGACGCAGGCGGGCGACGTGTCGGCCTATATTCCGACCAACGTGATTTCGATCACCGACGGCCAGATCTTCCTCGAAACCAACCTCTTCTACCAGGGCATCCGCCCCGCCATCAACGTGGGTCTTTCGGTGAGCCGCGTCGGCTCGGCCGCACAGACCAAGGCGATGAAGAAGGTGTCGGGCTCGATCAAGCTCGAGCTCGCGCAGTATCGCGAGATGGAAGCCTTCGCGCAGTTCGGCTCGGACCTCGACGCCGCGACGCAGAAGCTGCTCAACCGCGGCGCGCGCCTGACGCAGCTGCTCAAGCAGCCGCAGTTCCACCCGATGCCGTTCGAGGAGCAGACCGCGTCGATCTTCGCCGGCACCAACGGCTATCTCGACACCGTCGCGGTGAACGACGTCACCCGTTACGAAGCGGCGATGCTCGCCTATCTGCGCAGCGACCATGCGGATGTCCTCAAGATGATCCGCGACACCAAGGACCTGGGCGACGACGCCAAGAAGGGCCTGGTCGCCGCGCTCGACGCCTTCGCCAAGATATTCGCTTAACCCTTAATCGTGCACCTCCGCGAAGGCGGAGGTCCATGGGTCCCCGCCTTCGCGGGGACACACAGAGAGAGGCTTGATGGCCAGTCTTAAGGAACTCAAAGGGCGGATCAACTCGGTCAAATCGACCCAGAAGATCACCAAGGCCAAGAAGATGGTCGCCGCCGCCAAGCTGCGCAAGGCGCAGGCCGCGGCCGAGGCCGCGCGTCCCTATGCCGAGCGGCTCGAAGGCGTCGTCGCGAGCCTCGCGTCGAAGGTCGGCGCCGCCGACGGCGCGCCGAAGCTGCTGTCGGGCACCGGCAAGAGCGACACCCACCTGCTGCTGGTGCTGAACAGCGACCGCGGCCTCGCGGGCGCGTTCAACAGCAACATCGTCAAGGCGGCGCGCGACAAGGCGCACGAGTTGCAGGCCGCGGGCAAGACGGTTCGCTTCTTCCTCGTCGGCCGCAAGGGCCGCCCGGTGATCAACCGCCTGTTCCCCGGCCAGATCATCGAGAATTACGAGACGACCGGCATCCGCGAGATCGGCTTCGAGCAGGCACGCGAGGTCGCGGAGAAGATCAGCGAATTGTTCGAGGCGGGCGCATTCGACGTCGCGCACCTCTTCTATTCGAAGTTCCGCTCGGCGCTGGTGCAGGAGGCGACCGGCCAGCAGCTCATCCCCGTCCCCGCCCCCGACGAAGCCCCGGCTTCGAGCGGCGCGGCGGTCGAATATGAGCCCGACGAGGAGGCGATCCTCGCCGACCTGCTGCCGCGCAACGTGACGATCCAGATCTTCAAGGGTCTGCTCGAAAACGCCGCGTCGGAACAGGGCGCGTCGATGACCGCGATGGACAATGCGACGCGCAACGCGGGCGACCTGATCAACAAGCTGACCATCCAGTATAACCGCAGCCGCCAGGCCGCGATCACCACCGAACTCGTCGAAATCATCTCCGGCGCCGAAGCGCTGTAAGCAGGAAGAAGCACATGGCCACCGCACCCGCCCCTGAAAAGAAGGCTCCCGCCAAGAAGGCCGCCGCGCCCAAGAAGCCGGCCGCGAGCAAGGCCGCCGCGCCGAAGAAGGCCGCGGCCGGCGCCGCGACCGGCCGCGTCGCGCAGGTGATCGGCGCCGTCGTCGACGTCCAGTTCGACGGCGCGCTGCCCGCGATTCTGAACGCGCTCGAAACCGACAACGGCGGCAATCGCCTGGTCCTCGAAGTCGCGCAGCACCTCGGCGAGAACACCGTCCGCACCATCGCGATGGACGCGACCGACGGCCTGACCCGCGGCCAGCCCGTCACCGACACCGGAGCGCAGATTTCGGTGCCCGTCGGCCCGCAGACGCTCGGCCGCATCCTCAACGTCATCGGCGATCCGATCGACGAACGCGGCCCCATCAACAGCGACATGACCGCGCCGATCCACGCCAAGGCCCCCGAATTCGTCGACCAGTCGACCGAGGCGGCGATCCTCGTCACCGGCATCAAGGTCATCGACCTGCTCGCGCCCTACGCGCGCGGCGGCAAGATCGGCCTGTTCGGCGGCGCCGGCGTCGGCAAGACCGTGCTCATTCAGGAACTGATCAACAACATCGCCAAGGGCCATGGCGGCGTGTCGGTGTTCGCGGGCGTCGGCGAACGCACCCGCGAAGGCAACGACCTTTACCATGAATTCCTCGACGCGGGCGTCATCGCCAAGGACGCCGACGGCAACCCGACCCCCGAGGGGTCGAAGGTGGCGCTGGTGTTCGGCCAGATGAACGAACCGCCGGGGGCGCGTGCCCGCGTTGCGCTGTCGGGTCTGACCATGGCCGAATATTTCCGCGACCAGGAAGGCCAGGACGTGCTCTTCTTCGTCGACAACATCTTCCGCTTCACGCAGGCGGGTTCGGAAGTGTCGGCGCTGCTCGGCCGTATTCCTTCGGCCGTGGGCTATCAGCCGACGCTGTCGACCGACATGGGCGCGCTGCAGGAACGCATCACCTCGACCACCAAGGGCTCGATCACCTCGGTACAGGCCATTTACGTTCCCGCGGACGACTTGACCGACCCCGCGCCGGCGACGTCGTTCGCCCACCTCGACGCGACGACCGTGCTGTCGCGCGCGATCTCGGAACTCGGCATCTATCCGGCGGTGGACCCGCTCGATTCGACCAGCCGCGTCCTCGAACCGCGCGTCGTCGGGCAGGAGCATTACGAGACCGCCCGCCGCGTTCAGGAAACGCTGCAGAAGTACAAGTCGCTGCAGGACATCATCGCGATCCTCGGCATGGACGAACTCAGCGAGGAAGATAAGCTGACCGTCGCCCGCGCCCGCAAGATCCAGCGCTTCCTGTCGCAGCCCTTCCACGTCGCCGAGGTGTTCACCAACATCCCCGGCAAGTTCGTGCAGATCGAGGACACGATCAAGTCGTTCAAGGCGGTCGTCGACGGCGAGTACGACCATCTGCCCGAAGCCGCCTTCTACATGGTCGGCGGCATCGAGGAAGCGGTCGCCAAGGCCGCCAAGCTGGCGGCGGAAGCAGCGTAATAGAAGCTCCCCTCCCGCAAGCGGGAGGGGGTAGGGGCGGGCCAGCGGCCTGCCCGGAACGAGCCCACCCCCGACCCCTCCCGCAAGCGGGAGGGGGGAGATTAGAGAATGGCCCTGAAGTTCGAACTCGTCACCCCCGCCCGCCTCGAACGGTCGAGCGACGTCCATATGGTCACCGTGCCGGGCAGCGAAGGCGACTTCTCGGTGCTCGAAGGCCATGCGCCCTTCATGACGACGCTGCGCAACGGTCCGCTGACCATCTATGCCAGCGCCGGTGCCGCGCCCGAGACGATCGAAGTCGAAGGCGGCTTCGCCGAAGTGAACGAGGCCGGTTTGACCGTGCTTGCCGAACGCATCGCGGGCTGACGCCGCGATATCGCGGATCAAAGGGGCCTTCGGGCCCCTTTTTATTGGCCGCTTCGGGGTGGAAAGCCGTCGCTTCCTGAAATAAGTCGGCAATGATCCCTTTTCGACAGCTAGAGCATCGAGCCTTAAATCTGACCCATCGTCCCGTTCGTGTCGAGCGAAGTCGAGACACTCATCAGCGTGGCGCAAGGCCGATGGGTGTCTCGACTGCGCTCGACACGAACGGATAAGGGGCCGTGCGGGTTTATGGTACGCCGCTCTAGCCGTTCCCCGGCGAAAGCCGGGGTCCACGAGGGGTAGCGCTGTATCATCTGGACCCCGGCTTTCGCCGGGGAACAGCGCCTTACTTGCCTGAAGGACATATGTGCCGAACAAGTTCGGGGTGACGAAAGATCGGATGGCGCCTCCGGGTCGAAAGCTCCCTTGGCTGCCGCCTGTCGGCACATAGGTCCACTCTCGCGCTTTTCTGCCATCCATCAGCGAGATGCGCGCCCTCAATCGTCCGGCCTCGCGCCAGTAGCGGATACGCTGCGGATAGCATCGCAAAGCGCATCGTCACCCTCCACCTACCTGTCGGGCTATTAGGAGATTATCAAAGTTTCCCTTTTATTCACCCTGCTTGATGGGGGGTCTGCTGGCGAAAGCCGCACTCACCCCGAACGAGAAGCAGGATGAAGTGATGAGTGCATTCGGACGTCGTCCCGGAACCGCTGGCCGCCCCGCCTTTGGCGTGGCGAAGCCGATGCAGACTGGGCCCGGCGTGCCCGGTGGAAGCCAGTTCCCGCCCATCGAGCCCGCGCCCGCCGCGCACGATCCGGCGCCCTCGCCCCTCAGCCCCGAGCTGGAGGCGATGGAGCGGCTGAACCAGCGCTCGTCGGCCGAGAATATGGAGCCCGAACGGGCGCAGGGGTTCGAGGCGAGCGTCCACAAGATCAAGGAACAGGTGCTGCCGCGCCTGCTCGAACGCGTCGATCCGGAGGCCGCGGCGACGCTGAGCAAGGACGAGCTGACCGAGGAATTCCGGCCGATCATCCTGGAAGTGCTGGCCGAGCTGCGCATCACGCTCAACCGCCGCGAACAATTCGCGCTCGAAAAGGTGCTCGTCGACGAACTGCTGGGCTTCGGCCCGCTCGAGGAATTGCTCGCCGACCCCGATATTTCCGACATCATGGTCAATGGGCCCTACCAGACCTATGTCGAACGCAAGGGCCAGCTCGTCATCGCGCCGATCCAGTTCCGCGACGAACAGCATCTGTTCCAGATCGCGCAGCGCATCTGCAACCAGGTCGGCCGTCGCGTCGACCAGACCACGCCGCTTGCCGACGCCCGCCTGAAGGACGGCAGCCGCGTCAACGTCATCGTCCCGCCGCTCAGCTTGCGCGGCACGGCCATTTCGATTCGTAAATTCTCGGCCAAGCCGATCACGCTCGACATGCTGTGCCAATGGGGCGCGATGAGCCAGAAGATGTGCACCGCGCTGAAGATCGCGGGCGCGAGCCGCTTCAACATCGTCATCTCGGGCGGCACCGGCTCGGGCAAGACGACGATGCTCAACGCGCTGTCGAAGATGATCGACCCCGGCGAGCGCGTGTTGACGATCGAGGACGCCGCCGAACTCCGGCTGCAGCAGCCGCACTGGCTGCCGCTCGAAACGCGCCCCGCGAACCTGGAAGGGAACGGCGCGATCCACATGGGCGACCTCGTCAAGAACGCCCTGCGTATGCGTCCCGACCGCATCATCATGGGTGAGGTTCGCGGCGCCGAATGTTTCGACCTGCTCGCCGCGATGAACACCGGCCACGACGGCTCGATGTGCACGCTCCACTCGAACAGCCCGCGCGAATGCCTCGGCCGTATGGAGAATATGGTGCTGATGGGCGACATCAAGATTCCGAAGGAGGCGATTTCCAAGCAGATCGCCGATTCGGTCGACCTGATTGTCCAGATCAAGCGCCTGCGCGACGGCTCGCGCCGTGTCACCAACGTCACCGAGGTGATCGGCATGGAGGGCGACGTCATCGTCACCCAGGAACTGTTCAAGTTCGAATATCTGGACGAGGACAAGGACGGCAAGATCGTCGGCGAATATCGCTCGATGGGCCTGCGCCCCTATACGCTGGAAAAGGCGCGCCAGTTCGGTTTCGACCAGCCCTATCTGGAAGCGTGCCTCTAGGGTTGCGCAGACTTGGCGGCTTGCCGCCTAGACCCCGATGACTTTGGATTGACCCACTTCGTCATTGCGAGCGGAGCGAAGCAATCCAGGGCGGTTTTCGCGACTCTGGATTGCCGCGCGGCTTCGCCGCTCGCAATGACGAGTCCGTCTCATGTCATCATGGCCTAGTCGAAGCTGGGGAGGGTATCGACGGCGCGCAAACACGCCACGCAGACACCCTCATCCAACTACGCCTAGCCGCTTTGCGGCAAGGGGAATCAGCCCTTGAGCGCGAACGCCGCTGCGAACAGCGCCACCGCGATGCTGGCGAGCGCGATGCCGCGCCACGGCATGAAGCCGACCCGGTCAACGTCATGCCGGTGCTTGCGGCGCCATTCGGCAATTTCGGCAATGCCGAACAGTACCACCGCCCCGATGCTGACCGACAGCATGGACACTTGCATCGACGCGCTTCCCTTCGCACTATGGACCTTCCCCAGCAGGATCGGCCCCACCGGCCCCTGCCAGCCGAAAGGTGCCGATATGCGTCATTTTCGTCCCGTTGCAATAGCCGCCCTGCTCGCCGCCTCGGCTGCTTGCAGCGCCCCATCGTCCAACGCGGCCGCGGGCGAGGCGGCAGCGCAGCCGTCGGATGCGATCGCGGCGGCGGTCGCGGCACCGACACGCACTGCGGCGAACCTGCCGCGCGACGCCTATCGCCACCCCGCCGAGACGCTGGCCTTCTTCGGCGTCACCGGCCGCGACACCGTCGTCGAGCTGTGGCCGGGCGGCGGCTGGTACACCGAAATCCTCGCGCCGCTCGCCAGGGCAGGCGGCGGCACGCTCTATGCCGCTGCGCCGTGGGAACGCGGCCTCAACAAGATCAAGGAGTGGCAGGGCGCACACCCCGACGTCTATGGCGCGGTCAGGCTCGCCGAATTTCCGGCGACCGGCGCGGGTCCGAAGGTACCCGACGGCAGCGCCGACGTCGTGCTGACCTTCCGCAACGTCCACAACTGGCGCTTCGGCGGCGCCGACAAGACCGCCGACGCGTTCAAGCAGATTTATGCGATGCTGAAACCCGGCGGCGTGCTGGGCGTCGTCGAGCATCGCCTGCCCGAGGAGATGGATTCGGCACGCGAGGAAAAGAGCGGCTACATGAAGCGCTCGTCGATCGTCGCCTTTGCCGAAGCCGCGGGCTTCCGCCTCGCCGGTGAGAGCGACATCAACGCCAACCCCAAGGACACGCACGATTATGAAAAGGGCGTGTGGACGCTGCCGCCGACGCTGACCGAGGGCGAGAAGGACAAGGACAAATATCTGGCGATCGGCGAATCGGACCGCATGACGCTGAAATTCGTGAAGCCCGCAAGCTGACCAAGCCGCTCGAAACCATCGACCCCGCGCTGCTGCTCAGCGCCTATGCGCAGGGCCTGTTCCCGATGGCCGACGGGGCGGACGATCCGTCAGTGCATTGGGTCGAGCCGCGGCTGCGCGCGATCCTGCCGCTCGACGGCTTCCATCTGTCGCACAGCTTGCGGAAGGTGATCGTCGCCGACCGCTTTCGAGTGACGACCGATACCGCCTTTCCAGCGATGATGGCGCTGTGCGCCGAGCCGGCACCCGACCGGCCGACGACGTGGATCAACCCGATCATCAAGGCGAGCTACGAACGGCTGTTCCGCCTTGGCCACGCGCACAGCGTCGAATGCTGGCTGGGCGACGCGCTGGTCGGCGGCCTCTATGGCGTGTCGCTGGGGCGCGCCTTCTTCGGCGAATCGATGGTCAGCCGCGTGCGCGACGCATCGAAGGTCGCGCTGGCGCATCTCGTCGCGCGGCTGAAGGCGGGCGGCTGGCAATTGCTCGACTGCCAGTTCATCACCCCGCACCTGGCGAGCCTCGGCGCGATCGAAATCCCGCAGGCCGCCTATCTCGCGCGGCTCTATTCGGTGTTGTCAGGGGTCGAGGGCGGAGCGGCGGGCGGGGTCGCCGGTGCAGGTGGCGGCGACGGCGGGGCGGGTGCAGCGGTCGTCCCTTCGCCGCCGTTCGTGGCGGGCGACTGGGGCGCGCTCGACGCCTTGGGCGCCGCATCCGACTTGGGAGCCGCCCGCGCGACCGGCTCGCCGCCGGGATATGTCATCGCGCAGCTTTTGACGTAGACGTCGAAGATCGGGTGCTGGATCACGTTGCGTTCGGGCCGCTCGCGGAAAATCCAGCCTGAAAAGACGCGATACCATTTGTCGTCGCGCTGATCCTGCACCGACAGCTGGACGAAGGCGCCGGTTTCGGGCGGGTCTTCCCACGGCGCGGTCTGCTCGCAGGCGCGCAGGCGGACGATCGCACGGCCCACGCGCGCCGAATCGCCCGGCTTCATCTCCAGCTCGCGGACCAGCCCGTTGCGCTTGTTGAGCAGGCCGAGCACCGCGACGCGTTCGGCCATCGGGGTCGCCCCCTCGATCCCGCCGACTTCCTGCGGCACGCTTTCGGAGCGCACCGCCTCGGCCTTGTCGACCTTTTTCGCCGGGCCGCGGTCGCAGGCGGCGAGCCCCGTCGCCGCGAGCAGCGCCGCAAGCGCGATCGGAAGCGGGCGCACCACCGCGCGGGTCACTCGGCGCCGGGGCGCCAGGCCTCATAGTCGCCGGTCGCGGCGGCGCGGCGCCCGCCGCGCTCGAGCGCGCCCGCTGGGCGATAGGCGCCGAGGCTGCCGGTCAGGTTCGGCGTCGGCTCGGCCTGCCACGGGCGCGGCGCGGGCAGCGCCTCCGACGGCAGTTCGTCGAGCGTGCCGTGCAGCCAGCCGTGCCATTCGGGGGGCACGCGGCTCGCGTCGTTCGATCCGTTGTAGATCACCCAGCGGCGATTCCCCTTGCGCGCGCGGTAATAGCGGTTGCCGAGGCTGTCCTCGCCGACCTTCTCGCCATTTTTCCAGCTGTTCAGCAGCGTGCCGACGGTCGCGCCGTCCCACCAGGTGAAAATCTTGCCGAGGATGCTCATGGCCGTGGCGTTTACAGGCAAGCCGCCGCGCTTCGCAAGCGCGAAAGGTCGGGAAGACCGAGAATCCGGTCCCCAATGAGGGTCAGAGCGTCAATTCTTCCACGTCACCGTGGCGGTCTCGTCGATCCCGAGCCGGGCGGCCGTTCCGCCCGCGAGTTCGAGTACCGCCGCGACGTCGCCGCCGCTGACCACCGGTTCGAGCGATTCGGGGATCGTGTTCTCGGCAATGCGGTCGATGCTGCCGTCGGCGCGGATGAAGATCATGTCGAGCGGGATCAGCGTGTTCTTCATCCAGAAGCTCGCCGGGCGCGGGGGAGTGAAGGGAAAGATCATGCCGCCGTCGGCGGGCAGGCTGGTACGGAACATCAGGCCGCGCGCCTGCTCCTCGGCGGTGCGCGCGACCTCGACCTGGAACTTGTGCTGCACGCCCATCATCGCGACGGTCAGCGGGACCGTCGCGCTCTGCGACTGGGCGTCCGAATCCTTGGCACAGGCCGTCACCGGCAGCGCCAGCACCAGGGCAAAAGCGGTCATCATCGCACGCATTCGGCAGTTCCTTTCGCCGGCCAATCGGGCTTTTCCTAATCGAGCGCCGCCTCGCCGTCCAGCGCCGCGAGTGCCGCATCGTCGCCGGGCGCAATCGCAAGGATGCGCCGCGCCAGCGCCGGCGCATGCCCCGCGCGGACGAAAGCCGCGACCTGCCGCTCGCGCTGCGCCGGATCGTCGGCCGCGCGCGTCGCAAAAGGGCCGAAGCGCCGCCGCCGCGCGAAACCGACCGCCGCCGCCATCGCGCGCTCCTCGGCCTCGGCGATCGCCTCGCCGCTGTCCTCGTCCGCGATGCCGTCGACGAAAAGCTGCGCCTTCACCCGCCGCACGCCCAACCCGCGGCGCGTCATCGCCCCCGCGCGCATCGCGGCATATTGGCGGTCATCGAGGAAGCGCAGCCGCTCCATCCGGTCGGCGACCGCATCGCACGCCGCCATGGCGTCGGCATCGCCCTGCCATTCGGATTCGCGGACCTTGCGGGCCAGATAGCGCGTCAATTTGGCGCGGCTCGTCGCGAATCGCGCGACATAGGCGAGCGCCAGTTCGTCGAGCCGGGCTGCGTCCAACGGCTTTTTCCGACGGTCGGATGGAACGCGGCTGTGCGACATATGCCATGTTTATGCCACAGTCGGGCCCGATTGAGAACGACCAGCGCCGCCATATCGGGCCGATAAGGCCCGAAAATGGGCGATTTGTTCGAACTGCAAGGGATCGCGCAGCCCCGTCATGGCCGAAAAAGATGACATGCTTGTTGCCGCGCGTCCCGCATCCCGGGACCTCGCACCCCCTATGACCCAAAAAAACAACGTCGCACCGAATGATACCGTCGCGCCGACCCCGACGCCCACCGAATGCGCGCAGCCGCGCCGTTTTTCGGATTTCGCCACCGTCGGCGAAGCGCTCGCCTATGCCGCCGCGGGCACGCGCGGGCTCAATTTCCACGATCCGCGCGGGCGCCTCGTGCGCGCCTACAGCTATCGCGAGCTGCGCGACGACGCGATCGCCACCGCCTATCGGCTGATCGCGGCGGGCGTCCAGCCCGGCGACCGCATCGCGCTGATCGCCGAGACCGGCGCCGAATTCGCCGCGCTGTTCTTCGGCACCATCCACGCCGGCGCCTGGCCGGTGCCGCTGCCGCTGCCCACCAGTTTCGGCGGCCGCGATTCCTATGTCGGCCAGCTCGTCGTCCAGCTCGAAAGCTGCGACCCCGCGCTGCTCTTCTTCCCGCCCGACATCGCCGCGATGGCGATCGAGGCGGCCAAGGCGAAGGGCGTGACGCCCGTCGACTGGGACGAATTCGCCGCGCGCCCGGCGCCGGTCGCCCCGCTGCCCGAACAGAAGAGCGACGAAACCTGCTACCTTCAATACAGCAGCGGCTCGACGCGATTCCCGCATGGCGTGGCGGTCACCCATGCCGCGCTGCTCAACAATCTCGCCGCGCATGCGCACGGCATGAAATTGCAGGACAGCGACCGCTGCGTGTCGTGGCTGCCCTGGTATCACGACATGGGGCTCGTCGGCTGCTTCCTGTCGCCGGTCGCCAACCAGGTGTCGGTCGATTATCTCAAGACCGAGGATTTCGCGCGCCGGCCGCTCGCCTGGCTCGACCTCATCAGCCGCAACGAGGGTACGACGCTCAGCTATTCGCCGACCTTCGGCTACGACATCTGCGCCCGCCGCATCTCCAGCCAGACCAATGTCGCCGACCGCTTCGACCTGTCGCGCTGGCGCGTCGCGGGCAACGGCGCCGACATGATCCGCCCCGACGTGATGCAGGCCTTCGTCGACGCCTTTGCCGAAGCGGGTTTCCAGGCCGGCGCCTTCCTGCCGAGCTATGGCCTCGCCGAGGCGACGCTCGCGGTCAGCATCATGCCGCCGGGCGAAGGGATCGTCGTCGAGTTGGTCGAGGAGACCGAACTGTCGGGCGCCGCGGGCAACGGCGACCGCCCGACCCGCTATCGCGCGATCGTCAATTGCGGCCGCGCGGTGCGCGACATGACGATCGAGGTGCGCGACGAGGAAGGCCATGTCCTGCCCGACCAGACGGTCGGCAAGGTGTGGTGCACCGGTCCGTCGCTGATGACCGGCTATTACCGCGATCCCGATGCGACCGCCGCCTGCATGCAGGACGGCTGGCTCGACACCGGCGACATGGGTTATCTGTCCGACGGCTACATCTATATCGTCGGCCGGGCCAAGGACATGATCATCATCAACGGCAAGAATCACTGGCCGCAGGATATCGAATGGGCGGTCGAGCAGCTGCCCGGCTTCAAGTCCGGCGACATCGCCGCCTTCGCGATCACCGCCCCCGGAGGCGAGGAAACGCCCGCCGTGCTCGTCCAGTGCCGCACCAGCGACGAGGCCGAGCGTGTCGCGCTGCGCGAGGCGATCCGCGACCGCGTCCGCGCGATCACCGGCATGAACTGCCTCGTCGAGCTGATCCCGCCGCGCACCCTGCCGCGCACCAGCTCGGGCAAGCTCAGCCGGTCGAAGGCGCGCGCGCAATATCTGGCGGGCGAGATTCAGCCCTTTGCCATCGCCGCCTGACGGCGGGCCCGTTCGGCGCCCGATTCGCTCCATCCCGACACGAAAGCGCCGGGACGGAGCGGGCGCAGTTACCTTCGGGTAACCCCGCCCCGCTACACAGGCGGCGTGAAAAGCCTGTTGACCGACCAGAATCCGGCCGATGACGTTTCCGTGCGCACCCTGTTGGGGCTGGGGGCGTCGCACCGGGACATCGCGCACCTTCGCCAGCTCCAGCTTGCGCCGCTTCGCGGCCGGGGCTCGCTGCGGCTGTGGATGGGCGTCGCGATGGCGCTGATCGCCGCCTTCACCATGGTGCCCCACGTCCGCTCGGTGATCGTCGCCGGCTGGCTCACCTGCGCGCTGAGCTTCAGCCTGTGGTCCTATCGTTCGTTCGCCACCCGGCCGCTGGGGGAAGCGCGGATCGCGGGGCCCGCCGAATTCGCGCTGTGCAACCGGCACGCCTTCTATTCGGCGCTGCTCTGGACAGTGCCTTTCTGGCTGCAGGGGCTGTCGCCCGGCACCGACCATGCGCTTGCGATGTGGGCCACCACCCTGCTGATGATGCTGACGCTGGCAATGATCGCGCACAGCCTTCCAACCGTGTGCATCCTCTATATCGCGCCGGTCAGCCTGTCGGCGGCCGTTGCGCTCGTCCGCGCCGGCGCGCCCCAGCTCGCCGTCGTCGCGGTCGCCGCGGGCCTGCTCCTAAGCTTCTTCTGCATTCGGTTCGCGCAGAACCATATCCGTTTCCGCCGCGCCGAAGAGGTGCTGCATGAAAAGAGCGAGACGGTCAGCCTGCTGCTGCGCGAATTCGAGGAAACCTCGGCCGACTGGCTGTGGCAGACCGACAGCAACCGCCGCCTCGTCCACGTCTCGCCGCGCCTCGCCTATGCGCTCGGCGCGGCGGCCGACGCGCTCGAGGGACAGCCGCTGGTCCAGGCGCTGTCGGGGGACGCGTGGGAGACGGGGAATTTCCCCCGCAGTCTGCACGATATGGCCGAGCGGATGAAACGGCGCGAAAGCTTTTCCAACCTGATCGTCCCGGTGACGATCGGCGGCAAGCCGCGCTGGTGGGAATTGTCGGCCTCTCCGCGCCTCGACGAGGCGGGCAAATTCCTCGGCTTTCGCGGCGTCGGATCGGACGTGACCGAACAGCGGGTTTCGGCCGAGCAGATCGCCAAGATGGCGCGCTTCGACAATCTGACAGGCCTGCCCAATCGCCTCAGCCTCAACGAGGCGCTGGCCCGCGCGCTCGACCAGGCGCAGAGCGCCCGGTCGCGCTGCGCGCTGCTGATGATCGACCTCGACCGCTTCAAGGCGGTGAACGATACGCTGGGACACCCCATCGGCGACAAGCTGCTCGCGCAGGTCGCGGCGCGGCTCAAGGGGATGATGGACCGCAGCATGACCTGCGGCCGCCTCGGCGGCGACGAATTCGCGGTGGTGCTTCACCAGGCCCCGTCCGCCGACGAGGCCGAGGAGATGGCGCGGCGGATCATCGCGACGCTCAGCCGCCCCTATGTCGTGGACAACCACCAGCTCTTCGTCGGTGCCAGCGTCGGCTATGCGATCGGCCCGCAGGACGGCGCGACGGTCGAGACGCTGACGCGCAACGCCGACCTCGCGCTCTACAAGTCGAAGGACAAGGGCGGCAACGTCGTCGCCGCCTATGTCGCCTCGCTCCACGCGCAGGCCGAAGAGCGGCGCGTGATGGAGCAGGAACTGCGCGGCGCACTCGATCGCGGGGAATTCGAACTCTATTACCAGCCCGTCGTCACCGCAGAGGACGGGACGCTGAACGGCTTCGAGGCGCTGATCCGCTGGACCAACCAGAAACTCGGCTCCGTCCCGCCCGGCCGTTTCATCCCGCTGGCCGAGGATTCGCGGCTGATCGCGCCGATCGGCGAATGGGTGCTGCGTACCGCGTGCCACGAGGCGATGCGCTGGCCCGCGAACCTGAAGGTCGCGATCAACGTGTCGGCTGAACAGCTCACCGACCCCAATTTCGCCTCGGTCGTCGTCTCGGCGCTCGCGCAGTCGGGACTGCCGCCGCACCGGCTAGAGATCGAGGTGACCGAAAGCGTCTTCCTGCGCGATGGCGGCGGCGCGGCGCAGCTTCTCGACCAGCTCATCGGGCTCGGCATCCGCCTCAGCCTCGACGATTTCGGCACCGGCTATTCGTCGCTCGGCTATCTTCGCAAGACGCAATTCTCGACGATCAAGGTCGATCGCAGCTTCGTCGTCGGCGCCGCAAAGGGCAGCATCGAATCGATCGCGATCATCCGTGCCGTCGTCGCGCTCGCCGACAGCCTGGGCATGTCGACCACCGCCGAGGGGGCGGAGACCGAGATCGAAGTCGACACGTTGCGCGCACTCGGCTGCAGCAACATCCAGGGCTATTATTACGGGCGCCCGATGCCCGCCGCCGACGTACTGACGCTGTTCCGCCCGCCCGAGAATCTGGCCACAGCCGCGGCGTGACGGGCCGTTCCGGCCGGGCTGGATCGGCGACGATCCGATGGCGTGCCGCGACGAATCGAAAGCCTTAACAAAAGGTTCCCCCACCCACCGCAGCAGTAGCGCGATTCGTCGCTAGGCGGTTGGTGGCGCCCGAAAGCTGCGGCAGGGACGCTGCAACGCTTGAAGACAAGCCAAATGGGGGTCGCCTTTCATGCTCCATCGCCGCTTTCTGGGTGCCGTCGCGCTGTGCACCTCGCTGATCGCCAGCGTCCCCGCGATCGCCGCCGACTATCTTCAGTGCGTCCCCTTCGCCCGCGCCGAATCGGGCGTCGAGATCCGCGGCAACGCCAAGACCTGGTGGTCGCAAGCGGCGGGCAGCTACGATCGCGGCCACGAACCCCGCAAGGGCGCGGTGATGGCCTTTGCCGGCACACGCGGCATGCCGTCGGGCCACGTCGCGGTGGTCAAGAAGGTCGTCAGCGACCGCGAAATCCTGATCGATCATGCCAACTGGTCGCCGATCAACGGCCGCCGCGGCCAGATCGAGCGCAACGTCCGTGTCATCGACGTCAGCGACGCCGGCGACTGGAGCATGGTCCGCGTCTGGTATGCGCCGATCGGCGACCTCGGGCTGCGCGCCAATCCGGTGCAGGGCTTCATCTATGCGGACGGCGCCGCCCAGCCCGAGCGCAAGGCGTTCGATACCCCGGTGTGGACGCAGAACGACTGGAAGCCCGGCAACGGCCTCGACATCGTCGCCGCCTCGCTCGGCGGCTGAGCCGGCCCTCCCCTGCGGGGAGGGGCTCGACTTATTCCTCGCCGCTCTCGTCGGCGTCATCCTCGAACCACGCTTCGACCTCGCCCGACAGCTTGATCGTCATCGGCTGGCCGAAACGGTCCTTCGATTTGCCCGCCGCGACGCGGATCCAGCTTTCGGAGATCGAATATTCCTCGACGTCGGTGCGTTCCTTGCCCTTGAAGCGGATGCCGATGCCGCGCTGCAGCACCTCCATGTCGAAATGCGGCGAGCGCGGGTTGGTCGACAGGCGGTCGGGGGGCGTATCGGTCATCGTCAATCTCCAGAAACTGCCGCGCGGCTAGGCGAGGATGGCCGGCAAATCAAGCATTGTCGCCAGAAATTGCCCCTATTCTGCGACGGGATAAAGCTCCCGTTCCTCGCGCGCCATGCGCCGCCGCAGCGCGGCGAGGATCGCCCGCGTCTCGCGGCGAAACCGCGGCCATTCGGCCGCGATTCGCCCGGTGGGCCACAGGCCGTCATAGCGCGCATATTCGTCGGCGAGGGTGCCGATCTCCGCCACGAAAAGCTGCGCCAGATCGGCAAGCGCGGGATCGCCGCTGTCGCGCAGGCGCGGATAGAGCGCCCAATCCTCGCATTTCAGGTGGCGGACCAGCGTATCGTGGAACAGGCCGCGCACCGCCTCGATCTCGGTCGGCCGCGGCGGTTCGGGCGCGGCTACCAGATCGAGCAGATAGTGCGACAAAGTGGCCAGCGCGGTATGCTCGTCCCGCAGGCGGCGCGTCTCCCCGGCGATATGCATGGGCCCCTCTTTTACCGAGCGGTCCCTCGCATTCGGCCCTAGACCGCCGCCGTGAAAAGACGGTTAACGCAAGCCTCGCCGGCCTGTCCTGCCGCCTATGCCGCTTCCTTCTTGCGCGCCGCCTTCTTGCGCTCGTGCGGGTCGAGGATCGCCTTGCGCAGGCGGATGTTCTTCGGCGTCACCTCGACCATCTCGTCGTCGTCGATATAAGCGATCGCCTGTTCGAGCGTCATCCGGCGCGGCGGTGTCAGGCGGATCGCGTCGTCCTTGCCCGTCGAGCGGAAGTTGGTGAGCTGCTTCGACTTCATCGGGTTGACCTCGAGGTCGTCGGGCTTCGCATTCTCGCCGATGATCATCCCCTCATAGAGCGCCTCGCCGGGCGAGACGAAGAGGATGCCGCGTTCTTCGAGCGGGCCGAGCGCATAGGCCACCGCCTCGCCCGCGCCGTTCGAGATCAGGACGCCGTTCTTGCGGCCCTCGATCGCGCCCTTGTAGGGGCCGTATCGGTCGAACAGGCGGTTCATGATGCCGGTGCCGCGCGTGTCGGACAGGAATTCGCCGTGATAGCCGATCAGGCCGCGCGACGGGCCGCTGAAGGTGATGCGCGTCTTGCCGCCGCCCGACGGACGCATGTCGGTCAGCTCGGCCTTGCGCACCTGCATCTTCTCGACCACCGTGCCGCTGTGCTCGTCGTCGACGTCGATGACCACGGTTTCATAGGGCTCGGTGCGCTGGCCGTTCTCGTCGGTCTGATACAGCACCCTCGGACGGCTGATGCCCAGTTCGAAACCCTCGCGGCGCATCGTCTCGATCAGGACGCCGAGCTGCAACTCGCCGCGCCCCGCGACCTCGAAGCTGTCCTTGTCGGCGCTTTCGGTGATGCGGATCGCGACGTTGGTCTCGGCCTCGCGCATCAGGCGATCGCGGATCATCCGGCTCGTCACCTTGCTGCCCTCGCGCCCCGCCATCGGCGAATCATTGACCGCGAAACGCATCGACAGCGTCGGCGGGTCGATCGGCTGCGCGGCGATCGGCTCGCTGACGCTCGGGTCGGCGATGGTGTTCGCGACGGTGGCGTTGGTGAGGCCCGCGATGGCGACGATGTCGCCCGCGCGGGCTTCCTCGACCGGCACGCGGTCGAGCCCGCGAAAGGCGAGCAGCTTCGACGCGCGGCCCGTCTCGATCACCTTGCCGTCGGCGTCGAGCGCATGGATCGGCTGGTTGACCTTGACCGTCCCCGACTGGACGCGCCCGGTGAGCACGCGGCCGATGAAATTGTCGCGATCGAGCAGCGTCGCGAGGAAACTGAACGGTCCGTCGGGGTCGAGGCCCGGCGCGGGAACATGGCCGACGATCGTTTCGAACAGCGGCTTGAAGTCGCCGTCGCGCGCATCGGGGTCCGGCGAGGCGAAGCCAGAGCGGCCCGAGGCATAGAGAATCGGGAAATCGAGCTGCTCGTCGCTCGCGTCGAGCGTCAGGAACAGCTCGAACACCTCGTCGAGCACTTCGGCGGGACGCGCGTCGCTGCGGTCGATCTTGTTGACGACGACGATTGGACGCAGGCCGAGCGCCAGCGCCTTGCCGGTGACGAACTTGGTCTGCGGCATCGGCCCTTCGGCCGCGTCGACGAGCAGGATGACACCATCGACCATCGACAGGATGCGCTCGACCTCGCCGCCGAAGTCGGCGTGGCCCGGCGTGTCGACGATGTTGATCCGCGTCGTGCCCGCACCCCCATTTTCTTCGCCCTCACCCCATTCGACCGAGGTGCATTTGGCGAGGATGGTGATCCCGCGTTCCTTTTCGAGATCGCCCGAATCCATCGCGCGCTCATCGACGCGCTGATTGTCGCGGAAGGTGCCCGACTGGCGGAAAAGCTGGTCGACAAGGGTTGTCTTGCCATGATCGACGTGCGCGATAATGGCGATATTACGCAATGACATCAGAAAATACCTTAACGGGGGCATGGCGGCGCTGCGCCGCACTTCGGCGGCGCGCCTAGCGAATTTGCTGCTGCGGCGCAACAAAATTGCCGATGTCACAGCATCGCGATCAGCCGCTCGACCTCCATCGCCGCCGCGCGGGCGGCGCGGACGAGGTTCGCGTGAAAGTCGCGGCTGCTTCCCTCGTCCGCCGTATCGGTGACAGCCTTGACCGCCGCCCACGGCTTGCCGAGCCGCGCGGCGACCTGCGCGACGGCGCCCACCTCCATATCGACGAGCGTCGCGCCAAGGCCGCGCACGAGCCCGGCCGCCACGTCGGGGCAGGCGATGAAGCTGTCGCCGCTCGCGATTCGCGCATGCGGCAGGCCCAGCCCGGGATCGGGCATGGCAGCGAAATGCGCCTCGCCCACCTCTCCCGCCGGCCATTCGCCCGCGCGATAGCGGTCGAAGCGGTCGGGACGCACCGTGCCGTAATCATGCTGCACCGCCTCGGCGAGCCAATAGGCGCGCCCCGCCTCGGCATCGAGCGCGCCGCAGGTCCCGCTCATCAGCAACAGGTCGGCGTCGCCGCCGAACAGGCCGGCGGCAAGCGCCGCATGGACCTTGCCGAGCCCACAGGTCGCAACGGCGAGGGCATGCCCCCGCACCGCAAGGCGGCGGATGGCGAAGCCATCGGCGGTGCGCACGCCCTCCCCGGGGAAAAGGGCGTCCGCCTCTTCGGGGAGCGCGGCGAGGATGAGGATGCGGGACATGGACGCCCTGTAGCGACGGCATCGTCGGATGGAAAAGGATTCGCGCAGGCGCGCGCAGGAAATCTCTGTCCTGCAAAACCGCGCGGCGCCAGCCTCTCCACTCGATGCCGAAAATCCCGCTCTCGCCGCGCCGCCTGTCCCCTCGCGCGCCCACGAGGCTGCGCTCGCCCGGCAACGGCCAAAGCTACAAAGGGCACCCGCGGCGCCGTCCCGGCGCGGAGCGCTGGGTCCTGTACCCGATTCATCTTCCAGCGGGGGGAGCGCCTGTTGACGAGTCTTGCCAATCCCCGCGCATCCCGCCATCGCCCCGATCATGCTCGCACGCATCTTCCCCGACCGCTTCGTCCCCGTCCTGCTCGCGACGATCCTGATCGCCAGCCTGCTGCCGGTGCGCGGCGAGGCGGTGCCCGTAGCGCAGGGCGTGTCGACCGCGGCGATCGTCCTGCTCTTCTTCCTCAACGGTGTGCGGCTGCCGCGCGACGAGGTGCTGCACGGCGTCCGCAACTGGAAGCTGCAGGGCGCTGGCCTCGCCTTCTGCTTCGGCGGCATGGCGCTGCTCGGCGTTGTCGCGCAGGCAGCGACCGCGCCCTTCCTGCCCGCGACCCTGGCGCTTGGCTTCCTCTTCCTAGGCATCCTGCCTTCGACCGTCCAGTCGGCAACCGCATCGAGCAGCATGGCGGGCGGCAATGTCGCGGCGAGCGTCGTCGCCGCCGCGCTGCTCAACCTGACCGGGGTCATCGCCTCCCCGCTCCTCTTCGCCGCGCTCGCGGGGAACGCGGGCGCGATCAGCGGCGCGGCGGCGCTGCGCATCGCCCTGATCCTGCTGCTGCCCTTCGTCGCGGGGCAGGCGGCGCAGCGCTGGCTGCGTCCCTGGGTGCTGCGGCATCGCGAACTGGCGACCTTCATGGATCGCACCTCGATCGCCATCGCGGTCTATGTCGCCTTTTCCGCGGCGGTGGTCGGCGGCATCTGGACCCGGCTCGACGGCCGCGAGATCGGCATCACCTTCGCCGCGGTTGCGGCGCTGCTCGCGCTGGCCTTTGCGGCCGCCTGGGCCCTGGGCGGGCTGCTGCGCCTGCGCCGGCCCGACCGCGTCACCCTGCTCTTCGCGGGCGCGCAGAAAAGCATCGCGGTGGGCGCGCCGCTCGCCGCGACGCTCTTTCCCCCGGCCATCGCGGGCGTGGTGCTGGTGCCGATCCTCGTCTATCATATGGCGCAGCTCATCCTCTCCGCGTGGATCGCGCCGTTCCTGAATCGGCCGCAAGAGGTGTGATGCTTGAACAACACAGTGCCGCGTGCCATATAGGCTTCGGCCCAGAGCCGACTTGAGGGCTGGAAGGAAGTGGAATGAGCGAAGACACCGCGACGGCGACCGCCACCGATGAACTGAAGCTGACGCCGCCCGAACCTGTCCCGGCCGTGTCGCCCGAAAAGGCCGCCGGGCTGGTGCCGCTGTCGACCGAGCAGAAATCGAAGCTGGAGGAACGCGTCGACAGCTTCATCGACGATCTCGTCGCGCAGGACGAGAATTCGCCCGAGTTCGGCAAGCGCATCGACCAGATCACCAACATGGGCCGCAAGGAGATGCTGGAGGCGGCGAGCCACAGCAACCGCTTCCTCGACCGCCCGGTCCGGGCGATGGACCGCGACACCGACATCGGCCAGAATCTGATCGAACTGCGCACCACCGTCGAACGGCTCGACCCGTCGGCGAACGGCAAGCTGCTGACCAAGCGCGGTTTCCTCGACAAGATCTTTGGCAGCAAGGTCAGCAATTATTTCGCGCAGTATCGCAGCGCCCAGACTCACATCAGCGGCATCCTGACCGCGCTCGCCAACGGCAAGGACGAGCTGCTGATGGACAATGCCGCCATCGACGTCGAACGCCGCAAGATGTGGGAATCGATGGGCAAGCTGGAGCAGATGGTCCACATCGCGAACACGCTCGACCAGCGGCTGGAGGCGAAGGCGAACGAACTCGACGGCAGCGACCCGGCCAAGGCGAAGATCCTGCGCGAAAATGCGCTCTTCTATGCCCGTCAGCGCACGCAGGACCTGCTGACCCAGATGGCGGTGACGGTGCAGGGCTATCTCGCGCTCGATCTCGTCAAGAAGAACAATGTCGAACTGGTGAAGGGGGTCGACCGCGCCAGCACGACCACCGTCGGGGCGCTCAAGACCGCGATCACCGTGGCGCAGGCGATGACCAACCAGAAGCTGGTGCTCGAACAGATCACCGCGCTCAACACGACGACCGCGAACATCATCGACGGCACGTCGAAGATGCTCAAGGACAACACCGCGCGCATCCACGAACAGGCGGCATCGAGCACGATCCCGATGGAGACGCTGAGCCGCGCCTTTCAGAACATCTACGACACGATGGACGCAATCGACACCTTCAAGCTGAAGGCGCTCGACACGATGAAGACGACGGTGACGGCGCTGGAAGGCGAGGTCGCCAAGTCGAAGGGCTATATCGCGCGCGCCGAGGGCGCGAGCCAGGCGCAGGCGAGCGTCGGCGGCGCCGACAGTCCGCTCGCGGCGCTCGAGGGCTGACGAGGCGGCGATGGCGATGAATGAGACCGATCAGACGATCATGCTCGGCAATGCCGCGATCGAGCGGTCGCGCGAACGCCGGCGGCCGATCGGCACCAAGAGCATGGCGCTGCGTCGCCAGCATCTGTTCCGGAAGATCGGCCGCATCTGCATGGCAGGCGGCGCGGTGCTGATCGCGGCGGCGCTGTTCGGCATGCTGATCCAGCCGCTCGGCTTTGCCGGGGTGATGGCGGTCACGCTGCTGCTGATCGGCGTCGCGATCCTGTTCGGCAAATGGCCGCCCTTCCCCGAACCGCGCCAGGCCGACCTGCCCAAGGCCGACCTCAAGCAGCTCGCGGGGCGTACCGAGATATGGCTGGAGGCGCAGCGCCCCGCGCTCCCCGCGCCGGCGCGCCAACTCGTCGACGGCATCGGCGTCCAGCTCGACCTGCTCGCGCCGCAGCTCCAGACGCTCGACCCCGCGACCCCGGCGGCCGGCAACATCCGCAAGCTCGTCGGCGAGGATCTGCCCGAGTTGGTCGCGGGCTATCAGCGCATCCCCGCCGGGCTGCGCGGCGAGGCGCACGCCGGCCGTACCCCCGACGAAACGCTGGTCGGCGGCCTCAGGATGCTCGAACGCGAGATCGGCGAGGCCGCGCGCAGTCTGGCCGCGGGCGAACTCGACAAGCTCGCGACGCGCGAGCGCTATCTCCAGCTCAAATATCATGGGCTGGAGGCGGAAGACGGGGGCGACGCGCCGACGTCCTGACCGGACCCCGGCGCCTTACAGGCGCTGCGAATGGTGTTCGCTGGGCTGCGCGATATCGCCGAGCGCCGCGCCGGCCGCAGGCGCCGCGCCGTTCGTCGCGAGGTCGCTGAGCGACACCACGCCGACCAGCCGCTTGTCGCGGTCGAGAACGGGCAGCCGGCGCACCTGCAGCGTGCCCATCGTGTGGAGCACCTTCTCGACCTCATCATCGGCGAAGCAATAGCGCACCTCGTCGCTCATCACTTCCTCGACGCCCGCGGAGGGGGCAAGCCCCATGCCAACGCCGCGAATGGCGATGTCGCGGTCGGTGACGATGCCGATCAGCTCATCCTTGTCGGCGACGGGAAGGAATCCCGAATCCATTTCCGCCATCAGTTGCGCCGCGGACTGGAGCGAATTGTCGAGCGACAGGACGCATATGTCCCGGCTCATGCAATCGGCGACCTTCATGTCTCTCTCCTTCGTGCCGCCCCCGGAACCAAAAATCACATCCTGCGCGCCGGCACGGACGCCGGCAGGATAGGAGCCGCCAGCGGCAAGCGGCCCAGCGGCGCCATCGTCTCGACAGGCTCGAACAGCGGCGCGACGCGCTCGACGGCGGAGGGGGCTTCGTTGAAATGGAGGTAGTTTGCGTTGAATGACGCGAGCGCCGCCAGCCCCTCGAAGTCGGAAAGCTCCAGCCGCAGCTGGCGAATCTCGACCCCGCAGCACCGGCGCAGTTCCTGAATCGTGCGGTTGACATGAACCTGGGTCAGGCCGGTCGCCTCCGCGATCTGCCACTGGGTGAGCAGGAAATCGCACGCGCCGGCATTCGGCGGCGCCTTGCCGCGCTGGCGGACATACAGCTCGCACAGCAGGTGCGCGACGCGCTCCTGCGCGTTGCGCTGCCCGATGCTGATCATCCATTCGCGCTGGATCGCGCCGGCGACAAGCTCGCTCCAGCAGAATATCTGCGAAAGGCTGGGGCAGCGGTGCAGCAGGTCGCACGCCTCAGCGCGCCCGATCTCCGCCACACACAGGCGGCGGACCGCGGCGAGCGAATGATCGCTGCGGCTGACGGTGAACAGGTCGAGGTCGCAAAGCTGGCCGGGCAGATAGAGCGCCAGTATCTGGCGCCGGCCATCGGGAAGCTGCTTGTATTTCTGCGCCCACCCGTCGAGCACGACATGCAGCGCCCGCGGCCGTTCGCCCTCGCGGATCAGATCGGCGCCCTTGCCATGGTCGCGGGCGTTGCGCGCCAGGCAGGCCTCCCACGCGATGCGTTCGCGCGGCGTCAGCAGACTGTCGAGAATTTCGCGGAAAGGCATGGAATGGTACCTCGGAACCGGTCCGGATGATGAACCCCCGATGTACGGGGGTCCCTCACCCATGTTAGCCGGGCGCTCGCTTCGTCGCGATTCGCGCCCGGCCCGTTCGACGATTCCGTCCCCGCTCGCCGCGAAGGACAAGATCGCGGCGCTACTGCGCGGGTGTCTTGTCCACAGGCGCGGCCGGCGGCGGTGCTGCGGGGGTCGACGGGGCGGTGCCCGTCGCCGCGGCGTTGCGGGCCGGAACGTCGATGCCGCGCAGCATCGAGAGATGCCCGTCGACCACCGTCGCGGTCGCCTGCGCGAAATCGCGCAGCGCATCCTGCGTTCCGCTGTCGGCATAGCCGTTGAGTTCGGCAAGCGCCGCCTCGTGCGCCCGCATCTGCTGTTCCTTGTAGAGGCTGTCGAAATCGTCGGCGGTTGCCGCCCGCAGCGCGGCAAGGTCGGTGCGATGCTGGGCGTTGGGCGACGCGTCCACCGTCAGCCCCTGTGTCGTCGCGGCGGCCTTCAGCTTGGCGCTCGATGCGGTGTGGTCGGTGACCATCTTCGCCGCGAAATCGCGAAGCGCCTTCGACTTCGCCTTGCTCTGCGCGATCTTGGCGGATTCGATTTCGAACTGGTCGCTGGCGGCGATGCGGTTGGCGAAGGTCTGAGGATCGACCGCCGCGATGCTTCCTTCGGTCGGGGTCATCTCTCCGTCGGGCATGGCGCCGCTGTCGTCCTGCCGCGCCTTGTCCGGGCTACCGCAGGCAGCAAGAAGCGCAAGGGGCGCGAGGGCCGCAAGCCCGGTCATGCGTGAATAGGCCATGTTGAGTCTCCCATGTCTGATGCAGGCTCGACGCGGCGCGGCCCGGCAGAGTTCCTGTCGAAGATTATTTTTATTTTTCATAAACTTGATTCAAATTATAAGAATGGGGGCGGCTTTTTTTGGCGCCGCCGGCAACCCTCTGGATCGTCCCGCTTTTTGCATGGAGCGCCCGCGCCCCACCCGTTCGGCGGACAGCGAAACGCGCCGCGTCGCGCGCGGAACCTCGTCCTGGTCGAGCGGTTGTCGGGGAAGAGAGGAAGGAGAGCGATCATGCCCCGCGGCGACAAATCGAGCTATACCGGCAAGCAGAAACGCAAGGCCGAGCATATCGAGGAAGGTTATGAGAAGCGCGGCGTCGGCCATGCCGAGGCCGAGCGCCGCGCCTGGGCGACGGTGAACAAGGAATCGGGCGGCGGCAAGAAATCGGGGTCGGGCCGCGGCAAGAAGGAAAGCCACGCTTCATCGCGCAAGGGCGGCCACAAGGGCGGGTCGAGCCAGAGCGCGGAGAAGCGATCGGCGGCCGCGAAAAAGGGTTGGGAAACGCGCCGCCGCCGCGCCGGAGGCTAACCTCCGCGATGGCGACCGCAAGGACTGGCCCGATACCTATCCCTTCGGGCTGTGATCTTTCGGGTCCGGCTGCAAGCGGGGCGCGCCCGAACGGACAAGTGGCTCAGATTTCTTCGTCATGCTGAACTCGTTTGGCGTTTATACCCCTGAGACAGGGACGCTGGTGATCCCCGGCGAAAGCCGGGGTCCATGCGAGGCAGCGCTGTGCCATCTGGACCCCGGCTTTCGCCGGGGAACAGCTACCTGTCCGAAAAGGATAATTGCCAAACAAGTTCAGGGTGACGAAAGGGGAGGAATCAGGGTGGCGGAAGGGAGAAACCGCGCCGAAACCCGAATCCCCACAGGCCCTAGGTTTCGTTTACATTCAGGATTTCCATTGGCGCAGGATTGTGATTCAAGCTGCTGGCTGTTTGGAGGTCGGCATGGATGGATCGACAGGAAGTAAGCGACGCGCTTTGGGAGCGGATTGAACCTCATTTGCCGGGCAAGGCAGGCGATCCTGGCCGGACGGGCCGAGACAATCGGCTGTTTGTCGAGGCGGTCTTGTGGCTGGCGCGGTCGGGAGCGCATTGGCGCGTTCTGCCGAAGGAGTTCGGGCGCTGGCACACGGTGTATCAGCGGTTCAACCGCTGGTGCCGCAATGGGGTCTGGGAACGGCTTTTTGCGGCGCTGAGCGATGATGCCGACTTCGAGTACATCCTCGTCGACAGCACCATCGTGCGGGCGCATCAGCATAGTGCCGGTGCCCCAAAAAAGCGATCGATCCGAAGATCGGTTTGAAGCTCACGCGCTGGGCCGATCAAAAGGCGGCCTGAGCACCAAAATCCATGCTGCTACCGACGCTTTGGGTAACCCGATCCGCTTCCTCCTGACAGGCGGAGAGCGCAACGACATCACCCAGATCGAAGGCCTGCTCGACGGATTGCAGGCCAGACATGTTCTCGCGGACAAGGGATATGACGGGCAGCGCGCCATGGACGCCATCGCCGCCAGCGGCGCAAAACCAGTCGTCCCGCGGCGCCGAACAACCGCGCAATGGCGCAGCTTCGACTCCCATCTCTACAAAGAACGTAATCTCATCGAACGCTTCTTCAACAAGATCAAACACTTCCGACGCATCGCAACCCGATACGACAAGCTCGCCAGAAACTACGCTGGCTTCCTCAATCTCGTCGCAGCCATCAAATGTGCCGCGTGAATGTAAACGTCGCCTAGACTCTGATGACTTTGGATTGTCCCCCTTCGTCATTGCGACCCCGGACCTGATCCGGGGGAAGCAATCCAGAGCGGTTACCGCACACTCTGGATTGCCGCGCGGCTTCGCCGCTCGCAATGACGATCCCATTCGATGGCATCAGTCTAAAGCAGCAGGTCGAGCAGGTCGTCGAGCGAGGCGGTGGCGAAGCCGATGGCGCTGTCCGAAATCCCGTAGGGGATGAACAGTTCGTCGCCGACGCGCATCGCGCCGCAGGTGTAGACGACATTCGGGACATAGCCCTCGCGGTCGCTTTCCGCCGCGGTCAGGATCGGACAGGCGGTGCGGCCGATCACCCGCGACGGATCGTCGCGGTCGAGCAGCGCGGCGCCCAGGCTGTATTTGCGCATCGCGCCGACGCCGTGGGTCAGCAGAAGCCACCCCTCGTCGCACTCGATCGGACTGCCGCAATTGCCCATCTGGACGAATTCCCACGGGAATTCGGGGCTGAGCAGCAGTTCGCCCTCGTCGTCCCAGTGCGTCAGGCTGTCGGACGACAGCAGGGTGACATTCTTGCCGTCCTGCCGCCCGACCATCAGGTAGCGGCCGCCGATCTTGCGCGGGAAGAGCGCCATGCCCTTGTTGCGCGCGGCGCGGCCGGTGAAGGGTTCGAGGCAGAAGCTCGCGAAATCGGTCGTGCGCAGCATTTCCGACCGGATCGCCCGACCCGAATAGGCGGTGTAGGTGCCGATATATTCGCGTCGGCCGTCGTCGTGGGTGAAGGAAACGAGGCGCAGATCCTCCAGCCCGTTGCGCTGCGCCTCGGTCACGGGAAACAGCACGCTGTTCGATATGGCGCTGTCGGGCTGGCGGTGCACGGTCACCGCCCCGTCCGCCTCCATCCGGTGGCGGTCGTCGACCACCGCGGCCATCGCCGGCCCCGATTGCGGCCACAGCCGGAAATCGCCGCCCGGCCCGATCATGCCCTCGCGAAAGGCGATCGAGCTGATATGCCCCTCGCCCACCGCGCGCAGCGACATCAGGAAGCGCTGCTGGCCGCCGCTCAGCCCGCTCTGGTCGGGATGGGGCACGACGCTGGGGTTCATCAGCGCCGCGGCGGCATAGCTGTATTCGTGGCAGAAATAGGCGCCGATCAGCCGCTGCTTGACCGGCGACACCGACGCCCGGGCCAGCCGCACGTCCTCCGCGATCTCGGCAAAACGCTGGTCGAAGATGCGCCCGATCTGCCAGTGGCGTTCCGAAAAATCCTGCCAGACGATATCCAGCTCGGCCTCCGCCTGATCGTCGTCGAGCGTCAATATGTCGCTGACGAGCTGCGCGGCGCGCGAGGGTTCGGACACGCTTGCCTGCCAGGCGAGGTGAAAGGGCCGAAGCACGACCCGCGAAGGGTCCGCGTTCAGCTTTTCATCGAGGATATGTAACGGCGATTGATCAGGTCTGCATATCAGCATGCGTGAAGCCGGCGTCCTTCCTGGCACCCCCCGGCCAGACTAGGGCGTCCATCGCATGATAGGCAAGGTGAAAAGCCAGCGTCGATTCGGCCCCGGCATTCGTGTTGACGCCGCGCGGGGTCAGTCCGTCGCAGCAGCGGCCGGTCTCGATGCTCGCCAGCGCTTCGCCGCGGTCGTTGGCGCCGAAGAACCAGCGCCACGCGGCGTCGGCATGGCGGCGCCAGCGCGTGTCGCGGCTGATCGCCAGCGCCGCGCCGCAGGCTTCGATCGACGCCCAGGCTTCGAGCGGCTGCTGGTCGAAGGGCAGCGCCTGGTAGAGGCGGCCGAAGCCGTCGGAGCCGACCGGGCGGAAATGGCCGGCGGTCGCCGTCTGCCGGTCGCAGAGCCACGCCAGCGTGGCCAGCCCCGCCTGCTGCCACGCCGCGACGCCGAGCGTGCGCCCGGCGCGCAGCAGCGCCTCGCACAGGCGGGCGTTGTCATAGGTCAGCGTCGGCTCGAACCAGTTCCATCCCTCGGTGCCCCAGCGGGACCGCAATTGCTCGAGGAAGGCGGCGCCGCACCCCAGTATCTCCCCCGCCAGCGCATCGGAGGGGAAGCGCGCGAGCAGTTCGTCGGCGCCGAGCATCGCGAAGGCGACCGCGCGCGGGCTTTCGACGCTGGCCGCGCTCTGCGCGGCGCGGTCGAACCATTCGCGCGCCCAGCGCGCAAGGTCGTTCGAGGGCGAATGCGCGGCGCAATGGCCGAGCGCCCAGATCGCGCGGCCGTTGCTGTCCGCCGACCCGCGATCCTCCAGCCAGCGCCGGTCGTATCCCATGAAGTTGCGGAAGGCCCGCAGCTCCGGGTTCCAGCCATGCTGGATGAAGGAGGCGAAGCGGAAGGCCCGCTCCTCATAGGCCTGCACCGTGTCGAAGCGCACGCGGTCGGCGAGCATCAGCGCGCGCGCATTGTCGTCGATGCAATAGCCGTGGTCGCGGTCGGCGACCGGGCCGTGGCCGTGCTGGAGGATGCCGACGTCGTCGCACATCGACCACACGCCCGACAGCGACGGGGCCGTCCGCGGCGTCGAAAGCAGGCGCGGCGGCATGGCGATCACCTGGTCGAGCAGCGCGGCGCTCTGGCGGACGATCTGCGGCCAGGCGGTGCGCCGGCCGCGCTCATAGGCCCGCATCTGGAGCGCGTGCCGCTCTTCGGGCGAGGCGAGCAGCGCGAGGACGGCATCGGCGATCGCGGTGCTGTCGCCCTGCGCGACGAGCACGCCGACGTCGTTCGCCAGCAGTTCGCGCGCGTGGATGAAGGGCGTCGACACCACCGCGCGGCCCAGCGCCACCGCATAGGAAAGCGTCCCCGACGTGACCTGCGCAAGGTTGGGATAGGGGGCGAGATAGATGTCGCACAGCTCGATCTGGTCGAGCAGGTCCTCGGCATCGAGGAAGCGATTGTCCCAGGCGATATGGTCGCCGACGCCCAGCGTCGCGGCAAGATGTTCGAGGCTTTCGCGATAGGCCTCACCCTCGGCGGCGATCAGGTTGGGATGGGTCGCGCCGACGATGCGATAGAGGATGTCGGGGTGCCGTTCGGCGATGGCCGGCAGCGCGCGGATCGCGGTTTCGAGCCCCTTGCCCGGCCCAAGCAGCCCGAAGGTCGAAAGGATCGGGCGATCGCCGATGCCGAGCCGGTCGCGCAGCGGCGACCGCGCGGAGAAGGGGCGCACCGGCGTGCCATGTTCGATCAGCGCGACCTTGCCGGGCGGCGCGCCATAGACGTCGATCAGCGTCTGGCGACCGTGCTCGCTCATCACCATCAGCCGCGAGCCCCTTGCGACGAGCGCGTCCATCACCCGGCGCTGATCGGCATCGGGCGCGGCAAGCACCGTATGCAGCGTGACGACGAGGGGCGCCGCGAGCCGCTCGACCAGTTCGAGCACCATCGCGCCGGCCCGGCCGCCGAAGATGCCGAATTCATGCTGCAGCCAGACGGCGTCGGCGCCGCTGCGGTTGATGGCGGCGGCGGCGGCGGCATAGGATTCGGGATCGTCGGCGTCGATCGCCGCCACGACGTCGGCATCGTCCGGCTGTTCGGGATCGGCGCGCATCGCATAGACGTCGATGCCGATTTCGGGATGCTCGCGCCGCAGATGATCGTGAACGTCGGCGGTATAGGTCGCGATCCCGCAACGCCGCGGCCGGAAACAGCCGATCAGCGCGATGCGGCGGGTGCGGGGATGCGTCCACGAGGCAGGCGTTTCGGCGATGGCGTGATCGTCGTCGAGCAAGCGAGCGAAGAAGCTGTCCTCGGCATCATATTTCATGGCAGGCCTTCCGTCCGTTCCCCCGATTGAAACCGTCTCCCCCCGCAAGCAACAAAGAGCCGCCGTCCTTCCGCATTCGTCGGACGGCGGTCCCGTCATGGCAACGCCCGGCCGGTCGACAGGTTGCGCGCCGCCAGCCGCGGACGCGTCCGGTTTCCTGATCCAGGTTATGAAAGCGGCGGCGCGGGCCGCCGGATCAGCGCCGGGCGCCCGGGGGCGGGCGCACCGCCATCGGCACATAGGCGAGGACGAACAGCAGGAAGGCCGCGCTCCACAACCCGCCCGCGATGCGGATCGCGAGCATGTAATCGATCGGCAGCAACGGCGCCGCCACGCGCAGCAGCGCCCCCAGATGAACGAGAATATAGATGCCGACGGTGAGCCGGTCGGCCTCCAGCGGCCGGCCGGTGTGGCCGCGCGTCGCGCGCGTCATCACCGCCAGCGTCATCGCCGCCATCGCGCCGGCGCCGAGCGCGTGGATCGCGCTGGATACCGGGATGAACGGGTGGATGATCGCGCAGCCGAGCAGCACCAGCCCGAGCGGCAGCCAAGCGTAGGACAGGTGAAGGACGAAGACCAGCGCGTCGTCCCGCGCCTTCAGGCCGGCCCAGCGGGAGAGCCGGGCGGCCTGAAGGGCTCCTGCGACCAGCAGAAGGGCTGCGGAAACGATGCTGTCGGGTCGGGTGCTCCACAGCGCGAGCGCAAGCGCCGTTGCCCCGATCACCGCCGTGTCGAAGCGGTTGGCCATTGTCGGCAGCCGATCGGTCCGGCCCTGCCGCATCAGCCAGTTGCGGGTGAAGGCCGGGGTGATCCGGCCGCCGATGATCGAGATCAGCAGCAGGATCAGCGCGAAGCCGGTCCGCATCCCCAGCGCCGGATCGGCGAGCATCCCCATCGCCCCGGCATGATCGAGCGCGGAAGCGGCGGCGAACAGGAGCAGGATGAGCAGGATCGGCTTGTTGCGGTTGCCCGACGCGACGATTTCCCGCGTCGCATAGGCGAGCAGAACGGCCAGGAAGCCGACGTCGAGCGCGACGCCGACCAGTGGCGGCACCGTCGCGGAAAAGAGGATCGCGAGCCGCGCCGCGAGCCACAGGCCGACGACCGCGGCGACGCGCCATCCGGTCACCGTCGGCCGCCCGGTCCAGTTGGGGATGGCGGCGCTGAGGAAACCGGCGATGATCGCGCTCAGATAGCCGAACAGCATTTCATGCTGATGCCAGGCGAGCGGTTCCATCGCGGTGGGCAAGACCCAGCGGCCGCCCAGCGCGCCGACCCACAGGGTGACGACGATGACCGCCCACAGCGCGCCCGCCCCGAAGAACAGGCGGTAGGCGCCACGCAGCCAGAGCGGCGAGCCTGCGCCGCTCCGCGCCCCGCCAGTGGCCGCCGCGATCGTCATGCCCGCGCGCCCCGGCGCGCCAGGCCGAGGATCACGACCTGCCACGCGACGGCGATCGCGCCGACGATGAACACCACGTCGCCGAAGGTGCGGATCCAGCGCAGCGTTTCGAGGAAGCCCTGCTGCAGGAATTCATCGCTGCGCGCGTACCACATGCCGGTGGTCACGCTCGCCTCGAACTGGAACAGGCCGACCGGCAGCAGGCTGGTGAAGATCATCAGCACCAGCCCTGCGTTGAGCCCCCAGAAACCGACGCGCATCAGCCGCTCGTTGAACGCGATCTCCGGCCGGATGTAGCGCAGCACCAGCAGCGTGAAGCCGAGGGCGAGGAAGCCGTAGACCCCGAACAGCGCCGCATGGGCGTGAACCGCGGTGGTGTTGAGCCCCTGGAGATAGAAGAGCGCGACCGGCGTGTTGATCATGAAGCCGAACACCCCGGCGCCGAGCATGTTCCAGAAGGCGACCGCGACGAAGCACATCAGCGGCCAGCGCAGCGCGCGCATCCACGGCGCGCGGTCGCGCAGGCTCCAATGTTCCCACGCCTCGTAACCGAGCACGATCAGCGGCACGACCTCGAGCGCGCTGAACGCCGCGCCGACCGCCATGACGGGAGTCGTCGTTCCCGAGAAATAGAGGTGGTGGAAGGTGCCCGGCACGCCGCCGACCATGAACAGCGAGGCGGAGGCGAGGCTGGCGGCGGTCGCGATCCGTTTCGACACCAGTCCCATCGACGCGAAGATGAAAGCGATGGCGGCGGTGGCGAACACTTCGAAAATGCCCTCCACCCACAGGTGAACGACCCACCAGCGCCAATATTCCATGATCGTGATGTGGGTGCGCTCGCCATAGAAGAGGCCGGTCCCATAGAAGAGGCCGATCGCGATCGTCGAAACGGTGAGCAGCGCGAGCAGGCTCTTGTCGCCTTCGTGGCGGCGCAGCGCCGGCAGCATGCAGCGCAGCATCAGCACCAGCCAGAAGAGCAGGCCCGCGAACAGCGCGAGTTGCCAGACGCGGCCGAGGTCGAGGAATTCATAGCCCTGATGCCCGAGCCAGAAACCGAGCCCGTCGGGCATCGTCTGGGCGATCGACAGGTAATTGCCGACGAACGACCCGACGACGACGAGGATCAGCGCCCAGAACAGCAGGTCGACCCCCAGCTTCTGATATTTGGGATCGCTGCCGTGGATGACCGGCGCGAGGAACAGCCCGGCGGCGAGGAAGGCCGTCGCGATCCACAGCACCGCGCTTTGCACGTGCCAGGTCCGGGTCAGCGCATAGGGGAACCACTGCGACACATCCACGCCGTAGAAGCTCTGCCCCTCGATCGTGTAGTGCGCGGTGAAGCCGCCGATGAACACCTGGAAGATGAACAGCGCCAGCACCACGAATAGATATTTGCCGAGCGCGCGCTGCGACGGGGTAAGCGCCGCGAGCGTCAGCGGGTCTTTGTCCGCGGCGACGAGCGGCGTGTCGTCGTGGCGGCGCAGGAAGGCCCAGCCCCAGATCAGCGCGCCCACGCCCGCGATCAGGATCACGACGCAGGCGAGCGACCAGAGGATATTCTCCGGCGTCGGCTGGTTGCCGATCAGCGGTTCGGGCGGCCAGTTGTTGGTATAGGTGGCGACCGTCCCCGGCCGCTCGGTCGATGCGGCCCAGGCGGTCCAGAAGAAGAAGTCGGTCAGCGCCGCACGCTTCGCCGCGTCGGGCAGCGTCGCTTCCTTCATCGCGTAATTGTCGCGCATCTCGCGCAGCGCCGGGTCGTTTCCGTACAGCCGGTCATAATGGTCGGCGGTCTGGTCGATCGCGCGGGCGCGCAGGTCCGACACGGTGACGACGCCCGTCGCCGGATCGAGCGTGTTGCGGCGATATTCCTCCTTCAGCCAATGGGTCAGCGCCGCCTTCTGCGCGATGTCGAGCGCGTCGAACGCCTTGCCATAGCTTTCCTGCGCCGCGAGGCTCAGCCACGCGGTCAGTTCGCGGTGCAACCAGTCGGCCGACCAGTCGGGCGCCTGATAGGCGCCATGCCCCCAGATCGAGCCGAGCTGCATTCCGCCGGTGCTCTGCCACGCGGCCTGCCCCGCCATGATGTCGTCGCGGGTCATCAGCACCTCGCCCGAGGCGGTCGTCACCCGTTCGGGAATCGGCGGTGCCTTGCGATAGACCTCTACCCCGGAAATCCCCAGGATCGCGAACGTCACCGTCAGGACCGCGATCAACGTCCACCAAAGCTTGCGATATTCGCCCACGAGAGCCCCCGTCTATATGAAAAGCATGTGCGTCAGGCGGCCCCGTCGGGCGCCTGACGTTTGTCGGATTCGTCGAACAGGATCGTCAGCAGCAGCGAGCTGTCCGCCACCGCCTCGACCGCGTGCCGCGCGCCGGGTTCGAGGAACAGCCAGTCGCCGGTACGCAGTTCGGCCGGCGAGCCGCCCTCGAAGCGCACATGCCCCGCGATGCAGTAAAGCGTCATCGACCCGGCGACCTGATGCGGGGCGATCGACTCGCCGGCCCGCACGACCAGATGGACCGCCTCGAACGACGCATTCCTGGCGAGCGCCGCGGTCCGTGTCGCCGGATCGTCGAGCGTGCCCAGGCGCGCCACTTCGCCCGATCGGCAATGATGGAGCGCCATGTCAGGCCTCCCCCGCGGACGGCGAATCGCCGCGCCGCGCAAGGCAGAGGCCGCGTCCGACGCCCCGCAGCGCCGCGACGCACCAGCGCCGCACCGCTCCTGCCCCGCGCGCGCCTTCGCGTGCGCCGCGCCGGGCATCGAGCGGCCCGGGGCCGGTTACTTCACCACATTCGGGACAGAGCATCGCCCATCCTCCATCCGCGCGACCCGGACCGCCGGACGCGCATTCGACTATGAGAGACGATAGCAGAGTTCGGGGCAATGGGTTTGCGCTGGATCAAACTGTCCGGCGGTTTGCGGGATCGAGCCGGAACGGGCGCCGGAGCGCGGCGTCGTCTGGACGGGACGCCTTAATCCTCGTCGCCCTCGGCCAAGCGGCGGATCGCTTCGAGGTCGTGGATGGTCAGGCGCTGGCCGCGGCTTTCCAGAAGCCCCGCCTTTTCCCAGGCCGCGACGGTCCGGCTGGCGGTATGCAGCGTGGTCCCCGCGAATTCGGCAAGGTCCTTGCGGCGCAGCGGTATCTCGATCGTCGTGCCGCGCGACCCGTCGCGCCC
This sequence comes from Sphingopyxis granuli, assembly GCF_001559015.1. Classification (NCBI taxonomy): domain Bacteria; kingdom Pseudomonadati; phylum Pseudomonadota; class Alphaproteobacteria; order Sphingomonadales; family Sphingopyxidaceae; genus Sphingopyxis; species Sphingopyxis granuli. The sequence goes on from NZ_CP012199.1 coordinate 4,158,543, forward strand.
CGACTGGGCGGCGAGCCGCAGGACGGCCTGGGCGATGCGCTGTTCTGCGCGCCAGGTGGTCAGTTCGCGGACGCGTTCCTGAAGCTGCGCCATGCGTTCGCCGAGCGCCCGGATCAGGTTGATCGCGATCGCCGGATAGCGGGTCATCAGATCGAGGAGTTGCGGTTCGGACCATGTCAGCACCGTCGATGGCTCGACGGCGACGGCATCGGCGGGGAAGCGGTGATCGGTGAACAGCGGCACCGTGCCGAACATCTCGCCGGGCGCGATGAAGCGGACGATCGCCTGTCCGCCGTCGGCGCCGCCCTGCACGATGCGGACGCTGCCCGACGCCAGCGCATAGGCGCGCGACACCGGGTCGCCCTGCCGGAAGATGACCGCGTCCTTCTCCACCCGCGCCGTGCGCATCGCGGCGCGGACCGGCTCGAGCGCCTCGGCCGGCAGCGAGGCGAACAGCTCGAGCGCGCCGATCCGGTCGAGCGACACTGCGGGCTCCATGTCCATCCCCTGCCTTACTCTCTCACGCATCACGTCACCGCAGCGGCCGGCCCGATGCGCCCGCGATTTGCGCTGGCACAAAGCCGACGCCGCCGACACCGCTTATATGCAATCCATTCGCAACAGCAATCATATGCTCTGCGCCGACGCATGGCGCCGGCCGATCGTTCGACACCGGAAAGGATCCGCCAATGCTCCGCCGCCTTCCGCTTCTCGCCGCCGCCGCGTCGCTCGCGATACCGGGGTCCGCGTCGGCGCAATCGACGCGACTCGATCTCGACCGATTGACCTATGCCGTCGTTCACGGCGCCGCGCAGCAGGCGGTGCTCGCGACCGACGCCGACGGCCGGCCGCTCAGCTTCCTGCTGCGGATCGACAAGGGGAAGATGCTGCCGCCGCACGGCGCGACCGGACCGGTGCGCCTGCTGACGGTGCTGTCGGGCACGCTGTCCTGGGGCGACGGAGCCAGTCTCGACAAGGCAACCGAGCGCCGCTTCGGCCCGGGCAGCGTGATCGTCATCCCCGCGGAGGGCGGCGAGCATTGGGCCGCGGCCCGCGACGGCGACGTGCTGCTTCAGGTCGTGCTGGTGCGGGACGGGGCGCTGTCGCCCGCGGCGGCGGCGCAGGTGGCGCGATGACCGGCATCGACGATCTCGCGCTCGCCCGCGCGCTCCATGTCCTGGGCGTCGTCGTCTGGATCGGCGGCGTGTCGATGGCGACCACCGTCGCGCTGCCCGCGGTGCGGCGCGGCACGTTCGGCGAAGACCGCGTCGCGGCGTTCCACGCCTTCGAGGGCCGCTTCGTATGGCAGGCGCGCGCGGCGGTGCTGCTGGTCGGGCTCACCGGCTTCTACATGATCGAACGCCTCGACCTGTGGGACCGCTTCGCCGAAGCCCGCTTCTGGTGGATGCACGCGATGGTGATCGTCTGGTCGCTGTTCGCGCTGCTGCTGTTCGTCGGCGAGCCGTTCGTGCTGCACCGCTATTTCCCGGCATGGGCACGGCGCGACCCGCAGCGCGCCTTCACCGCGCTGCACCGCGTGCACGTGGTGCTGCTGGTGCTCGCGATGGCGACGATCCTGGGGGCCGTGGCGGGAAGCCACGGATGGCTTCCCTTCTGATCCGGCGTCAGGCGGCGACGGCGGCCTGCGGGGCGGCCCGGCGGACGCCTTCGTCGACATGGTCCGCGAACTGCGCGAAATTGTCGATGAACTGCTGCACCAGCAACTGCGCCGTGCGGTCATAGGCGGCCTTGTCGACCCAGGCTTCGCGCGGGTCGAGGATCGCGCTGTCGACGCCCGCCACCGCGACCGGATATTCGAAACCGAAGTTCGGGTCCCGGCGGAATTCGGCGTCGTTCAGGCTGCCGTCGAGCGCGGCGTTGAGCAGCGCGCGCGTCGCCTTGATCGGCATGCGCTTGATGCCGTCCATCGTCGCCATGCCGCCGGTCCAGCCGGTGTTGACGAGCCAGCATCTGACGCCGCCCTTCGCGATGCGGTCCTTGAGTAGATTGCCGTAGACGCTCGGGTGGCGCGGCATGAAGGGGGCGCCGAAGCAGGTCGAGAAGGTTGCCTCGGGCTCGGTCACGCCGATCTCCGTGCCGGCGACCTTGGCGGTGTAACCCGACAGGAAATGATACATCGCCTGGTCGGGGGTCAGCCGCGCGATCGGCGGCAGCACGCCGAAGGCATCGGCGGTGAGGAAGATCACCGTCTTCGGCACCGGCCCCATGTTCGCGTCCGACGCGTTCGGGATGAAGTCGATCGGATAGGCGCCGCGGGTGTTTTCCGCGAGGCTGTTGTCGTCAAGGTCGAGCGCGCGCGTTTCGGGGTCGATCACGACATTTTCGAGCACGGTGCCGAAGCGCCGCGTCGTCGCATAGATTTCGGGTTCGGCCTCTTCGGACAGGCGGATCATCTTGGCATAGCAGCCGCCCTCGAAATTGAAGACCGCGGTGTCGGACCAGCCATGCTCGTCATCGCCGATCAGCGTGCGCGACGCATCGGCCGACAGCGTCGTCTTGCCGGTACCCGACAGGCCGAAGAAGACCGCGGTGTCGCCGTCGGGGCCGATGTTCGCCGAACAATGCATCGGCATCACGCCCTGCGCGGGGAGCAGATAGTTGAGGATGCCGAACACCGACTTCTTCATCTCGCCGGCGTAGGCGGTGCCGCCGATCAGCACGAGCTTCTCCGCGAAATTGACCGCGACCACCGTCTCGCTCCGCGTCCCGTGCTTCGCCGGGTCGGCGCGGAAGCTGGGCAGGTCGATGACGGTATAGTCGGTCTGGAACGCCGCCAGCTCGTCGGCGGTCGGGCGGCAAAGCAGGGTGCGGATGAACTGGCTGTGCCACGCATATTCGGTGAGCACCTGCACGCCGACGCGATATTCGGGCTGCGAGCCGCCGAACAGCTGCTGGCGATAGAGGCGGCCGGACGCGGCGAGATGCGCGAGGAAATCGGCCTTCAGCGCCGCGAAATGATCGGGCGTCATCGCGACGTTGGTCTTGCCCCACCAGATGGTGTCGCGGGTTTCGTCGTCCTGGACGATGAACTTGTCCTTGGCGCTGCGCCCGGTGTGCTTGCCGGTGGCGACGACGAGCGGGCCGTCCTTGGCCAGCAGGCCTTCGCCATGGCGGACGGCATCCTCGACGAGCCGGGCCGTGCCCCAATTGTCGGCGACGTCCGCTTTCGTTTCGACGGTCGCATCGCCGATCGCAATCCTGGTCATCTATCTTCGCCTTTCCCTGGCGCTGCGGCCCGCCTGGTTCGCGATGCGCGGCCTGCCGAGCAGAAGGGCTGGCCCGCATGCGTCATGGGTGCCGACGTGACGCCGATTCCGTAGATATCCAGTCGCGTTAGCGAGGATGACGGGGCAGGTCAAAAGATTAAAGGGTGAATCGCGGCCGGGCCGTGCGCGGTTGTCGATGGCCGCCGGATCGGCTAGTTCGCCTGCGGGGCGCCCAGCCATTGGAAAGAGCATGACGGCAACCATCGCGCTGGTCGACGACGACCGCAACATCCTGCAATCCCTGTCGATCGCGCTCCAGGCCGAAGGCTTTGCGACGCGCGTCTATTCGGACGGCGAGGCGGCGCTGAAGCCGCTGATCGACAATCCCCCCGACCTCGCCGTCTTCGACGTCAAGATGCCGCGCATGGACGGGCTCGAACTGCTGCGCCGGCTGCGCGAGAAAAGCCAGCTTCCGGTCATCTTCCTGACCAGCAAGGACGACGAGATCGACGAGGCGCTGGGTCTGGCGATGGGCGCCGACGATTATATCGCCAAGCCCTTTTCGCAGCGGCTGGTGATCGCGCGCATCCGCGCGATCCTGCGCCGCGTCGAACTCAACCGGAGCAGCGCCGGCGCCGACGACGAGCCGGTCGCCGAACCCATTTCGCGCGGGCGGCTGACGATGGACCCGGCGCGTCACAAGGTGAGCTGGGACGGGCGCGACGTGACGCTGACCGTCACCGAATTCCTGATCCTGGAAACGCTCGCCAGCCGCCCCGGGATCGTCCGCAGCCGCAACCAGCTGATGGACGCGGCCTATCAGGACGATGTCTATATCGACGACCGCACGATCGACAGTCACATCAAGCGCCTGCGCCGCAAGTTCCGCGAGGTCGATTCCGAATTCGACGCGATCGAAACCCTCTATGGCGCGGGTTACCGCTTCTCCGACGATGCTTAGGGCGATGCGCAGGTCGGAGGAGGCATCCGCAGCCGAGCAGGAAGAGGCGCCGCTCGTCTGGTCGGCGCGCTGGTCGCTGACGACGCGCATCCTGGCGGTCAACATCCTGGCGGTCGCGCTGCTTGCCGGCGGCTTCTTCTATCTCGACACCTATCGCACCCGGCTGGTCGACACGCGCATCGCGGTGATGGAGGACCAGCTCGCGATGCTCGACAGCGCGCTCGAGGCGGCGCGCCCCGACCAGCGCCAGCGGCTGATCGGCGAATTCACCCGTGCGACCGAATCGCGGCTGCGCTTCTACGATGCCGCGGGGCGCAAGGTCGACGACAGCTTCGCGCACGCCCCGCCGACCTATACGCTGCGCGACCCCGAACTGCAGCCGTGGAAACGCGACGCCGCGCGCGCGATGGACCGCGGCATCGACTGGATCGTCGGCGCGCCGACCTATCCCGATTTCGAGGAGCCGCTGGACGATCGCGCCGCTGCGTGGCCCGAGGTGGTGGAAGCGCTGCGCAGCGGAGTGGAAGCGACGCGGTTCCGCTATGCGCCCGAACGCACGCCGCTGCTCAGCGCGACGCGCGTCGTCGACCTCGAAACGCCCGAGGTGATGCTGATGACGCTCAACGCGCGCGACATCACGCGCACCGTGCGCGCCGAACGCTTCCGCCTCGCGGTGGTGATGGCGATGGTGCTGGTCGCATCGGTGCTGCTGTCGCTGTTCCTGGCGCGCACGATCGTCCGCCCGCTGCGCAGGCTGGCGCGCGCGGCGGTGCGCGTCCGCCTCGGCCGCGCGCGCGAGGTCGTCGTCCCCCGCCTGCCGAGCCGCCGCGACGAGATCGGCACCCTTGCCCGCGCGCTGAGCGACATGACGCAGGCGCTGCGCGAACGCATCGACGCGGGCGAGCATTTCGCCGCCGACGTAACGCACGAGCTCAAGAATCCGATCGCCTCGGTCCGCTCGGCGATCGAGGGGCTGGGCCGCGTCCGGACCGACGAACAGCGCGCGCAGCTGCTCGCCATCGCCGACGAGGATGTGCGCCGACTCGACCGGCTCGTCACCGACATCAGCGACGCGAGCCGCATCGACGCGCAGCTTTCGCGCACCCATTTCGAGCCGATCGACATCGGGCTGATGATCGAATCGATGCTCGCGGGCCGCGCCGCGCGCGCCGAGCAGGGGGCGGACGGACAGAAGGCGAACGGGCCGCGCATCGCCTTCGCGCGCCCACGCCGCGGCACGACGATGGTGATGGGCGACGGACACCGGATCGAACGCGCGATCGACAATGTCATCGACAATGCGATCAGCTTCTCGCCGCCGGACGGTCTCGTCTGCATCGCCGCGACGCGGCTGGGCGACGAGGTGCATGTGCGCGTCGACGACGACGGTCCCGGCATCGATCCGGCGCAGCGCGAGGCGATCTTCCGCCGCTTTCACAGCGAGCGCCCCGATGGCGAGGCCTTCGGCCGCCACAGCGGGCTGGGTCTCGCCATCGCGCGCACGATCATCGAGGGTCACAGCGGCACCATCGCCGCGCGAGACCGCGAGGACGGCCGGCGCGGCGCGAGCCTGCTGATCACCCTGCCGGCCGGCGACGGAAACGAAACGGTCGCCTGAGTCCGGCGGCATTCACCAATCTTCCCTCCCGCAAGCGGGAGGGGCAGCGAGGCCTGCGAACTTGTTCGTTATAATCTGTGGGGATTCGGGTTTCGGCACGGTTTTTCCCTTCCGTCACGCTGAACTTGTCTGGCAATGATCCCTTTTCGACAAGTCACTGTTCCCCGGCGAAAGCCGGGGTCCATGCGAGGCAGCGCTGTGCCATCTGGACCCCGGCTTTCGCCGGGGAACGGCGCCTGACTTGCCTGAAGGACATATGTGCCAACTTGTTTCAGAGCCTGCCCCGGACCCGATCCGGTGGTCCATGGTCTGCCCTCGCCTGAAAGGCGGCGCAAAGGGCAACGTCCGGTCATGGATGCTGAAACGAGTTCAGCATGACGAACGGATGAGGCGGTGCGCCGAACGCCGAATCCCCAAGGACCATAAAGCCTGATGCCATGCGTTGGAATCGTCATTGCGGGGAGCGAAGCGACGCGGCAATCCAGAGTTGGCGCAAACCCGCTACCCGCCGGTTTGCCGCCCTTGCTACCCTACCCCGCCGCAGCTAAGCCTAGGCGATGCTTTCGAGCCGGACCGTGCCAGAGATCGTCAACATCCATGCGAGCTGCGTCGCCGCCGGGCGCCGCGGCATCCTGCTGCTCGGCCCGTCCGGGCTGGGCAAGTCCGACCTCGCGCTACGGCTGATCGACCGGGGCGCGCGGCTGGTCGCCGACGATCGCTGCGACGTCTGGCGCCAGGACGGCGCGCTGTGGTGCCGGCCGCCCGAGGCGCTGGAGGGCAAGCTGGAGGTGCGCGGGATCGGCATCGTCGAACAGCCCTTCGCCGCGCCGGTGCCGCTCGCGCTCGCGGTACGGCTGGCCGACCGCTACGACCGCATGCCCAACCCGGGCGAGGTCGAGACGGTCGCGGGCCATCCGCTGCCCGCCCTGCGGCTTTCGGCCTTCGAGGCGTCGGCACCGATCAAGGTCATGCTCGCGCTCGACCGCCTGGCGACCCCGGCATGACCGCCCCGGCCGAACCGCGCCTGCTGCTCGTCACCGGCCTCGCGGGCGCCGGCAAGTCGACCGCGCTCAAGGTGCTCGAGGACCTCGGTTGGGAGGTGGTCGACAATCTGCCGCTGTCGCTGCTCGAACCGCTGATCGATGCGCCGGTCAAGCGCAGCGAGGCGCACCGGCCGCTCGCGGTCGGCATCGACAGCCGCAGCCGCGGCTTCCGCCCCTCGCTGCTCGTCCGTCATATCAAGGACCTGCGCGCCGCGGGCGGGCGCGACATCCAGACGCTGTTCCTCGACTGCGCGGGCGCCGAACTTGAACGCCGCTTTTCCGAGACGCGCCGCCGCCATCCGCTCGCCGAGGATCGCCCCGCCGCCGACGGCATCGCGCGCGAGCGCGAGATGATGGAATCGCTGCGTCGCTGGGCCGAGCATGTCGTCGACACGACCAATTATTCGAGCAACGACCTGCAGGAAGAGATCCGCCACCGGTTCGGTGACGACGGCGACAACGAACCGGCGCTCAACATATTGAGCTTCGGCTTCGCGCGCGGCCTGCCGCGCAACGCCGATCTCGTCTTCGATATGCGCTATCTGCGCAATCCGCACTGGGACCCGGCGCTGCGCCCCGGCACCGGGCTCGACCCCGCGGTCGCCGCCTATGTCGCCGCCGACCCCGCCTATGAGGCGACGGTGTCGCAGATCGAGACGCTGCTGCTGACGCTGCTGCCGCGCTACCGCGCCGAGGGGAAGAGCTATGTCACCATCGCCTTCGGCTGCACCGGCGGGCGCCACCGGTCGGTCCATGTCGCCGAACGCGTCGCCGGGACGCTGCAGGCCGCGGGCCACCTTCCGACCGTCACCCACCGCAACCTTGACTCCGCCCCGCAAGATGGGCTTGAGGGCAAGCCCCCGCCCGCATCTCCCGCATCCGGCGGACAAGCATAAGGGTCGTCGATTTCATGCCCACCGATAAAGCGCTGCCGCTGCTTGGTATGGTCCTCGTCACGCATGGCCGGCTCGCCGAGGAAATGGTGACGGCGATGGAGCATGTCGTCGGCCCGCAGCGCGCGATCGCGACCGTGTGCATCGGCCCCAACGACAATATGGAAATGCGGCGCAAGGAAATCGCCGAGGCGATCCGCAAGGTCGACGAGGGACGCGGCGTCATCATGCTGACCGACCTGTTCGGGGGCACGCCGTCGAACCTCGCGATCAGCCTGCTCGAACAGGGGCGGACCGAGGTGATCGCGGGGGTCAACCTGCCGATGCTGATCCGGCTCGAAAGCGCGCGCAAGGCGATGGACCTGCGCGCCGCGGTGATCGCGGCGAAGGAAGCCGGCCAGAAATATATCTCCGTCGCGTCGGAAATGCTGGGAGTGGGGCCATGAGCGAAGCGTCGGAGACCGTCGAGATCACCAACCAGCGCGGGCTCCACGCGCGCGCCAGCGCCAAGTTCGTCACCTTCGTCAGCCGCCTGCCCGAAACCGTGACGGTCGAGGTCGAAAAAGGCGGATCGCGCGTCAACGGCACATCGATCATGGGGCTGATGATGCTCGGCGCGGCGAAAGGCGACAGCATCACCATCCACACTAGCGGCGATGGCGCCGACACCGCGCTGCTCAAGCTGGTCGGCCTCGTCAAGGACAGCTTCGGCGAGGATTGACGGGCGCCATTCCGCATTCCCGTTCGTGTCGAGCGAATATAAAAGTTTGCGTGCCCTGAGGCATGATTATCTTAGCTTGCAAAGCCGAGTGCTCCCGCGCAGGCGGGAGTCCAGAAGCGGGGAGAGTCAAGGTCGGTGCCACATCACTCTGGGTCCCCGCCTACGCGGGGACACGACATGGTTTATCCAAACATTATCACGCTCTAAGGGACGTCCATCGTTGACCACTCGCCGTTCCCGCATCGAAAGTCTCTCCAACCCGCTGGTCAAGCGGATGCGGCTGCTGCGCGAGAAACGGCACCGCCGCGCCGAAGGCCTCTTCCTCGCCGAAGGGCTGCGGATCGCGACCGAGGCGCGCGAGGCGGGGGTGCTGCCGCAGTGGCTGTTCCTCGCCGACGAAGGCGCCGCCGGGCATCCGCTGGCGAAGGCGCTGGTCGAGGCGACGCTGGCGGCGGGCGGCGAGGTGATCGACACGACGCCCGCGATCCTTTCCAAACTCTCCGGCAAGGACAATCCGCAGACCGTCGTCGGCATCTATGCCGAGCCGCAGACCGCACTGGCCGACATCGACCGCGACGCCGCGCCGATCTGGCTGGTCGCCGAGCGGCTGCGCGACCCCGGCAACCTCGGCACGATGCTGCGCACCGGCGATGCGGTCGGGGCGGGCGGGCTGATCCTGCTCGACGACAGCACCGATCCCTGGTCGGTGGAAGCGGTGCGCGCGAGCATGGGGGCGATCTTCACCCAGCGGCTGGTGCAGGCGCGCTGGGACGAATTCCTGCCCTGGCTGCGCGCCGGCCGCGGCGAGCTGGTCGCGACCTGGCTGGGCGACGACAGCAAGGATTATCAGGCGGTGCGCTATGCCGCGCCGACCTTCCTGCTGATCGGCAACGAATCGCAGGGGCTACCGCCCGCCTATGCCGCCGCCGCCGACGTGCGCGTGAAGATGCCGATGCTGGGCAAGGCCGACAGCCTGAACGCCGCGGTCGCCGCGGCGGTGATGGCCTATGAGGTGCTGAACCAGCGGCGAAGATGAACGGCGCTTGGCCGGATCGTTCAGAAAAGCGCCAGTCCCATGCAACTAGACGCCCGCCTTTCCGTTCGAGTCGAGCGGAACCGGGGCGCGTGCCGAACAGGACGCGGACTATCCCGGCTCCACCCGACACGAACGCGTTCCTGGAGACGACCATGACGAAAACGCTGCCCCTGCTCGCCCTTTCCCTCGCCCTCTCCGCCTGCGCGTCCACCGGGACGCCGCAGGCGCCCGGCGATGCGCCGCCGCCCGCCGGCGCCTATATGGCGGTCGGCACCGAGCCCGGCTGGACGCTGGAGATCACCCCCGAAAGGCTGAACTATGCCGGCGATTACGGCGATACGAATATCGTCGTGCCGAACCCCGGCGCGCGCGCGTCGTCGGGCGGCGAACGCTATGTCACGCCACGCCTGACGGTCGACGTCGCCCACGCCGCGTGCAGCGACGGGATGAGCGACCGGCGCTATCGCGACACGGTGACGGTGACCGCCGACGGCAAGACGGTGAAGGGCTGCGGCGGCGCGATCCTGCCGCCGGGCGAACTGGCCGGCACCCACTGGACCTTCGTGTCGATCGGCGGCGTCGCGATCGCCGGCGACCGGCCGGCCGAGCTGCAATTCGACGGTGACCGGATGAGCGGCAGCGCCGGCTGCAACCGCTTCGGCGGCAGCTATTCGGTCAAGGACGGAATGCTGACCGCGGGGCGACTCGCGGCAACGCTGATGGCCTGCCCCGGCCCCGCGATGGAACAGGAACGCGGCTTCTTCGCCCTGATGGAGGCGCCGGTGCGCGTCGATTTCCCGGCGGACGGCACGATGGTGCTGACCGGCAGGGACGGCAAGACGGCCGTGCTCAAGCGGGCGATATAGAACCGCGGGCGTAAAATCCGAACCATCGCCCCGTTGGCGAGCGGGGATCGGGGATCGGGGGAGCGATGCCGGTCGGGCATGCGCCTCCAAGCCGACATGCCGCCTACGCAGCAATGGCGACTCATTCGCCCGCGTCGTTCACCGCGTTCGGCGCTGCCGCCAGCTTGGCGAGCGGGCGCGCGGCCTGTTCGGCGACCGGCAGCGTCGGGATTTCCTTGCCGCCGGTCTCGATATCGAGCGCCTCGAAACGCTTCGCCTGCGTCAGCACCTGCGATTCGAAGCTGCCGACGAAGGCGTTGTAGGCGCCCGTCGCCTGGTCGAGATTCTTGCCGACCCGCGCGATATGCCCGCCCATCGTCGCCATGCGCGCGTACAGTTCCTTGCCGAGCGCCGCGATCTCGCGCGCCTGTCCCGCGAGCTTTTCCTGCCGCCACACCGCGGCGACGGTGCGCGCGATCGCGATCAGGTTGGTCGGGGTCGCGAGCAGCACCTTGCGCTCGAACGCATAGTCCCACAGCCCCGTATCCTGGTCGAGCGCGGCGGCGAGGAAATGCTCGCCGGGGACGAACATCACGACATAGTCGGGCGTGTCGTCGAACTGGTTCCAATAGGCCTTGGCGCCGAGCGCGTTGACATGCGCCTTCATCGCCGCGGCGTGCGCCGCCAGATGCGCCGTCTTTTCCCCCTCATCGACCGCGCCGAACGCGTCCTGATAGGCGTTGAGCGACACCTTGGCGTCGATGACCAGATTCTGCCCGCCCGGCACCCGCACCACCACGTCGGGGCGCAGCCGCCCGCCCTCGCCGTCGGCGACGCTGACCTCGGTCTGGAAATCGGCATGTTCGGAAAGACCGCAGCTTTCGAGGACATTGCGAAGCTGCTGCTCGCCCCAGCGGCCGCGCGCCTTGGGCGCGTTGCGCAGCGCGTTGACCAGCTTCGCCGCCTCGCTCGACACGCGCTCGTTCTGCGCGCGCATCGATTCGATCTGCCCCTGCAGGATGCCGAAGGCGCTCTGCCGGTCGGCCTCGACCTTCGTCACCGCCCGCTCATATTTTTCGAGCCGCTCGTGGACGGGCGACAGCAGCGCCTTCAGATTCTGCCCCGCGCTTTCCTCGCTCTGCCGGAAGCGCGCCTCGGCGCGTTCGAGGAACGCCTTCTGCGCCTCGCCGAGCATCGCCTGCCCAACCTCGCGGAACTGCGCGGTAAGTGCCGCCTGCGCCTCGCGAAGCTGGGCGATCTGCGCGTCATGCGCGGCATCGCGCGCCTTCTGCTCGGCGAGCAGCGCCGACAATTGCAGGTCGGCGGCCTTGCGCGCGTCGGCCTCTGCGGCAAGGTCGGTCACGGCGATCTTGAACCGCTCGGCCAACCCGTCACGCTCGGCCCGCAGCGCCCCCGCCTGCCGCCCGGCAAACAACCAGCCGATCAGAGCGCCTAGGACGAGCGCGACAAGAGCGGCGATCAGCGAGAGCATATCCATGCACGGAACATAGAATGAACGCTGCGCCTTTGGCCAGAGGTTTCGGCGGCAGCCGGCTCCGATCAACGCATCGGCCCGAACGGCAGCACCGCCCGACAGGCCTCCACCCGCGCCGCACCGCCGATCGGCACGCTCGGCGGGCGCGAGAGCCCATATCCCGTCGGCCCTCCCAAAAAAGCTGGGCCGATGCTTGCCCGGGAGCAAGGAGGCATCGACCCAAGGTTTCCCCCAGTGGTGGGTGGAGAGGACGTCAGAATTTCTTTGCGATGCTGAACCCGATGACGCGCGGATCGAGCGTGAAGACGTTGGTCGTCAGGCCCGTATCGTCCGAGTTCAGGAAGGCGTCGGTGATCGGCGACTTGTTGAAGACATTCTTCACATAAGCTTCGAACGTCAGATCCTCGGGCCCATCGACGCGCAGCGAAATGTTGACGTTAGACCAACTTTTCAGGCGATCATAAGGGTCGAGATTATAGACGCGGTGCCAGCTTTTGGCCTGCCAATAAGCGTCGCCCCGAAGGGTCGCACTCCAGTCGGCATCGAAGTCGATCGTATATTGAGCGCCGATGTTGGCCGTCCAGCGGGGTGCGTTGGGCAATTCGTTGCCGCTCAAGTCGGCCCGGAGACCAGCGCCGCCATTCAGTTCGGGATAGTTGGCGGGATCATATTCGGTGCCGCCAAAGGCAGGGTCCGTGATGACCGGAGGAAAGAATCCGGCGATCAGGCCCCTGACGCCGCCGCACAGGCCATAATATTGCATAAGACCGGAACGCGCGCGCGCCCATTCCGCTGCGACATGAGTCGGAACGACACAGTTGGACGGCAATTGCATCCACGGCTTGACCAAAGTGTAATCGGGATTGCCTTGCGTGCGGTTCATGATGTCGATCGAGCTCTCACCTTTGCCGATCTTTGTGCGGAGATAGCCAAGATTGGCATTGATCCGCAGATTCCGCGTCGGCGCGAACACCGTCTCGAATTCCAGACCCCATACCTTGGCGTCGAAATTCTCGTTTACAGCCGTACGGTCCCGAATTTGCGAAACCTGATAATCTTTATAGTCGTATAGGAATGCCGTAGCGTTGAATGTCAGCGCGCCATTTAGCAACGTATTCTTGGCACCTATTTCAAAAGAGTTCACGAATTCTGGATTAAATGTCGAATCATATTCTACGGAATTAAGAGTCAATACAGGATACATACCCGTATAAAAATCGAGAACTAGTGGATTAACGCCGTCAGCCAAAGCGTTAGCTAGAAACTCTTCCCCAGTTGCGAAGCCGGGGCTCGGCGGGTTTGCTCCGCCCCCTTTGTAACCACGGGAATAAAAGGCGTAGAGCATGGTATCGTCAGTGAAACCTAGTTCCGGTTTCCAGTCGAGGCCTATCCTGCCCGTCCACTCGCGCCAAGTCTGTTTGATGGGTGCGAGTTCCGGATAGCCAGAGGAGACCGTTCCACCTGCCCACATCGACCTTGCCAGCAAGGCCTGCGAAGGAACCGGCGTGAATGTTTTGCGGTCATCCGTGTAGCGAAAACCGGCTGTCAGCTTCAGATCGTCGCGGATATTCCAATAGGCCTCGCCAAAAATCGCTGAAGATGCAAGCCTATAGGGATTCTTGGATCGAAAGTAATTGTGGCCATTCCCATCAATGCTATCAACAGGATTTGGATCAACATAAGGACAAGTCGCTAGCGGATCGGATGGTGAAACCGCGGGGCCGCCTATCGTATTGGATCCGGGGCACACGGCTGGATCCCACGGAGTTGCAAGGTCCGGGATCGAGAAAAACCCTGGCCCCCAAGCCAATGCCGTCAACACATTGTACATGACATAATAGTCATCTACAGTCTTAAAATGGGTATAGTTGACGCCTGCGCTAAAGTTAAAAGGCCCATTAAATGATGACTGTAGGCGAAGTTCCTGACTGAACTGCTTTGATTTTGCTTGGCTTATATCAAAACCGGCCACCTTGTCAGTACATCCCACCTGCGGATCGCAGAATATTCCTCCCGGAGCCAAGTCACGATATTGACTTGGCTCCCCAGTATGCTGAATTAAATTTGACGTATTTGTGAAGACGGGAAAACTATTAAATCTATTGTAATCCTGAAATGAATAAGTTTTATCTTCATTGTACGCCGTCTGGGAAGTGAAGGTCAGAGCGGGCGTGAAGTCAATGTCAAAGTTGAACTGGAGAAGATCGGCCTTTGCACGGTAGCGAGGATCACGGATCGAGTTGATCACGCGCAGGTCACGATTCTGCATAAGCCCACCGTACGGATCAACCGGTTGGATGATGGCCTGTAATCCTCCGCTCTGTTCGGCATTCAAAAATCCAAGGCCGGTTCCAGCATCCTTCAGGCCCACCGCACCTAGAATGAAGCCGTACGATAAACCATTGGGCGTCCCAAAGGCGGCGTCATCAAAGAGGCTGCCGGGCTTACATCCCTGACCGAACAAGGCACGACGGATTTCCACGCCCGTATACACATTCACATTGTCGGCCAGATCGACGCCGCCGACATGCGTCGGTCCATCGTCGCGATGGCAAAGCTGCTTGCCGGTGCGGGACCGATTGTCATCCTCGTTGAAGCGTTCCCAGATCAGATTGGCCCGGAACCAGGGCTCCGGTTCAAATGCGAGCGATGCGCGGCCTGTCCACAAATCGCGGCCGTTTATGCGGTTCTTCGTGGTGTCGTTATAGTCGAAGCCGTCGCGCGTCGTCATCGACCCGGCAAGGCGCAGCGCGAGCACGTCGCCGACCAGCGGGACGTTCAGGGTCGCATTCAGGCGCTTGGTATCGTAGTTGCCGACCTCGCCCTTGATCGACCCTTCGAACACACCCATTTTCGGACGGCGCGGGATCAGGTTGATGACGCCGCTGGTCGCATTGCGACCGTAGAGCGTACCTTGCGGTCCGCGCAGCACCTCGACCCGCTCGACGTCCAGATATTCCTGCTCGAACAGGCGATTGTGGATCAGCGTCGTATTGTTGAACGCCACGGCAACGCCGGGGTCAGTCGTCGCCGACACCGCCTTGGTCCCGACGCCGCGGATCGAGAAATTATAGCCCGTGAAATTATTCTTCGAGAAGGTGACGTTGGGGATCGCTTTCAGCAGGTCGAAGCCGCCTTCGATCTTCTGTTCCTCGAGTGCCTTTTCGCTGAACGCGGAAATGGCGATCGGAACGTCCTGAACCGCCTCCTTGCGCTTTTGCGCGGTGACGACGATTTCCTCGGGCCGGAAGCCTTCGGCGCTGTTGTTTTCCGCCGCGGCCCGAGCGATCACATACACACCCTCGGCATTGCGATGCGCGCTCATCCCGCTGCCGCGCAACAACGCCGTCAGGGCGGCATCGACCGAATAGCTACCCTTCAAGGCTGGGCTGCGCTTGCCGCGCAGCGCGGCGCCATCGAAGACAACCTGAATGCCGCTGGCCTGCGCCAAGGCGCGCAATGCGCCGCCAAGGTCCTGCGCCGGGATGTCGAACGCGACGGCCTGTTGCGCAAAGGCGGGCGCCGGAAGGGCGGAAACGACGATAGCGGCGGTGGCAAGCCCGGACAGCAGGTGCGGCCTGAAAGACATGAGATACTCCCCCAAGTTACGAGGGGTCGATTCACGCCCCCCTGTAAAATGAGACGCACGGCCGCCGGATTTGCGCCCCTCTATTTTTCCGGTGCGGCCCTTGCCGCGCTATCGAGCCGGATACTGCCGCCCTCGGCGCGGGCCGAAACCGGGAAGATCGCGGTCACGCCGCTGATGAAGCCGCGGGTGTCGCCTGCGTCGAACACGCCGTTGACCGGATAGCCGCCCGCCGTCGCGTCGCCGACGACGATCGGCGTGTCGGCGTAGCGATTCACGCGCTCGACCGCGCGCGCCAGCGGTTCGTCGATGAAGGTCAGCCGTCCGCCCTCCCACGACAGCGACCGAACGGCGTCGGCGGGAGCGATGCTCGCCGCGCCCGACGACAGAATCAGGGTCAGTTCCTGCCCCGGCCTGAGCCGCGATCCCGCGTCGGTACGTCCGCCGATGCGCTCTGGCGCCCGCGCCTGACCCGCGGGATGCGCCAGCACCGCGACATGGCCCTCGTAGAGCAGGACGCGCATCTGGTCTCGCAGCAGTTCGACGCTGAATGCCGTGCCGGTCGCGACCACCGTCTTTTGCCCGGCGGTGACGGTGAAGGGACGCAGCGGGTCTTTCGCCACGTCGAATTTCGCGCGCCCGCGTTCGAGGACGAGCGTGCGCCTGTCGCCCGAATAGGCGACCGTGACCCGGCTCGACGCGTCGAGCGACACGCGCGACCCGTCGTCGAGCCGAACGACGCGCCGCTCGCCGATGCCGGTGGCATAGACGTCGGGGCCGCTCGCCAGATACCATGCGCCGCTGATCACCATCAGCACCAGAACCGCCGCAAGGGCGAGAACGCGCTGTCGGCTTCTGCGCCAGCCAGATCGCGGATCGCCCGCGCCGCGCGCGGCTTCCATCGTCGTCAGCGCCTTGGCGCGGAGCGAGAGGAAGCCCGGCATCTCGGCGATGGCGTCGGTGCCTTTCCAGACCGTTACCATCTCGTCGAACGCCTCGCGGTGACGCGGATCCGCGCGGAGCCATGCATCGAACTCGTCGCGCTCGCTTTCGCTCAGGGCGCGATCGGCGATGCGCCAGCACCATTCGGCAGCCTGCTCCTCATGGGCGAGCGGCATGTCGTCGTCTGCCGAATGGATCATGGCCTTCCCCCTACCCGGCGAGCGAGAAAGACCAGCGCGCGAGAAATATGCTTTTCGACTGTCCGCACATTATAGGCGAAATTGTCGGCAATCGTCTGCTTGTCCATATTCTCGACGCGGTAGAGGATGAAAATCTGCTGGGTCGGCTCGGGCAGCGCCTGGATCGCCGCCCACAGCTTGCCGATGGTTTCGCGCGCGGCGGCGATGCGGTGCGGGTCGAGGGGATCGACCTCGCCCGCATCATCCTGCTCGACGGACTGGCGGTAGGCATTGCGCACGCGGTCGCGGCGCGAGCGGTCGCGCAGCAGGTTCGTCGCGATGCGAAAGATGAACGCCTCGGTGGAATCGAAATGGTCTGTCTGCGTCTGGGCCAGGCGGATGAACACTTCCTGCGTCATGTCTTCGGCCTCGGCATGGCTCGATATTCTCCGCGAGAAAAACGCGACAAGGGCCGGCCGGAACTTCCGGCTCAAGCGTTCCAGATCAGAGGCAGCTTCCGCAGCCATCCGCTAATTCTTCCTCCCCTGTCTATATGACGCATGGGTGGGAAGTTGGCGCCCCGAAAAATCGGGACGCGGCGCACACCGTCTTTCCTCCCGTCCATTTGCCTCTATGGTGGCGCCATGCTGGACGAGGGACGACCGCTGACCGACGCAGAACGCACGATGGCGCAGGGCATGTTCGGCGATGCGCTCGATCTCGACGCCGTTCGCATCGTCCATCGGAAATGGTGGCCGTTCCAGCCGCGCCGGATCACGATGGCCCCGCGCGGCCGCATCCATTTCCACCCGAAGGGACCGGGCTATTGCGACTGTTTCGCCCATGCCACGCTCGGCTGGCAGGGGCATCTGATCCACGAACTGGTTCACGTCTGGCAGTTCCAGCACGGCATGAACCTCGTCCTGCGCCGACACCCATTCTGCCGGTACAGCTACACCATCAAGCCCGGCTGGAAACTGGAGCGCTACGGGATCGAGCAGCAGGCGGAAATCGTCCGCCACACCTTCCTGCTTCGCCACAAGCTCGTCGTTCCCGGCGCACCGCCGCTCGCAACGCTCGAAAGCATCCTGCCGTTCGGCACCGCCTGATCCGGGCCGGCCCTTCGGCGAAACGGAAGGCGGCCGGGACTACTTCTTCGCGGCGCCTTCGCCCGCATCATGGTCCATGCCGTCATGGTTCGCCGCGCCGGCATCGGGTGCCGGCTTGATCGGCATGTCGAACAGGATGCGGTCGTTGTTGTTGTTGGTGAAGACGAAGGCCATCGGCAGCTTGCCCGCGCGCACCGCGGCGCCGTTGATGTGCCAGATCATCAGATGCTTGCCGCCGGGCTTGAATTCGAGCTTGCCCTTGGCGGGCACCGCGGCGCTCGCGAGCGGCTTCATCGTCACCACGCCGTTCTCGCGCACGCTTTCGTGCATCTCGACGCGCTGCGCGAGGTCGGCGGTCACCGCGACCAGTTCGACCGGCTGCGGCCCGCCCTCGACGGTGAAATAGCCGACCGCGGGCCGATCGGGGGTCGCGCCCATCTGGATATAGCCGGAGACGACATTGAGCTGCGGACCGGCGCCAAGATTTTCCTGGCACCCCCCGATGGCGAAGGTGGCGGCGGCAAGCGCGGCGATGGCAAGGGCTTTCATGATGTGCGGACTCCCGAAAAGCTGCAATTTCCTGTCCCAGATACGCTCTGGAAACCCTTGTGCCAAGGATCAGCGCACCTATATCGCGCCCATCAGACGAACATCAGGCGTGCCGCATCAGGGCGCCGAAGAAGCAACAAGGACGTTGAGATTATGGCCAAAGTGATCGGGATCGACCTCGGCACCACGAACAGCTGTGTCGCGGTCATGGAGGGCGGCAAGCCCAAGGTTATCGAAAATGTCGAAGGCACGCGCACGACGCCGTCGATCGTCGCCTTCGCCAAGGACGGCGAGCGGCTGATCGGCCAGCCGGCGAAGCGCCAGGCCGTCACCAATCCCGAAAACACGATTTTCGCGGTGAAGCGCCTGATCGGCCGCCGTTTCGACGACCCCATGACCAAGAAGGACATGGAACTCGTTCCCTACAACATCGTCAAGGGCGCGAACGGCGACGCCTGGGTCCGCGCGGGCGGCGAGGATTATTCGCCGTCGCAGATTTCGGCCTTCATCCTTCAGAAGATGAAGGAAACCGCCGAATCCTATCTCGGCGAGAAGGTCGAGCAGGCGGTGATCACCGTCCCGGCCTATTTCAACGACGCGCAGCGGCAGGCGACCAAGGATGCCGGTAAGATCGCCGGTCTCGAAGTGCTGCGTATCATCAACGAGCCAACCGCGGCCGCGCTCGCTTACGGGCTCGACAAGTCGGAGAACAAGACGATCGCGGTCTATGACCTCGGCGGCGGCACCTTCGACATTTCGGTGCTCGAAGTCGGCGATGGCGTGTTCGAGGTGAAGTCGACCAACGGCGACACCTTCCTCGGCGGCGAGGATTTCGACTCGAAGATCGTCGAATATCTGGCCGACGGCTTCAAGAAGGACGAAGGCATCGACCTGCGCGGCGACAAGCTGGCGCTCCAGCGGCTCAAGGAAGCCGCCGAAAAGGCGAAGATCGAACTGTCGTCGGCGCAGTCGACCGAGGTCAACCTGCCCTTCATCACCGCCGATGCCAACGGGCCGAAGCACCTCGTCAAGACGATCACCCGCGCCGACCTCGAAAAGCTGGTCGAAGAGCTGATCAAGCGGACGCTCGAACCGTGCAAGAAGGCGATCAAGGACGCCGGCGTCAGCGCGAGCGACATCGACGAGGTCGTGCTGGTCGGCGGCATGACCCGCATGCCGCGCGTGCGCGAAGTGGTGAAGGACTTCTTCGGCAAGGAACCGCACACCGGCGTCAACCCCGACGAGGTGGTCGCGATCGGCGCCGCGATCCAGGCAGGCGTTCTGCAGGGCGACGTCAAGGACGTGCTGCTGCTCGACGTGACGCCGCTGTCGCTGGGCATCGAGACGCTGGGCGGCGTGTTCACGCGCATGATCGACCGCAACACCACCATCCCGACCAAGAAGTCGCAGGTCTATTCGACCGCCGACGACAATCAGTCGGCGGTGACGATCCGCGTCTTCCAGGGCGAGCGCGAGATGGCGGCCGACAACAAGATGCTCGGCCAGTTCGATCTCGTCGGCATCCCGCCGGCGCCGCGCGGCGTGCCGCAGATCGAGGTGACCTTCGACATCGACGCCAACGGCATCGTCAACGTCTCGGCGAAGGACAAGGGCACCGGCAAGGAACAGCAGATCAAGATCCAGGCCAGCGGCGGCCTGTCGGATGCCGACATCGACCAGATGGTCAAGGACGCCGAACAGTTCGCCGAAGAGGACAAGAAGCGTCGCGAGGCGGCCGAGGCGAAGAACAACGCCGAAAGCCTGATCCACACGACCGAGCGCCAGCTCGAAGAGCATGGCGACAAGGTCGATGC
Source organism: Sphingopyxis granuli (assembly GCF_001559015.1). NCBI lineage: Bacteria > Pseudomonadati > Pseudomonadota > Alphaproteobacteria > Sphingomonadales > Sphingopyxidaceae > Sphingopyxis > Sphingopyxis granuli. The sequence goes on from NZ_CP012199.1 coordinate 4,178,561, forward strand.
GGGGCTGAAGTCCGAGATCGAGGCCGCGGTCGCCGAAGCCAAGACGGCGGTCGAGGGCGGCGATGCCGCCGCGATGACCGAAAAGGCGCAGGCGCTCGCGCAGGTCGCGATGAAGCTGGGCCAGGCGATCTACGAGAAGGAACAGCAGACCGCGGCGTCGCCCGGCGCCGAGGCCGGCCCGGATACGGACGGCGCCAAGGCCGACGAGGATGTCGTCGACGCCGAATTCTCGGAAGTCGAGGACGACAAGAAGTAAGGAATGGGCTTCACCCGTCATGCCGGCGAAGGCCGGCATCGCTCCCGGCAAGGCTCCGCCGAACCGATAGCGGCCCCGGCCTTCGCCGGGGCGACGGGTTGAAGTAAGGGGCTTTGCAGCATGTCGCTCGACATCGATTATTATGAACTGCTCGAATGCGAGCGGACCGCCGACGATGCGACGCTCAAGGCGAGTTATCGCAAGCTGGCGATGAAATATCACCCCGACCGCAATCCGGGGTGCCAGGACAGCGAAGCGCGCTTCAAGGCGATCAACGAAGCCTATGAGGTGCTGAAGGACCCGCAAAAGCGCGCGGCCTACGATCGTTTCGGCAAGAGCATGCCGCAGGGCGGCTTCGGCGGCCATGCCGATTTCGGCGACATCGGCGACATCTTCGAATCGATCTTCGGTTCGGCCTTCGGCGGCGGCGGGCGGCAGCAGCGCGGCCCGGCGCGCGGCGCCGATCTGCGCTACGACATGGAAATCAGGCTCGAGGACGCCTTTTCGGGCTGCGTGCGCGAGATTCAGGTCGATGTCGCGGCGCGCTGCGATGCGTGCGACGGATCGGGCGCCCGGCCCGGCACCTCGACCCATCGCTGCACGACGTGCGGCGGCCACGGCAAGGTGCGCGCGCAGCAGGGCTTCTTCATGGTCGAGCGCACCTGCCCGCATTGCCAGGGATCGGGCGAGGTCATCACCGATCCGTGCGACCAGTGCCATGGCGAGGGCCGCGTCGACCGGCGCAAGACGCTGACCGTCAACGTCCCCGCCGGGGTCGACGAAGGGACGCGCATCCGCCTGTCGGGCGAGGGCGAGTCGGGTGCGCGCGGCGCGGCGCCGGGCGACCTCTACATCTTCCTCCACATCGCGCGGCACCGGCTGTTCGAACGCGAGGGGACGACGCTGTTCACGCGCGCGCCGATCAGCTTCACCACGGCGGCGCTCGGCGGCTGCATCACTATCCCCGGCCTCGACGGCCGCAAGCACGACATCACCATTCCCGCCGGCATCCAGTCGGGCAAGCAGTTGCGTCAGCGCGGCGCCGGCATGCCCGTGCTCAACGGCCGCGGCAACGGCGACCTCGTCATCCAGATCGACGTCGAGACGCCGACGAAGCTCAACGCGAAGCAGAAGGAACTGCTCGAAGCCTTTCGCGAGACCGAGACCGGCGACGAATGCCCCGCGAGCCAGGGCTTCTTCGGCCGCATCAAGGAAATGTGGGACGACCTGACCGAATGATCATCCTGTCCCTTCCTCTTGCGGAAGGGCTCAGATGGCTCCGATCTCTCCCCGTATCTCGTCGACCAGCGCCTGCACCCGCGGCAACCGGCCGTCCTCCTCGTCGAGTATCGCGTGGAAGGCGCGGCGCTTGATCGCCGCCAGTTCCTCGCTCGTCAGCGCGCCGTCGCCGGTCACGCTCGACGCCACGATGTCGATCAGGCGGTCGGCGCCGTGGAGCCGCCCCCACAGATAGTCGTTCTCGCGGTAGGCGCGGCTGAAGAAGGCGCCGAAGCTGTTGAACTCGATCCCCTTTAGCATCGCTGCCGCACCGCCGGGACGGATCGCGGTCGCGTCGGAGGGCGAGATGCGGTCGATCTTGATCGGGTCGAATTCGTCGAATCCCTCGCCCTGCAGCAGCGGCAGCGTCGCGATGTCGAAAAAGGGATAGCCGAGATAGGCGAGCAGCATCGTCCGCCGGTCGTCCTTGGGCAGCGCCGCGAGCGCCGCGGCGATCAGCTCGTCGGTCTCGGCATCGACGTCGACGAGGTCGCGCCGGTCGCCGATCGCGTCGATCCATTCCCCCATCCCGGCATCCTCGGCGACGTCGAGGTCGGCGAGCCAGTTGTCACCTTCGCGCTCCAGATAGAGGCCGAGCGCGGCGAAGATCGCCTCGTGCATCGCCTCGCACGCCGGGTCGGGCGCGTCGCGCGTCGCCTCGATCGCGTCAAGCTCGCGCGCGAGGAAGCGCAGCCGTCGGATGCGAAAGCCGAGGTCGTGGATGCGGAAGAAGGCGATGGCGTCGCCGCTCGCCCCCGCGCCGCGCTTGCCCGAGATGCGGTCGAGCCCGCGCCGCCGCACCTCCTCCCACAGCGCTTCGCGCCGCCGCGCGCGGTGGATCGCGCCTTCGGAGGGCGCCAACCGCTCGACCAGCGCCACCAGTTCCTCGACCACCGCCGACAGCTTGAGGTGGCCGTAGGGCGCGAAAGCGAAGCCCGCGCGCGCCGCCGCTTCGGTCTGCGCCTTGGCGCGCCACTTGCCGAGGCGCGCCGGGGTCGGGCTGTCGAGGAAGAAGGTGGTGCCGAACAGCGCCGCCACCTGTTCCTCGACCTCGACCTTCATCGCGTCGACGATATGCTGCATGCGGCGGATGCGCCGCGACATGCTCTCGATCACCTCGACATTGTCGCGGATCGGCTGTTCGCGCGGGATTTCGGAAAGCGAGCCCAGGATCGTCGTCAGAAAGCCCGGCAGCCGCTTTTCGGCGCCCTCGACCGGCTCGCCGTGCCGGCCGAAGCGGATCGAACGATAATCGGGCTTGGGGTCGATATAGACGAAGCGCCTGTCGATCTCGCGCCGCGCCGGCCGCTGCTTGAGCGCGGCGATGGCCGGGCGGAAGGGCGCGTTGGCGAGCACCGATCCGTCGATCAGCACCCGATCGGCGGGATCGGCTTCGCTGCCGGCGGGAAGCTGCACCTTGATGAAAGCGTCGCGGTGCGGCCAGTCGATGCCGCGCTGGGCAAGGACGCCGTCGAGTTCGCGCAGCGTGAAGGGCGGAAAGGCGCCGGGAAAGCTGGCGGTCGCCCGCGCCGCCGCGGCAAGGCCCGGAACATCGTCGAGCCGCTTGCCCATGCGCCCGTCCTGCCGGAAATGCATCACCAGCCGATGCTCCTGCTCGGTAACGCGCGGCGGGCTGTTGAGCGCCAGCGGCATGCTGTGCCCCGCGAAATCGGTGGCCGAGACGAACAGGTCGACCGGCTGCCCCGCCGGAACCAGCGTCGGGCCGCGCGGCGCCTTGTCCATCGCGTCGAACGCGTCAAGCAGCAGGTTGGAGAAGATCGCGCCGCCAAAGGGCGGTTCGAACCAGCGCGCGCGCACGAAGCGCGACAGCTTCGCGCGCACCTCGTCCTGCGCGCTCCCGCCCACGGTGCGGTCGATCACATTGCCGCGCCGCTTCATCGCCCAGCCGGCGATCGGCACCGCCCAGAATTTGGTCGCGGCGGACAGCGGCCGCGCGTCGGGGTCGAGCAGGCGATCGACATCGGCATCGTCGAGCCACAATTCGGTCAGCGGATCGAGCGACAGGCCCTCGGCGAGCGCGCGCGCCAGGAAAACGCCGTTGATCCCCCCCGCGCTGGCCCCCGCGACGATGTCGGCGAGCACGCGCAGCCGCACCCCGCTCTTCTCCTGGATCGCGGCGAGCAGCTCGCGATAGACGACGCCCGACCCGGCGGCGTCGGTGCCGTCGTGAAAGGCGCGCGACGCCGCGGCGAGGCGCCATATCTCCTTGGTGATCCCGTGCATATAGACGGCAAGGCTGATGCCGCCATAGCAGATCAGGGCGAAACGCAGTTCCTTCTCGCGCATGGCGGCGGTGATAGCGCGCTTTGCGCACTGTGGCGAATTTTCCACACCGGGTCCGAAAGCGAACCGAAGCGGCACCGATCCTGCTTTGCCCTTGCGTCTGCGAATGGCTCGCATTAGCAGCGCATCCGGAACAGGAGCCAAGAATGAATCGCAGATATTTCGCCGCAGCGCTGGCCTGCACCGCGCTTTCGTCGCCCGCCCATGCCCAAAGTGCCGCAGCGCCCGACAGCGCCGACGCCGACGAGGCCATCATCGTCACCGCGGCGCGCACCGTCCTGCCGCCCAACGCGCTGCCGCTGACGATCGACCTGATCGACAAGCAGGCGCTGGAGCAGCAGATCGCGATTTCGGGGTCGATCGCCGACGCGGTGGCGACGCTGACCCCCAGCTTCTCCCCCACCCGGCAGAAATTGTCGGGCGCCGGCGAAACGCTGCGCGGGCGCGCGCCGCTCTATGCGATCAACGGCATTCCGCAGTCGAACCCGCTGCGCGACGGCAGCCGCGACGGCTTCACGATCGACGGCTTCTTCATCGACCGGGTCGAGGTCATCTACGGCTCGAACGCGTTGCAGGGGATCGGCGGCACCGGCGGCATCGTCAACCAGGTGACGGTGGGCGCGCCGAAGGCCGACGGCGTGTCCGGCCGCTTCCTGCTCCAGGGCACCGCCGACGACGAATTTTCGGGCGCCGGCATGGGCGGCAAGGCGGCCGGGCTCGTCCAGTACAAGGCGGGACGCTTCGACGCCACGGTCGGTGCCGCCTATGAAATCCGCGGCATCTTTCGCGACGGCGAGGGACGTCCGGTCGGCATCAACCTGACGCAGGGCGAAACGATGGATTCGAAGACGCTCTCGCTCTTCGGCCGCTTCGGCTATGCCGTCACCGACACGATGCGGCTCGACCTGATCGCCAGCCGCTATGAGATGAAGGGCGACGGCGACTATGCGCCGGTCGCGGGCAACAAAGCGGGGGGCATCCCCACCACCCAGACGCGCGGAACGCCGCCGGGCGTTCCCGCCGCAAGCCGGACCGAAAGCGTCGCGCTGTCGCTGACCGACCCGCAACTGGGCGGCGGCAATTTCGTCAGCCAGCTGTTCTGGAACCGCACCCGCGACACGTTCGGCGGCGAACCCAATCCGATCGCCAGCTTTCAGGACCCGGTGATCGCGCCCGTCGGCACGCTGTTCGACCAGTCGCAGAACCGCAGCCGCAAGGTCGGCGCCAAAATCAGCTATGAACGCGCGGTTCCGGGTTTCGAGGCACTGACGCTGATCGCGGGCTTCGACGCGCTGTGGGACGAAAGCGAGCAGCGGCTGATCGCCACGAATCGCGCATGGGTGCCACCGACCAGGTTCCGCAGCTTCGCGCCCTTCGGCCAGGCGAACCTCAAATTGTTCGACGGCATCGTCCGTCTGGCCGGCGGCGCGCGCTATGAGGATGTGAAGATCAGCATTGCCGATTATCACACGCTCGCCGCCAACACCTTCGTCGCGTGCCCCACGCCCCCGGCGGTGCCGACCGGACCTTGCGGTCCCTCGACCTATGGCGGCGTCGACGTCGGGGGCGGCAGCCCGAGCTTCGACGACGTTCTGGTCAACGGCGGCCTGATCGTCGAGCCGACGCCGGGCATCCGAGCCTATGCCAGCTATGCCGAGGGCTATACCGTCCCCGACGTCGGCCGCATCACCCGCGCGGTGAGCAGGACAGGGGTCGATATCGACAATTATCTCGATATCGCGCCGATCGTCTCGAACAACCGCGAGATCGGGGTCGAGGTGAAGCGCGGACCGCTCGACGCGACCGCGACCTATTTCTGGTCGACGAGCACCAAGGGGCAGCTTCTGATCGCGCGTCCCGACGGCATTTTCGACGTCGTGCGCCAGCGCGTCGAGATCGAGGGGCTCGAACTCAACCTGGCAGTGCGGATGCCGATCGACGGGCTCACGCTGTCGGCGGGCTATGCGCATATCGAAGGCCGGTTCGATAATGACGGCGACGGGGCGGTCGACACCGACCTCGACGGCGCCAACATCTCGCCCGACCGGCTCAACCTTGCCGCCGCCTATGCGAAGGGCCCGCTGTCCGCGCGCGTCCAGACGCAATTCTATCTCGCGCGCACCTTCCGGGGGCCGGGCCGCGACGCGCGCAACGATTTCGAGGGCTATAATCTGACCGACGCCATCCTGCGCTATCAGACCCGGCTCGGCGGCATCAGCCTTGCGGTGCAGAATCTGTTCGACCGGCAATATATCAGCTATGCGAGCGACACCCAGCGACCGACGGACAATTTCTTCAACTTCGCCGGCCGCGGACGTACCTTCACGCTCGGCTGGGATTATCGTTTCTAGGCATGGCCCACCGATGATGAAACTGCTCGACACGCTGCACCGCTGGACCGGCGGCCTGATCGGCCTCGTGCTGGCGCTGCTCGGCCTGTCGGGCACCATCCTGCTGCACAAATATGCGTGGATCGGCGTCGCGCATGCCGGCGATCCGCTGCGTACCGACCTTGCGAGCACCGTCGCCGCGACCGAGCGGATCATGGCGCTGCCGCAGGCGCCGCAGGGCATCATCTATGCCAGCGACGGCTTCGGGTTGCACCAGGCGCGCTTCGGCGACGGCGCCGGCCTCTACGCCGACCAGACGGGGCGAGTCGCTACGCAGTGGGCGAGCCAGTGGGAGCGGCCCGAGCTGTGGATCTTCGATTTCCACCATCATCTGTTCACCGGCGACACCGGCGAATGGGTGATCGGCACCGCGGGGCTGTGCGGCCTGTTCTTCATCCTCTCGGGCGTCATCCTGTGGTGGCGCACGCGCCGCACCTTCCGCTTCCGGCTGTGGCCGAAACGGATGAGCCGGCCGGCGATCGTCATGCACCACCGCGACCTCGGCATCGTCGTCGCACCGTTGCTGCTGCTGTCGGTCGTCACCGGCACGATGATGATCTTTCAGCCTTTCGCAATGGCGATGATTGCGCCTTTCGGCTCGCCCGCCGAAGCCGCCAGGGCGATGAAGCCGCCGAAATACCAGGGCGGCCCCCTAGCCGCCAGGCCCGATTACGCGGCAATGCTGGGCGAGGCGCGCCGCCGCTTCCCCGATGCCGAGTTCCGCATCCTCAGCCTGCCCGCGAAGGACGGCGGCCCGATCATGCTGCGGATGCGCCAGCAGGCCGAATGGTTGCCCAACGGCCGCTCGACCCTGTGGTTCGACGCTGCGACGGGCAAGCTGCTCGGCGCGCGCGACGCGCTCGCGATGCCCGCGGGCGCGCAGGCGTTCAACAAGGCCTATCCGATCCATTCGGGCAAGGTCGGCGGCCTTTTGTGGCGGCTCGTCCTGACGATCTCGGGCCTGTCGATGACGATGCTGGGAAGCCTCGCGGTCTGGACCTTCTGGTTCCGGCGCTCGAAGCCGGCGAAACCGCGGGTGAAGGAAGCGGCGTTAGCCGCTTTCCAAAACGCCGCGCGTTAAATCTGGATCACCGCTGTTTTCGTTCGTGCTGACCCCGGATCAAGTCCGGGGGAAGCACTGTTCTTCTTGCGGCGCCAAAGAGAAAGAACGGCCCTTCGACAAGCTCAGGGCGAACGGTGCAGATCATGGTTCGCCGCTCCAGGATTCGCGCAGAGGCGCAGAGATTTCGGTTCACGCGGAGCCGCGTCCGCTTTCCTATTTTACCGGCCGCCCTATATCCTCCCCACAGATGACCCGCGCCCGCGTCCTCCTTCTCACTGCCGCCCTCGGGCCGCTCGACTATCGCGTGCCGCAGGGCACCGAGGCGCCGCTCGGCAGCGTCGTCGTCGCGCCGCTCGGGCCGCGGCGCATGGGCGGCGCGGTATGGGAAGATGCGAGCTTCGGCGCGCCCGATCCGGTCGGCGACAACCGGTTGCGCAACCTGTACGAGGTCGTGCCGGTGCCGCCGGTCCCCGCGCCGCTGCGCCGCCTCGTCGAATGGACGAGCGACTATTATCTCGCCCCGCCGGGCGCGGTGCTGCGGATGGTGCTGCCCGGCGCCGCTTTTGCTGACGCGCGCCGCCCGATCGTCGAATATCGCGCGACGGGCGCGCTTCCGCCGCGGATGACGCCGCAGCGGACGGTGGCGCTCGAGAAGATCGGCGGCCGGCAGGGCACCGTGCGCGAGCTGGCGGCGCTTGCCGAGGTCAGCGACGGAGTGATCCGCGGCCTCGTCCAGGCGGGCGCGCTCGAAGCGGTGAGCGTGTCGGCCGACGCCCCCTATCCCGAGCCCGACCCCGCCTTCGCACCGCCCGCCCTCTCCGCCGAGCAGGCCGCCGCCGCCGGCGAGCTTCGCGACGCCGTCGCCGCCGCACGGTTCGAGACGCTGCTGCTCGACGGCGTCACGGGATCAGGCAAGACCGAAGTCTATATGGAGGCGATTGCCGCCGCGGTCGAAGCGGGCGGGCAGGCGCTCGTCCTGTTGCCCGAGATCGCCCTGACCGAGCCGATGCTGACGCGCTTCGCCGCGCGCTTCGGCTGCGAGCCGGTCGCATGGCATTCGGGGCTGCGTTCGACCGAGCGCCGCCGCGCCTGGCACGCGATCGCGCGCGGCGACGCGAAGATCGTCGTCGGCGCCCGGTCGGCGCTGTTCCTGCCCTATGCCCGGCTGGGCCTGATCGTCGTCGACGAGGCGCACGAAACGAGCTTCAAGCAGGAGGACGGCGTCCATTATCACGCGCGCGACGTCGCGGTGATGCGCGGGGCGTTCGAAAAGCTGCCGGTGGTCCTCGCCAGCGCGACCCCCGCGCTCGAAAGCCTCGCGCAGGTCGAGGCGGGACGCTATCGCCACATCGTCCTGCCCGCGCGCTATGGCGGCGCGACTTTGCCCGACCTCGCGGCGATCGACATGCGGATCGATCCGCCCGACCGCGGCCGCTGGCTGGCGCCGCCGCTCGTCGACGCGCTGGCCGACCGGTTGCAGAAGGGCGAGCAGAGCCTGCTGTTCCTCAACCGGCGGGGCTTCGCGCCGCTGACGCTCTGCCGCACCTGCGGTCATCGCATCCAGTGCCCGAACTGCACCGCGTGGATGGTCGAGCACCGGCTCGTCCATCGCCTCGCCTGCCATCACTGCGGCCATGTCATGCCACCGCCGCGCCTGTGCCCCGAGTGCGAGGACGAGGACAGCCTCGTCGCCTGCGGCCCCGGCGTCGAGCGGATCGCCGACGAGGTCGCCGAACGCTTTCCCGAAGCGCGCACCGCCATCGTCACCAGCGACACCCTATGGTCGCCCGCCAAGGCGGCCGAGTTCGTCGACGCGGTCGAGGGCGGTCTCGTCGACATCATCATCGGCACCCAGCTCGTCACCAAGGGCTATCATTTCCCGAACCTGACGCTGGTCGGGGTGGTCGATGCCGACCTCGGCCTCGACGGCGGCGACCTGCGCGCGTCGGAACGCACCTTCCAGCAGATCGCGCAGGTCGCCGGACGCGCCGGGCGCGGGGTGAAGCCGGGCGAGGTGCTGATCCAAACGCGCGTCCCCGACGCCCCGGTGATGGCGGCGCTGGTCGCGAACGACCGCGAGGGCTTCTACGCCGCGGAGGCCGCCGCGCGGCGGCAGGCGGGGGCACCCCCCTATGGCCGCTTCGCCGCGCTCGTCATCTCGTCGGAGGAGATGGAGGTGGCGCGCGGCGTCGCGCAGCGGCTGGGGGAGAAGGCACCGGTCGCTGACGGTCTCGCCATCTATGGCCCCGCCCCCGCGCCGCTCGCGATGCTGCGCGGACGGCACCGCTTCCGCCTGCTGCTGCACGCCCCGCGCAGCTTCGACCTGCAGGGCGCGATCCGCGACTGGGTCGGACGCATCGACTGGCCCGCCAAGGCGCGCCTCGCGATCGACATAGACCCCTACAGCTTCGTCTGACGACCGATCGGGGCATTGGAATCGCGGGCCGTAGTTGCTAGCCCTCGGCTTCAGGACATCTGTTCGAGGAGCGGGCGAGTGAAATTGCAGGGCTGGGTACGCGCGATCGGCGTCGGAACGGCATTGGCGGCGATGGCGATCGGTGCCAGCGCGCGCGCCGAATGGTGGCAGGCTGAAACCGCGCATTTCATCGTCTATTCCGAAAGCAAGAAGGACGACGCCGAACAGTTCGCGCGCCTGCTCGAACGCTACGACAATGCGCTGCGCTATCTTCAGGGCTATCCGATTCCGGGGCCCGACATGGGCGAGGCGAACAAGGTGAAAGTGTTCCGCAGCGGCGACATCGACGACATCGCCTATGTCGCCGGAGCGCCGGGGTCGGGCATCGCGGGTTTCTATATCCCGCGCGCCGGCTCGACCGTCGCCTTCGTCCCCGCGCGCGAAAAGCGCCGCGACATGAGCAGCGTCCGGCGCAGCAGCAGCGGCCCGACCCTCGACACCGAACAGGTGCTGTTCCACGAATATACGCACCATTTCATGCTGACCAATTTCAGCACCGCCTATCCCGCCTGGTATTCGGAAGGGTTCGCCGAGCTGTACAGCACGGTCGAGTTCCGCGACGACGGCAGCTTCGTCGGCGGGCTGGTGCCGCAGGCGCGCGGCGCCGCGCTCAAGCAATTGCCCGACGTGCGATTGTCCCGCCTGTTCGACCACAAGGTGAAGCTGACCGGGCTCGAGCAGTATCAATCCTACGCCTTCGGCTGGCTGCTGTCGCACTATCTGAACTTCAACGAAGAGCGCCGGGGGCAGCTTCCCGCCTATCTGGCGGCGCTCAACAAGGGCGAGGACAGCCTGACCGCAGCGAAACGGATCTTCGGCAACCTCGACACGCTGCAGGCCGAGCTGCGCAAATACAAGGGCCGCAACCAGTTCCCGGTGATGGTCTCGCCGCCGAACGCGGTTCCCGAGCCCGCGGTGGCGCTGCGCCAGCTGCCCCCGGCCGAGGAAGCGCTGATGCGCGAATATATCCGTTCGCAGCGCGGCGTCGACCGCAAGGAGGCAAAGGATGTCGCGCGCGACCTGTCCGGCAAGGGCGCGGCCTATCCCGACAATCTGAAAGCGCAGCTGATCGTCGCCGAGGCGCATCTGGACGCGAGGAATTTCGACGAGGCCGAAGCCGCGGCAAAGCGCGCGCTGGCGCTGGCGCCCGACAGCTCCTTCGCCAATTTCCTGATGGGTTCGATCTTCCTGGCGCGTGCCGACGAAAACAAGGACAAGGCGCTGTATGCCCAGGCACGCCCGTGGCTGGTCAAGGCGCATAAGCTCGACCAGAAGGACCCGCGGCCGATGATCGGCTATTACATGTCCTATCGCGAGGCGGGCGAGCCGATTCCCGAGGACGCGCTGGTCATCCTCGAAAGCGCGTGGGACTATGCCAAATATGACGCGCTCTATCGGCTGATCCTGGCGCGCCAGCTGCTCGACGAGAACAAGGGCGACCTCGCGCGATCGGTGCTGTCGCCGATCGCCTTCGCCGCGCACGGCACCGAAAAGGAAAACAAGATTCGCGCGACCGTCGACCTGATCGACGAGAGCAAGATCGACGAAGCCCGCGCCAAGCTGGCCGAAATCTTCAAGGAAGCCGAGGACCGGCAGAAAGGCAGGAAAGGCTAGGATCGCCGCCGTCCCGGCTTTCCTTCGTCACGGCGAGCGAAGCGAAACCGTGACGAGGCGACGCCTATGGAGCATCGTCTCCGGACGACATGAGCTTGCGGATTCCGAGCGTGACGGCGACGACCGCGAAACCGAGAACGGCAAGCAGGACCGACATCAGCAATCCCACCGCGTTCGAATGGCCGATGAGCGCCTCGTCCTCGATATCAGCCGTCCAGAAATGGCAGAAGCTAGCGGCGCTCAGCAGCCCGATGAGAAGCATCGACCATCCGGCGCCCGCGACGCCGTAACGGGCAACGAAAACCGGCGCGGCGAGGACCATTGCGAATCCCAGCACGCCCGACCAACTCAACAGCCAGTCCAGCACGGCCACCATCCCCTCCCCCACGATGTGTCCCGCCCTGAAGACGAGATTCGGCGCCTGTCCGTTCAACCTGCCAGCAGGTCCCGCGTTTCCTTTTCGTCCAGCGGATCCTGATCTTCGGGACGGACATCGCAAAATCCTACGACGCGCTCGACGCGCAAACCGTGGTCGATCGTCAGGACGAGACTCGCCCGCCAACTCAGGCCGTCTTCCAGCATCTTCAATATCGGCGTCACCTCTTCCATGACGATTGCTCTGGATGCATCGGCAATCCGTTCGGTGTCGCGAAAATAGGCGCCCCGCCTTTCGCTCTCCGGCCGTGGGACCTCTATCATCCCCGAAAACAACCCCATGCCATCTTCTTCAATGACATGTTTTCCGGACGTAACGGCGGCCTCGCCGGGCGCCCGCCAATAACCGCGCCCGCCCTCGCGCCTGAACTTGAGCGTGTGACGGTCGAACCGCTCGTTCACCATTTCGCATTGGTAATGGACGATGGGCTGGGTGAGGTTTTCCGGATCCGGAATCCACGGCGGCACCGGACTCATCAGCAGAAAATACAGCATGCCCCTCCCCTTTGTCCGCCGGATGTCCGCGCGCGCATCGCAGTCAACATGAGCGGGGGGCCAGCGCCAGTGCGCGCTCATGCGATATTTGGAGGCCCGAGCCGGAATCGAACCGGCGTATACGGATTTGCAGTCCGCTGCGTCACCACTCCGCCATCGGGCCTCAGGCGCTCAAAATGCGTGGAGAAGCGCCCCTAGCGATTTCGTCGCGCACTGGCAATCCGCTTGTTGCGCAATTTTCGGTAGCACGCCGCCGCTTCGGCCGCGACGAGGCTTGGCGCAGGGCGTCCGGACGGCTATGCGCGGCGGCAGCCGGACTTCGTTGCTGTATTATCATTGCAATACAGCGCGGCATGGGCTAGAAGCTCCCGGCGGAAACGAACGAAACAGCAGAATCGGAAACCGGCTGATGGCAACCAAATACAGCGAATTGAGCGCGGCGGCGATGCGGGCGGCGATGGTCGACAGCCAGCTTCGCACCAGCGATGTCATCGATCCCGCCATCGTCGCAGCGATGGGGGCCGTCCCGCGCGAGGCGCATGTGCCCGCGCAGTTGGCGAGCGTCGCCTATATCGACCGTGCGATCGCGCTCGGCGGCGACCGGATGCTTAACCCGCCGCTCGTCACCGGACGGATGCTCGTCGCCGCCGATATCCAGCCGGGGCAGAAGGTGCTGCTGATCGGCGGCGCGACCGGCTATGTGGCGCGGCTGCTCGCCATGCTGGGCGCCAAGGTTCATGCGGTCGAGGAATCGCCAGAGCTGATCGCGGTCGCCCGCGCCGCCGCGGCCGACACCGACATCCGCTGGATCGAGGGGCCCCTCACCGCCGGCGCGCCCGACGCCGCGCCCTTCGATCGCATCATCATCGACGGCGCGATCGAGCAGTTGCCCGACACGCTGGTCGGCCAGCTCGCACGGCGCGGCCGTCTGGTCGCAGCACGGCGCGACGGCACGGTTACGCGGCTGGTGCAGGGCATCAAGACCGACGGCACGCTGGCGCTGCGCCCATTTGCCGACATGGACGTCGCGCCGCTGCCGGGATTCGCGGCGCCCCGGGGCTTCCGCTTCTGATTCTCCCCTTCCCTCTGGTTCAGGCTGGCAACAGGATGCACGACTCCGACATGAAACCCGTTCGCCGGGGATATTGGCTTGCCGGCATCGCCGCCGGGGCGTTCCTGCTGACCGCGACGCCGGCCGCCGCCGAGACGCTGCAGGGCGCGCTCGCCAAGGCCTATGAGAACAACCCGACGCTGACCGCCGCGCGCGCCGGACAGCGGGCGAACGACGAGAATGTCCCGATCCAGCGGAGCCAGGGCCTGCCGTCGCTTGGCGCGCAGGGCGATTATAGCGAAAATCTGGTGAAGCCCGGCAACAGCTTTTCCTCACCGACGCGGCTGATCGACGCCGGCGGCCGGCTTTCTGTCCCCATCTATCAGGGCGGCGCGGTGCGCAACGCGGTGCGCGCCGCACAATATCGCGTCGAGGCCGGGCAGGCGGACCTGCGCGCGACCGAGGCGAGCGTCTTCGCGCAGGTCGTCGGCGCCTATATGGACGTGATCCGCGACACCGCGATCGTCCAGCTCAATCAAAAGAATGTGTCGGTGCTCCGCACCAATTTGCAGGCGACCAGCGACCGGTTCGAGATCGGCGACCTGACGCGCACCGACGTCGCCCAGTCGCAGGCGCGACTCGCGCTCGCCGAGGGCGACCTGCGCAGCGCCGAGGCGAATCTGATCGCCAGCCGCGAAACCTATATCCGCCTCGTCGGCGAGGCGCCGGTCGACCTCCAGCCGCCGCCGCCGCTGCCCGGCCTGCCCGCCAGCGCCGAGGACGCGGTCACGATCGCGCTGCGGGACAATCCCGACATCGACGCGGCGGACCAGCTCGTCCACGCCGCGCGCGCCGACATCGGCGTCGCGCGCGCCTCGCGCATGCCCAAGCTCGACGGCACCGTCAGCGGCAATTACACCAATTTCCTCGGCTCGGCGTCGAGCGGCGTTCCCGGCGTCGGCGTGTCGCAGAGCCAGACCAGCGCCGCCGCCGGCGTCACGCTGACGCTGCCGCTGTTCCAGGGCGGGCGGCCGTCGGCGCAGGTCCGTCAGGCGCAGGCGCGCACGAGCCAGGCGATCGAGACCTATGTCGCGACCGAGCGCGACGTGATCGCGCAGACGCGCGGCGCCTATGCCGCATGGCAGGCGAACGAGCGCGTCATCGCCGCGACCGAGCAGGCGGTCGGTGCCAACGCGCTGTCGCTGGAAGGGGTTCGCGCCGAGAACAGCGTCGGCACCCGCTCGATCCTCGACATATTGAATGCCGAGCAGGAATATCTGAACGCGCAGGTCCAGCTCGTCTCGGCGCGGCGCAACAGCTATGTCGCGGCCTTCTCGGTCCTCGCGGCGATGGGCAAGGCCGAGGCGCGCGACCTGGGGATCGAGGGCGGCCCGCTCTACGATCCGGCGGTCAATTACGAGCGCGTGCGCGGCCAGATCTGGGATTGGGCCGACGATCCCGCGCCGCAGCAGCAGGCGACCGATACGCGCGCGGTGCCCGCCGCCGATGCCGGCGTCCCGGCCGACGCCAGCAACCTGCCGCACCAATAGGGCGTTCCAGCAGGGCGAAAACGGCCGACGACCCCGAAAACGCGGCAAAACGCAAATCCGGGGCGCCGGGCGTGAAATCCGCAATCTGGGGCTTGGCAAGCCCCGCCCCGGACCTTTATGATCGTGGTTAACGCCCGCCGCGCGGGTTCACCGAAGGGGGCAAGGATGGGCGATCTGTCGCGAGAGCCGTCGATGGAAGATATCTTGTCGTCGATCCGGCGCGTCATCGCCCGTGACGAGGCGCCGGGCACGGCGCGCGCCACGCGCACCCCGGCCGACGACATCCTCGACCTGCAGGAGGAAGAAGCAGCGGTGGACGCGCCTCAGGATGCCGCGACAGCGGCGCCGGGCGGCGAGGAACTCGTGTCGGCCGCCAGCGCCGATGCCGCGCGCCAGTCGCTCGACGCGCTGACCGCCGCCGTCGCGCCCGGCACGGCCACATCGCCCGCACCGCCGACCGGCGGC
This sequence comes from Sphingopyxis granuli, assembly GCF_001559015.1. Lineage (NCBI taxonomy): Bacteria > Pseudomonadati > Pseudomonadota > Alphaproteobacteria > Sphingomonadales > Sphingopyxidaceae > Sphingopyxis > Sphingopyxis granuli. The sequence goes on from NZ_CP012199.1 coordinate 4,193,938, forward strand.
CGCACGATGGAAGAGGTGGTGATCGACACGCTCCGCCCGATGCTGAAGGACTGGCTCGACGCCAACTTGCCGGCGATCGTCGAGACGATGGTCGCAAAGGAGATCAGCCGGATCACCGGCCACCGGCTCTAGGCGGTCTTCTCCGAACGCTGGGAAAGCGAAGGCGGACGCGACCTCGTCCGCCCGCTCTCAGGAGCGCTTAGCTGCGATATACCGCTCCACTTGATCTTCCAGCAGGTCAAGCGGCAATGCGCCTTCGCCCAGCACCGCCTCGTGAAATTCGCGGATATCGAAGCGGGGACCGAGTTCGCGTTCAGCGCGCGCGCGCAGTTCGGCGATCTTGAGCTGGCCGACCATGTAGCTCGTCGCCTGTCCCGGCCAGTTGAAATAGCGGTCGACCTCGCGCGCGATGTCGGTATCCGACACCGAACTGTTCGACCGGAAATATTCGATGGCCTGCTCGCGGGTCCAGCGCTTGGAATGGATGCCGGTATCGAGCACCAGCCGGATCGCGCGCCATACCTGCAGCGACAGCATCCCGAAGCGGTCATAGGGGTCCTTGTACAGCCCCATCTCGTTCGCCAGCCGCTCCGAATAGAGTCCCCAGCCTTCCATATAGGCGCCATAGCCGCCGAACCGGCGGAATTTGGGCAGTCCCGCCAGTTCCTGCTGGCGCGCGATCTGGAAATGATGCCCCGGCGCGCCTTCGTGCGCGGCGATGGCGGCAACCTGCACCTTCTGCGTCTGGTTCATGTCGATCAGGTTGACGTAATAGATGCCGGGACGCGAACCGTCGGCGGACGGCGAATTGTAGAAAGCGGTCGACGCGGTCGCCTCGCGCCACTTCTCCACCGCGCGCACCTCCAGCGCCGCCTTGGGCAGGACGGAGAAATAGCGCGGTGCCGCCGCCATCGCCGCGGCGATCACCCCGCGCGCATCGTGCAGATACGCTTCGCGGCCGGCCTCGCTGTTCGGATATTTGAACTGGGGGTCGGTGCGGATGTGGTCGAAGAACTGCTCGAGCGTGCCGTCGAAGCCGACTTCGCGCTTGATCGCCTCCATCTCCTGCCGGATCGCCGCCACCTGCGCGAGGCCCAGCCCGTGAATCTGGTCGGCGGTGAGGTCGGTGGTCGTCGAACGCTTCAGTCGGTCGGCGTAATAGGCCTCGCCATCGGGCAGGCTCCACACACCGAAATTGCCCTTCGATTGCGGCTCGATCTCGTCGAGCGCCGCGATCAGCGCGTCGTAGCCGCGTTGGAACGGCCCAGTCAGCGCGGCGCCGGCTTCCTGCAACAGCTTGTCCTTCGCCGCGGCCGGCGCGTCGAGCGCGGTCACCTTCTTGCGGAAATCCGCCATCAGCGTCGAATCGGCGCCGCCATCGAAGGGCGCGCCGGTGATGACCTTGCGCGCATCGGCGCGCGCGGGCGCGAAATTGACCTTGTTCGGCACGATTCCCGCCGCGGCCTGCTCGCGCATCGACGCCGCGACCTCGCGCATCACGCGCTCTGTATCGCGCAGGCGGGCGATATAGGCTTCGGCGTCCGCGACGCTGTCGATCTTGTGGTTGTTGATGAGCAGCACGGGAATCTGGCCCGCCGGGCTGCCATTCGTCGTGACCGGGAACCGCAGTTTGCGGAACCGGGCCGATTCGCGGCCGCGTTCGACCTCATATTCGAACAGCCGGTAGCTGACCCGGGCGCGCTCGCCGAGTTGTTCAGGCCGGAAGCGGGCGTGCAGGTCCTGAAGCTGTCGCTCGGCCAGTGCCTGTTCGCGCACCGCGGCGGCATCGGTATAATCGTCGAGCCGCTCATAGTCGGTCTTGAACCCCAGCCGCGTCTGCTCCTCGGGACTCAGCTTCACCCGCTCGTCATAGGCGCGGTCGAGAAATTCAAGCAGCGCTTCGTCCTGGGTGCCCGCCGGCGCCACCTGCGCCAGCGCGGGGGCGATCGCGGGGCCGAACGGCAGCGCGGGGAACAGCAACAGAGCAAGGGCCAGACGCATCATATTCTCCTGATCGAATGGTATCGCTTGTAACCGCGCTTCGGCCCGGCGCAATTGCCGCTCGTCGAATTTGGCGGCAGTTCCGTCGCGTGCGCTGGCTTCGTCGTTTATCATGATGGTGTAAGCGTGTAGGTCGTTCCTTCACTCTTCAACCTGACGGGAGCCGATATTGAGCGCGAGCATGGACGACCCCGGCCTGAGTTCCAGGCCGCTTCGGATCGGTGAGGTCGCGCCCGATTTTCAGGCGCGCACGACGATGGGCGAATTGCGCCTGTCCGACTATCGCGGCCGCTGGGTGCTGCTGTTCTCGCATCCGGGCGACTTCACGCCGGTGTGCACCAGCGAATTCGTCGCCCTCTCGCGCGCCGTCGATCGGTTCGATGCACTGAACTGCGCGCTCGTCGCGATATCGGTCGACAGCCTTTATGCGCATCTGGGCTGGATCCGTGCGATCCGCGACCATTTCGGCGTGACGGTCGGCTTTCCGATCGTCGAGGATCCGTCGATGGTGATCGGCCGCGCCTATGGGATGATCGCGGCGGACGCGATCGACGCGGCGACGCTGCGCGCGACTTTCTTCATCGACCCGGACGGCGTCGTCCGCGCCCGCATCTGCTATCCCGCCACCGTCGGACGGTCGGTCGAGGAACTGCTGCGCGTCGTCGCCGCGCTGCAACGGGTCGACCGCGACAATGTCGTGACGCCCGAAGGCTGGCGCCCGGGCGACGACGTGCTGCTGCCGCCCTGCCAGGACCAGGCGTCGGCGCTCAATGCGGCGGAAGGGCCCTGCTGGTTCCACCAGACGCGGGCCGACAGCGATGGAAAGGCAAGCCGGTGACGCGCTTCACGGAGACCGAACTCGGTACGATCGCGACGCTCCTGAAGGCGCTTGCGCATGACGTGCGGCTCAAGCTGGTGCACACGCTGCTCGAAAGAGGCGAAACGTCGGTGGGCGAACTGGAAGCCCTGACCGGCATCGGCCAGCCGGGCCTGTCGCAGCAGCTTGCGATTCTGCGAAAGGCGGAGCTGGTGCGGACGCGCCGCGACGCGAAGCTCGTTTTCTACAGCCTCGTCCCCGAAACGCTGCAAGGCACGGCAAAATTGCTCCGCGCCCTGTCAACCTCTCCGCACGAAGCGCCCGGGCCGGAGCAGGCGGGCGCACGATCGCGCGTGCGGAGTTCGGCAGCCAGCTTCGCCAAGATGGTTTGAGGTTTGTGGGGATTCGGATAGCGGCGGATCTTCTCGTCACCCTGAACCTGTTTGGCAATGATCCCCTTCCGACAGGTGAGCGTTCCCCGGCGAAAGCCGGGGTCCAGCTACGTGCGCCTGCCTCGCATGGACCCCGGCTTTCGCCGGGGATCACCAGCGTCCCTGTCTCAGGGGTATAAACGCCAACCTGTTTCAGAGCCTGCCCCGGACCCGATCCGGGGGTCCATGGCCTGCCCTCGACTGAAAGGCGGCGCAAAAGGGAAGGTCCGGCCATGGATGCTGAAACAAGTTCAGCATGACGAACGGATGAGGCGGCTCGCCGAAGCCCGAATCCCCAAAGGACGCAGAATCACCATGCACATGTGGGGCTTTTGTGGCTTTAAGCGACAACGACGGGACCGAAGCCTGCTCCAACGGCCTCAGTCGGGCGGCCCGAAGCGGTCGCACAGCATGTCGATCAGCTTGCGGACGCTGTCATCGGCGAGGCTGTAGTAGATGGTCGTGCCGCCGCGGCGGGTCTTGACCAGCCCGCCCTCGCGCAGCCGTCCCAGATGCTGCGACATGCTGGCCTGCGATTGTCCGCACAGCTCGACCAGCTGTCCGACCGCATATTCCCCCTCCATCAGCCGGCACAGGATCAGCAGACGCTGTTCGTGGGCGAGCAGCTTCAGCACGCTCGCGGCATGCGCGGCGTGCTGGGCGAGTTGGGCCAGGGGCGTGTCGAGCGGCATCATCTGGTCGCGGGCTTCCCGTCGTCTCGAAGAAGGATGTAGATCGCGGGAATAACCAGCACTGTCAGCAACGTCGAGGAGGCAAGGCCGAACAGCAGCGAAATCGCGAGACCCTGAAAGATCGGGTCGGTCAGGATCACCGCCGCGCCGATCATCGCCGCGAGCGCGGTGAGCAGGATCGGCTTGAACCGGATCGCCCCCGCTTCGAGCAGGACGTCGCGCAAGCCTTTGTCGGGCGTCGCGGCGTGGCGGATGAAATCGACCAGCAGGATCGAATTGCGCACGATGATGCCGGCCAGCGCGATGAAGCCGATCATCGACGTCGCCGTGAACGGCGCGCGGAACAGCATGTGGCCGATGACGATGCCGACCAGCGTCAGCGGCACCGGGGTCAGGATGACGAGCGGCAGGCGGAAGCTGCGGAACTGCGCGACGACGAGGATATAGATGCCCAGCAAGGCCACCATGAAGGCGCCGCCCATGTCGCGGAACGTGACCCAGGTGATCTCCCACTCGCCGTCCCACAGCAGCGCCGGGGCGCTTTCGTCGGCGGGCTGGCCGTTGAGGCGGATGGCGGGCTTCGTCAGCCCCTTCGCGGCCCAGTCATGGGCCTCCACCGCCCGATCGACCGCCAGCATGCCATAGATCGGCGCTTCATAGGTCCCCGCCAGTTCCGCCATCACCATGTCGGCATAGCGGCCGTCGCGCCGGAAGATGGCGGGGCTTCCCGCCTCGGCCCGCGCTTCGACCACGGCGCCCAGGTCGATGAGCTGGCCCCCCGGGGCCTGCGCGACGGGGGTGCTCGACAGCGCCTGCGTCCAGCTCCGGTCCTTCTGTTCGAGCGCGATAGTGATCGGAAGCGGCGTGCGCCCGTCGCCGCGCGGGGCATAGCCCACCGTCTGGCTGCCCATCAGCATGGCGATGCTATCGGTGACCTGCCGCTGCGACAGCCCGTAATAATCGACGCGGTCGCGCTGGATGTCGAGGCGGAGCCGGGGCCGCGGCGCGCCGAAGCTGTTGTCGACGTCGACGATGAAGGGGATGGATCGAAAGATCGCCTCCAGTTCGGTCGCCGTCTTTCGGCGCGTGGCGGCGTCCGGGCCGTAAACTTCGGCAAGCAGAGTCGCGAGCACGGGCGGCCCCGGCGGCGTTTCCACCACCTTGATCGAGGCGCTGTCCGGCAGCTTCAGCGCCTTCAACCGCTGACGCAGGTCCAGCGCGATTTCATGGCTCGACCGGCTGCGGTCGCCCTTTGGAAGCAGCGTCACCATCACGTCGCCCTGTTCGGGCTGCGCGCGCAGGAAATAATGGCGGACGAGGCCGTTGAAGTTGAACGGCGCCGATGTGCCCGCGTAAAGCTCCATCGCCATCGCCTCGGGCAGCGTGCGCGCGATCCCCGCGACGTCCTCCAGAACCCGGCCGGTGTTTTCGAGCGCCGTCCCCTCGGGCATGTCGACCACGACCTGAACCTCCGACTTGTTGTCGAAGGGGAGCAGTTTCACCGTAACCGCCTTGAAATAGAACATCGAGCAGGCGACGAGCGTCGCGACGCCGACCGCGATCAGGAAATTGCGCGCCGACCGCCGCGTGTCGATCACGCGATGCGCGACGCGGGCGTAAAGCTGCCCCAGCCTGCCGCCGCTTTCGTCATGGCCGTGGACCAGCGCCTTGCGGGCGAAGCGGATCATCAACCACGGCGCGATGACGACGGCGACGAAAAAGGAGAAGATCATCGCCGCCGAGGCGTTGACCGGGATCGGCGCCATATAGGGGCCCATCAGGCCGGAAACGAACAGCATGGGAAGCAGCGCCGCAACGACCGTCAGCGTCGCGACCACCGTCGGGTTGCCGACCTCCGCCACCGCCTCGATCGCTGCCTGGGCGCGGCTGCGACCATCATCCATCGCCCAGTGGCGCGCGATATTCTCGATCATCACGATCGCGTCGTCGACGAGGATGCCGATCGAGAAGATCAGCGCGAACAGGCTGACGCGGTTGATCGTATAGCCCATCAGGTTCGACGCGAACATGGTGAGCAGGATCGTCGTCGGAATGACCACGGCCGTCACCGCCGCCTCGCGCCAGCCGATGGCGAAGCCGATCAGCGCGACGATCGAAACGGTCGCCAGCGCCAGATGGAACAGCAGTTCGTTCGCCTTTTCGTTCGCCGTCTCGCCATAGTTGCGGGTGACGGCGACCTCGACGCCGTCGGGGATCAGCTTGCCTTTCAGGCCTTCGACGCGTTCGAGGATGGCGTCGGAGACGACAACGGCGTTGGCCCCCGCCCGCTTGGCGAAAGCGATGCTGACAGCGGGCGCGCTGTCCCACTTGCCGTCCCCGGTTCCATCGTCCGACTTCGCCCAGCGCCACGCCCGCGCCTGATCCTCACGCGGCCCCTGTGTGACGCTCGCGACGTCGCGAAGATAGACAGGAGCGCCGCCGGCGGACCGCACCGTCAGCAGCCCCACCTCTTGCGCCGACGCCAGCGTGCGGCCCGCAGTCACGCCGACCGCCTTGCCGTCCTCGCGGACGGTGCCGAGCGGAACGCTGCGGTTGGCCTGCGACGCCGCCTCGACCACGCTACCCAGCGGCACGCCATATTGGCGCAGCTTCGCGGGGTCGGGGGCGATGCGGATTTCCTCCGGACGGCCGCCGACGAGGAAGGTCAGCCCGACGTCGTCGACCTTGGCGACCTCGGTGCGCAGCTTCGCCGCCAGTTCGTAAAGGCTGCCGTCGTTCCATTGCCCCGCGGCGCCCGGCCTCGGCGACAGCGTCAGGACGACCGCGGGCACGTCGTTGATGCCGCGCACCGTCACCTTGGGATCGGGAACGCCGACGGGTTTCCGATCCCAATTGGCGCGCAGCTTCTCCTCGATGCGGATCGCGGCATCCTCGGGGTTCGACCCGACGAGGAAGCGCGCCGTCACCATCACTCCGTCGTCCTGCGCCTGCGTATAGACATGCTCGACACCGTCGACGCTCTTGACGATCGTCTCGAGCGGAATGCCGACCAGTTCGGTCGCATCGGCGGCGGAGAAGCCGGGGGCCATCACCTGGATGTCGATACGCTGATCTGCGGTTCCTCCTCGCGCGGGATGGAGAAGAGGGCGAGCAGGCCGACGGCGATCGCAGCGAGAAGGAACAGCGGCGTCAAAGGCGACGCGATCGTCGCCCTTGTCAGGCGGCCCGAGATGCCGAGGTTCATGGGCGCACGGCCTTGACGGGCTTTCCGGGAGCGAACAGCGTGTCGCCCGCCGCCACGCCGCTCAATATCTCGACCCGATCCGGATCGGTGGTGGGGGCGATCTGGACCGGGACCATGCTCAGCCGCTTGCCGCCGGTAACGAGCTGGACCTGATCCATGCCATAGCGCGTGGTGACGAAAGCACGCGGCACCACCAGCGCCCGACGCGTCCCGACCTCGACCGAGGCGCTCACGCGGCGGCCGATGAACCGGGTGTCGAGGCCGGGCAGCGTCGCATCGACGCGGACCCGCCCGCCGGTGATCGCGGGATAGACCTGCGTCACGCTGCCCTCGCGCGGCCCGGAAGGCGCGCCCGCATCGTTCGACCCCATATCGCCGACGATCACCCGAGCGCCGGGACGAACCTGCCCGGCGGCCGATTCGGGCAACATCAGGCGCAGCACCGGGGGGCCCGCGGTGACGGTCGCGATCGACATGCCCGGCGCGACGACCGAGCCCGCCGGAATATCGGCGCGAAGCACGCGACCGCTCGCGGGTGCGAGCACCGCGCCCTGCCCCGCGACGCTGGCGCTCGCGCCCTGCTGCGCGCGCGCCGCCGCGACCTGCGCATCGGCGGCGCGCGCCGCCGCCACCGCCTGATCGAGCCGCGCCTTTGCATAAACTCCGTGCCCGTAAAGGTCGCGGATGCGGGCAATATCGGCATTGGCGCGCGCGGCCTCGGCCTGGGCGGCGGCGACCTGCGCGCCATAAGCACTCGTTTCGTAACCGAGCCGCGAATCGACGATCATACCGATGCGCTGGCCCTTTTCGACCGTGTCGCCTTCGCGGACGGATAGGGTGACGAGCGTGCCGGCTATGCGCGCCAACGCCTCGGCCTGATCGCGCGTAGCAATCTCCGCGCCCACCGCCTTCATGTCGGCGATCTGGGCGTCCGCAAGGCGTAGGGTGGTACCGGCGGGAAGCGCCGCGGCCGCCGCGCCGCGCTCCGGTTCGCCGCCGCAGGCCGATAGCGCCAGAACGGCGCCCGCCAACCAATAGCCCTTGCCCATCCCGCTATATCCCTTCTCGCGGCGACATTCAGCCGCCGACCACCGGAAACCCGGCATTCCTCCACGCGGCGATGCCGCCTGCGAGATGCGTATCGATCGCGCTGCGCGCCCGCGCGCATTGATCGAGCGCCTGCCCGGAGCGCCGCCCGCCCGCGCATTGCAGCACGACCGTCCGCCCTTCGGGATCAGGGATATTACGAGGTGAAAAGCTCGACAGCGGCATGTTTACTGCGCCCGCGATATGGCCGGTCGCGAACTCGCCCGCCTCGCGCACGTCGATCAGGAGCGCCCGGCCGGCCTCCAGCATCGCGCGCAGCTCGGCGGGTCCGACCTCGCGGTGAGCGTCGCGCTTTCGCAACCCGAACATGGATTTTCCCCCTTTTGACTTGATAGTTGCATATAATATGTAAATCTTATATAGTCAACATATGGGACGGAGGGATTGCAGATGGACAAGCCGCTGATCGTGATATTGGGCGCCGGACTTGGCGGCACGCTCGCCGCATACGAGATCAGGGCGGCAGTCGGAAATCGCGCCGACGTGATGACGGTGTCCGACACGGATACATATAGTTTCGTGCCTTCCAACCCCTGGGTCGCGGTGCGCTGGCGCGAACCGGAGGCAATCCAGATCCATCTCCCGCCCGTGTTCGAAAGGAAGAAGATCGGCTTTTCCGCGGTGGGTGCCCGGCGGCTTCATGCCGAAGAGAAGCGACTCGAACTCAAGGACGGAACATCGGTCAATTACGACTATCTTGTAATCGCAACGGGTCCCGATCTCGCCTTCGACGAAATCGAGGGGCTGGGGCCGCAGGGCCATACCGTCTCGATCTGCCAGACCGCCCATGCCGCCGACGCGGCCGATGCGTTCGACGCCTTTGTCGCAAACCCCGGGCCGATCGTCGTCGGCGCGGTCCAGGGGGCTTCCTGCTACGGCCCGGCCTACGAATTCGCGCTGATCCTCGATACCGAACTCCGCCGCCGCAAGATTCGCGACAAGGTGCCGATGACCTTCGTCACCGCCGAACCCTATATCGGGCACCTCGGCCTCGACGGCGTGGGCGACACCAAGTCGCTGCTCGAAAGCGAACTGCGCGAGCGCCACATCAAATGGATCACCAATGCGCGCGTGACCGGGGTCGAGCCCGATGTCATGCATGTCGAAGAAGTGGGTGAGGACGGCGCGGTCAGGAAAACGCACGACCTGCCCTTTGGCTATTCGATGCTGCTCCCTGCCTTCCGTGGCGTCCCCGCCATCCGCGACATCGCGGGGCTGACCAATCCGCGCGGCTTCGTCATCGTCGACAGTTGCCAGCGCAACCCCGCCTTTCCCGAAATCTTCGCGCTCGGCGTCTGCGTCGCCATTCCGCCGACGGGTCCGACCCCGGTGCCGGTCGGCGTTCCCAAGACCGGCTTCATGATCGAATCGATGGTGACGGCGATCGCCGCCAACATCGCGGCAATCCTCGACGGCAAGGAACCGGCGGCCGAGGCGACGTGGAACGCCGTGTGCCTCGCCGACTTCGGCGACGGCGGCGTCGCCTTCGTCGCCCAGCCGCAGATTCCGCCGCGCAACGTCAACTGGTCGGCAAGCGGCAAATGGGTCCATCTCGCCAAGATCGGCTTCGAAAAATATTTCCTGCGCAAGATCCGCCGGGGCGAGAGCGAACCCTTCTACGAGAAGCTGGCGCTTCACGTCATGGGTATCCGCAAGTTGCGTTTCTGACTGTCCGCAAAAGAAGGAGTGCAAAGATGACCCTCGACCGTGCCGTGATGGCGTTCGCCGGATGCGTCGTGCTGATCGGCGTCGCCCTGTCGCTCACCGTGCATCCGTGGTGGATCGCGCTGACGGCCTTCGCCGGCCTCAACATGCTCCAGGCGAGCCTTACCGGCTTCTGCCCTGCCGCCCGGCTGTTCAAGGCGTTCGGCGTGCGTCCGGGGGCCGCCTTCCGGTGATGTCCGTGCGGTCGATCGCCCTCCCCACGCTGGCCGGCCTGCTCGCGAGCGTCGCCATGCCTGCGCAGGCGACGACGCTGCAAGAAGCGATCGCGGCCGCCATGACCCACGCGCCCGAGATCGAGGCTGCGCGCGCCGATGCCGACGCCGCCGACGCGCGCATTGCCGAGGCCAAGGGTCACGGCCTGCCCAGCGCGGTGCTGAGCGGGACGATCGGCCAGGGGCGGCTCGACCCACAGGGCTATTTCGGCCTTCCGGCGGCGACCGTCACTCCGCGCGCCGCGCAGCTCGTCATCGAGCAGCCGCTGTTCACGGGCGGCCGGGTCGGCGCGGGGATCGCGCAGGCGAAGGCGGGCAGCGAGGCCGCGCGCGCCGGCGAGGCGATGACCCGCAGCCGGATCGTCGTCGATACGGTCCGCGCCTATGGCGACGTACTGACGGCGCGGCACATGATCGCGCTCTACGAACAGATGGTCGGGCAGATGGAGGAAATCCAGCGTCACGCCCGGCTTCGTTTCGCTGCCGGCGAAAGCCCCAACACCGACGTCGCCCAGGCCGCCGCGCGCCTCGCCGAGGCGCAGGCGGCGCTCGAACGCGCGCGCGGCCTTGCCGTCTCGGCGGACGCGCGCTTCGCCAACCTGACCGGTCTTGCGCCGCAGAACCTGCGGCCGCTTCCGGCGAATCCGGCGATGCCCGCGTCGCTCGACGAGACCCTCGACAGTGCGCGCGCGAACAACCCCGCCCTTATTCAGGCCGAGGCGGCGCTGGAGGCCGCGCGCGCGGCGGCGCGGGGTGCACGCGCCGAACGCTTGCCCACGGTCGGAGCCTTCGCCGAAGGATCGACGCTGCGCGACCAGTTCTTCCCCGACTACCGCGCCGACGGCGCCACGGTCGGCGTGCGCGCGCGCTGGCAATTGTTCGCCGGCGGGCGCGTCGCGGCGAAGATCGCCGAATCGGACGGCGCCGTCCGGGCGGCCGACGCCCGGGTCCGCGCGGCGCGGTCCGCCGTCGACGAACAGACGATCGGCGCGTTTCAGGATGTTCGGACCGCCGAACTGGTCGAAGCCGCCGCCGCCCGGCAGCGGCTCGCCGCCGACCAGGCGCGCGAAAGCGTCCGCCACGAGGTTCGGGTGGGCATGAAACCCCAGCTCGACTGGCTCGACGCCGAGCGCGAGGCAACCGCGGCGGCGGTTGGCGAGGCCGTGGCACAGGCCGACCGTATCGTCGCCGCCTACCGCCTCCTCGCGCTGATCGGACGCTGAGACGGGTCCGGGTCGATATTCCCGACCGCAATTGACGGATATCAATTCCTAAAGCGCGCGAAGGTGCAAGAGCGCCGCCATGATACAGAACCGATCCGCATCCTCATCCCTGATCTGGCGCCATGGACTGGCGATGGTCCTGATCGGATCGGTCACGCCATGGTCGAGCGCCGCGGCACAGGGCACGTCCGCGCCATCGGCGCCCGCGGTATCGCCCGCCTCGCCCGACCCGATCACCCCCTATCTGCACGCCCGCTATCGCCTCGAAACGGTCGATCAGGCGGACATCGCCCAGTCGGCCACAGCATCCACGCTGCGGCTGCGCGCCGGGCTGCGCACCGCGGTCTGGAACGGGCTGAGCGCGTTGGTCGAGGGCGAGGCGGTCGTGCGACTCGGCCCCAGGGATTATAACGACACGGTCAACGGCCGCACCGCCTATCCGGCCGTGCCCGACCCGACCGACGTCCTGCTCAACCAGGCCTATGTGCGCTGGCAGCCGGCGCGGGAACTCGACGTCGTCGCCGGACGGCAGACCGTCAATCTCGACAACCAGCGCTGGGTCGGCAGCGTCGACTGGCGCCAGAACGACCAGACGCTCGACGCGGTGCGGGTCGGGATCGCACCCGCGGCGGGCGCGCGGATCGACTATGTGCACAGCTGGCGGGTCAACCGCGTGTTCGGGCCCGATTCGCCGCAGGGAATCTGGCGCGATTCGAACATCCACCTGTTGCGCGGCTCGGCGACGGTGCCGACCGCCGGCACGTTGACCGCCTATGGCTATTGGCTCGACCTGCCCGCCGCGCCCGCCCTGTCGTCACGCACGCTGGGCGTCCGCTTCGCGGGCGATCATGCCATGGACGGCGGCGTCAAGCTGTATATGGCCGGCGAATATGCGCATCAGCGAAGCCATGGCGCCAATCCGCGCCGCATCGGCCACGACTATTGGCTGATCGAGCCGGGCCTCGGGGTCGGGCCGGTCGTCGCGCGCGTCGGCTATGAACGGCTGGAGGGCGACGGCACGACGGCGCTTCAGACCCCGCTCGCCACGCTGCATGCGTTCAACGGCTGGACCGACCGCTTCCTGACGACGCCCGCCGACGGTCTGCGCGACCTGTATGGCGATCTGCAATGGCGTCTGGGTCCGGTGTTCACCGATGCGCCGGCGACGCTGCGTTTGCAGTGGCACGATTTCAACGCGACGCACGGCGGCCGAAACTACGGTCGCGAAGCCGGGGCGTGGCTGACCGTGCCGGTGACGCGGCGGATCACGACCTCTTTCAAGCTGTCGCATTACGATGCGCAGCGATTCGCCAGCGACACCACCAAGGCGTGGCTGTCGATCGAGGCGCGTTATTAGAGACAGGCCCAGCCGGCACGATATTCCCCTTCCCCTTCAGGGGAGCGGGCGGGGTGGGGTCCTTCGGCCTATTGCGATCCCACCCCAATTCCTTCGCACCTTGCGCGACCCGATAGTCACTGGTCGTCGATGACCATGTCGGGCCGCGCAAGGGCGGTGAGCTTCGCGCGATCGACGATCCGCACCGTCGGTCCGTTGATCAGCGCCCCATGATCGGCCAGCGCGCCGCAGGCGCGCGACAGATTTTCCGGCGCCATGCCGAGCAGCGAGGCAATCACGCGCTTTTCGGCCGGCAGGGTGAATTGGGCCGCACCGCCCTGCGCCTTGCTTTCCAGCAACAGGAAATTGGCGAGGCGTTCGAGCGTCTGCCGGACCTTCATGTCGGTGAGGGCGCGAATCACGGTGCGATAGCGCAATGCGATTTCGGTCAGCGCGCTCTGCGCGAATGCGCTGTCGCGGACGATGGCGTCGCGCAGCAGCGAGGACGGGATCATCAATATGCGCGACGCCGACAACGTCCGCGCGGACATCAGATAGCGCTGATCGGTATAGGCCGCGGCCAGGATGAAGCTCGAAACCGGCCGCACCAGCTGAACCGTGACCTCGCGTCCCGCGCTCGCGGTATAGAGTTCCACCAGCCCGTCGACGAGGATATGCAGGAAATCGGCGCGCGCGCCAACCTCGAACAGACGAAGGGCGGGCGGAAACACCTGAAGGAAGGCGGCGGCAAAGACCGAATCGCGTAATTCGGGCTGCATCGCCGCAAACATCGGCAGGGTCGCGATTTCAGGGATTTCTTCGCTGCGCATCACCCTCGGCTACGTAGATGATTGCGCAATGTCAATCATTCGATTGACTATTATCACCCTATTTTCAGCTTTCGACGAAGTCTGGATTGCGCCGCATCAGGCGGGGGCGATTTTACCGCTGATGCCGACGAAGTTTGACGCAGGTCAACGGCGCTTTTCGGCCCCGTCGGCATGGGTACGGCCACCATATGCCCGAAGGGGAAAATAAAGTGGCATCGACAGCACAGGTGCAACCGACCCGAAGCCAGCAGAACGGCGCGCTGACGCTCAGCACCGTCGCCTTCACTGTGTGTTTCGCGGTGTGGACGATCTTCGCGATCGTCGGCATCGAGATCAAGAGGGAGCTCGGCCTCAGCGAGACCCAGTTCGGCCTGCTCATCGGCACGCCGATCCTGACCGGGTCGCTGGTGCGCGTCTTTCTGGGCGTGTGGACCGACCAGTTCGGCGGCCGGATCGTCTTTCCGCTGACCATGCTGGCATCGGCGGGGGCGACCTTCCTGTTGTCGCACGCCGCAACCTATCCGCTGATGCTGCTCGCCGCGCTGGGGATGGGTGTCGCGGGCGGCGGCTTCTCGGTCGGCGTCGCCTATGTGTCCAAATGGTATCCGCCCGAAAAACAGGGGTCGGCGCTCGGTATCTTCGGAATGGGGAACGTCGGGGCGGCAGTCACCAAATTCTTCGCGCCCTGGGTGATGGTCGCGCTCGGCTGGCAGGCTGTGGCGCAGTTCTGGGCGGCGGGGCTCGCCGCGGTCGCGGTGCTGTTCTTCCTGTTCGCGAAGGACGACCCGGCGCTCGCGGCCCGGCGACGCAGCGGCACTCCGCCGCGTTCGTTCCGGGAACAGCTCGCCCCGCTCAAGAATGAGCAGATCTGGCGCTTCTCGCTCTATTACTTCTTCGTCTTCGGCGCGTTCGTCGCGCTGGCGCTGTGGCTGCCCGAATATCTGATGGGAGTCTACGGCGTCGACGTGAAGGTCGCCGGCATGCTGGCGGCCGCCTTCTCGCTGTCCGCTTCGGTCTTCCGGGCCTATGGCGGCATGCTGTCCGATCGCTTCGGCGCCCGGCGCGTCATGTACATGACCTTCGGCATGTCGCTGGTGCTGCTGTTCATGCTCTCCTATCCGGCGACCGACTATACGGTTCACGGCATCCACGGCGACATCCGCTTCTCGACTTCGATGGGGCTCGTCCCCTTCGTGGTCGTGATCTTCATCCTCGGCTTCTTCATGTCGCTCGGCAAGGCGGCGGTCTACAAGCATATCCCCGTCTATTATCCCGACCATGTCGGCTCGGTCGGCGGTCTCGTCGGCATGATCGGCGGGCTGGGCGGGTTCGTGCTGCCGATCGTCTTCGGCGCCGTCAGCGACCTGACCGGCATCTGGACGAGCTGCTTCGTCGTGCTGTTCCTGCTGGTGGCGGTCGCCTTCATCTGGATGCACACGGCGGTCCGCCAGATGGAGCGCGAAGCCGCCGAAGCGACCACCCTGCCGCCTTTCCCCGAACTGGCGAAGGTCCATGCCGAGCGCGTCAAGGCGCAGCAGGCCGTTCACGCCGCGACCGGCTCGCCGCGTGTGCTCAAGGAGTGGCAGCCCGAAGACCCCGCCTTCTGGAAGGAGGTCGGCCAGAAAGTGGCGCACCGCAACCTATGGCTTTCCGTGCCCGCGCTGCTGCTGGCGTTCGCGGTGTGGATGGTCTGGTCGGTGGTCGTGGCAAAGCTGCCGCTGATCGGTTTCAACTACACCACCGACCAGCTCTTCTGGCTCGCGGCGCTTCCCGGCCTGTCGGGCGCGACCTTCCGCATCTTCTACAGCTTCATGGTGCCGATCTTCGGCGGCCGGCTGTGGACGACGCTGAGCACGGCATCGCTGCTGATCCCCGCGTTCGGGATCGGCTATGCGGTGCAGAATCCCGCGACGCCCTATTTCATCTTCCTGGTGCTGGCGCTGCTGTGCGGGTTCGGCGGGGGCAATTTCGCTTCTTCGATGGCGAATATCGGTTTCTTCTTTCCCAAGGCGCAGAAGGGCAGCGCGCTGGCCGTCAACGCGGGCCTCGGCAATCTGGGCGTGTCGGTGATGCAGTTCGGCGTCCCGCTCGTCATTACCGCGGGGGTGTTCGGCGCGCTCGGCGGCACGCCGCAGATCGCCACCGACGGCAGCCAGCTCTGGCTCCAGAACGCGGGCTTCATCTGGGTGCCCTTCATCATCGCCTCGACGATCCTCACCTGGCTGGGGATGAACGACATCGCCGACGCGAAGGCGAGCTTCGCCGAGCAGGCGGTGATCTTCCAGCGCAAGCACAACTGGCTGATGAGCTGGCTCTATACCGGCACGTTCGGGTCGTTCATCGGCTTTTCCGCAGGCCTTCCCCTGCTCGCCAAGCATCAGTTCCCCGATATCGACGTCCTGAAGTTCGTCTTCCTCGGCCCACTCGTCGGTGCGATCAGTCGTGCGGCGACCGGCTGGATTTCCGACCGCTGGGGCGGCGCACGGGTCACCTTGTGGGTGTTCCTGCTGATGATGGCCGGCGTCGTCGGCGTGATCTATGCGCTCGAAGCCGAAAGCTGGTGGGGTTTCCTCGGCATGTTCGTGTTCATGTTCGCTGTCACCGGGGTGGGCAACGCCTCCACCTTCCAGATGATCCCCAACATCATGCGGCTGGAGGTGCCGCGCCTGATGCCGCATCTGTCCGCAGCCGACCAACTGCGGCAGGCGGAGAAGGAATCGGCGGCGATCGTCGGCTTTACCTCCGCCATCGCGGCCTATGGCGCCTTCTTCATCCCCAAGAGCTTCGGCTCCTCCATTTCGGCGACGGGGTCGCCGCTGGCGGCGCTGATCGGCTTCCTCGCCTTCTATGCGAGTTGCGCCGCGCTGACCTGGTTCGTCTACACGCGGCGCGGCGGACTGCTGTATGATATCGAGCGGGGACGCGTTCCCGCCCCCGTCGCCCCATCCACCCTCACCCAGGGAGTTTCCGCATGAGCCAGCTGCTCGACCGCCTGACCTTCTTCCGCAAGACGAAGCAAAGCTTTGCCGACGGGCACGGCGTCACCACCAATCAGAGCCGCGACTGGGAGGACGGCTATCGCAAGCGCTGGCAGCACGACAAGATCGTGCGCTCGACGCACGGCGTGAACTGCACCGGCTCCTGTTCGTGGAAGATCTACGTCAAGGGCGGGATCATCACCTGGGAAACGCAGCAGACCGACTATCCGCGCACGCGGCCCGACCTGCCCAACCACGAACCGCGCGGCTGCCCGCGCGGGGCAAGTTACAGCTGGTACATCTATTCGGCGCAGCGCCTGAAATATCCGATGGTGCGCTCGCGCCTGCTCAAGCTGTGGCGCACGGCGCGCGCGATCCGCACGCCGGTCGCCGCCTGGGCGTCGATCGTCGAGGATCCGGCGAAGCGCAAGAGCTACACCGCGATCCGCGGCCATGGCGGCTTCGTCCGGTCGACCTGGGACGAGGTGAACGAGATCATCGCCGCCGCCAACGCCTATACGGTCAAGGCCCACGGTCCCGACCGCGTCGTCGGCTTTTCGCCGATCCCGGCGATGTCGATGGTCTCCTATGCCGCGGGCGCGCGCTATCTGTCGCTGCTCGGCGGCACCTGCCTCAGCTTCTACGACTGGTACTGCGACCTGCCGCCGTCCAGCCCACAGACCTGGGGCGAGCAGACTGACGTCCCCGAAAGCGCCGACTGGTACAACGCCGGTTTCCTGATGATGTGGGGCTCCAACGTGCCGCAGACACGCACGCCCGACGCCCATTTCATGACCGAGGCGCGCTACCGCGGCACCAAGGTCGCCGTCGTCTCCCCCGATTATGCCGAGGCGACCAAGTTCGCCGACCTCTGGCTCAATCCCAAGCAGGGCACCGACGCCGCGCTGGCGATGGCGATGGGGCATGTCATCCTGCGCGAATTCCACCTCGACCGGCAGGCCGAATATTTCGAGGACTACTGCCGCAAATATTCGGACATGCCGATGCTGGTCCGGCTTGTGCCCGGCAAGGGCGGGCTGGTCCCCGAACGGCTGGTGCGCGCATCCGATTTCGCCGATGCGCTCGGCGAGGCCAACAACCCAGAATGGAAGACGGTGGCGATCGACGCCAACACCGGCCGACCGGTGGCACCGCTCGGCTCGGCGGGCTTCCGCTGGGGTGAGCAGGGCAAGTGGAACCTCGAGGAAAAGGACGGACGGGGCGCGGACACGAACCTGCGCATGACCGCGATCCTCGATAGCGATCACGACGATGTCGTCGATGTCGCCTTTCCCTATTTCGGCAACCGCGAGCATGACCATTTCAAGGGCACCGAGCATTCAGACGTGCTGCCCCGCCGCGTGCCGGTGCGCGAAATGGCGCTGAAGGACGGCAAGGCCTATGTCGCCACGGTGTTCGACCTGTTTTGCGCGAATTATGGCCTCGACCGGGGGCTGGGCGGCGGGAATGTCGCGCGCGATTATGCGGAAAACATGCCCTACACGCCCGCGTGGGCGGAGCGGATCACCGGTGTGCCCGCCGACCAGATCATCACCATCGCGCGCGAATTCGCGCACAATGCGGAGATCACCAGGGGCAAGTCGATGGTGATCCTGGGGGCCGGCCTGAACCACTGGTACCACATGGACATGAACTATCGCGGCATCATCAACATGCTGGTGATGTGCGGGTGCGTCGGCCAGTCCGGCGGCGGCTGGTCGCACTATGTCGGGCAGGAGAAGCTGCGGCCGCAGACGGGCTGGACCGCGCTCGCCTTCGCGCTCGACTGGAACCGGCCGCCGCGCCACATGAACGGCACCAGCTTCTTCTATGCCCACACCGACCAGTGGCGTTACGAGACGCTGGACGTCGGGGAGATATTGTCCCCCACCGCGCCGGAGGGCGACTGGGACGCGAGCCTGATCGACTACAACGTCCGCGCCGAGCGCATGGGCTGGCTCCCGTCCGCGCCGCAGCTCAAGACCAATTCGCTGGACGTGGGCAAGGCGGTCAGGGCGTCGGGCAAGGAGGCGAAGGATTATGTCGCCGCGGCGCTGAAATCGGGCGAGCTGGAACTGTCCTGCCTCGACCCCGACAATCCGGCCAACTGGCCGCGCAACATGTTCGTCTGGCGCTCGAACCTGCTCGGCTCGTCGGGCAAGGGGCACGAATATTTCCTGAAGCATCTGCTTGGCACCGCGCACGGCGTCCAGGGCAAGGACCTGGGCGAGGCCGGCCGGCAGAAGCCCAAGGAAGTCGTGTGGCGCGACGAGGCGCCGCAGGGCAAGCTGGACCTGCTGGTCACGCTGGATTTCCGCATGTCGACGACCTGCGTCTATTCGGACATCGTGCTGCCGACCGCGAGCTGGTATGAAAAGGACGACCTCAACACGTCCGACATGCACCCGTTCATCCATCCGCTGTCCGCCGCGGTCGACCCGGTGTGGGAATCGCGCAGCGACTGGGAAATCTACAAGGGCATCGCCAAGCGATTCTCCGAGGTCGCGCCGGAGGTGCTGGGGGTCGAGCACGACGTGGTGCTGACCCCCATCCAGCACGACAGCCCCAACGAGATCGCGCAGCCCTTCGACGTCGCTGACTGGGGCAAGGGCGAAATCGAGCCCATCCCCGGCAAGACGATGGCGACCGTCGCGCTGGTCGAGCGCGACTATCCCAATCTCCACAAGCGCTTCACGTCGCTCGGCCCGCTGATGGAGAAGCTGGGCAACGGCGGCAAGGGCATCGGCTGGAACACCGACCACGAGGTCGAGAATCTGCGGGCGCTGAACGGCGCGGTGCTCGACGAAGGCGTGTCGAAGGGCCTGCCGCGGATCGACACCGCGATCGACGCGGCCGAGGTGATCCTGATGCTCGCGCCCGAAACCAACGGCGAGGTCGCGGTGAAGGCCTGGGGCGCGCTGTCGCAGAACACCGGGCGCGACCACACCCATCTGGCGCTGCCCAAGGAAGAGGAGAAGATCCGGTTCCGCGACATCCAGGCGCAACCGCGCAAGATCATCTCCTCCCCCACCTGGTCGGGGCTGGAGAGCGAGCATGTCTGCTACAACGCCGGCTATACCAACGTCCACGAACTGATCCCGTGGCGGACGCTGACCGGGCGGCAGCAGCTGTATCAGGATCACAAGTGGATGCGCGCCTTCGGCGAAGGCTTCTGCGTCTATCGCCCGCCCATCGACACCAAGGCGGTGAAGCCGATGATCGACGAGGCGAAGGATGCGCCGCACGTCATCCTCAACTTCATCACCCCGCACCAGAAATGGGGCATCCATTCGACCTACACCGACAATCTGCTGATGCTGACGCTGTCGCGCGGCGGGCCGATCGTGTGGATGAGCGAGGTCGACGCCGCCAAGGCGGGGCTGGTCGACAACGACTGGGTGGAGGTTTTCAACAGCAACGGGGCGCTCGTCGCGCGCGTCGTCGTCTCGCAGCGCATGAAGGAGGGCACGCTGTTCATGTATCACGCGCAGGAGAAGATCGTGAACGTCCCCGGATCGCCGCTGACCGGACAGCGCGGCGGCATCCATAATTCAGTGACGCGCGCGGTCCTGAAGCCCACGCACATGATCGGCGGCTATGCCCATCTGGCCTATGGCTTCAACTATTATGGAACGGTCGGGTCCAACCGCGACGAATATGTGATCGTCCGCAAATTGCAGAAGGTCGACTGGCTCGAAGGGGCCCTCGCCGAAGGGGAGACGGTAGCATGAAGATTCGCGCCCAGATCGGCAAGGTGCTCAACCTCGACAAGTGCATCGGCTGCCACACCTGTTCGGTGACGTGCAAGAATGTGTGGACCAGCCGCGAAGGCATGGAATATGCTTGGTTCAACAACGTCGAGACCAAGCCCGGCATCGGCTATCCCAAGGACTGGGAGAATCAGAAGCGCTGGAACGGCGGTTGGGTCCGCACCGCGGGCGGTTCGATCCGCCCGCGCATGGGCGGCAAATGGCGGTTGCTGGCCAAGATTTTCGCCAACCCGGACCTGCCCGAGATCGACGATTATTACGAGCCCTTCACCTTCGACTATGCCCACCTCCAGCAGGCGGGCGAAAGCAAGGCCTTCCCCACCGCGCGGCCGCGCAGCCTGATTTCGGGCGAACGGATGGAAAAGGTGAAATGGGGCCCAAACTGGGAAGAGATACTGGGCGGCGAATTCGCGAAGCGGTCGGAGGATTACAACTTCGAGGGCGTCCAGAAGGAAATCTACGGCCAGTTCGAGAACACCTTCATGATGTATCTGCCGCGATTGTGCGAGCACTGCCTCAACCCGACGTGCGTCGCGGCCTGCCCGTCGGGCGCGATCTACAAGCGCGAGGAGGACGGTATCGTCCTGATCGACCAGGAGGCATGCCGCGGCTGGCGCATGTGCGTGTCGGGCTGTCCCTACAAGAAAATCTATTACAACTGGAAAACCGGCAAGTCGGAGAAGTGCATCTTCTGCTATCCGCGCATCGAGGCGGGGCAGCCGACGGTCTGTTCCGAAACCTGCGTCGGGCGCATCCGCTATCTGGGCGTGATGCTCTATGACGCCGACCGCATCGAAGAAGCGGCGAGCGTCGAGGACGTCGAGGACCTCTATCAGGCGCAGCTCGACATCTTCCTCGATCCCCACGATCCGGCGGTGATCGAACAGGCGCGCAAGGACGGCGTCCCCGAAGCGTGGCTGGAGGCGGCGCGCCATTCGCCCGTCTACAAGATGGCGATGGAATGGAAGGTCGCCTTCCCGCTCCATCCCGAATATCGCACGCTGCCGATGGTCTGGTACGTGCCGCCGCTGTCGCCGATCAACTCGGCGGCGACCGCGGGGCAGATTTCGGTCAACAACGGCATGCCCGACGTCCGGTCGCTGCGCATCCCGCTCAAATATCTCGCCAACCTGCTGACCGCAGGCGACGAGGAGCCGATCGCGCGCTGCCTCGAACGGATGCTCGCCATGCGCGGCTACATGCGCGCGAAGACCGTCGAGGGCGTGCGGAACGAGGGCATCGCCTCGGCCGTCGGCCTGACCGGCGCGCAGATCGAGGAGATGTACAAGGTGATGGCGCTGGCGGACTATGAGGACCGCTTCGTCATCCCGACGGGCCACCGCGAGGATGCCGAGGACATGTTCGACGAGCGCGGATCGTGCGGCTTTTCGTTCGGCAACGGCTGTTCGAGCGGGACCAGCGAGACGAACCTGTTCGGCGCCCCGGCGCGCAAGAAGCTGCAAACGCCGACGGAGGTGTTCTGATGCGCGCGCTGCACCTCTTGTCGCTGCTGCTGCAATATCCGACGCCCGAACTGCAGGCCGTCTGCGGCGAGATTCGCGAGCGGCTGGCGGCCGACGCGGACCTGCCGCCGGACACCGTTCGCCGGCTTCACCCGCTGCTGACCCGGCTGGCCGCGAGCGACATCTATGCCGCGCAGGAAGCCTATGTCGAGCTGTTCGACCGCGGCCGGGCGCACAGCCTGCACCTGTTCGAGCATGTCCACGGCGAAAGCCGCGACCGCGGCCAGGCGATGGTCGACCTGCGCGAACGCTATCTGGGCGCGGGGCTGGAGCCGACGGGGAACGAGCTGCCCGACTATCTGCCGCTCTTCCTCGATTATTGCTCGACGCTGCCGCCCGAGGCGGCGCGCGAGGCGCTGGCCGAACCGGGCGTGGTGCTGGTCGCGCTGGCGGCGCGGCTGGCCGAGCGCGAGTCGGACTATGCGCCGCTGCTCGCGCTGCTCTGCGACATCGCCGGCGTCGAGCAGGACGAGGACGCGCAGAAGGCGCTGTCGCCCGTCGACGACCCCGCCGACCTGGAGGCGCTCGACCGGCAATGGGCCGAAGAGGAAATCCGCTTCACCGCCGACGCCGCGCCCGACCCCAATGCCCCCTGCCCGCAGGTGGGCGGCATGCTGGACCGCATGCTTTCGCCCGCCCCGACGCCAGCAAGGAATTGAGCCATGGAAGCCTTTCTCAACAATCTGTTTTACGGCATCTATCCCTATATCGCGCTGGCGGTGCTGGCGATCGGCTCGATCATCCGGTTCGACCGCGAGCCCTATAGCTGGCGGTCGGGGTCGAGCCAGCTGCTGCGGCGCAGGCAGCTGATGTGGGGATCGGTGCTGTTCCATATCGGGGTGCTGTTCATCTTCTTCGGCCATCTGGTCGGCCTGCTCACGCCGATCGTGCTGTTCGATGCGCTCGGTATCAGCCACGGCGCGAAGCAGTTGCTGGCGATCGTCGCCGGCGGTGTCGCAGGGGTGATGGCGATCGTCGGCGCGACGATGCTGATCCACCGCCGCTTCTTCGATCCGCGCGTGCGCAAGGCATCGAATTTCAGCGACAATATGGTCATCCTGCTGCTGTGGATCCAGCTGGCGCTCGGCCTCGCCACCATCCCGCTGTCGGCGGGGCACCTCGACGGCAGCGAGATGGTCAAGTTCATGAACTGGGCGCAGGGCATCTTCACCTTCCGCGCGGGCGCCGCCGACTACATCGCCGACGTGCACCCGATCTTCAAGGCGCACCTGTTCCTGGGGCTGACGATCCTGCTGATCTTCCCCTTCACCCGCCTCGTCCACATGCTCTCGGCCCCCGTGCGCTATCTGTGGCGCGGCGGCTATCAGATCGTCCGGTCGCGGCGGAGCATGAGCCATGGCTGACACACTAGAACGCGCCGCGGTGCGGGTCGGCGGGGTGGAAATCCCGGCCGCCGCGATCGCCGCCGAAGCGCAGAACCACCCGGCGCAGGACGCCGACAGCGCGTGGACGGCGGCCGCCGAAGCGCTCGTCATCCGCCAGCTGCTGCTCGACGAGGCCGACCGCCAGGGCATCGTGGCCGACGAGCGCACCGACGCCGACGGCCGCACGCTGGCCGAGGAGGACGCCCGCATCGACGCGCTGCTGGCCGGCGCGGTGCGCGTCCCCCAAGCGACCAGCGTGGAGGCGCGCCGCTATTACGACCGCCACCGCGACCGCTTCGCCAGCGAGACGCTGATCGAGGCGGAGCATATCCTGCTGTCGGCGGACCCCGCCGATTCCTTCGCCTATGGGCTGGCGGTCGGCGACGCCCGGATGCTGATCCGCAAGATCGAGGCCGATCCCGCCTGCTTCGCCGCGTTGGCGCGCGAGCATTCCGCCTGCCCGTCGAAGGCGCAGGGCGGCAACCTCGGCCAGATCGGGCGCGGCCAGACGGTGCCCGCGTTCGAGCAGGCGCTGTTCGGCCTTGGCGAAGGCGAGTTGTGCCGCGAGCCCGTGCGCTCCCCCTATGGCGTGCATGTGGTGCGGGCCGGGCGGCGGATCGACGGGCAGCAGCTTCCCTTCGATGCGGTCGAGGCGACGATCCGCGACTATCTGGAGGAAGCGAGCACGCGCCGCGCCATGGCGCAATATCTGTCCATCATCGCCAGCGAAACGACGGTCGAGGGCGTCGCGCTGCCGATGGCCGACGGGCCGCTGGTGCAGTGACGATCGAGCGCATCCGCGACCGGCTGACCACGGCGCCGGACGGCGACCGCGGCCTGACCGACGCCATCGGGCGACGGTTCGAATATCTGCGCCTGTCGCTGACCGACGTCTGCAACTTTCGCTGCACCTATTGCCTGCCCGACGGCTATCGCAAGCGGCACGGGCGCCCGGCCGACCTGTCGGTGGCGGAGATGCGGCGCGCGGTCGGCGCCTTCGCCCGGCTCGGGCTGTGGAAGGTGCGGCTGACCGGCGGCGAGCCGACGCTGCGCCCCGATTTCGAGGATGCGGCGCGCGCGATCGCGGCGGTGCCCGGCATCCGCCGGATCGCGATGACCACCAACGGCTATCGGCTCGCGGACCGCGCCGCCGCGTGGCGCGACGCGGGGGTGAGCGCGATCAACATCAGCGTCGACTCGCTCGATCCGGCCCGCTTCGCCGCGATCACCGGGCACGACCGGCTGGCCGAGGTGCTGCGCGGCATCGAGGCCGCGCGCGCGGCGGGGTTCGACAGCATCAAGATCAACGCGGTGCTGATGCGCGGGGTCAACGACGACGAACTGGCGGCGATGACCGACTTCATCGCCGAGCGCGACCTGTCGCTGCGCTTCATCGAGGTGATGCGCACCAACGACAACACCGCTTTCTTCAAGGCGCGCCACCTCGCCGGCCAGACGGTGATCGACCGGCTGGAGCAGGCCGGCTGGCGGCGGCTGCCGCGCGCGGCGGGCGCCGGGCCGGCGGTCGAATATGCGCACCCCGCCTCGCGCGGCCGGATCGGCATCATCGCGCCCTATGCCCGGGACTTCTGCGCCAGCTGCAACCGCCTGCGCATTGCGTCCGACGGCAAGCTGCATCTGTGCCTGTTCGGCGACGGGGGGCTCGACCTGCGGCCGCTTTTGCAGCAGGATGCCGACGCGGAGGCGCTGATCGAACGCATCCGCGCGCTCACCGCCACCAAGGCGCCGGCGCACCGGCTGCACCAGAACAACAGCGGCGCGACGCCGCACCTCGCATCCATCGGGGGCTGACATGACGGACGGAAAGGAAGCCCGGTTGCAGATTGAACTGTGCGGACGGCTGGCCGACCCCTGCGGGCGGGTCGTCGAGATCGCCGTTCCCGATGCGGGCCTGTCGGTGACGGCGATGCTCGCCGCGCTTGAGCAAACGCATCCCGCGCTGCGGCAGCCGCTGGCGCGCGGCCGCATCCGCGCCTGCATCAACGAGGTCGTGGCGCCGCGCGACGCATGGGTCGCGCCCGGCGACCTCGTGGCGCTCTTCCCGCCGGTGTCGGGCGGATGACCGGCGAGGTCGAACTGACGCCGGACGCGATCGACCCGGCGGCGCGGCTGGCGGCATTCACGGCCTCGCTCTCCGGCGAGGGCGCGGTCGTCAGCTTTACCGGCCACGCGCGCGCCGCGGCAAAGGACGGCGCGCCGCTCGCCTCGCTGGTGCTGGAAAGCTATCGCGGCGTGACGCTCGCCTCGATGCGGGCGATCGCGGCCGACGCGCGGGCGCGCTTTCGCATCACCCGCAGCCTCGTCGTGCACCGGGCGGGGCGCATCCTGCCCGGCGAGGCGATCGTCTTCGTCGCCACCGCCGCCGCGCACCGCCGCGCCGCCTTCGAGGCCGCGGACTATCTGATGGACCGGCTGAAGACCGAAGCGGTGTTCTGGAAGCGCGAGGAGGCGCCCGAGGGAAGCCGCTGGATCGAACCCACCGACGCCGACCGTTCGGCCGTCGCGCGCTGGGAAGCCGCAACATGGGAATGACGCATGCCCGGAATTGACGACAGCCTGACCTTCCACCCGCTGCATATCGCGGTGCTGACCGTGTCGGATACGCGCACGATGGAGACCGACACCTCCGGCGCGCTGCTCGCCGGGCGGCTGACGGCGGCCGGCCACAAGCTCGCCGCGCGCGCCATCGTCACCGACGAGGTGCAGGCGATCCGCGACCGGATGGCGGCGTGGATCGCCGACCCCGGCATCGACATCATCGTCAGCACCGGCGGCACCGGCTTCACGCCGCGCGACGTGACGCCCGAGGCGGTGATGCCGCTGCTGCGCCGGGTGATGGACGGGTTCAGCGTCGTCTTCCACCAGGCGAGCATGACAACCATCGGCGTATCGACGCTGCAATCGCGCGCCTTCGCGGGCCAGGCGGACGATACCTTCATCTTCTGCGTGCCCGGTTCGACCGGCGCCTGCCGCGATGCGTGGGACCTCGTGCTCGCCGCCGAGTTCGACAGCCGCCACCGTCCCTGTTCGATCGCCGGACAGGTGCCGCGCCTCGCCGGACTGTGCGCATGAACGACCTGTCGCACATCGATGCCGCCGGGCGCGCGCGCATGGTCGACGTCGGCGACAAGCCGGTGACGACGCGCCGGGCCGAGAGCCGGGGCGAACTCCTCTGCGCGCCGGCGACGCTCGACAAGGTGCGCGCCGGCGAAACGCCCAAGGGCAGCGTCATCGCCACCGCCGAACTGGCCGGGGTCATGGCCGCCAAGCGCACCGCCGAGCTGATCCCGCTGTGCCATCCGCTCGCGCTGTCGCAGGTGCTGGTGGAGATTGCCATCGACGACAGCCTGCCCGGCTTCAGCATCCGGGCGGAGGTGCGCACCAGCGGGCAGACCGGGGTGGAGATGGAAGCGCTGACCGCCGTTTCGGTCGCCGCGCTGACCCTGTTCGACATGCTGAAGGCGGTCGACAAGACGATGACGATCGAGGCGATCCGGGTGACGGCGAAGGATGGCGGGCGATCGGGCGCGATGCGCAAGCCATGACGGGTTTCGACGACGCGGTGGCGCGCATCGCGCGCGAGGTCCGGCCGCTCGCCGCCGAGCGGGTCGATCTGGCCGAAGCGGCGGGTCGCACGCTGGCCAAGCCGCTGCACGCGCGCGCCGCCGCGCCGCGCCGGGCGGTCGCCGCGATGGACGGCTATGCGATCGTCGACGCGGGCATGCAGCCGGGGGCGCCGCTGCGCGTGATCGGCGAATCGCGTGCCGGGGCGGGGTTCGCGGGGCGCGTCGCGCCGGGCGAGGCGGTGCGCATCTTCACCGGCGCGCCGATGCCCGACGGCGCCGACCGCTGCATCATGCAGGAATATGCCGGGCGCGAAGGCGACAGCGTCATCTTCGCCGAAGGATACGGCCCCGGCTGGCACGTGCGCGCGGCGGGAAGCGATTTCGCGGCGGGGGTGCTGCTGCTCGACGCCGGCACGGAACTGACGCCGCGCGCGATGATCGCCGCCGCCGCGGCCGACACCGCGCAGGTGGCGGTGATCCGGCAGCCGCGCGTCGCGATCGTCGGCACCGGCGACGAACTGGCGCCGCCGGGCAGCGCGCTGGAGCGCGAGGATGCGATTCCCGAAAGCGTGACCTTCGGCGTCATGGCGATGGCGCAGGCACAGGGCGCGCTGGTCGTGAGCCGCGCGACGGGCGTCGACGACCTGCCGACGCTCGAGGCGCTGGCCGACCGCGCGCTCGATCAGGCCGACGTGGTGATCGTCACGGGCGGCGCATCGGTGGGCGAACGCGATTTCGCCAAACCGATGTTCGCGCCGCACGGGCTGGACCTGTTGTTCGCCAAGGTCGCGATCAAGCCCGGCAAGCCCGTGTGGCTGGGCCGGGCGCGCGGCCGATGGGTGCTGGGCCTGCCGGGCAATCCGACGTCGGCGATGGTCACGGCGCGGCTGTTCCTGGTGCCGCTGCTCGCGCAGTTGCAGGCGCGCGGCGTCGAGCGGGCGCTACGCTGGCGGACGCTTCCGCTCGCCGCCCCGCTCCCCGCGACGGGCTCGCGCGAAACCTTCGCGCGCGCGCGATGGGACGAGGCGGGCCTGACGCCGCTCGGCAATCAGGACAGCGGCGCGCAGGCGGCGCTCGCCGTCGCCGACTGCCTGATCCGCTGCCCGCCGGACCAGGCGGCGCTGGAGCCCGGCGCACCGGTCAGCGCGCTGGCGTTCTGATCCGCGCTTCGGCCGCCGCCAGTGCCGCCGCATCGTTGATGTTCGCGAAGGGATCGGGCCCGGCGGCGTCCCACGCCACTTCGGCCATCCCGACCTCTCCGGCAAAGCGCCGCAACGACTGGCCGCCGCGCGCGACATAGGCGTCGAGCGCGCCGCTGTCGGGTCGCCACAGCGCGGCGGTGGGATGCAGGCGCCCGCGGCTGACGGGAAGCGCGGCGCCGTCGCCGTCCAGCGCCGACGACAGGCGTTCAACCAGATCGTCGGGCAGGAAGGGCATGTCGCAGCCGATCATCAGCACGGCGGGGCGGCGCTGCGCGCGCGCATGATCGAACGCGCTCGCCAGCGCGCTGATCGGCCCGATATCGCGGTGACCGTCGAACAGGAGCGGACAGCCGGTGCCCCAATCGCCGTCGCCGGGCCGCACCGCCAGCGCGACCGCATCGCCGTGGCGGCGCGCCCACGCCACCGCATGGTCGATCAGCCGCAGCCCGCCGAGCATCCGCGCAGGCTTGCCGCCGCCGATGCGCGCGCCATCCCCGCCCGCCGCGATCACGATGGCGGGACGCTCAAAGGCCAAGGGACGGGACGGCGGCAAGAGGCATGGGAGCGGCGATCACCCTGCGATCCTTCCACGCCCGGTCGGAGCGGTCAACGGCGCGTGGGCCACGGTGGTGGGTTCAGTGGAATCCGTCGTCATTCCCCCATCCGTCACGCTGAACTTGTTTCAGCATCCACGGTCCGCCTTTTCGGTTTACGCGGTGCTTGTCGCGGGGTCAGATCAGGGATTCCGTCAGGCAAGTAAGGAGCTGTTCCCCGGCGAAAGCCGGGGTCCAGATGGCATAGTGCTGCGCCGCGTGGACCCCGGCTTTCGCCGGGGAACGGTTGCCTGTCGAAAAGGGATAATTGCCAAACAGGTTCAGCATGACGAGGGATAGCGGTGGCCCGCGCAAACCCGCTTCGCCGCCCGCCATATGCGAGCCGCTTGATCCATGTCACTCCGGGTGTCGCGCGGCGTGATAGGCGTGCCGCATGTTGATCGCGCCCACCCTTCCCCCGCGCCGGCGGTTCGAGCCGCTTCGGTCGCCTCCGCCCTCGCCGATACGGGTGATGATCCAGCCGATCCTGAACCGGATCGTCCGCGACGTCACGCGCACGCTTCCCGAACTGTTCGAGCGGCTCGGCCCGCATCGGCACAGCCGATTCCTGATCGACGCCCGCGACCTGCCCTTCGTGCTGCTGCTGCGGCCGGACCCCGACCGGCCGGAACTGGTCGCCTGGCCGCGCCGCGCCGAGCCGCCGCACGACACGCGCATATCGGGCCGCCTCCGCGACCTGTTGGGTCTGATCGACGCCCAGCGCGACGGCGACGCGCTCTTCTTCTCGCGCGACCTCGACATCGGCGGCGATCTGGAGGCGGTGGTGTGCCTGCGCAACGCGATCGACGATGTCGAGGGGTCGATCGCGGACCGGGTGGCCGACGCGCTGGGACCGGCCAGCCGGATCGCCTGGGCGTTGCTGCGCCGGCGCCACGCCCGGCCGAACCGCGGGGGCGGCCGATGACCGGCAGCCCGGAGCTCATCTGTCCGGCGGGAACCCCCGCGACGCTGCGCGCGGCGGTCGATGCCGGGGCGGACGCCGTCTATTGCGGCTTCCAGAATGCGACCAACGCGCGCAACTTCTCCGGCCTCAACTTCACGCCCGATGAGATGCAGGCGGCGGTCGGCTATGCCCATGCCAGGGGCGCGAAAGTGCTGCTCGCGCTCAACACCTTTCCCCCGGCGGGCCGGTTCGACCTGTGGAAGCAGGCGGCCGACGACGGGGCGGCGATGGGCATCGACGCCTTCATCGTCGCCGACATCGGGGTGGCGGCCTATCTGGCCGATCATCATCCCGGCTGCCGATTGCACCTGTCTGTGCAGGCGGCCGCCTCCAGCCCCGAGGCGATCCGTTATTATTGCGAGCGGTTCGGCGTCCGGCGCGTCGTGCTGCCCCGCATCCTGACGGTGCCCGAAATCCGCCAGCTCAAGTCCGAGATTCCGTGCGAGATAGAGACGTTCGTGTTCGGCAATCACGGCCTGATGGTCGAGGGCCGGTGCAGCCTCACCAACTATGCCGTCGGCCGCTCGACCAACATGGACGGGGTGTGTTCCCCGGCTTCGGAAGTCCACTATCAGCGGGCGGAGAACGGCGCCCTCACCGCGCAGCTGGGCTGTCACGTCATCGACCGCTTCGAGGCCGGGCAGCAGGCGGGTTATCCGACGATCTGCAAGGGGCGGTATCGCGCGCCGGTGCGCGACGATCCCTATTACGCCTTCGAGGAGCCCGTCAGCCTGAATCTGATGGACATGCTGCCCAGCCTGATCGGCGCGGGCGTCGATGCCTTCAAGATCGAGGGGCGGCAGCGGTCGCGCGCCTATGTCGGCGCGGTGGTCGGCGCCTTTCGCGCCGCGATCGACGCGGTGATGGCCGGGCAGACGCCGCCATCCGCCGACCTGATCGCGCTGACCGAGGGGCAGAAGCAGACCCACGGCGCCTTTGCGACCAAGAAATGGCGGTGACGGCGATGTCCACGGCGAAACTGACCCTCGGCCCGATCCTGTTCCACTGGGATGCGGACCGGAAGCGCGATTTCTATGCCCGGATCGCGGACGAGGCCCCGATCGACACCGTCTATCTGGGCGAGGTCGTCTGTTCGAAGCGCAGCCCCTTTTTCGACCGCCACTATCCCGAGGTGATCGAGCGGCTCGAACGCGCGGGCAAGCAGGTCGTGCTGTCGACGCTGGCGGAGGTGGTGCTGCCGCGCGAACGCCGGGCGATCACCGAATTGTGCGCGCAGACCGATTATCCGGTCGAGGTCAACAACGCCGCCGGCCTGTCCGCGGCGAGTGGTCGGCCGCACCGCATCGGGCCGATGATGAACGTCTACAACGAACGCTCGATGGCGTATCTCGCGCGCGCCGGGGCGGCGCATTTCACCCTGCCCGCGGAACTGCCGCGCGGCGCGGCCGAGGGGCTGGCGCGGACCGCCGCCGACCTCGGCGCAGCGACCGAGGTGCAGGTGTTCGGGCGCGCGTCGCTGGCGGTTTCGGCCCGCTGCTACCACGCGCGCGCGCACCGGCGCACCAAGGACGATTGCCAGTTCGTCTGCGGCGAAGACCCCGACGGCATGCCGCTGCGCACCCTCGACGGCCAGGCCATGCTGGCGATCAACGGCATCCAGACCCTGTCGCACAGCTATGTCAACCTGATCGCCGAGCTGGACGAGATGCGGGCGATGGGCATCGACCATTACCGCCTGATGCCGCACGGCGTCGACATGGTG
This sequence comes from Sphingopyxis granuli, assembly GCF_001559015.1. NCBI lineage: Bacteria > Pseudomonadati > Pseudomonadota > Alphaproteobacteria > Sphingomonadales > Sphingopyxidaceae > Sphingopyxis > Sphingopyxis granuli. The sequence goes on from NZ_CP012199.1 coordinate 4,225,242, forward strand.
GCGGTGGCGACGATCTTCGCCGACCGCGCCGCCGGGCGCACCGATGCCGCGCAGGCGGCCGAGCGGATCGAGGCCCTCGATATCGGGGCGCCCTTTTCCAACGGATTCTGGCACGGAATCGCCGGGCATCGCTATTGGCCGGCCCGGCTGCACGCCGCCTCGACCTGACGAAAAGGCGGCGACGGGAAAGAGCGAAAACGACCGGCGCGGAGCGTCCGGGCGGCCGCGCATCCTGCACTTGATTCATATCAATCGGACAGCGATTTGCGATTGCGAAAGCCGGCCCGTTGGGCGAGCGGCAGGGAGAAACATGCCGCGGGAAAGCCGATCATGACGAAGCGCGCGATGCTGTCGAAGGACCACCCCTGCCGCAGTTGCGACGTCAGCGCCGAGGCCCTGTGCCGCGCGCTGGATGTCGAGACGCTGGCCGATTTCCGCAACCAGGGGGGCCGGCTGCACCTGACCGCCGGGCAGACGCTGTTCCACCAGGGCGACCCCGCCGACTGCGTGTTCAGCCTGACCAGCGGCGTCGTCAAGCTTTACGCGATCCTGTCGGACGGACGCAGGCAGATCGTCGCCTTTCTGTTCCCCGGCGATTTCGTCGGCTTCGAGACGCAGCAAAGCCACGGCTTCGCGGCCGAGGCGATCGGCGACACGACCCTGTGCCGCGTCCTGAAGCGGCGGTTCGAATGGTTCGTCGATCACTATCCGGCGCTGGCCGAGGCGCGCTATCGGCGCGCGACCGCCGAACTGGCCATCGCGCAGGAAAGGATGGTGACGCTCGGCCGCCAGACCGCGGCGGAACGGCTGGCGGGCTTTCTGTCGGATATTCAGCGCCGCGCCGGATTCCGCGGCCGCGACGGGGCGAATCTGGTTCCGCTGCCGATGAGCCGGGGCGACATCGCCGACTATCTGGGGCTGACCAAGGAAACGGTGAGCCGCGAACTCACTAACCTGCGCAAGGCGCGGGTCATCCGCTCGCATTCGCTGACGCTGATCGAGATTCTCGACCCACGCGGGATCGGCGCGCTGGCCTGCGGCATCGCCGCCTGACCCCGACCGCAGGCCCCGCGTGACGCTCCGCGCGGGGCGTCAGGCCCGGCCGGTCAGCCGCATCGCGAATAGCCGCACTCGAGGCATTTGTCGCAGCCTTCGGTGCGCTGCACCGCCGCCGCGCTGCATTGCGGACAGATCGCGGGAACCGCGACCCGCGCCTTGGCCGGGGCGCCGTCGACCGGGTCGGGGCGCGGCCCCTCACGGCCGCTCAGCGCCTCCAGATGCCGCTCGAACAGGTCGCCGATCGCCGCGAGGAGGGACGGAACGTAACGGCCCCCCATCCACGCTCCGCCCCGCGGATCGAACACCGCCTTCAGTTCCTCTGCGACGAAGGCGATGTCGCCGCCGCGGCGCAGCACCGCGGATATCATCCGGGTGAGCCCCAGCGTCCATGCATAATGCTCCATATTCTTGGAATTGATGAAGATTTCGAACGGGCGCCGCGTCCCGCCGCTGTCGATGTCGTTGATCGTGACATAGACGGCATGGGCGCTGTCGGGCCATTTGATCTTGTAGGTCGTGCCATGGAGCGATTCGGGGCGCGGCTGCAATTCGGCCTCGGCCGCGGGCGCGGCGGGCGCCGCCGGGGCGACGCTCAGCACCGATCCGGTCGTGTCGTTCGGGCGATAGGTCGTCAGCCCCTTGCAGCCGAGCAGATAACCCTCCGAATAGATGTCGACGAAGGCCTCGAAATCGATGTCCTCGGGGCAGTTGACGGTCTTGGAGATCGAGCTGTCGATGAAGGGCTGCGCCGCCGCCTGCATCGCCAGATGGTCCGACGGGTCGAGCGACTGCGCGCTGACGAACAGCGCGTCGGGCGGCGCCTCGTCGCCCTTCACCTGCTTCCACACGCGATAGCCGTGATCCTCCACCGCCTCCTCGCGCGTCGAACCGTCGGCCTGGCGGACCTTGCGGCTGTAGCTGTAGGCGAAGACCGGCTCGATGCCCGACGAGACGTTGCCCGCGAGCAGCGACGTGGTGCCGGTCGGCGCGATCGAGGTGAGGCAGCCGTTGCGCAGGCCGTTTTCCGCGACCAGCGCGCGGGTCGCCTCGTCGAGCGAGCGCAGGTTCGGCCGGTCGAGGATCGCCGGATCGTAGAGCGGCAACCGTCCCTTTTCCGCCGCCAGATGCGCGCTCGCGCGATAGGCGGCCTGCTTGATGGTGCCCAGCCATCGCTGCGTCAGCGCGATCGCATCGGCCGAGCCATAAACGGTGTTGCAGAACAGCAGCGCGTCGGCGAGCCCGGTGACACCGAGGCCGATGCGGCGCTTCGCCTTCGCCTCGGCCTCCTGCTGCGGCAGCGGATAGCGCGAGATGTCGATCACATTGTCGAGGAAGCGGACCGCGGTCGCGGTCAGCGCCGACAGTTCCTCCTCGTCGAGCACCGCATGCGCCGAAAAGGGCTGCGGGACCAGCCGGGCGAGGTTGATCGAGCCGAGCAGGCAGGCGCCATAGGCCGGCAGCATCTGTTCGCCGCACGGATTGCTCGCCAGGATATCCTCGCAATAGGCGAGATTGTTCTGCTGGTTCACCCGGTCGATGAAGATGACTCCCGGTTCGGCGACGTCGTAGGTCGCCTGCATCAGCCGCCGCCACAGGTCGCGCGCGCCGACCGTGCGATGCACCGCGCCGCCGAAGGCGAGCGGCCATTCGCCGTCGCAGGCGAGCGCCTTCATGAAGGCGTCGCTGACCAGCACCGACAGGTTGAAATTGCGGAAGCGCGCCGGGTCGCGCTTGGCGTCGATGAACGCCTCTATGTCGGGATGGTCGATGCGCAGGCACCCCATCATCGCGCCGCGCCGCTGGCCCGCGGCCATGATGGTGCCGCACATCGCGTTCCAGCTGTCCATGAAGCTGAGCGGACCCGAAGCCTGTGCGCCGACGCCGCGAACCGCCGCGCCGGCGGGGCGGATGGACGAGAAGTCCATGCCGACCCCCCCGCCCTGCTGCATCGTCACCGCCGCCTCGCGCAGATGCGCGAAGATACCGTCGAGATCGTCGGGAATCGCCCCCATCACGAAACAGTTGAACAGCGTCACGTTGCGCGCCGTCCCCGCCCCCGCCAGGATACGGCCGGCGGGAATGAAACGGAAATCGGTCAGCGCCTCCAGAAACTCCCGCTCGCAGCGCGCCTGTTCGGCCGGCGCCTCGTTCGCGGCGATGGCGCGGGCAACGCGCGTCCATGTCGCCTGCACGCTGTCGTCGCCGCCGCCCTCGGTCGGTTGGAAGCGATATTTCTTGGTCCAGATTTGCTCTGCCAGTGATGTGTCGAACATGCCGCATTGGCCCCTTGGCTGTTGGAAGCGAAGAGTAGGATGTTTCGCTCCGGCCGAAATTGATCCAGCGCACTTCCGGCATAAAAAGCGCCGCTCGCGCCGCCGGCGCACCGTTTCTTATTGCGAATCGTTCGCAAATATTATATCGGGAACGGACACCCCAGCAAAGGAAGGCAAGGCCATGGCTGCGCTTCATCCGGTTACCCCGATCGCCGACCTGTCCGATTCCGAAACGACGCTCGTCCCGGCGGCGCTGCGATGCTGGCGCGCGGCGCGCGACGCCGGCGCGCCGGTTCAGCAACGCCTGCACAAATTGCTGGCGCCGGTGCGCGGCGCGATGCTCGCCCCGGCATTCGACAGCCTGCTGATGCTGTACGAACTGGCGCTCGGCAGGCGTCTCGTCGCGGGCCAGTCGGCGGCCTTGTCCGCGGACGAGCGAATGCTGCTCGGCCTGCTCGACGGGGCAGGCGATCGCGGCGCGCGGTTCGCCGATACGGGGGCCGTGGCCGCGATGCTCGACAGTGCGGTGCGCTCGACCCGCGTGCTGCTGGCACGGGCGCGCCGGGGTATCGGCGGAGCCGCCCTTCCCTGCTGATCCCGGCCTGCGCACGGCGACGCCGGGGCCGACACCCGGCACATGGCAACGCCGATTGCGATGGGCGCCATTTCGGGCCTATCATGCGGTATGTCCGGAAAACCTCCCTTCAAGATCAAGATCCAGTTCCTGTGCGGCGACGAAATCGCGATGGGTCCCGGCAAGGCCGACCTGCTCGACGCCATTCAGGACCATGGTTCGATTTCGGCGGCCGGCCGCGCGCTGGGCATGAGCTATCGGCGCACCTGGCTGCTGGTCGACGTCATGAATCGCTGCTGGAACGAGCGGCTGGTCCAGACGGTGGCGGGAGGGAGCCATAACCGAGGCGCCCGGCTGACCGATACCGGACAGCAGGTGCTTGCCGCCTATCGGGCCATACAGGCGTCGGCACGCGCCAGCATCGCAGGGCCGTCGTGCGATCGCCTGGCCGGGATGATACGATCCGAGCCGCTTCCCGCGGCATATCAGACCGAGACCTCATAATCGCTTGCCGCAAGCCGTATCGGGCCGCGCAAGCCGCGGATCGGTGCGGAACCGTTCGTCGGTCAGGCCATGCAGGAAAGCGACGAGCGCCGCGATGTCCTGATCGGCCAGGGAGACCGGATGGCGGCGGATGGCGTCCTCCAGGCTGATCGCCGTGCCGTCGTGCCACCACGGGCCGGTGATCGCGACGTTGCGCAGCGATGGCGTGCGAAAGCGCCCGCGATCCTCCTCCAGCCCCGTTTGCTCGACCAGCCCCGCGTCGGACGGGGCCGGATCGCCAAGCCGATGATAGGCGGCGTCGGTCAGGTGCGGACCCGCGTGGCACGAACTGCACCCGCTGGTCCGAAACAGGCGTTCGCCTTCGCGCTGCGGCCCGGTCAGCGCGGCGGCGTCGCCGCGGCGGAAGCGGTCGTAAGGCGCATCGGACGAAATCATCGTCCGCTGGAACGCGGCCAGCGCGGCGACGATGTTCGGAAGGGTGATTCGGGCATCGGGGAAGGCTCTGGCGAACGACCGACGATAGCAGGCATCCGCCTTCAACCGCCGGGCAAGCTCCGCCTCTTGTCCCTTCATCCCCATCTCGACGGGATTTTCGCCGAGCAGCGGGGTCAGCGCCTGGATTTCGAGGCTGGTCGCGCCGGGGTCGGCATAGGTCAGCCGCGGCAGCCAGGCGACATTGGCGAGGCCCGGCGCGTTGCGCTTGCCCGCATGGTCGCCGACGCCCGACCGCGTCGCGACGCTGTCCGCGAAGCCGTGCCGCTGCTCGTGACAGCTCGAACAGGCCAGCGTCCCGTCGCTCGACAAGTCCGCGTCATAAAAGAGCCGTCGGCCGAGTTCGACCTTGGCGGCGCTCATCGCATTGTCCGCGGGCACCGGTGGGGGATCGAACCCGGTGTCCTGCGGCCATTGCCAGCCAGGCGCGACGGCCGCGACGAGCAGCAGCGCCGCCGCGGCCCACAGCCGTCTCACGGTTGCGGCGTGACCAGCAGGGTCAGGCTGTCCGAACCGTTCGCCGCGACCTGAAGCGTATAGGTGCCGGGGGTCAGGCGATAGTCGACCATCTTGCGGACCCCCGAACAGGCCGGGCCGTGGCCGTGCGCGACCGACCGCATCGCCTTGCCGTCCAGGACCACATCAACCCACGCCGCCGACCCGAGCGCGACGCGCCAGACGCCTTCGCGGGCGACCGTGAAGCGGAACAGCCCGCCATAGCTGACCGTTCCCCCCGGCTTTTCAGGGCGGACCGGATAGGCGACCTTCGGCGTCGGCAGCAGCGTCGCGCGGACCGCGGCCCCCGGCTTCAGCGCAGCCTTTGCCGCGGTCTTCGCATTCCCCGCCGCCTTCATCGCGTCGGGCGTCCGCCAATCGGCGAGCGACGCGGGCAGCGCCGCCGGCGGCTTTCCGGCACAGGCCGGATCGGCGCCGGCCGGAGCCTGCGCCAGCGCGCTGCCGGCGGCCAGCGGGAGAGCCATTGGGAGAACAAGGGAAAATAAAAGCAGAGAAGGGCGCATCACATCTTTCCTCCGTGCGATATCACTATATATGGCCGTATATAGTGATTCGGCGAGAAAAAAAGGGGTAAATCATGCGGACCATACTCTCCCTCCTGCTGTCGGCAGGCTGCCTCGCGACCTCGCAGGCGCAGGCGCAGGACCAGAGCGCGCCGGACACCGGCGACGATCGCTTCGCCCTCGGGCAGATCGTCGTCACCGCGCCGCGCAGCGAAGGGATCGGCATCGACGGCGAAAGCCTGTCGCGCGAGGCGATCTACAAGTTCAACCGCACCGCGCTCGACGACGCGATCAACCTGATGCCCGGCGTCGTCGCGGGCAACAGCGGCGGCACGCGCAACGAACGGCTGGTGTTCGTCCGCGGTTTCGACCGGTTCCAGGTGCCGCTCTCGATCGACGGCATCCGCGTATATCTGCCCGCCGACAACCGGCTCGACTATGGCCGCTTCCTGACCACCGACATCTCGGAGGTGCAGGTGGCAAAGGGCTATGCGTCGGTGCTCGACGGGCCGGGCGCAATGGGCGGCGCGATCAACCTCGTCACGCGGCGCCCGACCAAGGCGCTCGACATCGACGTGCGCGGCATGGTCACGTTCGACAACGACGCCGATTATGCCGGCTATTCGGCGTCGGCGCTGATCGGGACGCGGCACGAGCGCTGGTATGCGCAGGCCAGCTATGCGCGCAGCTTCACCGACCATTGGGATCTGCCGGACAGCTTCACGCCGATCGTCCCGACGCTCGAGGACGGCGGCGAGCGCGATTTTTCGCGGACCCGCGACTGGCGCGCCAATGTGAAGCTGGGCTTCACGCCGAACGAAAGCGACGAATATGCGATCAGCTACACGCGGCAGGACGGATCGAAGAACGCGCCGCTGCACGTCAGCGACCTCGTCAACACGCCGCGTTTCTGGACCTGGCCGAAGTGGGAAATCGAATCCATCTATTTCCTGTCGACCACCGCGCTCGGCGACCGCGCGACGCTCAAGACGCGCGCCTATTACAACCGCTTCGATTCGATGCTGCGCTCGTTCAACGACCGGACCCAATCCACGCAGAGCCGCCCCTTCGCGTTCGACAGCCCCTATTTCGACAAGGCCTGGGGCGGGTCGGCGCAGCTCGATTTCCGGATGAGCGACGCCGACACGCTGCGGCTCGCCTTCCATTACCGTCACGACAAGCATGTCGAGGCGCAAACGAGCTTCTCGACGGCGGGCGTGCCGTCGACCGAACCGCGGCAGACGCAGACCGAAAACACCTTCTCCATCGCGCTCGAAAACGAGCTTGCCCTGACGACGGCGCTCCGCTTCACGGTCGGAGGCAGCTTCGACTGGCGCGACCTCAAGCGCGCCGAGGAGTTCGGTTCGCCGCTCGGAACCTCGGGCACCCCGGCGGTCCTCTATCAATATCCGCGCCGCGACGCCGACGCCTGGAACCTGCAGGGCCGGTTCGACTGGGACGCGGGCGACGCGTTGACGCTGCACGCCAGCCTGTCGTCGCGTGCGCGCTTCCCGACGATCTTCGAGCGCTTCAGCCAGCGGTTCAACACCGCCATCCCCAACCCCGAACTGAAGGCCGAACGCGCGACCAACGCCGAAATCGGCGGAAGCTGGACGGCCGGCGGCGTACGGGTCGACGGCGCGCTCTTCTACAGCTGGGTCGACGAAGCGATCTTCAGCGTCCTGACGCCGGGCTATCCCTGCACCGCGTCGACCACGCCGCCCGCGACACCGATTCCCGGCTGCGTGCTCACCAACCTCAGCCAGAGCCGGAACGTCGGCAGCGGCGAATATTACGGCGCCGAAGCGTCGCTGTCGGCGACGCTCGCGCCCGGCCTCGACCTCGGGGCCAATTACACGGTCATCAAGCGCGACCTGTCCTATGCCGCCAATCCGGGGTTCCGGCCGACTGGGGTGCCGACGCACAAGGGCCTGATCTATGCCGACTGGGCACCGCTGGCTGGCCTGCACGTCCAGCCGAGCGTCGAGATCGCATCGAACCGCTGGACGCTGTTCACCGCAACGCCCGCATCGCAGCCGGCGCGCTATTACCGCACGGGTTCCTATGTGAACACGGCGCTGCGCATCGACTATGCCGTTACCGAGAAGATCGAGATCGGCGTCGGCGCGCGCAACCTGTTCGACGAGGAATACAGCCTGACCGACGGCTTTCCCGAGCCGGGGCGTTCGCTCTATCTGACGCTGCGCGCCCGCTATTGATCGGGGTTTCTCTCGCGCTCCTGTTTATCGGGCGCGATGAAGAAGAGGGCGCCGAAGGGGCGGTCTGGCGTGACGTCGGCGGCGGACCATTCGAATGTCGTCGCGGCGGTCTTTCTGGCCGCCGCGGGACAGAAGGCGACCATGTTGGCGGCGGCGCCCTTGTCGACCACCAGGCGATAGTGGGCGGTCCGGCCGTGCCGTCCGGCCGGTGCGACCCAGCCGTGGGCGATCGTAAAGAGGTCGTAGGCCGGATGGCGGAAATAGGCCCGGCGCAGCGCGTCGTCGATGCAATAGGTCCGCGTCGCCGGGCCGCCGGGGGCTATCTCGGGAAATTCGGCGGAATTGATGTCGCTCCAGTAATCGGCGACCGGGACATAGCGGATCTCGACCCGCGTATCCCCCGGCTCGAAGCGCTGATCCCATTCGAAATCCGCCTGATAGCTCCAGTCCGCGGTGTCGAGCACGAGCAGGCCGTCGGCGTCGAGCATTGCCTGGGTGCGGGCCGGAAGGCGGCGCCACGGCGCTTCTTCGTCCAAATGGTAGAGCAGGGGCACGGCGGCATCGAGCAATTGCCGCGTCACGTCCCTGCCCCGATGCAGCGCACGCCCGCGGCCGGAGAGCGCCAGCGGCGCGCCGTTCACGCGCACCGACAGGTCCAGATAGTTGAGCGGACGCCGGTCGGCGGCAAGCCCGGCGACCTCGCCCTGCCCGTCGAGCCCGATGGCGTCGGGGCTGGCATCGACCGGCATGGCGGGCAGGACGAAGCGGAAATGGACGGTCCGGCGCGTCGATGCATGAAAGACATAGACAAGCCGGATCGAATCGAGCGCGACATGCATCTCCTGCCGTTCGACACGCATGTCGGCCGGCAGGTCGAAGGCGGGCCCTTCGGCGGCATAGCCGGCACCGCGTCCGCCATCCTCCGCCCCGGCCGGCGCAGCGACCGCCGCCAGCGCGATCGCACCGCCGACCGCTATCCATCGGGCATGGGGCATTCGCTTTCCTCCGCATCGATCGGCGCCACGGGCTCATCGTAGCGCCTTCGCGATCCGCCGTCGCGGACGGGGCGGAACCCGATGCGGACGCACCGGCACGGCCGCTCCCCCCCTGAGGCGGAGGCCGCGAGTGCCGTAAAATCCCATGCCGGTTCCGCATGGTCCATGACAGCCGACGATCCCGCGCCCATGGTCGGCCAACGCGAGGACAGAGTTTAGCGGGGGAATCGAGATGCATGGCAAGCCGCACCGAACGACGACGTGGTACAGCGCGGCGCTGGGAATCACGGCCTGCGCGGGCCTGACCCTCTCCGGCTGCGGCGGCGCGCCCGCCGTCCAGCTGCCCGCCGACCGGACGGAAAGCGCCTCGCTCTGCTATGGCGCCACCATGGCGCTGGCGCAGGAAAAGGTCGGCAAGGGGTCCGTCCCGCTCGACACCGCGAGCCAGGCGCTGCATTTCGCGCTGCTCGCCGGGACGGACGGCGACCTCGACGACCCGGCCAAGGTCGTCGCCAGGATCGAGCGCATCGGCACGCGCGACAAGGGATTGCAGGACAGGTTCGTCGCCGACAAGAATGCCGCAAGCTACACCGGCCCCTGCGCCACGGCGTTCCCGGAAACGCAGGCGAACGCGTTCAAGGGCCTGCCGCCCGATACCCGCGACACGCGCATCCAATGCTATGTGCTGTCGACCGTGGTGCTTCAAATCTTCGCGCAAAGCGACATCGCGCCCGATCCCCGCACCGCGACCTGGGTCAAGCTCAACGGCCAGCTCGAGCAATTGTCGAACAGCGAAGTCTATCCGGCGGAGGAGGACGACCATATCGGCGAGATTGCGATGCGCGCGCTGGCCAAAGCGGTGCGGCTGGGGCCGCCGGTCGCCGTGATGACCGCATGCGGCGACCGCTATCTGAAGGATTGAGACGCGCGAACGGGGCGCGGCCATGACCTATACGACCGTCTATGACATTGCGAGCGACAGCGTCGGCTTGCAGTTCCCGCTGATCGGGCTGGCATTCATCATTGCCGGCGCGGTGATGAAATGGGGTTTCGGCAAAGCGGGCTGGACAAGCTATCCGCTTATGGCGATCGGCGTCTTCACAGTCCTCGCGTCGGGCGCGGTGCCGTGGTGGGACCAGCGCCGCGTCACGCAGGCGGTGGCGAATGGAGAGGCCCGGCAGGTCGAAGGGCCGATCCATGATTGGCGCCTGGAACGCGTGAGCAGGAAGCGCAAGAGTTCGGACGCCCATGCTTACAGCCATTACGAATATTTTTCCGTCGGCCCCGTCGCGTTCCGCATCAATTGGGGTGCGTTGGAAGCGGGCTTCGCCAATCGCGGCAGCACCGAGGAGAAACCGGCGGTCCGGCTGACGAACGGGATGGCCGCGCGCATCCGGTATGTGCCGATCGACGGCCCCGACAAGCCGCCGCGCATCGTCCGTATCGACCTGGGCACCAGCAGCCCCGCCGATGCCGTGCGGCAAGGCGAAGGCGGCGTCGCCTTCCGCATCGTGCAGGGGCGCATCGCCGACGAAGCGAACATCCTGTCCGCCGACAGCAAGGCGCGGCTCGATGCCGTATTGACGGCCTTCGACCAGCGAAGCGGACATCCGCTGGTCATCGTCACCACGCCCTCGCTCGGCGGGATCGACATTGCCCGCTTTGCCGCGACGGTCGCCGACCGCCGCGGCATCGCGGACAGCGGCATCCTGTTGCTCGTCGCGCCGAACGAACGGCAGGCGCGGATCATGGTCGGGCGCGAGCTGTCGGACCGCCTGCCCGACGCCGCCGCGCAGCAGATCATGGACGGCGTGATCCTGCCCCGTTTCCGGCGCGGCGACATCCCCGGCGGAATCGAGGCAGGCGCGGTTGCCATCACCGGCCGGGTGACGGGCGGCGAGACGCGATGAGCCGGCTGTCGAGCCCGCCGGTGATCGTCGCCGCGCTGCTGCTGCTACTCGCGGGCGCGGGCGCGCTGGGCTGGCTGTGGCTGCGCGACGGCCTGATGACGCCCACCGCGATCGTCATCCTGTTCCTGCCGGTCGCGCTGCTGATCGGCGGCGTGACCGCGTGGGGGACCGACCGTTCGCAGATCGGCATCACGGCCTGGGCGCTCACCATGTTCGGGGCGCTCGTCCCCGCTGTTTACGTGATGCAAAGCGGCCCCGACAACTGGTTCGCGCAATGGCGGTTCATGGTGGCCTTCGGCGTCGCCTATTTCGCGATCATGGCCGTTTTCATGCTGTGGCTCGCCGCCTGGACGGCGTGGGTGCCGCCCGCGCCCGGCGCCATGCCGCTGCCCGAGCAGCGCCTGAAGCGGCGGATCGAATCGCTGGCGAATGCCGGGCTGAACCTTCACGTCGAGCGCCCGGCGGACCGGCCCGAACAATTGCTGGTGACGCGCGACTTTCGCGGCGGCAAGCGGACGATCGGGGTGCGGCTGACCTTCGTTTCCGCCGGTCATTGCGTGCGGGCGCGCGAGGTGTCGCTGGTCCGCGGCGACAAGCCGATGAACGCCGGCGAGGCGCGGATGAGCAGCAGCCTGCGCCCGCGCGACGGCACGCACCCCGACGCCGACATCATCTACGACGCCAGCCTGACGCTGACCCCGCCGAACGAAGCGATCCGGCGCCAGATTGCCCCGCGCATCGCCGACGATCGCGTCGAGATCGTGGGCGACAGCGAAGCCGCGGCGAACCCCGCCAATTTGGCGCATGTGCTGACCGAGGTGGTCCACCAGTCGGGGTGGGGATGGCAGGGCGTGTTCTTCGACTGGCAGCGGGGCTGCCGTTAGGGCGTCGGGCCGTAAATCCGCCTATCGTTCCGTTCGTGTCGAGCGAAGTCGAGACACCCATCAGCGTGGCGCAAGGCCGACAAGTGTCTCGACTTCGCTCGACACGAACGGGAAATGGATGGCATTCAACCCGCGCCGCGCAGATCCGACGGGGTCATGCCGAAGCGGCGGCGGAAGGTGCGGTTGAAGTAGGACAGGTCGCCGAAACCGCAGGCATAGGCGACCGCCGCGATCGTCCGTGGCGCCTGCCCCGGATGCAGCAGCAGGCGATGGGCGCGGTCGAGCCGTTCGCCCAGCACATGCGCCGAAAAGCTGCTTCCCTCATCCTGGAACAGGCGGCGGACATAGCGCGGGCTGATCCCGGCGCGCGTGGCCACACCTACGATGTCGAGACGCGGATCGCACGAGCGCACCGCGATGTCGGCCTTGATCGCCCGCAGTCGTGCGGCCTTGACGCCGGGCCGTTCCGGCGCGCCATCTTCGGCTGCCGTGGCGGCGACCGCGCCGATGAGGTCGCGGATATGCCCGGCCGTGAGCGCCGCCGCCACGCCCGACGCCGCGTCGGCGCGCAGGCGCAGCATGTCGACATAGGCGTGGAGCAGCCCCAGCAGATCGCTTTGCCGCGGGACGACCCGCATCGCCAGATCGTCCGCCCCCGACAGAAGCGCGCGCAGGTCGTCCTGCGCCACCGCGATGTTGGTGAAACGGCATCGCTTCCGACACTGGATGGTACTGACCTCTCCGCCGCGCACGAAGATCGAGTCGCCGACCGCCAGCACATGCTCGCGCCCGCGCTGGCGCAGTTCCAGCGGCGCATCGGCGGTGATCAGATAGAGCATCTCGACCGGATCGGCGGCAATCAGGCGGTGCGTCCGCGAGACCTGCACCGGCGATGCGGAAACCGAGGCATAGGCGGCTCCCGGCAGCGCGCACAATGTCCCTTCGGCGTGAAACGGCACGTTCCGGGCCGGTTCTATGTCGAGCCGGACCATCGCCTGCCCGAATAGCTCGCGCCACATCGGCAGCCGCTCGCGCTCCGGCACCGAGGCGGTGGACAGTATCTGGGAAAAACCGGCCGCGTCCATGTCCCCCTCCCGTCCGGCGCACCGTATCGCCGAAGTGCCGTCTGGTCCACCTCGCGTTCCTTCTGGTCCGAGACAGGCTTTCGCTGTCCATGGCATCACGGTGGGACAGGGAGACTCCGATGCACGAACATCCATTGCCCGATCCGACGCCCGCCGCCCCCTCGCGGGCGCCCGGACGCTGATGCGGGAACGGGTGCGTCGACAGCGACCCGTCGGCGTATCTGCTGGCCGGACAGGGGGACACTGCCGATCGGCTTCCCTCCACCCCGGTTCGGCCGCTCCCGTCGGGCCTGTCCGTGCCTTGTGCGGCACGGGCAGGCCCCTGATCCGAACAGGCTGGAGACAGATGCCATGACCCGCAAAGGGCGAACAAAGGCCGGATTTCCCAGATCGCCGACGCGGCGGTATCGGCGTATCCTGCTCGCCTCCGTGCTGGCTCTCGCGGCCACGCCCGCCGCGGCGCAGGACGGGCGGCCGCGCTGGTATGGCGTCGATCATGGCGCCCAGCAGGCGCGGCTCGTCTTTGGCGTGCCCGACGGCGGCATGACGTTGCTGAACTTCATCTGCGACAAGGGCGTTCCGGAGGTGTCGGCCTACATCACCCACCCGCCGGTGCGCCTCGCGGCCGGGACGAGCGTGCCGGTCCGCCTGAGCGACGGCAGCGCGACGCTGACCTTTCCCGCCACGGTTCAGCCGCCGGAGGCGGACGGCCTGCTGCGCCTGCGGGGGCAGGTGCCGCTCGACGCATCGTTCGAAGCGATACTGGCGGCGGACGACCGGATGTCGGTCAGCGTCGCCGGATCGTCGGCGCGCTATCCGCTGGACGGCGTCGCGGCGGCGGCGCGGCCGCTGATCGCACTGTGCGGCACCGCCGCGCGGGCGGCACCCGCCGCCGACCTGAAGGTCGCGGTCACGAACAGGAGCCGGCGCCGCCTCGAACAACTCGCGCTGCGCGCACCCGACGGCATCGAAAGCGATTCGGACGCCTTCGGCTATGACGGGCTGGCCCCGGGGCGCACGCGGACCTTCACCATCCCCGGCGGCGCGGGCGTCTGCACCTATGAAATCTCCGTCCTGTTCGAGGAAAAGGAAGAGGATTGCTGCAGCGACCCCATGCCCATCGCCCAGCAGAATCTGTGCGACGACCCGCGAATCATCGTCCATGACTGAGCGCGAGGCATCGTCATTGCGAGGAGCCGAAGGCGACGAAGCAATCTCCAGCTATCGTTCTGCCTCACCGATAGCTGGAGATTGCTTCGCTCCGCTCGCAATGACGTGGGAAAGCGGCCCCAAGCCTTTCCTCCGCCTCGGCGGCCTGTTTCTTTGCGCGCTGGCGCTGGGCGGCGTGGCCCCCTCGACCGCACAGCCGGCGCCGTCCGCCACCGTTCCAGCGAGCTTCGATTGCGGCAAGGCGACGCGCGCGGTCGATCGCTTCATCTGCGCCAACGCCGCGCTGCGCTGGCAGGACCTGGCGCTGTCGCGCAGCTATCGCGCCGTGCTGGCGAAACTGGCCGGCCCGGCGCGCGCGGCGCTGGTGGCGGAGCAGCGCGACTGGGTGGGCGAGCGCGACCGCCGCTGCGCCGCCGACCGCAGCTTCGCCGAGTTGAACGATGCCGCGTCGTGGGTCCACGACCAGGCCTATGACTGCATGACGGTCGTTTATCTCGGCCGCCGCCAGGAACTGGGCGACCGCGCCGCCGCGCCGATCGCGACGCGCGTGATCGGCGAGATCGACCTTGCTCCCCTCGCCCGCGCGCGGCCCGAACTGGCCGAGAACGGGCGCGTGCCGATCGCGGGGATGCGGCTGTCGCCCGACGGCAGCCATGTCGCGATCCTGCTGCCCAGTCAGGAACTCGACGGCCCCGACCAGTTGTGGCTCTATCGCGTGGCCGACCGCAAGCTGGTGCCCGTGACGCCGCCTCCCGACACGCGCGCGAAACATCCCGCCGACGCCGTGGCCCTGCTCACCGGCTTCGCCTGGCGCGGCGGGACGCTGTTCGCCATCGCCTCGCTGTGGGGTGACGGCAGCGACGGCCTCGACGGCCCACAGGCTTATTACGCCGCGACGGTCGCGGGCGGCCGACGCCTGCGCGACAAGCCGGCCGAAGCGGACAATCTGTGGGAATCGGTGACGGGCGGCCTCGTGTACCGCGAGGACGAATTTTCCGACGACCTCGACGCCGTGGACTCGCTGCGCGGCAATGCCGGCTGGCTGGTCTGGACGGCGGATCGCGGTCACGGCACCGTCGACCTCCATATCCGCACGCGCAAGCCGCCTGGCGCGCCTTATCTCGTCGCGTGGGGCGGTTGGGAACTGGCGTCCTTCCTGTTCGACGATGCACGCTCGCGCCTGATCTATCCCGCCGATATCGGGATCGCGCGGTTCGACATGGCGACGCGCACCGAGCGCCGCATCACGGGCACCTGGCGCGGCGACCTGCCCTATGCCGTGTCCGCCGATCAGGGCACGCTGCTGTGGGCAACGCGCAACGCCTGCGGCGACGAACATGAGGCCGACCCGAACGCGCCCGAACGCTTCTGCCTCGCCGCGATGACGGGCGGGGCTATATGAGCGATTCGGCCATATTCACCATCGGTATGTTCCTGCTGGGACCGGCGATCATCGTGATATTTTCGCTGTCGGCGAAGCTCGCGCTCCGGCGCCGCCCCGGTCCGGCGGCGAAGCTGGGGTGCGCCCTGCTGGTGCTGCTGGGCGTGGCGGCTTTTTGCGGGATCATGGTGGCGAGCGCGGGCGGCGCGATCCACCCGCCGCTGGTCGAGCGCGCCGCGCCCTATGCCTGCGACGGAACGGTCGAGCGGCTTTCGCAAAACTATTCCTACAAGCCGGGGCAGCAGGGCGTATCGCACACCATCTATTGCATCGCGCCCGACGGCACCCGGCGCGACATCACGCTACGCGCGATTGGCGCAGCCAGCATCTATTACGGCCTTTATGCCTTTGGCGGCCTGATCCTGCTCGGACTGCTGCTCGCGCTGTTCAGACCCCGCCGGACCGACAGCGAGATTGCCGACGCCAACGCCTTGGCGAGCGCCCTGCGCGACAAGATGGCCGAGCGACTGCGCACCGACGCCGATATCATGCGCCGCCCCGCCGCACCGTCCGACGCGGGCGGGGGCAGCGTCGAGGACCGGTTGCGGCACCTGCAATCGCTGCGCGACGGCGGCCTGATCAGCGAAGAGGAGTATCAAGCCAAGCGCGCCGAGATATTGGGGGGCCTGTGATACGCCGCCGGGTCCTCCTGTGTCTTGCGGTCCTGCTCCCGGCCGCCGTCGCGGGCTGCGCGAGCCGCGAGCGGGAGGCGCGCGAGACCTTCGCCGAACGCTTCACCTGCCCGATCGAACGGGTGACGGCGACGAAAGTCGATGGCGCACGCCGCAGCGAGGTGCACCAGCGTGCGACCCCCATTCCGGATCCGCCCGCCGAAATCCGCGCCGACCCCGCGCGGCTCGCCCAGTGGACCGAAAGCCACCGGGTCTCGCCCGGCTTCGACTGGTATTATGAGGGGTATCGCGCCGCCGGATGCGGGCACAGGGCCGAATATCTCTGCACCTGTCCCATCGAGGCCCCGATCGCGAAACAGGCCGCCTGCACGTGCGAGGCGCCGTCCGTCCCGCTGTTGCCGGATGGAATGCAAGGAGAGCGGGAATGATGCGCGCGCTGATCGGACCGGGGATCGTCGCCGCGATCTTCGGCCTGATCTTCCTGCTCGCCGGGCTGGAGGATTTTCGCAAGACGCATCGCTCGCGCCTGTTCCGGCCGCTCGACATCCTCCCCGCCGCGGCGGGCTGGGGCTTCCTCGCCATGATGTTCGCGGTCGCGGGCGGCGCCGTCTATCCGCCGATCGTGTCGACGGTCGCCGAACCCATCGTCTGCCCGGGCGGCCTCGACACGCTGTCGCGCGAATACAGCTACAAGCCGGGGCAGCAGGGCGTCACGCGCAACCTGCTGTGCGCGGGAGCGGATGGCGAGCCGCGCGACGTCACCATCCCCGCGATCGCCGTGGCGACATTGATCTATACCGCCGCCGGACTGCTGTTTTCGGCGTTGCGGTCGATGCTGCGCCGGCGCCGCCGCATATCCGGTGCCGATCCTGAAAGGCGAGACCATGATGTCGTTGAAAATTAATCCGCTCCCCGGCGTTCTGGCCGGCATCCTGCTCGCCTCGTCCGTTCCGGCGTCGGCGGAGGAGGAGCCTGTTGCATCCGCGGCCGTGCAGCAGGAATTCGACGCCTTTATCGCCCGATTCCGCGCCGCGCTCGCGGCCGACGATGCGACCGCGGTCGCGGGAATGACGCAGTTCCCGTTCATGCCCTATCTCGATGAGGGCGGCAGCAGCGACGCCGCCGCGTTTCGCGCCGAAAGCTATCCGCGCTTCCTGGCCGCGAAGGCGCGCCGATGCCTTGCGCGCCGGAACGCCATTCACGATCGCGAGCCCGATGGCGGCGAGACCTTCGTGATCTTCTGCGGCGATCTGGGATATTATTTCCACATGACGCAGGACGGATTCCGGTTCACCGAGGTCGGACCGAACGATTGAGGCGAGCGCGCGCCCTCGTCCGGTTCAATCGACCGCCGCGCTTCGGGGCGCGAGCAGGGCCGCAAGGAACCGCCGGTCGGACCAGTCGCTCTTGCGGCCGGCGAGCAGCGCGGCGACGTCGAGGCGGGCCTGGCGGACGATGGTCAATCCCAGCGAGGGGATGACGTACAGCCGCTGGTCGCCGGCACCCGCGGCAACGACGAGGTCGGCGGGAAGCCCGGCGGCGGGATCGGTGATGTCGGTCGAGCGGGTGACCGGGTCGTCGGACGGCGTCGCGCGCGGGAGCCACCAGGTGAGGCCATAGGCCGGATTGGCCTCGCTCCCCTCGAACAGCTCGGCAAAAGCCGCCGCGTCGACGAGCGGCTTGCCGTCGACCTTGCCGCCCATGCGGACGAACTCGCCGATTTTCGCCCACTCGGCGGCGGCAAGGACGAGGCCCTGCGGCATCAGCGGATGTCCGTCGGGCCCGTTTCTCCACTCGCCGACCGTCACGCCGAGCGGCGCCAGCAGCCGCCGCTCGACATAGCGCCGCGGATCGGCGTCGCGCCCCGCGGCCGCCAGCTTGCGCCGCATCACCTCGCCAAAGATCTGCAACGGCGCCGGGCCATATTGGAAGCGGGTGCCGGGCGCCGCGGTCAGCGCGACCCGCAGCGAATCGGCATAGCCCTGCGGGCGGCCGATCGCCGACGGCTGGCCGCTGGTCATGGCGAGCAGCTGGCGCAGCGTGATCGCCGCCTTGCCGGGATCGTCCCGCCATTCGGCGATCGTGTCGGACGCCCGTTCGTCGAGCGCGAGCAGCCCATCTTGCACCGCCGCCGCCGCCATCAGGCCGACGAGGCTCTTGGTGCCGGACCAGAGTTCGTGGGGCCGGGCGGTGTCCTGCGACGCGCAGACGACCTCGCCATGCCGCAGGACGAGGACGGCGAGCCCCTTGTGCCCATCCGAATAGGCGATCGCCGCGGCGCAGCCGGGCCGCGCGTCTTCGGCCGCAGGCACGGGAGCGGCGGGCGCGCTTCCGGCCGCCACGGGAGTCGCCGTCGCGGCGACGGTCAGAAGAAGAAGACGCCCGATCATGGCCTGCCCTTTCCACATGCGCTGGGTTGTGTTCGCGTTTATTATCGATAATAAGTGCGACTGCAATCGAAGATTGTCCTGTCGGGCGCGCAAGCTAGGATGGGGCGTTCAACAGAAACGATCAGGGATCATGGCCGTCACGACGAGCGACGAGGACAATGCACCGACGCAGGACCGCGTCATCGCGCGGCTGCTGATCGACGACATCGTCGCGTGGCGCATTCCGCCGGGCTCATGGCTCCGCGAGCGCGAGATCGCGGCCCGCTTCGGGGTCAGCCATGCCCCCGTCCGCGAGGCGTTCCGCCATGTCGCGAGCATCGGCCTGATCAAGGTCGTGCCCTGGCGCGGCGCGTTCGCGATCGACGTCGACGATCATGGCGCGGACGAGATTTACGAGTTGTGGAAGGCGCTGTTCGGCGTCGTCTGCCGTCTCGCCTGCACGGCGATGAGCGACCGCGACGGGCGCGAGCTCATGCACCGGCTCGTCGAATATAAGGACGTGACCGAGCGGACGACGAACTCGGCCGAGCATCTGCGGGTGTCGAACCGGATCGGCCGTTTCATCGCCAAGCGCTCCAACGCGCCGCTGGCGCTCGAACTGCTCGACCGACTGGCGCTGCTCGCCCGGTGGCAGCACAATGTCTACACCGACGAGTTCGTCGCGGCGCATGGCGAGGGAGAGGTCGGCCGGCGCTCGGCGGTGCTCTACGAACAGCTCTGCCGCCATATCGTCGCCCGCGAGCCCGACGATGCCGACCGGGTGGCGCGCGACCTGATCGCGACGTCGCAGCAGAATTTCGCCGAGGCGCTCGCGGAATACAAGGCGCGGCGCGGCAAGCCGAAAACGGGCCGCCGCCGGGCGCGATCGTGAAGCGCGACGGGACCGACCGCCGCACGCTGCTGAAGGCGGGGTTCGCGGCGCCGATCGCATGGCAGGCGCCGCCCGCCATGGCGGCTTCGCCCGATGGCGCGCTGTTCGACCCCGACACCTTGTTCGCGGACGTTCGGATCTATGCCGAAGCGGGCAACAAGCAGTCGGGCGGCGCGGGCGATCGCTGGACCGCGGACTGGACCGCGAACCGGCTTGGCGCGGCGGGCTTCGCGGTCGAGCGGCAGGCGTTCGAGGTGCCGTGGTTCGAGGCATCGCTCTGCACGCTGACGATCGGCGACCTTGCGATTCCGTCGACCGCGCAGCCGCTCGCGGTCCCCACGCCGCCGGACGGCCTGTCCGCGCCGTTGCGGCTGGCTGAGACGGCGGGGCGCCTCGACGGCGCGATCGCGCTCGTCCGGCTGCCGCACCGTCGCTGGTCCAGCCTCCTCGAACCGGCGGCCCGGGCGCCGATCGCCGACGCGATCGCGCGCGGAGCCGCCGCCGTCATCCTCGTCACGACCGGCCCGACGGGCGAGGCGCTGCTGCTCAATGCACCCGCCGACAAGCCGCTCGCGGACAGGCCGATCGTCCTGCTGGCGCCGAAGCGCGCGGCACCCGCGATCGAGGCCGCGCGGCACGGGGGCCAGGCGACGCTGCGGTTGACCGGGCACGGCGGCCGCCGGATCGCCGAGAATATCGTCGGACGGCGCCGGGTATCGGCGGGGCGCTGGATCATCGTGTCGACGCCGCGATCGGGCTGGACCGACTGCGCCGGCGAGCGCGGGCCGGGGATCGCGATCTGGCTCGCACTCGCCCGGTGGGCGCCGCGCGCCTTCCCGCGGCACAATCTGCTCTTCGTCTGCAACAGCGGCCATGAATATGAGAATCTGGGGGCCGCGCACCTGGTCGAGGCGATCGCGCCGCCACCGGGCGAGAGCGATTTCTGGCTGCATCTGGGCGCCAACGCCGCGACGCGCGACTGGCAGGAAATCCCGGGCCGCCTGCTGCCGCTGCCGAGTGCGGACAGCCATCGCTTCCTGATGACGTCGCCCGATCTGGTCGAACCCGCGCGGCGGATCTTCAAGGGGCAGCCGGGGATCGAAATGGCCTATCCCTCCGGCGAGGGCGCGGCGGGGGAACTGGCCGAGGTCGTCCGGGCGGGCTACCCCCGCCACGCCGGAATCTTCGGCGCCCACCGCCACCACCATGCCGCGACCGACGATTTGTCGACCGTCGCGGCCGAACCGCTTGCCGCTACGGCGCGCGGCTTTCGCGATCTTCTGACCGCAGCCATTCCCGCCGACCGCTGACCGCCGCCGCCGGCATCGCGATGTTTCCGGCTTGACTCGCGCTTGCCGATTGCACAAAATTATCGATAATAATTGCACAACGCCTTTGGGAGGGATTCATGAAACGCAAGACGCATCTTCTTTTCTGCGCGACCGCGGCCTGGACCGCGATGGCCGGCCCATCCTTCGCGCAGGACGTCGCGCCCCCGGCCGACGCGGCGTCCGAGGCGGGCGACGACGGCGCCATCGTCGTCACCGCGCGGCGCCGCGAAGAACGATTGTCGGACGTTCCGACCGCGGCTTCGGTGATCGACGCCGCCGCGCTGACCGATCGCGGCGGCGCGCAGACGAGCGGCGAACTGCTCGCCGATCAGCCGAGCATCCGCTTCAACAACCTCAGTTCGTCGGTGACCTCGGAAATATCGATCCGCGCCTCCTCGACCGCGCGCGCGACCAACGGCGACCCCAGCGTCGGCCTCTATCGCAACGGGTCCTATATTGGCGGCGGCGCCGTCGGCGGGCGCAATTTCAGCCGCCTCGACATGCTCGACATCGGCCGGGTCGAGGTGCTGCGCGGCACGCAGGGGGCGCTCTATGGCCGCAACGCCGTCGGCGGCGCGATCAACATCATCTCGGCCGAGCCCGGATTCGACCTCTCCGGCTGGGCGAGTGCCCGCTACGGCTTCGAGACCAACAGCTTCCAGATGCAGGGCGCGGTCAACGTCCCGCTCGGCGAGGGCGCAGCGGTGCGCATCAGCGGCGACCTGGTCCAGCAGGACAAGGGCTTCTTCTACAACCCCGACAATGATGTCTATTTCGACCGGCAGAAGGGGCACGGCCTGCGCGGCCAGCTTCGCCTCGCGCGCGGCCCCGTCGACATCGTCCTGCTCGCCGAAACGCAGCGGCTGACGACCCCCGCGATCCATTATCAGATCTTCATTCCGGCCGGCACGCCGGGCTTTCCCGGCGGCTATATCCAGGATCGCTTCCGCTATCCCTGGAGCACCGCGCCGCGCGCCAGCCAGGACGTCGACGGGCTGCAGGCGATCGTGCGCGTCGACCTTGGCGGCGCCCGGCTCAACGCGACGACCTTCTTCCGCAAGCGGCACAGCGAATATGATCTCGACAACGACGGCGTCAGCGCCGCGGAACTGGCGCGCGCCCGCGCTGCCGGGCAGGTCGGGCCGGCGACGCCGATCGATCCGGGCAGCGCCTCCTATGTCGTCGACACGACCGACATGCTGTCGCAGGATCTGCACGTCACCGGCGGCAGCGATCGCCTGACCTGGCTGTTCGGTGTCGAGGCGATGCTGCTCGACAGCGACTTCTCGGTGACGACGACCCGCACGCCGACGCTCGCCAATCCGTCGCCCGGCAACGTCGCACCCGCGCGGCTCCATTTCGAAAGCTATGCCGCCTATGGCTCGCTCGGCCTCGATCTCACCGACAGGCTCAACCTGACCGGCGAGCTGCGCTATACCCGCGACAGCCGCAGCATCAGTGCCCGGCTCTACGATCTGGGAACCGGGCTTCCGACCGGCGGACCGACCCGCGTCATCGACGACAGCATCGAAGCCGACAACCTCTCCTACAATGCGACGCTGTCCTACAAGCTCGCGCCCCGCATCCTCGCCTATGCCAAGGTCGGGAGCAGCTATCGCGCCGGCGGGTTCAACACCCGCCTGTCCGACCCGCGCGCGCCGAGCCCGGTCGAAGTGCTGTTCGGCAACGAGAACAGCACGAGCTATGAGGTCGGGATCAAGGGCCAGCCCGCCCGCCGCGGCTATTTCGCGATCGCGGGCTATTACACCGATCTTCGCGACCTGATCGCGCAGGTCGACGACGGCTGCGCCCTGACCAATCCGACCTGCCCGGTGGCCGCGGTCAGCTATCTGACCAATGCCGGCAATGCGAAGAGCTGGGGCATCGAGGCCGAATACAGCCAGGGATTCGACATCGGCGCGGGAAGCGGGCGCCTCGCGCTCAGCGGGTCGCGTCAGGGCGGCGAGGTCAAGAGCGGACGCTACGCGGGTCTCGACCTGGCGCAGGTGCCCGACTGGCTGGCGTCGGCGAACCTCAATCTGCGCTACCCGGTCGCGCGCGACGTGACCCTCACCGGCAACATCCTGGTGAGCGCGCAGTGGGGCGGCAAACAGGAACTGACGCCGACCTCGGTCGACCTCGACGACTATCGGCTCGTCAACCTGCGCTTCGGCGTCGAATTCGGCGGGTTCGGCATCGCCGCCTTCGCCAACAACGTCTTCGACAAGGTCTATTATGTCGCGCAGGCGCCGACGATCAACCGCTACAGCCAGCCGCGCGTCGTCGGTCTCGAAGCCCGGTACAGCTTCTGAAAAGCGGGCCGATGCCGGCCTGCACGGGCAGGCGCGGCA
Source organism: Sphingopyxis granuli (assembly GCF_001559015.1). Taxonomy (NCBI): domain Bacteria; kingdom Pseudomonadati; phylum Pseudomonadota; class Alphaproteobacteria; order Sphingomonadales; family Sphingopyxidaceae; genus Sphingopyxis; species Sphingopyxis granuli. The sequence goes on from NZ_CP012199.1 coordinate 4,248,442, forward strand.
TCGGCCCAAGGTTTCCCCAGTGGTGGGGCGGAGAAGACCGGGACGCGATCGGTGGCGGCTATTCGAGCAACGGGAGCAATTCGTCGGTCAGATAGCCGAAGCGGCGCATCTGCTGATGATGGGCGGTCACGACCGCGCGAACCTGACGCGGGGTCAGCCTGTCCCGCCACTGATCCGCCCGCCCCTCGCGAAAGAAGCGTTCGGCGCTGTCGGGCTTTTCGCTGAACCCCGCCTCATCCTCCTGCTGCTTCAGCGCGGCGAAGGACGACCGCTCCATGGCGGTGGCGAGTTGTTCGGGCGAGGGCGAAAGCAGCAGGTGGCGGGCGAGCGCCCCGAACGCCGCAGCCGGATCGGCCAGCATGTCCTCGTAGCGCATGACATGGATCGCACGATGCGGCGCGCGCGTCCAGCTTTCGACATGCTGGCTCCACGACCCGTAGATCTCATAGACACTCTTGTCCGAAACGCCGGTTTCCTTGTTGCGCAGCGCCATCTCCCCGATCGCATAGTCGATGTCGCTGCCCAGGTGATGCGCATAGGATATGGCGACGTCGAGCGGGTTGCGCACGATATAGATAGCGCCCGACGTCACCGCGAAGTTGATCGCGGGCACGCCGCGGTCGGACACCAGCGCATGATGGGTCTTGACCATCGCCAGCCCCTCGGTGCGTTCGGCGATCTCGGCCTGAACCGCCGGGCGGATGCGCGCGATCTCGGCGCGGTCGGCTTCGGTGACCGGCTTGCCCAGATGGCGCTCGTAGGGTTTGGCCGCGATGTCCCACAGCGTATATTCGGTCATCCGGTTGATGCTCTGCGGCGCGCCCGCGTCGTCGTCCTGCATGATCTTCAGCAGGTTGTTGAGGAACGCCCGCGTCCAGGTGTTGCCCGACTTGGGGTAGGAGGCGATCCACAGGATGCCGCTGGGCGCCGCCGCCGTCCCGGGCGCCTCCTCGCGGTCGCGGCGCTCGCCCCGCTCAATCGAGGCGGGCATGACGGAACCAGCCGACGCGGACCTGTTCGCCGCGCGGCGTATAGCCGATCAGCGTCAGGTCGATGCCATAGATCGGCCAGATCGGCTCGCGCTGCTTCTCGCGCAACTCCCCCGATTGCAGGATCGCGACCATGCCCAGCAGATTTTCCTGCACATGGTCGGCCGCCCAGGCTTCGAGCACCGTGCGGGTGTGCCCGATGATCCGCGCCGCGACATCCTTGCGCCGCGCGGCGGGCGACACGGCGCACCGCAGATGGGCGAACCGCCCCTTGAGCGGCGGAAAATCACCCAGCCGCGCCGTCGAGACCCCCGCCAGCCGCCCACCGAGATAGGCGACGACGCACAGTTCGGCGGCGCGTTCCTCCGCGACATCGTCGGGCATGCCGATCTCGCGCCAGAAGCTCTTGGCGTCGGCGACGCAACGGGGATCGTCGCGCCGCCATGCCCGGACTATTTCCAACGGTTCCATATCGGCCACCTTATGTCCCGGTCGACGTGCACGACAAGGGAAAGGATTGGCGGCACAGCACGATCAGAAACCGATGCCGAACTTCACATAGGCGCCCCGGATCGTCCGGTCGAAGGATTGCGCCTTGTCGATCCCGCCGTCGATGGCGTCGAAGAAGCGTTCCCAGCGATAGCCCGCGGCGACCTTCACCCCGCCGACGCGATAGGACAGGCCCATGCTGGCGCCGAGGTTCGGCACGGTGACCCGGCGCGACCGGCTGCGGTCGATCGTTTCGTCGTAGAGCAAATCCTCCAGTTGCGGCGGATATACGATGTTCGGTTCAAAGTGATAATAGGTGGCGTCGCGTTCCTCGCGGCTGGCCATGGCCTGCTTCCCGAACAGCAGGCCGCCGTTGATCCGCCAGTCGAGGGCGAGACTGCCGTCCTGTTCGTTGCCCACCAGCCGCTTCGACGCTTCCCATGACAGCGAGGGGCCAAAGCCTTCGAATTTGCGCGTCGAGGCGAGCGAGGCATTGTACAGTTCGTGATGGGTCGTCGGATATTTGATTTCCGAATAAGCGGCGCGATAGCGGTCGGGGATGCCGACCATGTCGATGTCGGTGGCGGATCGGAACTGGGCGTAGGTCATACCCAGGCCAATAACCGACGTGCCGCCCTCTCCCATCAGGCCCAGGCCGACATCCTTGCCCACCATGAAATCGACGATGCTGTGATCTTCATATTGCCCGACCTCGATGGTGCCGAAATTCTCGCCGCCGCTGAAATAGCGCGGAGGGTCAGTGGGCAGGATGCCTTCAACATAACCTCCCTTCGCCTGTTCGGAACTGATGCCTTTATGTTGCGCGTCGAACCTCCTGCCGCGATACGCTCCCCAGACGCGCCAGCCGTCGGGCATGTTGAAGGTGATCCTGGCATCGCGGACATGGCTGATACCCAGGCCCGCCCGCTGCGTCGCCGTCGCGGTATCGGCAAAGGGCAAGCTGTCGAGATAGTCGTCGAAAAAATCCTGCTTATACAGTGCGTTTTTGGCCGTCATGCTGTTCGCACCCATGCCGAATTCAAGTTCGACCGGATAGGGCTCGCCCGGCTTCCGGCGGCGCCAGCCGCTTCCCCAAGGCAGCGAGCCTTCGCCGAAGCTCTTGGATACTCGCAAGCCGTAAAGGCGCGGCTCGGTCAGGAAGACGTTGGTGGTCAGGCCCGAATCGTCACTGTTCAGGAACGATCCGGTCAGCGCCGTCTTGTTGAACACATTCTTGACGTAAGCCATGATCCGCCAGCTATCGGCGATGTCGAGGATCGCCGCGACATTGACCGTCGAATAGCCGCGCAGACGGTCATAGGGATTGCTGTTGAACACCCGCGCCCAGCTTTTCGACTGATAGTGATAGTCGCCATGCAGCGTCAGGGCCCAGTCGGTGGCGAGCGGGATCGTGTAATCCGCCGTCACCGTCGCCGTATAATGGGGTGCGTTAGGCAGTTCGTTGCCACTTAGATCCTTGGAAAACCCCTTGCCGCCGTTGGGCGCGGACGCGGGATCGAAACCAATATAGCCGACATATGCCGGATCGACCGGCACCGGGCCATTGCTGCCCTTCTTCACGGTCGGATTGGCGACATAGGGAAGACCCGTCATCGGGTCGACTCCGCCATAATAAGCGTCGATGCACATGCCGTTAAAGCTGCCCCCCTGACCTTGCGGCAGGTTGATCTTGCCTCCTGCGGCAACGACATAGGTCGGCAGGATGCAGTTGGACGGAATGGTCGGGAACGGACGAACGACCACCCAGTCGGGATTGCCGGCGGTCCGATCCATCAGGTCGACGGCGCTCGATCCATTGGCGAGTCGGGTGTTTTGATACCCGCCTTTGAAACCCAATCGCAGACGGTCGGTCGGCCGCAAGTCCGCCTCGATCTCCAGACCCCATATTTTCGAATCGAAATTGGAATTCACGGCCGCCCGGTTGACGATCTCCGACGTCTGGTAATCCTTATAATCGTAATAGAATGCTCCCAGATTCAGTGTCAGCGCCCCGTTGAACAACGTATTCTTGGTGCCTATTTCAAAGGCGTTGACATATTCTGCCTTGAAGGTTTCGGGCGCGCCCTGAAGTTCCGCGATGATCGACGGGTCGAACTGGCCGTATGTGGCAAGAGCTATCGGCGGCGGATTGGCGCCGCCTGCCTTGTAGCCGCGCGCGAAGGACGCATAGAGCAAGGTGTGATCTGTGAAGCCCGTTTCCGGCTGCCAGTCGATCGCGATACGCCCCGTCGGTTCGCTCCATTTCTGGGAAACGACCTTCGCCGTCGGATATTCGCCAGTCGCGAAACCTGCGAGCAGCCAGCTTGGAATCTGAGGCGCATCCTTTTTATCGACCGTAAAGCGCAGGCCGCCGGTCAATTTCAGATTGTCCGTAATATTGTAATAGGCCTCACCGAATGCGGCATAGGAATGCAACGTGTAAGGATTGCGGCTGAGGAAATAATTTCGGCCTTCACCATTCAGGCTGCCGATCGGATTGGGATCGATATAGATACAGTTGGTGATAGTATATTGCCCCCCCGGATCGGGCGGGGCCCCGGTGGGACTTTGACACTCGCTGTTGTCCGAGACGCCCGGGATATAGACGTTGCCCTCGGCATATTGGTCCCATTGCAGGGCAGCGAACATGCTGAGGCTGTTGACGAAGACATAATAGCGATCTTCGGTCTTGTAGCGCAGATAGTTGGCGCCGAGGCTGAAATTGAACGGTCCGTCGAAATCCGACGACAGGCGAAGCTCCTGGCTGAACTGCTTGGACTCAGCGGTCGACAGATCGCCCAGCAGCAGCCGATCCGAGCAGCCGAGTTGCGGATCGCAGAACACGCCGTTCGCATCGAGCACGCCGGGACGCTTTGGCCTGACAATTCTTGCCGTGGGATCAAATGCCCCGGATTTGGTGGTGAAACGGTTATAATCCTGCGTCGAGAACAGCGAATCGGTGCTGTAGGCAGTTTCCGAACTCAGGGTCAGCGTATCGCTGAGGTCCACATTGAGTTGCAGCTCGAAGATATCGGTTTTCGCCCGATATTCGGGCTCGATCGACGATTCGATGACACGCAGATCCCGCGACTGGAATGCACTGGCATAGGGATCGACGTCCTTGAATACCGGATTTCCGAGATTGCCGGTGGGTCCATAAAATGGCAGCGCGAAACCGTTCGGCGTCTGGAACGCCTCGTCCGAATAGAGCGACACCGGCAGGCAGCCCTGGCTGAGATAGGTGCGGGCCCCGAAATAACCGCCCAAATCCTGGTTGACTGAAACGCCGCCAACTTCGCTCAGCCCCGGATCCTTCTTGCACAATTGCTTGCCGCTGCGCAGCCGGTCGTCATGTTCCTGAAAATGCTCATAGACGAAATCGGCGCGCAGCCACGACGTCGGCTCGAGGCGCAGCGAGGCACGCAGCGACCACAGGTCACGCCCGTCAATCTGCTTCCCCGTCATCTGGTTCGTCGTGTAGCCGTCGCGCTTGGTCAGCGCGCCCGCGAGGCGGAAGGCGACCTTGTCGTCGACCAGCGGGACGTTGATCATCCCCTCGACCCGGCGGTTCTTGTAATTGCCGACATCGACCGACGCGAAGGCGTCGGGGTGATATTCCGGCTTGGCGGAGATCAGGTTGACGACACCCGCCGTGGCGTTGCGGCCATAGAGCGTGCCCTGCGGGCCGCGCAAAATCTCGATCCGCTCGACGTCATAGAATTCCTGCTCGAAGAAGCGGTTGCGGACGAACGGCGTGTTGTTGAACGCGATCGCCACCGCCGGATCGGTCGTCGCCGACACCGCCTGCGTGCCGATGCCGCGAATCTGGATCGTGTAGCCGGTGAAATTGGTCTTGCTGAAGGTGATGTTCGGCGCCTGGCTGATCAGGTCGGGGCCGCCCGCGACCTGCCGCGTCGTCAGATCCTCCTGGCTGAGCGCCGTCATCGCGATCGGCACCTCCTGGATCGATTCCTGGCGCTTTTGCGCCGTGACCACGATGATGTCGTCGCGATAGGTGCCGGCGTCGGTCTCCGACGTTTCGGCGGGCGCCGCCTTCGGGACGACCGAATAGGTCTGCGGCCCCGTGCGCTGCGCGACCAGCCCGGTCCCGTCCAGCAGGACGGCCAGCGCGCGGTCGGCGGTCATGTCGCCCCGCACCGCGTTGGTCTTCTTGTTCTGCGTATAGCGCCGGGCGGCGACGATCTGGATATCCGCCTGCCGGCCCAGCTCCGCGATCCCCGTTGCCGCCGCCTGCGCCGGAACGTCGAAAGTCTTGCTCTGCGCCTGCGCCGGGCTCGCCGTCGCGACGCAGACGATCGCGGTCGAAGCCATCAGCGCGGCGCGGCCGATTCCAATCCCCATCATGTCCCTCCCTTGTCGGGCGCTTCCCTGCGCCCCTGCCCCACAAGAGACCCCGGCCCGGATTTTCCTTTTCCGGCGCGCCGATTCTTCAAAGACCGGGCCGGCCGATGCGGATCTGCGCGGGATCGGACAGGTCGACGGGCACCCCCAGGCTGACCTCGACCGCCTGCGCGAACCCTTCGGGATCGTCGGTGCGGAACACGCCGTCGAACCGCTCCGCCGCGACGACGGGATCGGCGACGACCAGCTGGCGGCGGTTGTAACGGTTGAACTCGGCCACCGCGCTGTCGAGCCGGTCGCCGGCGAGATCGACCTTGCCGTTGCGCCATGCAAGCGCACGGTCGATCGCGGACGGTGCGGCCGGGGCCTGTTCGATCGCGGCATCGTCCGCGACGAAACCGCGCGACCCGGCCTTCAATCGGACGCGATGGCCCTCCGCGCCCTCGGCCCAGACCTCGACCACGCCTTCGGTGACGAGCACGTCGGCGCCGCCCGCGCGGCGGCGCACCGAAAAGGCCGTGCCGACCGCGCGGATGCGCGCGCGGCCCGCCGCGACGACGAAGGGGCGCCGCTTGTCGCGCGCGACCTGGAACCAGGCTTCGCCCCGCTCGATCCGCACGTTGCGCGCCGCGTCATCGAGACTGACGTCGATGGCGCTGGCGGTGTTGATCGCGGCGATCGATCCGTCGGCCAGCGGCACGCGCCGGATTTCGCCCACCGCGGTCGCATAGCTGGTGCCGCCGAACAGCAGCACGCCCCCGCCGACCGCCGCGGCGACCGCCGCGCCGCCGCCCGCCAGCACGCGCCGCCGGCTCCATCCCGCCCGGACGCCCGCATCCTCGCGCACCGCCGATTGCGCCGGGAACGGCCGGTCGAGCGTCATCCAGGCGGCCTGAGCGCGCAGCAACGCGCCGGCATGCCTGGGATCGCGCGCCAGCCAGCGTTCGAGGTCCCGCTCCTGCGCATCGGACCAGTCGTCGCCGTCCATCCGCGCGACATAGCGCGCGGCATCGGCATCGATGTCGCTGGCTCGCCGCCCGGTCATCGCGGCCGCTCCCCGCCCTCGAAAGCGGCGAGGCGCGCCGCGCTCAGCGCTTCGCCGTCGCGCCACGCGCGCTGGACCGCCCGCACGCCCTGATAAATCTCATTCTCGACGATGCTTTCGCTGATGCCGAGCGCGGCCGCGATCTCGCGCTGCGACCAGCCTTCCAGCTTGCGCATCCGGACGATCCGGCGGCGGCGTTCGGGCAAGGCGTCGATCAGCGCCAGCAGGCGCCGATAGTCGATCCGGCTTCCCGCCTCGCGCTCGGGCGACGGGCGCATGTCGTCCTGAAAGGCGTCGATCTCGGCGATCGCCTCGATCGGCACGACCCGGGCGCGCCGCAGACGGCGGACGAGAAGATTGCGGGCGATCGAGAAGAAATAGGCATCGGGGCGATCGATATGATCGACGCTCTCCAAGGCCGCCAGCCGCGAATAGGATTCCTGGATCAATTCGTCGATATCCTCCTGGGACGCGCGCGTGCGGGCCAGCCACGCGCGCACGGCCGCTTCGTGGGGAATGACGTGCTCGGTCACCCACGCGGCCATGCGGCGTCGCCGCTCGAACTTCACGCCCTTGGTCGTGGGCTTTTCTCCCTCTCCCCGGGATTCTATCGTCTTGAGACCATAAGAGCCACGAGCGCGAATTTTCCTTTCGCGACCGGCGAAAATTGTCGGCGCGGACCTTCACGAAGGTGCGACGGCCACAGCAGCAAGGGCCGTGACGATCGCATACCACAGCGCGCAGCACGGCGCCGCATCGGGCGCCGGTTCGATTCTGATCTGTCGGAAAACTGGAGCGGGCGAAGGGATTCGAACCCTCGACCCCAACCTTGGCAAGGTTGTGCTCTACCCCTGAGCTACGCCCGCTCTGGCGGCTGGCGACCGGGTGGTGCCAGCGGGTGAGGCGCGCGATTAGCATCGGCTCGGAGAGTCGGCAAGCCCTGTTTGCGCTTTTTCGCGCAAGGGTTGGCAAGCCGCCTTCAATTCCCACATAAGCGGATCGACACAGTCCGGCCCGGCGCTGCAACAGCCGCGCCGGGCCCGGCAGAACGACACAAGCAGGAGCAATCATCCGTGGCCACGCTCGGTCTCAATGCGCAGGACAAGGAAGCCGTCGAAGCCTTCCGCCGCGACGTCGTCGATCCCTCGATGAGCAAGCTCGTCATCCTCGATTTCTGGGCCGAATGGTGCGGGCCGTGCAAGCAGCTCGCCCCCGTGCTCGAAAAGGTCGCCGCCGACTATGCCGACAAGGGCGTCGTGCTGGCGAAGGTCGACGTCGACGCGAACCGCTTCATCGCCAGCCAGTTCCAGGTCCAGTCGATCCCCACCGTCTATGCGATCTTCCAGGGCCAGCCGGTCGCCAACCTGACCAATGCGCGCAGCGAGAGCCAGCTCAAGGCGATGCTCGACCAGCTCCTCGCGCAGCTTCCGATCGAAAGCGAGGCGGGCGCCCGCGCGGTCGAGATCGCGCCGCTGCTCGAAATGGGCGAAGCCGTGCTTGCCGAAGGCGACGGCCAGCGCGCCGTCGGCATCTTCGGCCAGATCGTCGAGATCGCGCCCGACAACGCCGCCGCGCACGGCGGGCTGATCCGCGCCATGCTGCTCGCGGGCGACCGCGAGGGCGCGCAGGGCGTGCTCGACGCGCTGCCCGCCGAAATCGCCGGCGATCCCGCGATCGCGCAGGCGCGCAGCGCGCTGGCGCTCGCCGCCGATGCGCCCGACACGGGCGAACTCGGGGCGCGCGAAGCCGCGGTCGCCGCCGACCCCGCCGACCATCAGGCGCGCTTCGACCTCGCAGTGGCGCAGATCGGCGCCGGACAGCGCGACGCGGCCGCCGACAATCTGCTCCACATCATCGCCGCCGACCGCGAATGGAACGACGGCGCGGCGCGCGCGAAGCTGCTGTCGCTGTTCGAGGCGGTCGGGCTCGAAGACGCCTGGGTCGCGGCGCAGCGCCGCCGCCTGTCGCTGATCCTCTTCGGTTAGGCCGGGCATGGACGAAACCGCGCCCCTCACCATCCAGCGGATCGCGATCTTTCCGCTGCCCGGTGCGGTGCTGTTCCCGGGGCTGCACCTGCCGCTCCACATCTTCGAGCCGCGCTACAAGGCGATGGTGCAGGAGGTGCTGGCGCGCGACCGGCAGATCGGGATGATCCAGCCGCGCCAGATCCCGGGCGAGGAGGATCGCGAACCCCCCGCGCTCTACGACATCGGCTGCGTCGGCCGCATCGTCGATGTCGAAGCGCTCGACGAGGGGCGCTTCAACCTCGTCCTCGAGGGCGTCGCGCGCTTTCGCATCCGCCGCGAGCTCGACGTCACCACCCCCTTTCGCCAGGTCGAGGCCGAGATCGAAGCCGAAGGCGAGGAGGAGGCGGTGCTGTCCAGCGTCGAACGCGCCAGCCTCGAGCGTGAGGCGAAGCGCTTCGCGCAGCGCCAGGGCTATGTCGTCGACTGGGATTCGGTCAGCCAGCTCGACGATGCGACGCTGGTCAACGGCATCGCGCAGGTCGCCCCCTTCGACGCCGCGGCGAAGCAGGCGCTGCTCGAGGTGACGCCGGTCGGCGCGCGCGCCGAACTGGTCATCCAGTTCATGCAATTCTTCGGCCGCTTCGACAGCGACGACGGCCGCGCGACGCTGCAATAAAGTGTTTTCAAGTCAGGCGGAACCGCCTGACGACTCGGAAAACGCAAAAAAAACAATCTGGAGTGACGGTTTTGATTGAATCAAAACCGGCACTCTAGCGGCTCAGCCCGCCGCCGCGTGGCGCGCGATGTCGGCGAGCGCGCGGCGCACGATGTGGCGGTCGCTTTCGCAAAGCCGCGGCCCCGCCTCGACAGGCAGGAGATGACGGCGGACGAGCGCCTCCTCGGCGGCGAGGCGGGCGTCGGTCCGGTGCGAGCCCCGCGCACCGGGCGCCAGCCGCCGCCGCGCGGACCACGCCGCGACGAGGCGGTCGGCGGCGGCATTGGCGAGGCGGTCGGCTGCCGCCCGTTCGGTCGCCGCTTCGGCCTGCGGGTCGGCGAGCCAGCCGTCGGCCCCCTCCCCCGCCAGTGCATCGAGCGAGAGCGGGACGCCCGCTCGTGCCGACCCGCCGCGCTGGCCTCCGCGCAGTCGCTGGCGCAGCGCCTGCAACTCGGCGCGGATCGGCCACGCCATATAGGTGGCGAAGCGCGCGCGCCGCGGATCGTAGCGCCCGATGGCGCAGTGCAGCGCGATCGCGCACGCCTGTTCGGCATCCTCGGCGACGTCGGAAAGGCCATGGGCGCGGATGAAATAGCGGATGCGCGGCGCCGCAAGCGTCATCAACCGGGCAAAGGCGCGGTCGACCCCGGCGCGGGTCTGCGGTCCGGGCGCGGCCTCCCCCTCGGTGCGCGCCGCGATCAGCGCCTCCGCCGCCCGTTCGATCGCCTCGCTCTTCGCCGACATGCGCCCCTCCCGGTAACGACTGCGTTACGGCGGGATAGGACATCATGCTGAATCACGGCCTGCCGCGCGGCTAGGGGACAATACGTAGAACCGGGTGACCCGGTCATGTCGAGCGAAGTCATCCTGTCCGGCTTCCGCCCGGACTAGGGTCAGGACCCTAGATCTCCGCCCCCGCGAGCAGGCGCGGCAGGTCGCCCGCCTCGCCGCGCGCCTCGTCCATGAAGAAGCGCTTGAGCAGCGGCATGCGCTGCACCGCGCCCAGCCCCGCGCGGCGGACGAGCGAGGCGGGGCGGCCGGGGATACCGAACAGACGGGTCAGCCCGTCGGTCGCGAGGCTGACCATCAGATTGTCGAGACCGCGCCAGCGCTGGTAGCGCGCGAGCAGCGCCGCATCGCCGAGGTCGAGCCCGATCCGCGCACCCTCGACCAGCACCTCGGTCAGCGCCGCAACGTCGCGCAGCCCCAGGTTGAGCCCCTGTCCCGCGATCGGGTGGATGCCGTGCGCGGCGTCGCCGACCAGCGCGATGCGGTCGGCGACGATCCGCGCGCTGTGGTGGAAGCCGAGCGGATAGGTCATGCGCGGCGCGACCAGTTCCATGTCGCCGAGGATGCCGCCGGCGCGCTTGCCCAGCTCGGCGAGGAAGCCGCGATCACCCAGTTTCGCGAAGGCGGGGCCGTCCTTTTCGGACACGGTCCACACGAAGGCCGAGCGATGGCGGCCCTGCTCGTCGTCGACGAGCGGCAGAAGCGCGAACGGACCCGAGGGAAAGAATATCTCGTGCGCGACCCGGTCGTGCGGTTTCGAGTGCGCGACCGCGCCGATCATCGCGTGATGATGATAGGACCAATTGGCGATGGTGAAGCCCGCCGCGTCGCGCGTCGGCGAGCGGCGTCCCTCGGCGACGATCAGCAGCGGCGCCGTCAGCCGCGTGCCGTCGGCGAGCGTCAGCGTCACGCCGTGCGCGTCGACCGCGCGGTCGACGACCTTCGCCGGCATGAACAGCCGCACCAGCGGCGCATCGGCGAGCGCCGCCGCGAGCGCGAGGCGAAGCTGGCGATTCTCGACCATCGTGCCGAGCGCGGGGGCGTCCTCGGCGGCGACGAAATCGAGTTCGCCCGCCTGCCCGCCGTCGCTGACCTTGATCGCGCGGATCGGGCAGCCGTGCGCCGCCAGCCGGTCGGCGACGCCGATCACCCCGAACATCTGCCACACCGCGCTCGCGATCGCCGAGGCGCGCCCGTCGAAGCCCGGCGCGATCGTCGCGACCGGGTCGGCGGGATCGACGATCTGCGACGACAGGCCGTGATGGGCGAGGGCGAGGGCAAGGGCCTGGCCGACGAGGCCGCCGCCCGAGATCAGGACATCGCTGCGCAGGGGTTCGCTCATGTCTTTGCCCTAGACCGCAACGGCGCGATTGGGAAGCGGGCGCACACGAAGATCGCCTTTCGCGCCCCGAAGGCCGACGATGGGTTCGGTCTGAACAGCACAAACTCTGGGTAGCAGGGGACACATTCGATAAGCTGGTGCCGACCGAAGGCGTCATCTGATCTTTCGTCACCCGGAACTTGTCTGGCAATCATTCCTTTTCGACAAGTCACTGTTCCCCGGCGAAAGCCGGGGTCCATGCGGGGCGGCGCCATGCCATCTGGACCCCGGCTTTCGCCGGGGAACGGCTCCTTACTTGCCTGAAGGACATATGTGCCAACTCGTTTCAGGGAGGTGAAGGACAAGTCCCCACCCCAAAGCAGCCGGTTCGAAGATCGCGGGATTTGTCCATCCAGAGCCCGCAGATATCCGCCGCGCGCCCGGCGACAGTCCCCGATTCCGCGCCACGCCGCACCGCGCGCCGATTTTTCGCTGTCCTGCATGATCCGCGCGGCATAGCGTTCCCGATGCGGTCCGCCATTCGCTCGATCCGTGCCGCGACCCCGCGCACCTCGCCGTGGGCTGCTTGACGGCGAGTCCGGCGCATGCGCATATCGCCGGAATTCACTCTGATGGGGACCGAAACCAGCATGGCCAGCCGCAAGCCCGTCGCCGCAAAGGCCGATTGGCGCACCCTTTTCAAGCAGAGCATCGCGCGATCGCTGGTGATCGCCGCCGCCGCGGCGCTCGCGCTGTTCACCCTGTTCCTCGCGCTCGCCCTCCTCACCTACGACAGCACCGATGCGGCGCTCAACACCGCCGCGGGTGGCCACGCCGCCAACTGGATGGGCAGCACCGGCGCCTGGTTCGCCGACCTCGGCCTGTCGGTCGGCGGCGCGCCGATCGCGCTGCTCGTCCCGCTGTTCGGGCTGATCGCGTGGCGGCTGTGGATCGGCGAGCCGCAGCCCTATTGGCCGCGCCAGCTCGCCTATGGCTTCGCGGGCGTGCTGCTCGTCGGGCTGGGGATCGAGCTGTGGGCGCCCGCTTCGGGCGCGGCGCTTCCCGCCGGCTGGGGCGGGCTGCTCGCACTGATCGTCGGCGGCGCCGTCGCGCCGCTGTTCGATCAGGCGGGCGAGCCGGCGGCGGCGCTGATCCGCTTCGGCACCATCCTGCTGCTCGTCCTGCTCGGCCTGTGGCTCGCGTGGCGTGCGCTGCGGCTCGAAAAGGGTTGGCACCAGCGCTTCCGCCTGCCCGCGCCTGAGGGCGCCCGCGTCCTCGAACCTGCGCGGCTGAAGGAGCCCGAGGCGAAGGCACCGAACCTCGTCGAGCGCGTCATCCGCCCGCGTCCGCGCGCCGAACCGAGCGACCGCGCGCCGCCCGAGATCGCCGATCCCGCGCAGCGCTCGGCGCCGTCGAAGCCCAAGCCCAAGCCGCAGACCGAGCTGTTCACCCATTACCAGCTCCCCTCGCTCGACCTGCTCGCCCCGGCGCCCGAAGGCCCGACCGGCCAGGTCGACAAGGCGGGGCTCGAACGCAATGCGCGCCTGCTCGAATCGGTGCTCGAGGATTTTCAGGTCAAGGGCGTGATCACCGCGGTCCGCCCCGGCCCCGTCGTCACCATGTACGAGCTGGAGCCGGCGCCGGGCACCAAGGCGAGCCGCGTGTCGAACCTTGCCGACGACATCGCGCGCAACATGTCGGCGCTGTCGGCGCGCATCGCGCCGATCCCCGGGCGAACCGTGATCGGCATCGAACTGCCCAACGCGCACCGCGAATCGGTCGTGCTGTCGGAGATGATCGGCAGCGCGCTGTTTCAGGAGCAGACGGGATCGCTGCCGATCATCCTCGGCAAGAACATCAGCGGCGACCCGGTGATCGCCGACCTCGCGCCGATGCCGCACCTGCTGATCGCCGGCACCACCGGCTCGGGCAAGTCGGTCGGGCTGAACGCGATGATCCTGTCGCTGCTCTATCGGCTCGGCCCCGATCAGGTGAAGCTGATCATGATCGACCCGAAGATGCTGGAACTCAGCGTCTATGACGGCATCCCGCACCTGCTCGCGCCCGTCGTCACCGAGCCCAAGAAGGCGATCCGCGCGCTCAAATGGGCGGTCGAGCAGATGGAGGACCGCTATCGGATGATGTCGTCGCTGTCGGTCCGCAACCTCGCGGGCTACAACGACAAGGTCCGCGCCGCGCTCGCCAAGGGCAAGTCGCTCGGGCGCCGCGTCCAGACCGGCTACGATCCCGACACCGGCCAGCCGGTCTATGAGGAGGAGACGCTCGACTATCAGCCGCTGCCGCAGATCGTCGTGGTGGTGGACGAACTCGCCGACCTGATGATGACCGCGGGCAAGGAGGTCGAGTTCCTGATCCAGCGCCTCGCGCAAAAGGCGCGCGCGGCGGGCATCCACCTGATCCTCGCGACGCAGCGTCCGTCGGTCGACGTCATCACCGGCGTCATCAAGGCGAACCTGCCGACGCGCATCAGCTTCAACGTCACCTCGAAGATCGACAGCCGCACCATCCTGGGCGAGGGCGGCGCCGAGCAATTGCTTGGCAAGGGCGACATGCTCTACGTCCCCGGCGGCAAGCAGATCACCCGCATCCACGGCCCCTTCGTCTCCGACGACGAGGTGCGCGCGGTCGCCGATCACTGGCGCGGCCAGGGTGCGCCCGACTATGTCGAGAGCGTCACCGAGGAGCCCGAGGACGGCGGCTTCGCGATGGAGGGCGCCCCGGCGGGCGGCGACAGCGCCGAGGACCGCATGTATGCGAAGGCGTGCCAGATCGTCGCCGAGAGCCAGAAGGCCTCGACGAGCTGGCTGCAACGGCAATTGCGCATCGGCTACAACAGCGCGGCGCGGCTGATCGAGCGGATGGAGGAGGAAGGGCTGGTGAGCCCGCCCAACCATGTCGGGCGGCGCGACGTGCTGACCGATCAATATGGCCAGCCGCGATAGCGGAACACGGAACCGAAGCGCCCGCCCGCGATTTGAACGAATACCCCCGCGTCATTGCGAGGAGCCGCAGGCGACGAAGCAATCTCCAGCGATCGGCAAGGCCGGACGACGGCAGGAGATTGCTTCGTCGCTACGCTCCTCGCAATGACGGCTGGAAGGCTGGACGCGGGGTTCAGGGCCGGTTCAAGGCCTTGCGTCCAGATAACGACCCGATTCACAGACCGATTCCACAATGACGAGAGCCCGATGACCGAACAGACCTTCCGCCGCCGCCTGACCCGCCTTGCCGCCTGGACGCTCGCGCCCGCGGCGGTCGTCGGCCTTGCCGCCGGCGCCCCGGCGATTGCGCAGGCGTCGAGCACGCTGGCGGCGGTGCAGGCGCACCTCAAGTCGACCAGCTCGATGACCGCCGATTTCGTGCAGACCGACCGCAACGGCCAGCGGCTGTCCGGCGCGCTGACCCTCAAGCGCCCCGGCAAGATCCGCTTCCAGTATCAGAAGGGCGTGCCGATGCTGATCGTCGGCGACGGCAGCGCGCTGACGATGATCGATTACGAGGTGAAGCAGGTACAGCGCTGGCCGGTGAAGAATTCGCCGCTCGGCGCGCTGCTCGACCCCGACCGCGACCTGTCGAAATATGCGAAGGTGCTGCCGACCGACAGCAGCGACGTGCTGAGCGTCGAGGTCCACGATCCGAAGCGCCCCGAATATGGCACGATCACGATGGTGTTCATCCGTGACGCGGCGGCGCCGGCGGGGCTGCGCCTGCGCGGCTGGGTCGCGCTCGATTCGCAGAACAACCGCACCCGCATCGACCTCAGCAACCAGAAGTTCAACGTCGCGGTGGCCGATTCGGCCTTCCGCTGGACCGACCCGCGCCCGAAGAAGCGCGGCGGCCGCTGACGCGCACTCTTTCCGGTCCATCCCGCCCCCATCTGCCCATCGTCGCGCGGCACCGGCCCGCTTTCCCCACGGGAAGGCGGGCCGATGTTCGACGAGCGGCGTTCTGGCGCCGACGAACGGAAGGCACAGGCTGGCAGGGCGCCGTTTCGTTCAGCTTGGCGACAGGGAAAAGCGGCTATTCCAACCCTCGAAGGCGCCAACACGGCTCCCGGTTTTGGGTTTCCCCCTGTTGCCCCATCCGGATGGCCCGGCACCTTCTTTCAAGAGCGTGACGAACGCTGACCTTGAGCCCCCGTCCCACCGCCCCTGGGACGGGGGTTTATGTTTTTCCGGGCCATGGCTCTCGCTCTTCTTCGGGCTGCCCGGCATTGCGAACCGCATCCGCCCCCGATAGAGCCGCCGCATGACAAGCATCGCCTCCTGGAACATCAACAGCGTCCGCGCCCGCATCGGCATCGTCGAGAAGCTGCTGCACGAAGAGGCGCCCGATGTCCTCTGCCTTCAGGAAACCAAGGTCGAATGCGGCCTCTTCCCCGCCGACATGTTCCACCGGCTCGGCTACACCCACATCGTCACCAACGGCCAGCGCATGCACCACGGCGTCGCGATCGTCAGCCGGCTGCCGCTGACCGACGTGCGCAAATATGACTGGCAGGCGAATGGCGAGGCACGGCACGTCGGCGTGACGCTGCCGTCGGGCGTGCGGGTCGACAATGTCTACATTCCCGCGGGCGGCGACATTCCCGACCGGACGCTCAACCCCAAGTTCGGGCAAAAGCTCGACTTCCTCGGCCGCATGACCGACTGGGCGGGCGCGCTCGACCAGCCGACCGTGCTCACCGGCGATTTCAACGTCGCGCCGCTCGAAAGCGACGTGTGGAACCACAAGGCGCTGCTCGACGTGGTCAGCCACACCCCGATCGAGGTCGAGACGCTGGCGCGGCTGCAGGCGGCGTCGGACTGGGTCGATCTCGGCCGCCGCTTCATCGCCGCCCCGACCCCGCTCTACACCTGGTGGAGCTACCGCGCGAAGGACTGGGCGGCGTCGAACCGCGGCCGCCGGCTCGACCATATGTGGGTGACGCCCGACCTCGGCGACCGCGCGCAGGCGCACCGCGTCGTCCAGCCGGCGCGAAGCTGGGAGCGGCCGTCGGACCATATTCCGCTGATCACGGAGTTCGCCTTTTGAGCGACGCCGCCGCCGCGGGCGCGCGCCGCGCCGCGCGCGCGATCGACGCGCTGCGCCGCGGCTGGCCGCTGCGCGTCGGCGCCGCCGACGGGGCGCTCGACCTGCTCGCGGTCGAAAGCGCTTCCGATGCGGCGCTCGCCGAATTCGGCGGTGCCGACATGCTGCTGTCGGGCGAGCGCGCGGTGACGCTCAAGCTCACCAACCAGCGCGCGGCCGCGACGCCGGGGCCGGTGCGGCTCGCCGGCGCGGGCAACAGCGTCGCCGCCGCGCTCGCCGTCGCCGATCCCGCGCTCGACCTCGCGCACCCGCTCAAGGGGCCGTTCCGCACCGTCGCCACCGGCGGCGAAGCGGCCGCCGCCGCGGCGATGACGATGGCGCGCCACGCCGGCCTGCTTCCCGCCTTCTTCGTGCGTCCGGCCGCCGGCGGCGTCGAGGCCGAATGCACCGACGGCGACGTCGCCGCGCTGCTCGACCCCGCGCGTCTCGCGATCGCCGCGCGCGCGCGCCTGCCCGTCGCGGCGAGCGAGACCGCCGAGATCGTTGCCTTCCGCAGCCCCGAGGAGGCGTCGGACCATGTCGCGCTCGTCATCGGCCGGCGCGACGCCAACCCGCCGGTCGTCCGCCTGCACAGCGAATGCCTGACCGGCGACGTGCTCGGCAGCCTCAAATGCGATTGCGGGCCGCAGCTTCACGCCGCGCTCCACGCGATGGCCGACGCGCCGTGGGGGGTGCTGCTCTACCTCAGGCAGGAAGGGCGCGGCATCGGCCTCGTCAACAAGCTGCGCGCCTATGCGTTGCAGGATCAGGGCTACGACACGGTCGACGCCAACCTGCGGCTCGGCTTCCCGGTCGAGGCGCGCGACTTCGCGATCGCCGGGCGGATGCTCGACCTGTTGGGAATCGCGCGCATCCGACTGATGACCAACAATCCCGAAAAGGTCGCGCGGCTGGAAAAGGAAGGCGTCGAGGTGGTCGAACGCATCCCGCTTGCGCTCCCGACCAATCCGCACAACGAACATTATCTCGCGACCAAGCGCGACCGGACGGGGCATCAACTATAAGCGTCATCCCGGCGAATGCCGGGATCGCTGACGGTGGATCACGACGACAGCGGCCCCAGCTTTCACCGGGGCGACGCCGTCCTCAATGCACGAACCGCGCCACGACGTCGCGATAGCTGCGGCTGACCTTCACCTGCGCGCCCGACCCCAGGATCAGGAAGCATTCGCCGTTGGTATGCGGCCTGACCTGCTTGACCTGGCTGAGGTTGACGATCGTCGAGCGATGCACGCGCTGGAAATTCCGCGGGTCGAGCCGCTTTTCCAGATCCTTCATCGTCTCGCGCAGGATCAGGCTGTTGTCGGCGGTATAGATGCACATGTAATCGCCCGCGGCATCGATCCGCTCGATGCTGTCGACGTCGACGCGGAAAATCTGGCCGCGATCCTTGATGTTGATCATCTTTTCATAGCGGTCGGCGGCGGGCGCTTCGGCCGCCGTCTCGCCCTCGAATTCCTCCACCGCTTCGGGCGCGACCTCGGCGAGCACGGTCTTCAGCCGTTCGACCTCGGCGGCGCCGCGCTTTTCGGTCAGCCGCTGGCGGACGCGGTCGAGCGCGTCGGCGAGCCGTTCGGGTTCGACCGGCTTGACCAGATAGTCGACCGCCTGCGCCTCGAAGGCGCGGATCGCATGGTCCGAATAGGCGGTGACGAACACCACCAGCGGCGGTTCGACCTCCATCAGCCCCTGGATCACCGAAAAGCCGTCGAACCCCGGCATCTGGATGTCGAGGAAGACGAGGTCGGGCTTGTGGGTCTTGATCTTTCGGATGGCCTCGCGGCCGTTCAGGGCGGTGTCGACAACCTCGACATCCGGGTGCGCTTCGAGCCTGAGTTGCAGGCCCTGGGTCGCCAGTTTTTCATCATCCACCAGGATGGTTCTGATCGTCATGTCGCTTCGGTTCCAATCCTTGCCTGTCCGTCGGGCTGAAACGGAAACTCGATCGTCACCGTGAAACCGCCGTCATCGCCCGACTGCGCATCGAACCTGTGCTGGTCGCCGAACGCCTGGGCCAGCCGGTCCCTGATGTTCGCTAAACCCACGCCCGTCGATTCCGTTGCAATGCCCGTCGTGGGGTTCGCGCCGTCGGCTGACAATCCCGCGCCGGTGTCGGACACGGTAATCCGAACCTTTTGACCGGCAAGCTGTGCGGAAATGGTGATATCGGCGCCCTCTTCCTGCGG
Organism: Sphingopyxis granuli; assembly: GCF_001559015.1. Taxonomy (NCBI): domain Bacteria; kingdom Pseudomonadati; phylum Pseudomonadota; class Alphaproteobacteria; order Sphingomonadales; family Sphingopyxidaceae; genus Sphingopyxis; species Sphingopyxis granuli. The sequence continues at coordinate 4,267,417 of NZ_CP012199.1, forward strand.
CGTCACCGCATATTTGATCGCATTCTCGATCAGCGGCTGGAGCAGCAGCGAGGGCAATCGCGCCCGCGCGACGCCGGGATCGATGTGGAAATGCGGGCGCAGCCGGTCCTCGAAGCGCATCTTCTCGATATCGAGATAGAGCTTCAGCGTCTCGATCTCCTGCGCCAGCGTCACCTGCGCCGTCGGTTCGTTGGCGAGCGTGTAGCGCAGGAAGGCCGACAGGCGCGACAGCATCGCATTCGCCGGTTCGGACTGCTTGAGCAGCACCAGCGTCGAAATGCTGTTCAACGTGTTGAACAGGAAATGCGGATTGAGCTGATAGCGCAGCATCGCGAGCTGCGCCGACGCCGCCTGCGCCTCCAGCCGCAGCACGCGGTCGCTCTGCTCCTCGAGCTGGAGGAAATAGTTGATCGCGAAATAAAGCGCCGACCAGGCGGCCAGCGTCGTCGCGTCGATATAGATGGCGACCAGCAGCAGGCCGGTGAAGCTCGTGTCGCTGTCGGGTTTCAGTATCTGGAGGAACCAGGCGTCGATGAAGGCCCAGATCGCGGTCGCGATCGCCAGCACCCCGAAGCACGCCCCCCACACCAGGATGGTGCGGCGATTGATCAGCGCGCGATAGCAGACCGACAGCAGCAGCGTCAGCGAAAAGCCCGTGACCGCCGAAACGACGACGAGGACGAGGAAATCGAAGGTCTGCCCGCCCGCGAACCCCGACATCGCGCGCAGCCCGAACCAGGCGAGCCAGCCCAGGATCTGGAGGTTCCAGAAGGCGCGAATCTTGTTGCCGAAAAAGGGCCCCGGCGAGGTCAGTCCGAACAGCGGCATGAGAGAGGCGGCGTCCGGACGATCAGCGGGCGGCGCGTGCGCGGCTCATTCGGCCGCGACCGGATCGACGCGCGCGTCGGCCCGCACCCGCGCCTGGCCGAGCGGCTGCAGTTCGGACCGATGCTTCCACAGCAGCTCCTTGTACCCCAGCGGCCTGCCGTCGTGCGCGGTGATCGTCACCGGGCCGATCGGCTGTTCGTCGCGCACGTCGACGAGCACCGGGGTCGAAGGCACGCCGGCGCCCCATTTCTCGCCCCATTGCCGCAGCGCGATCATCGCGGGCAGCAGTTCCAGCCCCTTTTCGGTAAGCTCGTAGCGGACCTTGCGGCGATCCTCGGCCATCACCTCGCGCGCCATGATGCCATGGTCGACCAGCCGCGACAGCCGGTTCGACAATATGTTGCGCGCGATGTTCAGCTCGTGCTGGAATTCCTCGAAATGATGCACGCCGTTGAAGGCGGCGCGCAGGATCATGAACGACCATCTCTCGCCCATCGCCTCGAGCGCCAGCGGCAACGCGCACTGCCCCCCGACCAGATCGTTCAACGGTTCGCGCAGCTTTTCCATGGACCCAGCACTTTTTCCCATGACTCGGCACTAACGCATTATCCGTGCCAACGCCAAAAGTTTATGGCGCGCGCCGCCGCCCGGCCGATACCCCGTTCGAACGCCGCGACGCATTTTCGCATTGCAATTGACGGCGCTTGCACGACATTGACGGCAATGCTCAGGCAATATGAACTTGTCGAACGCGTGCGCGCCTACGATCCCGACGTCGACGAGGCGCTGCTCAACCGCGCCTATGTCTTCACCGTCCAGAAGCACGGCAGCCAGAAGCGCGCGTCGGGCGATCCCTATTTCAGCCATCCGGTCGAGGTCGCGGGCATATTGACCGACCTGCATCTCGACAGCGAGACGATCGTCACCGCGCTGCTCCACGACACGCTCGAGGATACGCTGACCACCCCCGAAGAGATCGAGCGGCTGTTCGGTCCCGACGTGACGCGCCTGGTCGACGGCGTCACCAAGCTCAGCAAGATCGAGGCGCAGACCGAGAATGAGCGCGCGGCCGAGAATCTGCGCAAGTTCCTGCTCGCCATGTCGGATGATATCCGCGTGCTGCTGGTCAAGCTGGCCGACCGGCTGCACAATATGCGCACGCTGCATTTCATCCAGAAACCCGAGAAGCGCCGCCGCATCGCCCGGGAGACGATGGACATCTATGCCCCGCTCGCCGAGCGGATCGGCATGTACGAATATATGCGCGAGATGCAGCTTCTCGCTTTCCGCGAGCTGGAGCCGGAGGCCTATGCGACGATCACCGGCCGCCTCGCCAAGCTGACCGCCGGCGGCAAGGACAAGGTCGCCGCGATCAGCCGCGAATTCAAGGAGCTGCTCGCGAAGAACGGCATAGAGGCCGACGTGTCGGGGCGCGAGAAGCATCCCTATTCGATCTGGCGCAAGATGCAGGAACGCCACGTCAGCTTCGAACAGGTGACCGATATCATCGCCTTTCGCGTCATCACCCCGACCGACGCCGACTGCTATGCCGCGCTCGGCCTCTTCCACCGCAAGTGGAAAATGGTCCCCGGCCGCTTCAAAGACTATATCTCGACGCCGAAGCGCAACGGCTACAAGTCGCTGCACACGACGATCATGCACCAGCAGAACATGCGGATCGAAATCCAGATCCGCAGCCGCGAAATGCACCAGCAGTCCGAATATGGCCTTGCGGCGCACTGGGCCTACAAGCAGGGCGGCAGCGGCCCCGACGGGCAGGCGGGCTGGATTCGCGACCTGCTCGAAATCCTCGAACAGACGCACGATCCGGACGAGTTCCTCGAAAACACCCGCATCGCCATGTATCAGGACCGCATCTTCGCCTTCACGCCGAAGGGCAGCCTGTTCCAGCTTCCCAAGGGCGCGACGCCGGTCGATTTCGCCTATGCGGTCCACACCGGGCTCGGCGACCGGACGGTGGGGGCCAAGGTCAACGGCCGCCTCGTCCCGCTGCGCACCCAGCTCGTCAACGGCGACACGGTCGAAATCCTGACGTCGGACAAGCAGACGCCGCAGCCCGCGTGGCTGGGCTTCGCCGTCACCGGCAAGGCGCGTGCGGCGATCCGCCGCCATGTGCGGTCGAAGGAGCGCGTCGAGCTCGCGGCGCTGGGGCGCAAGATCTACGAGGAGATCGTCCAGCGCCTGCCCGGCCGCATCGGCGACAAGGCGCGCGCCGCCGCGGTCGAGCGGCTGAAGCTCGACGACGACACCGCGCTCTATGTCGCGATCGGCAAGCGCCAGCTATCGGACAATGCCGTCATGGAGGCGCTGGTACCCGGCATCACCGCCGAGATGAAGACCAAGCCCGGCAAGCTGCGGCAGGGCGCCGCCGTGTCGATCGCGGGGCTGACGCCGGGGGTCGCCTACAAGCTCGCCGCCTGCTGCCATCCGGTTCCCGGCGACCGCATCGTCGGCCTTGCGCGGCCCGGCGAGGGGATCGAGGTGCATGTCATCGACTGCCCCAGCCTCGCCGACGGGATCGACGCCGACTGGATCGACCTGCGCTGGCAGGAGAATAGCGAGGGCGGCAACGCGCGGCTGTGCGTCGTCATCATGAACGAGCCGGGGACGCTCGCCGAAATGTCGGGCATCCTCGCCGCCAATTCGGCGAACATCACCAATCTGCGGCTGTCGAACCGCGAGGGCGGCTTTCACACCTATGACGTCGTCGTCGAGGTGCGCGACGTCCATCATGTGATGCGCATCCTGTCGGCGCTGCGCGCCTCGGACACGGTGGTGCAGGCGGAGCGGCTTTAGCAGCGCGATCATATTGGATGAACCACGCCGTGTCCCCGCGCAGGCGGGGACCCAGAGCGACATGGCGCCGACCTTGGCTCTTCGAAGCTCCGGGCTCCCGCCTTCGGGGGAGCACGTGGCCTTGCAAGCCAAGACGATCAGACTCTAACGGGGCCGCCCTCAGCCCGAATCGTCATTGCGGGCGAAGCGAAGCAATCTCCAGCCATCGTCCGGCCCCGCCGGAACCGGAGATTGCCGCGCTCGCACCACGAAGAAGAGGGGCGCCCCCGGGGCTCAATAGCCCTCGGTCGCCTTGAGGAACCAGATGCGCTGCTGCGTCTCGTCGGCCCAGCCGTCGACAAGCCCGCTGGTCGCGATGTCGCCATCGGCCTCCGCCGCGTCCTTGGCTTCGTGGAGCCGTTCGAGCAGCGTCTCATTGTCCTTGGCGAGGGTGCGGACCATCGTGTCGGCGTCGACCCCGGCCTTGTCGTCGTCCTTGATCGACTGGTGCCGCCCGATATCGCCGATCGAACGGAGCGTCGTGGCGCCATTCTTGCGTACCCGCTCCGCGATCAGGTCGGTGGTCGCCAGGATCTGGGCCGCCTGTTCGTCGAACAGCAGGTGCAGGCTGCGGAAATGCGGGCCCTGGACGTGCCAGTGATAATTCTTGGTCTTGAGATAGAGGGCAAAGCTGTCGGCGAGCAGCGCATTGAGCGCGTCGGCGATCGCGGGCTGGTTCTTCTGGGGCATATATCGTCCTTTCGTTTGCTTTTCCTTCATATAGCCGAAGCCGGTCAAAAGTTCCCATGGAACCTCTCGGCCGCTGTCATCGAAAAATTCGATGACCGACGGAAAAACGGGCGAAACCTACAAGCCGAAGGCGGTCATCGCCGCGCGCACGCCCCACAGCAGCAGGATCGCGGCGGCGCCCCAGCGGATGACCGATGCGGCGCGATGCGCGGTGAGCCCGGGACCGAAAGCCAGCACGGGCAACAGCGCCAGCACCCAGCCGATGAAGCCGCCCGCAGCGGCCCAGACGCCCGCGCCGCTCGTCGCCGCGAGCGCGCCGATCAGGACGTGGCTGCGATCGCCGAACTGGACCAGCAACAGCTGCGCCGCCAGCAGCGGCGCCGGCAGTTCCGCCTCGCGCTCCGCCGGAGATGCCGCCGCGCCGCGCCAGACGAGCGCGCCCGCTGCGGTCAGCAGGGCAAGGGCCAGCAGCAGCGCGACGACGCCCTGTCCGATCATGCGGTTGGCGATGCTCCCCGCGACCGCGGCGATCAGCGCGTTGGCGCCGAAGGCTCCGAAAGCGATGGCGACGGTGCGGCGCCGGTCGGCGCGCAGGGCCAGCAGGTCCGACAGGAAACGCCCCGCGCGCCCGTCGGCATTGGCGAGCGCCACCGCGACGAGGGCGAGCATGATGGCATCCATGACAGGCGATGTGCGGCGTCAGCGGCGCGGCGTCAATGCCCGAGCCGGGTCGCCACCGAGGCGAGCCACGCCTCCTGCGCCGCGGCGGGAAGCGGTCCCGGCGGCGCGCCGGCGGCGTCGCTCATCGCGTCGAGATAGGTGCGGATCGCGGCCTGGAAGCCGCCCGCCGCCACCGCCGATTCGAGCCGGCTCGCCAGCGTTTCGACCATCGCGAAACCATGGTCGCGCGCAAGGCGCCGGATATCGTCGACGCCTTCGACGAACTGCGACAGCGCGCAATGCGGCAGCGCGTCGGCGAGCGCGCCGATCTGGCCGGTGATCCGGCGCTGGATGTGATGAACCGGGTCGCTATGGCCGTGCATGACGCATCCCCTCCCCCTCGGGCGGATCATGCGCGCTTTTGGTTAACAGGTGATTGAGGCGGCAGCCCCGCAAGACGGGTCAGCGGTGTCCCATGGCGCTGCCGAGCGCCAGCTTGCAGCTGTACATGTCGCGGTCGGCGGCGGCCAGTATGTCCGATTCGGTCATCCCGGTCCGCAGCATCGCGACCCCGAAACAGGCCGACAGGGTGATCGCATGCCCATCGTAGACGGCGGGCGTCGCCGCCAGCACATGCTGCAGCCGTTCGACCTGCGCGCGCGCGCCGGCCTCGCTCGACTGGTCGAGGATCAGCCCGAACTCGTCGCCGCCGATCCGCGCCGCGACGTCGGTCGATCGGATCGATTCCTGCATCCGCTTCGCCACCTCGAGCAGCGCGAAATCGCCCGCGGCGTGGCCGAGGCTGTCGTTGATCCGCTTGAGCTGGTTGAGGTCGGCGAAGACGATCGCCGCGCTCTCCGCATGGCGCTCGAAGCGGGCGATGCGCTGGTGGATCGCGGTCAGGAAATAGCGGCGGTTGAACAGCGGGGTCAGCGTGTCGCGTTCCGACACGCGTTCGAGTTCGGCGACGGCGATCTTCAAGATGCGGTTCTCGCGGCGCAGCGCGTCGCGTTCGCGACGCATGTCGCGGAGCTGATCTTCGATGGAGTCGACGGATATGACGCCGGTCCGGTCGACCGCGATCCGTGCCCCCCCCATGCTGTCCATCCATCGTCCCCGAAGCGAACCCCCGCCCCCGGCCGGGTGCCGGCGGGCTGCGTGGAACGACGATAGCCGCCAATTGATACCAATCGGTAAACGGGATCCCAAGCCGGCGTTGCTCCCGCCTTCCCGACCCGCTAGGGGGACCGGACGGCGGTGAATCGCCGCGGCAGGGAGATTGGGGTGATGGGCGAAGCGGCGCCGGACACCGGCATCAGCGTCGGCGTGATCATGGGCAGCCAGTCGGACTGGCCGACCATGGCGCATGCCGTGCAGGTTCTCGATGAACTGGGGATTGCGCACGAGGTGCGGATCGTCTCCGCGCACCGCACCCCCGACCGGCTCGTCGCCTATGCTCGCGAAGCGGCGGACCGCGGGTTGAAGGCAATCATCGCCGGCGCGGGCGGCGCCGCGCACCTGCCCGGCATGATCGCATCGATGACGCGCGTCCCGGTGCTCGGCGTCCCCGTCCAGTCGGCGGCGCTGAACGGCATGGACAGCCTGCTGTCGATCGTCCAGATGCCCGGCGGGGTGCCGGTGGCGACCTTCGCGATCGGCAAGGCGGGCGCGACCAACGCCGGCCTGTTCGCCGCAGCGCTGCTCGCGAACGCCGACGCCGGCCTTGCGCAAAAGCTCGACGCCTGGCGCGCCGCACAGACCGGGGGCGTCGCCCCGGTTCCGGTGCGCGAGGGCTGATCGCGGATGCTGCCGCCCGGATCGACCATCGGCATATTGGGCGGCGGCCAGCTCGGCCGCATGCTCGCCGCCGCCGCCGCCCAGCTCGGCTATCGCACCCATGTCTATGCCCCCGACCGCGAAAGCGTCGCGGCGGAGGTCGCGGCGATGCATACGCGCGCGGCGTGGGACGACGAGCAACGGCTGGCCGCCTTCGCCGCCGCCTGCGACGTCGTGACCTTCGAGTTCGAGAATGTTCCCGTCGACACGGTGCGCTTCCTGTCGGGGCATGTCGCGGTGCGCCCCGGCGCGAAAAGCCTGGAGGTCGCGCAGGACCGGCTCGCCGAAAAGGCGTTCGTCGCCGGTCTCGGCGGCCGCACCGCGCCCTTCGCCGCGGTGCCCGACCGCGCCGCGCTCGACGCCGCGCTCGCGGCGATCGGCACGCCCGCGATCCTCAAGACGGTGCGCATGGGCTATGACGGCAAGGGGCAGGCGCGGATCGCCTCGCCCGACCCGGCCGATGCCGACGCGGCGTGGCAGGCGATCGGCGCGCGCGCCGCGATCCTCGAAGGCTTCGTCGCCTTCGCGCACGAATTCTCGGCGATCCTGGTGCGCGGCCTCGACGGCGAGACGCGCGTCTGGGACAGCCCGCTCAACGTGCACGAAGCCGGCATCCTGCGCGCCTCGACGCTGCCGCCGCCGCCGATCGTCCTCGACCAGCAGGCGGAGGCGCGCGCGTTGCTGGCGCAGGTCGCCGACGCGCTCGATTATGTCGGAGTGCTCGCCGGCGAATTCTTCGCGACCGACGCCGGGCCGCTGTTCAACGAGATGGCGCCGCGCGTCCACAACAGCGGCCACTGGACGATCGAGGGCGCGGTGGCGAGCCAGTTCGAAAATCATGTCCGCGCCGTCGCCGGCCTGCCGCTCGGCAGCACCGCCGTGCCGCGGCTGCCGGTGACGATGCACAACCTGATCGGCGCCGACATCGACCGCGTCCCCGACCTGCTCGCCGACGGCGCCGCACACGTCCACCATTATGGCAAGACCGAGGTGCGTCCGGGGCGCAAGCTCGGCCATGTCACGTGGGTCGGTCCGGGGGTCGGTCCGGAGGCCGTGCCCCGATGAAGCGTCCCGACATCACGCTGATCCTCGCCCGCGCCGCCAACGGCGTCATCGGCGCGGACGGAAAGATGCCGTGGCACCTGCCCGCCGACCTGCGCCGCTTCAAGCAGCTCACCATGGGCCGCCCGATGATCATGGGGCGCAAGACCTTCGACAGCCTGCCCGCGGTGCTCGACGGACGGCGCCACATCGTCCTCACCCGCGATCCCGACTGGCACGAGGAGGGCGCCGAGCCCGCCGGATCGGTCGAAGAGGCGCTGCGCCTCGCCAACGCGCCGCAGGCGATGGTGATCGGCGGCGCCGACATCTATCGCCTGTTCCTGCCGCTCGCGACGCGCATCGAGTTGACCGAGGTGGCGCTCGAACCTGCGGGCGACGCGACCATCGCCTATCCCGACGCCCGCGAATGGCAGGAAATCGCGCGCGAGGATCACCCGGGCGAAGCCGGACGGCCGGCCTACAGCTTCGTCACCTTCACCCGCAGGACCGGATAGGGGAGAAGAAGAATGCGCCGCTGGCTGATCGGACTTCTCGCGCTGCTGCTAGTCGCGGCGGCGGCCTTCTTCCTCTTCGCGCCGGGCATGATCGAGCGCGGCACGAACAAGATCGACGGCAAGCCGCTGCTTCAGGTCGGCGAGCATGCGAAGGCGCTGCACAAGACGCTGACGATCGTCGACCTGCACAGCGACAGCCTGCTGTGGAGCCGCGATTTCCTGAAGCCGGCGGATCGCGGCCACATGGACCTGCCGCGCCTCGCAGAGGGGAATGTCGCGCTCCAGATCCTGTCGAGTACGACCAAGGCGCCCAAGGGGCAGAATTACGACGCCAACGGCGACGACACCGACATCGTCACCAGTCTCGTCATCGCGCAGCTTCAACCGGTGCGGACGTGGAACTCGCTGCTCGAACGCTCGCTGTGGCATGCCGAGAAACTGCACCGTGCCGTCGCCGCGTCGCAGGGCCGGCTGATGGCGGTCGCGACGCAGCCGCAGCTCGACGCGCTGCTCGCGGCGCGGCGCACCAAGGCGCCGCCGCCGGTCGGCGCGATGCTCAGCGTCGAGGGGCTCCACGATCTCGAAGGCGATATCGACAATCTGGACAAGCTCTACACCGCCGGAATCCGCATGGCGGGGATCACCCATTTCTTCGACAATATCTTCGCCGGGTCGATGCACGGCCTGAAAAAGGGCGGGCTGACCCCGCTCGGCCGACAGGTCGTGCAGCGGATGGAAGCGAAGGGGATGATCGTCGACATCGCGCATTGCAGCCACGCCTGCGTCGCCGACATATTGACGATGGCGCGCCGCCCCGTCGTCTCCAGCCACGGCGGGGTGCAGGCGACGTGCGGGGTCAACCGCAACCTTTCCGACGACGAGATTCGCGGGGTCGCCGCGACCGGCGGCGTGATCGGTATCGGCTATTGGGACGCCGCGGTCTGCGACACCTCGCCCACGAGCATCGCGAAGGCGATGAAGCATGTCCGCGACCTCGTCGGCATCGACCATGTCGCGCTCGGCAGCGACTATGACGGCGCGACGACGGTGCGCTTCGACACGTCGAAGCTGGTGCAGGTGACGCAGGCGCTGATCGACGCGGGCTTCACCGACGACGAAATCCGCGCCGCGATGGGCGGCAACGCGATCCGCGTCATCCGCGCGGGGCTCGCGCCGATGGCCGCCGCGAAATGACCCCGCCTTCTCAGTCCATTCGTGCTGAGCTTGTCGAAGCACTGCTCTTTCCTTCACCGTGGCAAGAAAGAGCGGCCCTTCGACACGCTCAGGGCAAACGGAGAGAGGAAAGCGCGTGATCCGCCTCGACGGCCACGACCGCATCGCCGCCGCCCTGCGCGGCGGCGTCATCGCGCTCGGCAATTTCGACGGCTTCCACGCCGGGCACCAGGCGGTGGTCGGCCGCGCCGTCCATCATGCGAAGGACGACGGCCGTCCCGCGATCGTCGCGACCTTCGATCCGCACCCGGTGCGCTTCTTCAAGCCCGACGCGCCGCCCTTCCGCCTGACCACGCTCGACCAGCGGCAGGAGCTGTTCGCCGCCGCGGGTGCCGACGCGATGCTCGTCCTCCCCTTCGACGCCGGGCTGGCGAACACCAGCGCACAGGATTTCATCACCGAACTGCTGCTCGATCGCTACGGCGCCGCCGGGGTGGTGACCGGGGCCGATTTCGTCTTCGGCAAGGGGCGCGGCGGCAATGTCGTGACGCTCGCCGACCACGCCCGCCGCCTCGGCTTCTTCACCGAGATGGTAGCGCCGGTCGACGACGCCGCCGAAGCCGTCTCGTCGAGCCGCATCCGCGATGCGCTGCGCGCCGGCGACTGCGCCACCGCCGCGCGGCTGCTCACCCGCCCCTTCACCGTGCGCGGCATCGTCCAGCACGGCGACAAGAACGGCCGCCTGCTGGGTTTCCCGACCGCGAACATCGACATGGGCAGCTATTTGCGCCCGCGCTACGGCATCTATGCCGTCACCGGCACGCTGTCCGATGGCCGCGTGCTGAAAGGCGCCGCCAACCTCGGCATCCGCCCCAGCTTCGACCCGCCCAGGGAACTGCTCGAACCGCATTTCTTCGATTTCTCGGGCGACCTCTACGGCCAGCCGATCGACGTCGCCTTCCACGCCTTCCTCCGCCCGGAGGCGAAATTCGACACGATGGACGCGTTGATGGCCCAGATCGCGGCGGACTGCGATCAGGCGAAAATCTTGCTGACGGGCGTATAAAAGGATTCGCGCAGAGGCGCAGAGAGCGCAGAGAGAGTTTGGTTCACGCGGAGACGCGGAGGCGCGGAGAGAAAGAGCCCGGCCGACAGGCCCCTCATCTTACCGCTTCCGCATCATGGCGCGGGGGAAGAAGGAGAAAGCCGCTTCGCGGCGATCATGACCTCTCCGCGTCTCCGCGTGAATCTTCTTCCTTCTCTGCGCTCTCTGCGCCTCTGCGCGAATCTTTTCCAAAAGCAGCCGCTCGCCCTTCTTTGCGCGCCCGCAAAACTGCGCTAAGCGCCCGGGCCATGACCGACGCTCCTGACTATCGCGACACCGTCTTCCTGCCCAAGACCGACTTCCCGATGAAGGCCGGCCTGCCACAGAAGGAGCCGGCAATTCTCGCCAAATGGCTCGAAGGCAATCTCGAGGGGCAGATTCGCGAAAGCCGCAAGGGCCGCGACCAGTTCATCCTCCACGACGGCCCGCCCTATGCCAATGGCGACATGCACATCGGTCATGCGCTCAACCATATCCTCAAGGACATGGTCGTCCGCACCCAGACGCTGAAGGGCAAGGATGCGCCCTACGTTCCCGGCTGGGACTGCCACGGCCTGCCGATCGAGTGGAAGGTCGAGGAACAGTATCGCAAGAAGAAGCTCAACAAGGACGAGGTTCCGGTCGAGGAATTCCGCGCCGAATGCCGCGCCTATGCGCAGCATTGGGTCGACACCCAGCGCGAGCAGCTCAAGCGCCTCGGCATCGGCGGCGACTGGGATCACCCCTATCTGACGATGGATTACGAGGCCGAGGCGACCATCGTCCGCGAGCTGCTCAAATTCGCCGCCAACGACATGCTCTATCGCGGTGCGAAGCCGGTGATGTGGTCCCCGGTCGAAAAGACCGCTCTCGCCGAGGCCGAGATCGAATATGAGGATATCGTCTCGACCCAGATCGACGTGGCGTTCGAAGTAACCAAAGGCAATGGGAAGATCTTTCCCGGTCAGAAGCTGCTGATCTGGACGACCACCCCGTGGACGATCCCGGTCAACCAGGCCGTCGCCTACAATCCCGAGCTGCAATATATCCTCATCGATTATGGATGGACCGACGACGCCGGCCATATCCAGCGGGTCGAATATCTCGTGGCGCGCGATCTTGCGGCGTCGGTCATGCAGCGCCTCGGCGATCTTGACGGAACCGGCGGCAAGTGGAACGTCGGCGCGGGCCTCTACAGCGGTGCCGATTTCGAAGGCATCGAGCTGCGCCATCCGATGCACCATCTCGGCGGCTTTTTCGCGCGGCCCCGTCCCCTGCTCACGGGCGATTTCGTCACCGCCGACAGCGGCACCGGCTTCGTTCACATGGCGCCAGACCATGGCGAGGACGATTTCGACCTGTGCAAGGCGAACGGCATCGAACCGCAATTCGCGGTCGAGGGCGACGGCAAGTATCGCGCCGACTGGGCATGGCTCGGCGGCCAGGGCAGCGTCATCAATCCGAAGTTCAACGCCCCCGACGGCCCGATCTGCTCCGACCTGCGCGAGGCGGGCGCGCTGCTCGCCGCGAGCGCCGACTACCGGCACAGCTATCCGCACAGCTGGCGCTCGAAGGCGAAGGTCATCTATCGCTGCACCCCGCAATGGTTCGTGCCGATGGACAAGGTGATGGCCCACATCTCGCCCAAGTCCCCCGGCGAAAAGCGCTGGGAAAATGAGGGCGGCGCGATCAACCCGGCCGAGGAAGGGCGGTGCGCCGCGCCGACGCTGCGGCAGGCGGCGATGCAGGCGATCGAGGATACGCGCTTCGTCCCCGCCAAGGGCCGCAACCGCATCGGCAGCATGGTCGAAACCCGCCCCGACTGGGTGCTGTCGCGCCAGCGCGCATGGGGCGTGCCGATCACGCTGTTCGTCGACCGCAAGACCGGCCAGTATCTGAACGATCCGCTGGTGAACGACCGCATCGTCGCGGCGATCCGCGAATTGGGCGTCGATGCGTGGAGCGATGCGCGCGCGCAGGAGTATCTCGGCCCCGATCGCGATGCCGCCGATTACGAACGCATCACCGATATCCTCGACGTCTGGTTCGATTCGGGATCGACCCACGCCTTCGTGCTCGAAAGCGGCCGCTGGCCCGCGCTCGTCCGCCACGACGGTTCGCCCTTCCCCGCCGACCTCTATCTGGAGGGGTCGGACCAGCATCGCGGCTGGTTCCAGTCGTCGCTGCTCGAAAGCTGCGGCACGCGCGGCCACGCCCCCTATCGTGCGGTGCTGACGCACGGCTTCACCATGGATGCCAAGGGCATGAAGATGTCCAAGTCGCTCGGCAACACGATCAGCCCGATCGACCTGATGCGCGACTATGGCGCCGACATTCTGCGCCTGTGGGCGCTGTCGGTCGATTTCACCGAGGATCACCGCATCGGCAAGGAGATCCTCACCGGGGTCGCCGACCAGTATCGCAAGCTGCGCAATACGTTCCGCTACCTGCTCGGCGCGCTCGACGGGTTCAGCGAGGCGGAGCGCGTCACCGACGTCGCGGCGATGCCCGAGCTCGAACGCTACATGCTGTCGCTGCTCGCCGAACTCGATGCGAAGCTGGCGCAGGCGGTCGATGATTTCGACTTCAACAGCTACACGCGCAGCCTCGCCGATTTCTGCAACGAGGATCTGTCGGCCTTCTATTTCGACATCCGCAAGGACGTCCTCTACTGCGACCTCGGCCCCGCCGCGCCGCTCGGCACCGACACCCGCCGCGCCTATCGCAGCGTGCTCGACACGCTGTTCCACGCGCTCGTCCGCTACGCCGCGCCGGTGCTGGTGTTCACCAGCGAAGAGGTGTGGGGCACGCGCTATCCCGACGCGGGCAGCGTGCATCTGCTCGAATGGCCCGCGCTTCCCGTCCTGCCGCAGAGCGACGCGATGCGCGCGAAATGGGCGGCGATCCGCGAGACCCGGGCGCTCGTCACCGAACGGATCGAGCCGCTACGCCGCGACAAGGTCGTCCGGTCCAGCCTCGAAGCCGAGCTGTGGCTGCCCGACGATCCGGGCGACGTCGATTATGAGGAAATCTTCATCACCTCGACCGTCCACCGGGGCGAATGGGATGTGAAGCGCACCGAAAACCACAAATGCGGCCGCTGCTGGCGCCACCTGCCGGAGGTCGCACAGGACGGCGGCTTGTGCAATCGCTGCGAGACGGTATTGGACGGGGGATGACCGGCAAACGCTCCCCCTATCTGCGCTTCGGCCTGCTCGTCGCCGCGACGGCCTTTCTGCTCGACCAGGTCAGCAAGTGGGTCGTCATCGGCCCGCTGTCGCTCGAGGCGAAGCGCGTCATCGGCGTGCTGCCGATCTTCAACCTGACCTGGGCGGAGAATTGCGGCATCTCGCTGTCGATGTTCTCCGACTGCAACGACACGACGCGCTGGACATTGGTCGCCGTCACCGCGTTCGTCGCCGCCGCGGTCGCCTTCTGGATGACGCGCGAGCAGGCGAAGGGCGACGTCGTCGCGCTCGCGCTGATCCTCGGCGGCGCGCTCGGCAACATCGTCGACCGGGTCCGCCACGGCTTCGTCGTCGATTTCGCCGACCTGCATTTCGGGGATTTCCGGCCGTTCCTGATCTTCAACGTCGCCGATGCCTGCATCACCATCGGCGTGCTTTTGCTGGTTGCGCGCGCGCTGCTCTTGCGCGAAAAGGCGCCTTCGGCCGCCGACCGTTCGGCGAACGGCACGGCCGCGGATTAAACGGGGCGCATCAGGAGAGTTTTTTACGTGAACCGGACCACCGTCATCCTCGCCGCCTCGCTTCTCGCGACGACGCTTTCGGCCTGCGGGTCGAACAGCCTGTTCAGCCGCGACCGGCCCGACGAATTCGCGGTGTCGCGCCAGGCGCCGCTCGTCGTGCCGCCCGATTTCGCGCTGACTCCGCCCGCGCCCGGCGCCGCGCGTCCCGGCAACGAAACCACCGCGGAACAGACGCTGCGTGCGCTGTTCGGCGGCGATTCGCCGCGCAGCGCGACCGAATCGGCGATCATCGGCAGCGCCGACGGCCCGCGCGCCGACGCCGGCATCCGCAGCCAGATCGGCAGCCCCGATACGCAGGTGGTCGACAAGGGCCTCGTCACCCGCGACATCATCGCCGCCCCCGAAGGCGACGGCCGCGACGCCAGCGCCGCCATTCCTGGGGCGTAGCCGCAGTCTTCACACCGTTGGATTGCAGAATTGGCAACTTTGCTATACATGTATAGCAAAGGAGCTTCGCCATGCTGGCCATCCGCCTCGACAAGGAATTGGAAGAACGGCTCGCCGCCGCCGCCAGGCGGTCGGGCCGGACCAAAACCGCCCTCGCGCGCAAGGCGATCGAGGAATATATCGAGGACCTCGAAGATATCGCGCTTCTCGAAGAAGCGTTGAATCAGCCCGACGCAGGCAAGACCGTTTCGATCGAACAGATGCGACGCGAGCTTGGCCTGGACGCTTGAGTTCGACGCGGCGGCTCGGCGGCAACTCCGCAAGCTGCCGCGCAGCGCCGGCGAGCGCATCCTTGTCGGGCTGGAGCAGGTCGCCGCACTCGAAAACCCGCGCCAGCGCGGCAAGGCGCTGGTCGGCGAACGCACCGGCTATTGGCGCTATCGCATCGGCGATTATCGCGTGATCGCAAAGATAGAGGACGGCCGAATGGTGATCCTCGTCGTGGCGATCGGCCATCGGCGCGAGATTTATCGACGCGCTTGAGATGGAAAGCGGGCCGGACTAAGCCCGCGCGCCCGCTTCCTCCACGCCCGCGCTGTTGTGGCGCAGCGCCTTCAGCACCGTATCGACGATCTGCGGCGCGTTGAGTCCCGCCGCGTCATATTGCGCGTGCGGCGCGTCCTGGTCCTGAAAGCTGTCGGGCAGCCGCATCGTGCGCAGCTTCAGGCCCGCGTCGATCAGCCCGGCGTCGCTCGCCAGCGTCAGCACATGCGCGCCCAGCCCGCCGATGCTGCCTTCCTCGATCGTCACGCAGACCTCGTGATTCGCCAGCGTGCGGCGGATCAACTCCTCGTCGAGCGGCTTGGCGAAGCGCAGGTCGATCACGCTGGTCGACAGCCCGCGCGCCTCCAGCGTGTCGGCGGCCTTCAGCGCCTCGGCGAGCCGGGTGCCGAGCGACAGGATCGCAACCGTCTTGCCGCTGCGCACGACGCGCCCCTTGCCGATCGCCAGCTTCTCCGGCACCGCGGGCAGCGGCACCCCGATGCCGTTGCCGCGCGGATAGCGGAAAGCGATCGGGCCGTCGTCATATTCGGCCGCCGTATAGGTCATGTGGACAAGTTCGGCCTCGTCGGCCGCCGCCATCACCACCATGTTGGGCAGCGTCGCCAGATAGGTGACGTCGAAGCTGCCCGCGTGCGTCGACCCGTCGGCGCCGACCAGACCGGCGCGGTCGATCGCGAAGCGCACCGGCAGGTTCTGGATCGCGACGTCGTGCACGACCTGGTCATAGGCGCGCTGGAGGAAGGTCGAATAGATCGCCGCGAACGGCCGCATCCCCTGCGCCGCCAGACCCGCCGCAAAGGTCACCGCATGCTGTTCGGCGATGCCGACGTCGAAGGCGCGGTCCGGGTGCGCGCGCGCGAATTTGTCGACCCCGGTGCCCGACGGCATCGCGGCGGTGATCGCGACGATGCGCGGATCGCTGTCGGCCAGCTTCGCCAGCGTCTCGCCGAACACATTCTGATAGGCGGGAGGCCCCGGCGGCGCCTTCGCCTGCTCGCCGGTGATGACGTCGAATTTCTGCACGCCGTGATATTTGTCGGCCGCCGCCTCGGCGGGGGCATAGCCCTTGCCCTTCTGCGTCACCGCGTGGATCAGCACCGGGCCATGGTCGCTGTCGCGGACATTCTCCAGCACCGGGATCAGATGCTCCAGATTATGCCCGTCGATCGGCCCGACATAGTAGAAGCCCAGTTCCTCGAACAGCGTCCCGCCCATCGCCAGCCCGCGCGCGAACTCGTCGGTCTTGCGCGCCGCCTTGTGCAGCGGCTGCGGCAGCCGGCGCGCGAAGCGCCGCGCGACCTCGCGCAGTTCCAGGAACGGCCGCGACGACACCAGCCGCGCCAGATAGGCCGACAGCCCGCCGACCGGCGGCGCGATCGACATGTCGTTGTCGTTGAGGATGACGATCAGCCGGTTGCCCGCCTGCTTGGCATTGTTCATCGCCTCATAGGCCATGCCCGCCGACATCGACCCGTCGCCGATCACCGCGATCGCGCGGCCGGGCTCGTCCTTCAGTTTGTTCGCGATCGCAAAGCCCAGCGCGGCGCTGATCGAGGTCGAGCTATGCGCGGCCCCGAACGGATCATATTCGCTCTCGCTGCGCTTGGTGAAGCCCGAAAGCCCGCCGCCCTGGCGCAGCGTACGGATGCGATCCCGGCGCCCGGTGACGATCTTGTGCGGATAGCATTGGTGCCCGACGTCCCACACGATCTTGTCGCGCGGCGTGTCGAACACATAGTGGAGCGCGACGGTCAGTTCGACGACGCCCAGCCCGCTGCCCAGATGCCCCCCGGTCGCGCCGACGGCGCTGATCGTCTCGGCGCGCAGTTCGTCGGCGAACTGGCGGAGTTGTTCGGGCTTCAGCTTGCGGAGGTCGGCGGGGACATCCACCGTGTCGAGCAGCGGCGTATGCGGACGGTCGGTCATTTGCCGCCTCATACCGCCAAGCACCGAAACTGTCGAACGAAAAGCCGGTCCCGCCCTCCTCTAAAGAGGCGGAGCCTTTTCGTCGCTCTCCGCGTCCGCGCCGCGCTTGACCGCGTCGATCTGCGCATAGAGGCCGCGCACCATCAGGTCGGTGAACACCAGCATCACGCCGACCATTCCGGCGAACAGCGCGACCGCGACGGCGGGAAACGGCCCGACCGCCTCCAGCCCCGCGCGCCGCATCGCCAGCGCGAGCAGCGCCGCCGCCGCCATCAGCGCATAGCCGGCAAGGCGCGGCGCCCGGCTCATGCCGCACCGGCGCCGCGGACGCGGCATGGAAAAGCGAAGGCGCGACGATCGGACATGCCGCCATGGTGGAACGAAAAGCCCACCATCGCAAGGCGAAGCCTTGGCAGCGGGCGGGGCGGCTTGCACCTGCTCTGGACTGCCGCGCGGCTTCGCCGCTCGCAAGGACGTCCGATGCACGCGGATGCGGGGATCGGCGGCCCGATTCCAGTCACCGCTACCCCATTGCATTGCGGCGTCAATGACTTACACATTGCGCCGAGAGGGGCACCACGACAGGAAGATAAACCGTCCATGGTCGCGCCCGCCCTTCGCTTGCTTTGCCTGCCGTTCCTCGCCCTCCTCGCCGCCGCGATCGGGACGACGTCGCCCGCCGCCGCGGACGAAGCCGCGCTGCCCTATGAGCTGCCGCCCGCCGACCGCAGCCTGAGCGGCGGGCGCGAACTCGGGCCCGCCGACCAACCCGCCCCCGCCCACTATGCGCAGGATCGCGGCGACATCGACGACTCGATCCTGCTGCCCGCCGCGCGCGACCGCGACGAGGACGACGATCGCCGATGGGCGCGCGACCATTTCGCTGTCGCCGCCGGAGTGATCAGCGTGCCGAGCTACAACGGCTCCGACGAGCGCGCCGTCCTGCCCGCCTTCTATCTGCGCGGGCGCGTCAGCGGCTTCGCCTTTTCGACCCGCGGCACCAATTTCCAGGTCGACCTGATCCGGCAGAAGCGCGGCCAGCGCACCGACTTCAAGTTCGGCCCGATCATCGGCCTGCGCAGCGACCGCACCGGCCGCATCAAGGACGCGCAGGTCGAGGCGCTCGGCGAACGCAAGCTGGCGGTCGAGGCGGGATTGGCGATGGGCGTCACCCGCCAGGGCGTCTTCACCAGCCGCTACGACCAGCTCGGCGTCCGCGTCGTCGGGCTCGCCGATGTTTCGGGACGGCACGGAAGCTGGTTCGTCTCGCCGACGATCGACTATGGCACCCCACTGTCGAAGCGCGCCTATGTCGGCGTCTCGGCGTCGTTGAACATCTATGGCAAGGGCTTCGGCCGCTATTATTACGACGTCGATCCGCTCGGCAGCGCCGCGAGCGGCCTGCCCGTCTACGACCGCGCCGGGCGCAAGGCGACCGCGGGCAAATATACGATCGGCCTCGCCGGCGCCTGGGCGCTGTCGGGCGATCTGCGGAAGGGATTCGTGCTGCTCGGCGGCGCGCAATACGGCCGCATGACCGGCCGTTTCGCCGCTTCGCCGATCGTCCGCGACGCCGGCAGCGCCGACCAGTGGGTCGGAGGCGTCGGCATCGCCTATCAATTCTAGGACGGATCGACATTCAGAAGATGGCGAGCCGGAGTCGAAGACGACCACAGGTCAAAATGGTGGGTTTTCGGGACCCGGAGCGCAGCGTGCTGACGGCACGTGAGCAGCGGAAGCGCGAAAAGCCGCCATTTGCAGGCCGCCAGAGCTGAATGTCGATCCGTCCTAGGGGAAAGACCCGACCCGAACCCGTTCGTGTCGAGCGAAGTCGAGACACCCATCAGTGTGGCGCCAGGCTGTGATGACTCTTTTCCGTCACCCTGAACTTGTTTGGCAATTATCCCCTTCCGACAGGTGAGCGTTCCCCGGCGAAAGCCGGGGTCCAGCTACGTGCGCCTGCCTCGCATGGACCCCGGCTTTCGCCGGGGATCACCAGCGTCCCTGTCTCAAGGGTATAAACACCAACTTGTTTCAGAGCCTGCCCCGGACCCGATCCGGGGGTCCATGGTCTGCCCTCCAATAAAAAGGCGACGCAAAAAGGAAGGCCCGGCCATGGATGCTGAAACGAGTTCAGCATGACGAAGGAACGGGTCAGCCTACGGAAGGCTGAACCTCACCCCGGCTTTGACCTCGATCAATGCAGAGACGTGACTCGCACGACAGATTAGGGCATAAACCCTAGCCAGATAATATGGGAGCGGAACAGACCATGACGACAGCGATCGGGGCGGCGTCGGCCGCCGCCACCTCCACCCCCGGCACGGCCGCCGAACCGACTCACGTCGACGTGCTGATCGTCGGCGCGGGCATTTCGGGCATCGGATCGGCCTGGCACCTGCAACAGCAATGCCCGGGCAAAAGCTACGCGATCCTCGAGATGAAGGAGACGTTCGGCGGCACGTGGGAGACGCATAAATATCCCGGCGTGCGGTCCGATTCGGACCTTTACACCTTCGGCTACCGCTTCAAGCCGTGGGTCGGCGCGCCGATCGCCAGCGGTGCCGAGATCCTCAAATATCTGGGCGAGGTGATCGAGGAAAACGGCATCGGCGATCATATCCGCTACGGCCACCGCATCACCGCCTGCCGCTGGTCGAGCGACGAGAATCGCTGGACGGTCGAGGCGGTGCGCAAGGCGGACGGCGTCGCCGTCACATTCACCGCCGATTTCCTGTGGATGTGCCAGGGATATTACGACCATGAAAAGCCCTATGTTCCCGACTGGCCGGGCCTGTCGGACTATAAGGGCCGGTTCGTCCACGCCCAGCTGTGGGACCCGGACACCGATTATGCGGGCAAGCGCATCCTCGTCATCGGGTCGGGCGCGACCGCCGCGACCGTCGTTCCCGCCTTCGCCGAAAAGGCCGCGCATGTGACGATGCTCCAGCGCTCGCCGACCTATTTCTTCTGTTCCGAGAACAAGAACGAGCTCGCCGACCGGCTGCGCGAGGTCGGGATCGACGAACCGACGATCCACCGCGTCGTGCGCGCGCAGATCATGTACGATCAGGACCAGCTCACCCGCCGCGCCCAGACCGAACCCGATGCCGTGTTCGAGGATCTGAAAGAGCTGATCCGCCTTTTTTCGGGCAACCCGGACTTCCAGTTCGAACCGCACTTCACCCCGCGCTATCGCGTATGGCAGCAGCGGCTGGCCTTCTGCCCCGAAGGTGACATCTTCCGCGCGGCGACCGAGGGCAAGCTGACCGTCGTCACCGACACCATCGACCGCTTCACCGAAACGGGCGTCCGCACGTCGGACGGAACCGAGATCAAGGCCGACATCATCGTCGCCGCGACCGGCTTCAACCTGTCGGTGATGGGCGGCATTCCCTTCAGCGTCGACGGGCGGACGGTCGATTGGGGGGAGACCGTGACCTATCGCGGCATGATGATGACGGGGGTGCCCAATCTGGCGTGGGTGATGGGCTATTTCCGCGCGAGCTGGACGCTGCGCGTCGACATGATGGGCGACTTCGTCTGCAACCTGCTGGGTCACATGGATGACATCGGCGCAAAGAAGGTCGAGGTCGCGCTGCGTCCCGAGGATCAGGGCATGGACATCCTGCCGTGGATCGAGGAGGATAATTTCAACCCCGGCTATCTGATGCGCGGCCTGTCGGAAATGCCGAAGCGCGGCGACAAATCCGAATGGCGCCACAACCAGGATTATTGGGCCGAAAAGGACGCCTTCCCGCACATCGACCTGACGGACCCCGCCTTCGTCTACGACGGCCAGCGGGCGACGAAGCGCGAGGCGGTGGCGGCGGAGTAACCCGGAACCGCCGATGGACAGCGCGCGACCGCGCGGCTAAGGTGGCGGCATCCCCGGGGAGCCTGGCGCGCAAACGCAGGTTGAGAGCGGAATAGACCGCGACCCGTCGAACCTGATCCCGGTAACTCGGGCGGAGGGAGGGTTGGCGTTCCGCGCGGAATCCCAGGCCTTGCTCCGTAGCAATGGAGCGACTGCCATGGCCGACATCGATTCCCGCCTCGACAAGACGACCGCCGCCAGCATCGGCGTCACCACCGGCCCGATCCGCGGCAGCCGCAAGGTCCATGTCGCGTGTCCCACCGGCAGCGGCATCCGGGTCGCGATGCGCGAGATCGACCTCGACCCGCACAGCGGCGAACCCAGCGTCCGCGTCTACGACACCAGCGGCCCCTACACCGACCCGAACGCCCGCATCGACATCGCACAGGGCCTTCCCGAACTGCGCAGCGCCTGGATTCGCGCCCGCGGCGACGTCGAGGAGGTGGCGCAGCGCGAGGTGCGGCCGGAGGACAACGGCCAGCTCGGCCCCGACCGCAGCGGCGGCGTCCCCGCCTTCCCCAACGTCCGCAAGACCGTGCTGCGCGCCAGGCCGGGCGCGAACGTCAGCCAGATGCACTATGCCCGCCGCGGTATCGTCACGCCCGAGATGGAATATGTCGCGACGCGGGAGAATCTCGGTCGCGAGCGACTCGCCGAATATGTCCGCGACGGGCAGGACTGGGGCGCCAGCATCCCCGATTATGTCACGCCCGAATTCGTCCGCGAAGAGGTCGCGCGCGGCCGCGCGATCATCCCCAGCAACATCAACCACCCCGAAAGCGAGCCGATGGCGATCGGCCGCAACTTCCTCGTCAAGATCAACGCCAATATCGGCAACAGCGCGGTCGCGAGCGACGTCGCGACCGAGGTCGACAAGATGGTCTGGTCGATCCGCTGGGGCGCCGACACCGTCATGGACCTGTCGACGGGGCGCAACATCCACGACACGCGCGAATGGATCATCCGCAACTCGCCCGTCCCGATCGGCACCGTCCCCATCTATCAGGCGCTGGAGAAGGTCGGCGGCATCGCCGAGGAGCTGACGTGGGAGATTTTCCGCGACACGCTGATCGAGCAGGCCGAGCAGGGCGTCGACTATTTCACCATCCACGCGGGCGTCCGCCTGCCCTACGTCCCGCTCGCCGCGAAGCGCGTCACCGGCATCGTCAGCCGCGGCGGCAGCATCATGGCGAAATGGTGCCTCGCGCATCACAGGGAAAGCTTCCTCTACGACCATTTCGACGAGATCACCGAGATCATGAAGGCCTATGACATCGCCTACAGCCTCGGCGACGGCCTGCGCCCCGGCAGCATCGCCGACGCGAACGACGAGGCGCAGTTCGCCGAGCTTTACACGCTGGGCGAACTGACCAAGCGCGCGTGGGACCAGGATGTGCAGGTGATGATCGAGGGCCCGGGCCACGTCCCGATGCACAAGATCAAGGAGAATATGGACAAGCAGCTAGAGGCGTGCGGCGAGGCGCCCTTCTACACGCTCGGGCCGCTGACCACCGACATCGCGCCGGGCTACGACCATATCACCAGCGGCATCGGCGCCGCGATGATCGGCTGGTACGGCACCGCGATGCTCTGTTACGTCACGCCCAAGGAGCATCTCGGCCTGCCCGACCGCGACGATGTGAAGGTCGGCGTCGTCACCTACAAGCTCGCCGCCCACGCCGCCGACCTCGCCAAGGGCCACCCCGCCGCCAAGGTCCGCGACGACGCGCTGTCGAAGGCGCGCTTCGAATTCCGCTGGCGCGACCAGTTCAACCTGAGCCTCGACCCCGACACGGCCGAGCAATACCACGACCAGACCCTCCCGGCCGAGGGCGCCAAGACCGCCCATTTCTGCAGCATGTGCGGGCCGAAATTCTGCTCGATGAAGATCAGCCAGGAAGTGCGCGAATTCGCAAAGCTGCAAAATCAGGACAGCGCGGGTTTCCTTGCGGCGGAGGAAGCCGAAAAGGGCATGGCGCAGATGAGCGAAGTCTATGAAGAAACGGGGCGCGAACTGTATATGGGCGCGGGCGGCCGCGAGCATGATTAAGGCATCTCCAGACCCAATCACATGCTCTCTAACTTCTCGGTTAATCAGGCATTTCGAAATCTTCGATTTCCTGCACTCTGAGAGCCGCGCTCGGCGCTACCAAGCTTCGGAAATTGTGTCCAAGCTCTCGAAGACGGCCTTCGATTTGTGGAAGTAAAATTTTACCAAGAGAGTAGTGGAAGCTGACCCTATCACCAATAATATTGTCAATATTCGCCCTGCCTTGAAAGTTCCTTAGAATTTTGAACTTCAAATCCTCTCTCTTTCTCGTCATTTTTGAAGATAGCTTCGCTTGATTTTCGTCAATAACCCCTTCAACTATCGCAAAAGCCTCGTCTTCATCGATTTCGCAGATTTCCGCGACATGATCCGGTCCACAGAAAAAGTGCTCAATATCTGTAAGTGTAGATATGAACATCTTGCACCTGTCGGGAAGTACATTTTCATACCTCTTAAGCGCCCAAATTCTCTCATCTGGAGTCATTCCATCTCCATCTCTGTAAATGAAAACCTTTGACTCCTCGTTCATGCTTAAAAAATACTCCACAACTATCTTAGTTGCCTCAAGGTTATCTACTCCGTTAAACGAAACAAACTTACACTTCTCCATATCCCAACCGTTAGACTGAAGCAGGATTTCAAGTTTTTTCGTCTTTTCGTCTTCGGCAAATACAAGGACCTTGGGTTCATCGTTTCTTAGCTCCTCAAATCGATCAAGAGCACCGAGTTCCAAAAGAAGCCCCACGTCAGCGTCCAAATCTTCGACCAAACTTCCATCGCTTAGCCAATAAACGGAGCCTAACGGGTTGTTTTTTATGGAGTCAAATACGTGACGGGAATGGCTAGCGAGAATGATTTGCGTCCCCGCGGTTTCAGATAACGAAAACAAAAGCTCTACGAGTAGCTTCTGATTGCCGGGATGAAGATGAGCATCGGGCTCGTCTAACAGTAGTAATTTTGGCTCATAGAGAATCACGTAAGCAGCAAGCTGCAAAGCCTGCAAACAGCCGGTTCCAGCCATTTCTAGCGGCGTCCAAGTACCCCCCAACCTAACCTTAGAAGAGATGAATTGATTCACATTTTCGTCGAATTTCGTTTCGACCGCAAAATTCGGGAATATGTTTCTCATTAAAGTACGAAGCGCCTGCATTTGAAGCGGCTCTTTTTCCAGTCTGTGCAGTACGTTTCGAAGAAAAAGATTCGCATCCCCTTGCGCAATGCCAGTTTGGACGATCGAGTTTGCTCTCCGCTCCTCGGCCAACGGAATTCCAGCAAGCCCCGGAACGTATACGGAGAACGGCGCCCTGACGTCAGATGCAGCGCGAAAAAATGGGGAGCCCTTAGGAAAATTTAGCGATACGTTTGCGTTTTTTCCTCGATAAAGAGATAAACGAAAATCTTGAAGGTCTCCGTCTTCGTCGAAATACTCAAAGTCAAACTTGGGACCATAGTCCTGCGTCATTGGAAACCAATGATTTATTTCCATAATTTCTTGAGTTGGTAAAAAAGTAAATTGATTTACCCCTAAAGTACTGGCAGGCATATTGGCGCTCTTACCGTGCATTTTTGCAGATCTAAGAGCACTAATAGTGAAATGTATTCCTTGGATAAATGAAGATTTTCCTGCATTATTTCCTCCAACCAAGAGATTCATGTCGTCTAGATCGAGCGTGACATCTTCTATATTTTTAAAGGAACGAATTCTTATTTTGCTTATCTTCATTGCGCCTTGCCTCCCCTACAGCTATCGAGAATGATCGTTTCTTTTCGCATTTTCAAGGCCAACAGAATGCGTCTTAACCTACTCTCATGTGCAAAAGACGGCACAGCGCAGAGGAGCGAATAGACAGACCATTTGTCCTGAAAGCTGTAATAACTCGCGCCGGCAATGCCCTTACGCCCCACACCATGCTACACTCCCACCCATGCGCGCCCGGAACCCCCTCTACGTCATGGCGAAGCCGCCGCCGGAGGTGCAGGCGCAGATCGCCGCGTTGCCGCGCAACGATCCTTCGCGCGGCCCCCACCTTCTCCATGTCACGCTCATCTCGCTCTACGACCTGCATTATGCGCCGCCCGACTGGCTGCCCGCGACCGTCGCCGCGCTGGACAGCTTCGTCGCACCGCCCTTCCCGCTCCGCTTCGACCGGATCGAGAACCGCAAGGCGGTGACGCTGCGGACGCGCGATCCGCTGGCCGGGGCGCGGGCGTTCCAGAAGGCGCTGGTCAACCATATGCTGGCCGCGAAGGCGCCGATCATGGACGGCACCACGCCCGAACCGCACGTCACGATCAACTATCGCGGCGACCGGCTGGGCGCGCAGACGATCGCGCCGATCGGCTGGACGGTCGACGAGATCATCCTGACCGAAAGCATCGTCGGCAAGACCACCCATGTCGAACGCGGCCGCTGGCCGCTCCGCTCCGACGCGGGCTGACGCGCGGCGGTTCGGCGGAGGCGCAGGCCTTGCCCGCACCATTGTCGTCGCGGGCCAGTCGCGGGGCCCGCTTTCCTTCGTTCGCCGGCGCGGGCCGGACCCCTACCCCTCGACCTCCGCGGTCGCGGCGCGCTCGATCGCCGCACGCCAGTGCGGCCGCACCGCCAGGCCGAACAGTTCGACGAGCGCGGCTTCGATCGCATCGGCGGTCAGATAGCGCCGCTCGCTCGACCCGTCGGCGTGGCGGATCGTCAGCCGGTTGTCGCGCAGCGCATAGCGCGCGCGGGCGGTGGTGCGCGCGGCGATCAGCTGGTGGCGGAAATGCGAATCGGGGTGGGTCGATGTGTACCAGTTGGCGACCTCGTAATCGATCGCGGGCGCGGGCGCGTCGTCGATGTCGTAGAGCGGCGCCCAGTCGTCGCCGATCGCGATCGACACCTCCCATATACCGCTGCCCGCGTCGCCGCGCGCGACGCGATAGCTTTCGTGCGCGGTCGGCTGCGGCGCCGCGCCGTCCATCGCCAGCGGCGCGGGCGGCACCGCCGACCCGAAACCGACATCGGCCAGCCAGGCGCGCCCGTCGACGCGGACGCGCACCACCATATGGCTGCGCGGCGCGGGCGGCGCGGCCGGGTCGCGCAGCCAGCGCACGCGGCCGAGCAGGCCCTCGGCCTCGAAGCCGATCGCGCGCAGCACGCGCAGGAACAGGCCGTTTTGCTCGAAGCAATAGCCGCCGCGCCCGCCTTCGATCAGCTTCGCGGCCACCGCTTCGGCGCCGATGTCGACATTGCCCTCGACCAGCGCGTCGATCGCTTCGAACGGAATCGCCGCGATATGCGCGGCGTGCAGCGCGCGCAGCACCGCCAGCGTCGGCTCGGCCGGCCCGTCGTAGTCGATGCGGGCGAAATAGCGCGGCAACAGGTCGCCGCCCGGCGCCGGGCGCGCGGCGGCGGGACCGTCGGAGGCTTCGAATGTCGGGCGGTACAGCATGGCAGATCTCCGTCTCGCGAATCGTCTGCCCCCCTGATGCAAGCTCAACCGCGCTTGAGGTCAAGCGATAAGGGCGCGGGGCGAAAAACGGCCGCCGCCGGAACTTCGGGCCGCTCCCGCGTGTCTATCAGGCAGAAAGTCCGCCGTCCCGCGGCCCACCTGCAAAGGAATGTCCCATGAACAAGCTTCTGCTCGCCCCGCTCGTCGCCGCGACCGCGCTCGCCGGCGGCTGCGCCTCGACCGGCTATGGCTATGACGACGGACCGCGCCGCGGCGGCGGCTGGTATGCCGACGACCATTATCGCGACGGCGATTACCGCGAGCGCCGCCTCGGCAAGGGCGACCGCATCTATCGCGGGCGCGACGGGCGCTATTATTGCAAGCGCTCCGACGGCACGACCGGGCTGATCATCGGCGGCATCGCCGGCGGCGCGCTGGGCAACGTCATCGCGCCGGGCGATTCGAAGACGCTCGGCACCGTGCTCGGCGCGATCGGCGGCGCGGTCGCGGGCCGTGCGATCGACAAGGGCGGCAACGACGACGTGCGCTGCCGCTAGGACGGATCGACATTCAGCTCTGGCGGCCTGCAAATGGCGGCTTTGCGAGCTTCCGGTGCTCACGTGCCATCAGCACGCTGCGCTCCGGGTCTCGCAAATCCACCATTTCGGCTCGCCATCCTCTGAATGTCGATCCGTCCTAGGGCGCTGCGGCCGGCGGAAAAGAGTATCGGCGGCGGCCGGGCCGTGGCATGATCGCCCGCGAAAGGGGACCTGCCATGACGCTAATCCGCCGCCTGCCAGTCTTTCCCGCGCTCGCCGGAGCCGCCTTGCTCGCGCTCGCCGCCTGCGGCTCGGGCGACGATGCCGCTCCACCGCCCCCCATCGATGCGCAAGGCGTTGACGCGCAGGCCGCTGCCGATCAGCCGGCGGCGCCGTCGGAAGCTGCGGCAGTGCCCGCGCCGACCGACGCGGCGCCTGCCGCGAAAGCCGGCGACGCGAAGAACCTCGCCGCCTATGTCGGCAAATATCCGTTCGACAAGGTCGATGGCGTCGCGTGGGACGATCATCCCGCGGTCAAGGCGGGGCTCGCCGCGACGGTGAAGGACGCGAAGGTGCTGAAGGCCATCCAGACGCTGGAAGGTCCGGCGGCGCCGATCGAGATGCACGACGGCAAGGTCATGGCCTGGGCGTGCCAGCAACATAATTGCGGACCGCACCAATGGGCGGTGCTGGTCGATCCCGCGACCGGCGCGACCGACGTCTGCTATTATGACGAAGCGGCGTCGGCGAGCGATGCGCGCTGGTTCCTCGCCGGCGGCAAGGAGGAAAGGCGCAAGGGCAACTGCCAGTTCGGCGCCGGCTGAACCGCGGCGCTCACCCGCCTTCGAGGCTGTGGTCGAGTGTGATCTCGCAGTTCAGCAGTTTCGAAATCGGGCAATTGGCCTTGGCATCGGCCGCGATCGCGGCAAAGGCGTCGGCGTCGATCCCGGGCACCTTCGCGGTCAGGGTCAGCGCCGATTTCGTCACCGCGAAGCCATCGCCGTCCTTGCCCAGCGTGACGTCGGCGCGCGTGTCGAGCTGGCCGTCGCTATGGCCGGCGCGCGCCAGCGCAAAGGACAGCGCCATGGTGAAGCAGGCGGCATGCGCCGCGGCGATCAGTTCCTCGGGGTTGGTGCCCGGCCCGTCCTCGAAGCGCGAGGCGAAACCGTAGGGCGCGCCATCGAGCGTGCCGCGCTTGGTCCAGATATGGCCCTTGCCGTCCTTGCCCAGCCCTTCGTAGCGGGCGCTTGCGCTGTTCACCGTCATGCTTCTTCTCCTTCATCGACACAGCAGTGCAACGGCGCCGGGGCAGCCGGGGTTCCCGCGCAGTCGGGCGGGCACGGCGATTCGCATCGCATCGGCGCGGCGCCACGCCTTTTCATGGAAGAAGAAGGCGACGGCGTTGATGCACGGCTCGATCAGTGCGATTCCGCCCGCCACCCGGACCGATCCCGTCAGCGCATAGGCAACGCCGAAGCCGATCGCTAGGTGCAGCGACAAATAGGTCAGCGTCTTCATCAGGTCGGTCGGCATCGGCGCGTCTCCAGCGGGGCAAGGGCATGGGGTAGACCCGATGCACGGCGCCGCGCCAACGCACGCTTTCGCTCACTCTGATCGATTCGTCCGCGCGATGCGGCGGTCAGCCGGCGGCGACCTCCGCCGTCTCGGGCAGGCGCCAGTCGATAGTGCCGCGGCCGTGCTCCGCCAGAAAGGCGTTCGCCTGGCTGAACGGCCGCGATCCGAAAAAGCCGTTCGACGCCGACAGCGGCGACGGGTGCGGCGCGCGCAGGATCAGATGCGGCGTGCCCGGTCCCAGCCCCGGCACGTTCGCGGCCTTGCGCTGCGCATGGCTGCCCCACAGGATGAAGACCTTGGGTGCGGGGTCGGCGGCGACCGCGGCGACCGCGGCGTCGGTGAAACGCTCCCACCCCTTGCCCTGGTGCGAGGCGGCCTGCCCCGCCTCGACGGTCAGGCAATTGTTGAGCAGCAGCACACCCTGTTCGGCCCAGTGTTTCAGATAGCCGTGGCGCGCCGGCGGGATGCCGAGGTCGCTCTGCATCTCCTTGTAGATGTTGACGAGGCTCGGCGGCACGCGGACCCCCGGCTGGACCGAGAAGCACAGGCCATGCGCCTGCCCGGGGCCGTGATAGGGGTCCTGCCCCAGGATGACGACGCGCACGTCCTGCGGCGGCGTCGCGTCAAGCGCCGCGAACCAGTCGCGCGGCCTTGGATAGACGCGCTTTCCCTTCGCCCGCTGGTCGGCGAGGAACTGCTTGAGCGCGCCCATATAGGGCTGATCGAACTCGCCGCCGATCCGTGCGAGCCAGTCGGGATGAAGCTTGACGTCCGCCATGCGCGCCGTTCGACCAGAGCCGGCGCCGCTTGTCCAGCATGCTTCGCCCGCCGCGGGCATAAAAAGGGCGGCGGGATCGCTCCCGCCGCCCGATGCTTCCGTGGCGGCGCGTGTCAGAAGCGGCCGCTGGCGCGCAGGAACACCCGGCGGCCGAGATAATCATATTGCGAACCGAACACCGGCGCCTGGCCGAGGGCCGAAACGCTGGTGTAGATCGTCGACGCCCGCGGCGGGGCGGTGTCGAAGATGTTCGCCACGCCGACCGTGATCTCGAAACGGTCGGCGACATCGCGCGTCACCGACATCGAATGATAGAAGGTCGGCGCCAGCCGCGTGTCGGGGCAGAAGGTGCCGCCGGGGCGGAAGATCGAGGTACGGCATGCGCTGCCCTGCTCGTCGAGCAGGTCCTGCTGGTTCGATGTGCCGCCGATCACGTCGAGACCGTAGAAGAGCGTCCACGGCCCCTTTTCCCACGCGAGGTTGAAATCGCCGACCCATTTCGGATCGCCGGCCTCGCCATTGTCGTCGATCACGAAGCCGTCGAACAGCGCGACCTTGTCCTCGATCTGCCACGTCATCTGCGCACGGAACGCCAGCGAGCCGAGGTTGCCGAGGTCCTGGTCGAGCAGCAGCGTCACGTCGATGCCGCGGTTGCGCTGGCGGTTGATGTTCACATAGGTGTCGCGCACATCGGTGATATTATGCTCCTCGGGGCCCGACGGCGCGCGCGTGATCAGGTCGCAGAGCGGATCGTCGAGCCCGAACTCGGAATTGTAGCAGCCGCTGATGATGCTCGCGGCGCCAAGCGTCGTGATCTCGTCCTTCACCTTGATGTCGAAATAATCGACCGCGAGGCTGGTCTTGAGGCCGCTCCACAGCACGCCCGACAGGTCGGGCGTCAGGACGACGCTCGCCGTCTTGGCGGTCGAGGTTTCGGGCTTGAGCTGCCCGATGCCACCGCCCGACACCACGGTCGCCGATCCCGTCGCGCCGGTGAAATTGGCTGGAACGCCCGCCGCGATGCAATTGTCGTAGACTCGCTGGCTCATCGTACCCGCGGCAAGCTTGGTCGCGGCGTTGAGGCAGATGTCGATATCCTGCTGATCGCGGAAGCCCGTCTGGTTCTCGAGGAACAGTTCGAACAGCGCGGGCGCGCGGAACGAGGTGCCCCAGGTGCCGCGGAAGCGCAGCCAGTCGGTGACCTCCCAGTCGAGCCCGGCTTTCCACGTCGCGTCGCTGAAGCTGTCCTTCACCCCGTCGCGGCGCGTGGCGTCGACGCTGGTATAGCGGCCGGCGCCCGACAGCGTCAGGCGCTGGATCAACGGCGTGTCGTGGATCAGCGGAATCTGGAGTTCGCCGAAGACTTCCTTGCTGACCGTCTTGCCGGCGGTGATCCCCGACGAGGTGCGCAGCGCGGCATTGCCCGCCAGCGTCACCTCGCCCGGCGTATCGTTGATCTTGTCCTGCCGGATTTGCGCGCCGAATGCCGCGCCGACCTTGCCCGCGGGCAGTTCGAACAGGTCGCCGGCGACGGTGGCTTCGGCCGATGTCTGGGTGAACAGCGTGCGGCCGGTTTCCTTGCCGAACAGGAAGGCGCGTTCCTGCGGCGTGAAATCGCCGTTCAGGACCCTGGGATCGGTGAAGTCGATGTCGATGCACGGCACGCCGCGGATCGCCGTCGTCAGCCCGACGCACGACCGGGTGCGAAAGGTCTGCGAATCGAGCGAATCCTGATAGACGACATCCTGCGTATATTTGGCGTCCGACCGGCTGTACTGGCCGTAGACGTCCCAGTTCCAGCCCGATAGCAAGCCGCCGAAGTCACCGCGCAGACCCAGCACGCCGCGATAATAGTCGACGTCGGTGCTGAAGTCCGATTTGGTCAGAACCAGCGGGCGGAGCAGGAAAGCCCCGGTAAATTCGGTGTTGAAAGGATCGCCGAGGTCGCCGGGCGTGCAGTTATACACCGACGGGTCGCAGAACAGCAGGGTGATGGGAACCGGCAGGGCCCCGGTTCGGGTCGAATCGCCCGTGAACTGGAACACACTGACCTGCTGAAAACTGTTGTTGTAGGACTTGCGGTTGTTGAACAGCAGTTCGGTGTAGATTTCGACATTATCGGTCAGTTCGTAGGACGCGTCGAGATAACCGGTGAGACGCGTGACCTTCGAGAACACGTCCGACATCTGCTCGAGCGGCAGATACTGATTCGTCGCGCCGGTCGACGGACCGTCGAAGTTCAGCCCAAAGAAATCGGTCGGGGCGGATATACCGAACGCCCCGTAATCGTTGAACGAAATGCCGACCTGGCCGAATTGCGATCCATATTGGCCGATGAACAGTTGCTGGCCGTTGGGGGCCAGCAGCGTCGGCTGGAACCCCACAAGGTCGCCGTCGTCGTTGACGATCGGATCGCCGCTGAAATCATTGTTGGTCAGGATCAGGTTGCCGATGATGCCGTTGCACGCCGGCTTGCCGGTGCGGAAATCGACGATGTCGGCGCGCGTTCCGTCCTCGCGCGTCAGATATTCCTCCTGACAGCCCAGGAACTTGCGGTCGTTCCGGCGCAGATTCTGCTGCTGGTAATAATCGACCGTCGCCAGCACATGGCCGCGGTCGAAGCGCTTGCCCCAGGTGACGTTGAAATCATAGGTTTCGCCGCCGCCGTGCACCGGAACCGAGGTGAAGCCGCCGACCTCGAAGCCGTCGGTGTCGGTCTTGGTCAGGATGTTGACGACGCCCGCGACCGCGTCGGAGCCGTAGATGGAGGAGGCGCCGGTCTTCAGCACCTCGACCTGCTTGACGACCGACAGCGGCAGCACGTTGAGGTCGAACGACGACACCGCACCGCGGACGCCCGCCGGGCCGGCGCGGCGACCGTTGAGCAACACCAGCGTGCGCTCGGCACCGAGACCGCGCAGCGAGACGGTCTGCGCGTCGGCACCGCCGTTGGTGACGAAGCTGTTCGAAATCGCCGAGGTGATCTGGATCGAGCCCGCCGCGACCGGCGACGACTGGAGGATGTCGGCAAGCTGGTTCTGGCCCTGCTTCTGCCCCAGGTCGGGGTTGATGATCTGGATCGGGTCGGGACTGTTGAATTCGCTCTTGCGGATGCGCGAGCCCGTGACGATGATGGCCCCGTCGTCGCTGCTGACGCTGTCCGGCCTCGCGACGGTCGTGTTGACGCGCTCGGCGCAGGCATCGCGCTCGGCCTGCGTGTCATAGGCCGAGCAATCCTCCGCCTGCTGCGCCTGTGCCGGCGCGGCCGACATGGTGATCGCGATCAGCGATGCCGTTGCGGTCAGGATCGCCGACGTCCTTGTTCCAATTTTCATACTGCATCCCCGGTTGTCTGAATCGCATGCGCGATCCCGTGTTTTGCCCCACGACTTCGGTATAAATGCCTAACGCGAATTGACTATCCGTTTCGCCGGAAAAAAAGTGGCAGCTGTGGCAGAAATGCGACACCTGCTTCCCATCGCCCGCCGGGCCGCCTTGCTGTGTCGCGACGGCGCCGCTAACGGTCGCATCATGAGCAGCGGAACGACAAGCCTGACACCCGACACGCCGCCGATCGGCGCCGCGCTGTCGCGTCTGGAGGCGACCGTGCGCGAGCGGCTCGATTCGGGAACCGCCGCCTCCTCCTATGTCGCCAGCCTCGCCGCCAAAGGTCCGGCGAAGATCGCGCAAAAGCTGGGGGAAGAGGCGGTCGAGACCGTCATCGCGGCGCTGGCCGAAGACCGGACGGCGCTGGCCGGAGAGGCGACCGACCTCGTCTTTCACCTGACGGTTCTGCTCGCCGAGCGGGGCCTCGGCTGGGATGCGATCGCCGCCGAGCTCGACCGGCGCGACGGCGTCTCGGGCCACGCCGAAAAAGCCGCCCGACAATCATAGGAGCCCCCGACATGGCGATCGACGCGACGCTGCCCTACGACGACGGTAACATCTTCGCCCGCATCCTGCGCGGCGAACTGCCCGCGAAGACCGTCTACGAGGACGAGCATGCACTCGCCTTTCACGACATCAACCCGCAGGCTCCGACGCATATCCTGGTGATTCCCAAGGGCGCCTATGTCAGCTGGGACGATTTCTCGGCGCGCGCGAGCGACGCCGAAATCGCGGGCTTCGTTCGCGCGGTGGGAAAGATCGCGCGCGACCTCGGCCTCGTCGAACCCGGCTATCGCCTGCTCGCCAATGTCGGTCCCGACAGCGGGCAGGAGGTGCCGCACCTGCACGTCCACCTGTTCGGCGGACATGGGCTCGGCCCGATGCTCGTCCGCTAGGGCCTGTGGGGATTCGGGCGCTTGCGGACGCATAGGGGCGTGTCCCCGCGAAGGCGGGGACCCAGTGCGGTGGGACGCAAACCCTGATTTCCTCCACTCTGGGCTCCCGCCTTCGCGGGAGAACCTGGTTTTGTTTTGCGGAAAAACTGAATCTCCACAGGCCATAGCGCGGCGTGCCATAAACCTGCAACGACCCTTATCCGGCAGATTTAAGGCTCAATGCTCTAAACTCTGATGATTTTGGATTGACCCCCTTCGTCATTGCGAGCGGAGCGAAGCAATCCAGAGCGGTTTATGCCTGCTCTGGATTGCCGCGCGGCTTCGCCGCTCGCAATGACGATTCCATTCGATGTCATCTCCATTCGATGTCATCACGCTCCAGGACAGCACCCCCACCGCCTCGCAATGATCGCGATCACAGCGATGACGCCGTGCGTGGCGGATCCTGTGCGCTGCGCGGCAGCGGGTGGACTCCTGCCCCTGTTTCCAGCAGGATAGATACGCCAGCCGGCGCAGGAGAGTTGAGGCGATGATGCAGCGATGGCAGGGGCTGGGCGCACGCTTGGCCGGAAAGATGCGGCTGGCCCTGCTGGTTCC
The DNA here is from genome assembly GCF_001559015.1 of Sphingopyxis granuli. Classification (NCBI taxonomy): domain Bacteria; kingdom Pseudomonadati; phylum Pseudomonadota; class Alphaproteobacteria; order Sphingomonadales; family Sphingopyxidaceae; genus Sphingopyxis; species Sphingopyxis granuli. The sequence goes on from NZ_CP012199.1 coordinate 4,301,873, forward strand.
GCTCGGTCTCGCGCTCGCGGCGGCGGGCGGCGACACGGTGCCGCAGGTCACGCTCGCGACGCCGGGCAGCGCCAGCGGCGGTGACGGCGCGATCAGCCGCTTCACACTGCGTTTCTCCGAAGACATGGTGCCGCTCGGCGATCCGCGCGCGAAGGCGCCCGCCACCCATGACTGCAAGGTACCCGGCACCGGACGCTGGGTCGATACGCGGACGTGGGTGCTCGAATTCGACGCGCCGCTGCCCGGCGGCAAGCGTTGCCACGTCGAACTGCGCTCCGACCTCGCCACCGCGCGCGGCGTTTCGGTCGTCGGCAACGGCCGCTTCGCGATCGACACCGGCGGTCCGTCGGCGCGCGCCGTGCTCGCCGGGGGGACCTATGACGGGATCGAGGAGGATCAGCTCTTCCTCGTCGCCACCAACGTCGCCGCCGACCGCGCTTCGGTCGGCCGCTTCGCCTATTGCGCGGTCGACGGGATCGGAGAGAAGATTCCGGTCGACGTGCTGCCGCGCGATACCGCAGAGCGGATTCTGACCGGGCTCGGCGACGGCGACTGGTCGCGCCAGTCCTTCGCCTATGACGCCGGCCTGCCGCTGCGCCTGCCCGCGGCCGGCGCCGATCGTGACGCCGCGCTCGATCGCATCGTGCCGGTCAAGTGCCGCCGGCCGCTGCCGCCGGGCCGCGAGATGGCGCTCGTCTGGGATGCCCGCATCCAGCAGGCCGGCGTCCCCGGCCGTACCGCCGGTCGCGACCAGCGCTTCGACTATAATGTGCGCCCGGCCTTCACCGCCAAGATGGCGTGCAGCCGCGTCAATCCGCAGGCGGGCTGCAACCCGATCAAGGACGTCGTGGTCAAGTTCGCCTCGCCGGTGGCGCGCGAGACCGCACTCGCCGCGACGCTCGCCACCGCCGATGGCAAGCGCCTGACCGCGAAAGCCGACGCCGACGATGCCAATGATCGGTGGCTGACCCAGGTCCGCTTCGCCGGGCCGCTGCCGCAGAATGTCGACGCGACGCTGACCCTGCCCGCCGACGTCGTCGACCAGAGCGGCCGCAAGCTCGCCAACGCGTCGAACTTCCCGCTGAAATTCCACATCGACCGCGCCCCGCCGCTGGTCAAGTTCGCCGCGAGCTTCGGCATATTGGAGGCGAAGGAGGGCGGCGTGCTGCCCGTCACGGTGCGCGGGGTCGAATCGTCGCTCGTCCAGGCGAACCTCAGGATACCGGCGACCGCGCTGAAGGTCGGCGACGACGATGCGGCGGTCGCGCGCTGGCTGAAGCGCGTCGACGACGCCGACGACACCGACTATCGCGAGGAAAAGAACGCGCGCGGCGAAGAGGTTACCGTCAATTACACCGGCACGACATCGGTGTTCGACGGCGCGCCGGCGGGCGGCGAGCGCCGCGACCTGACGCTGTCGCCCCCCGGCGGCGGCAAGGACTTCGAGGTCGTCGGCATCCCCCTGACCGAAAAGGGCTTTCACGTCGTCGAGATCGCGAGCCCCGAACTCGGCGCCGCGCTGCTCGGGCGCAAGGCGACGCGCTATGTCGCGACCGCCGCGCTCGTCACCAACATGGCGGTGCATTTCAAATGGGGCCGCGAAAGCTCGCTCGCCTGGGTGACGGCGCTCGACACCGGCCTGCCCGTCGCGGGTGCGGAAATTCGCGTCAGCGACAGCTGCACCGGCCGCCTGCTCGCACGCGGCACCGCCGACAAGGCGGGCCGCCTCGCCTTCCCGAAAGGCCTGCCGCAGCCCGAAACCTGGTCGAGCTGCGACACGGACGCCGACCCGTCGAACAGCGAAGGCCATGCGCTGATGGTCACCGCGCGCGCGGGCGACGATTTCAGCTTCACCCTCACCGACTGGGGCAGCGGCATCCGCCCCTATGACTTCGACCTGCCCTATGGCTGGTCCGAACGCGGCGACATCCTCCACACCCTGTTCGACCGCGCGCTCGTCAAGGCGGGCGAGACGGTCAACATGAAGCATATCCTGCGCCGCCCCGTGGGCACGGGCTTCGCGGTTCCGCAGCCGATGGCGGGCCGGCTCCGCCTCGTCCATCGCGGCTCCGACACCGAGTTCGAAATGCCCTTCGCCATCGACGCGAGCGGCAGCGGCGACACGATATGGAACGTTCCCGCCTCGGCGCCGATGGGCGACTACGACCTCGTCTTCGTCACCAAGGACAAGGATGGCGAGGACAAGACGATCTGGAGCGACGCGTCGATCCGCGTCGACGAATATCGCCTGCCGACGATGAAGGCGACGGTCACCGGGCCCAAATCGGCGCTCGTCCGCCCGACCGCGGTGCCGCTGGCGCTGTTCGTCGGCTATCTGTCGGGCGGTCCCGCCGGGAACCTGCCCGTCGAGGTGCGCACCGCCTTCACCCCGCGCTGGTCGCCGCCCGAGGATTATCGCGACTGGGACTTCGACGGCCAGCCGGTCCGCGAAGGGGTGGTCCAACTCGACGACAGCGGCGAGGAACCCGAAGCCGACATGCCGCTCGCGCGGTCGGTGCCGATCACCCTCGGCGCCGACGGTACCGCGTCGACGAGCGTGGTCGTCGACCAGCCGATCGTCCGGCCGACCCAGATGGCGGTCGAGATGGATTATCAGGATGCGAACGGCGAGACGCTGACCAGCAGCCGGCGCATCACCCTCTATCCGTCGGCGGTGCGGCTGGGGGTCAAGACCGACGGCTGGCTGATGCGCGACAACGACCTGCGCCTGAAATTCATCGCGCTCGATCTGGACGGCAAGCCGATCGGCGGCCAGCGCGTCGCGGTGACCCTCTACAATCGCGAGATCATCACCGCGCGGCGGCGGCTGATCGGCGGTTTCTACGCCTATGACAACCAGATGCGCACGACGAAGCTCGATGCCGCGTGCAGCGCGACGACCGACAGTCTCGGCCGCGCGAGCTGCGCGATGGCGCCCGGCGTCTCGGGCGAGGTCACGGTGGTCGCGACGACGACCGACGCCGACGGCAACGAAGCGCGCGCGGTTCGCTCGGTCTGGCTCGCGGGCGACGACGACTGGTGGTTCGGCGGCGATAATGGCGACCGCATGGACGTGATCGCCGAACAGCCGCGCTACGCCGCGGGCGACACCGCGACCTTCCAGGTCCGCATGCCCTTCCGCGAGGCGACGGCGCTGGTCACCGTCGAGCGCGAGGGCGTGCTGTCGAGCTTCGTCACGCCGCTGAAGGGCACCGACCCGGTGGTGAAGGTCAAGCTGCCCGCGACCTATGCCCCCGACGTCTATGTCTCGGTGATGGCGGTGCGCGGGCGCGTGACCGGCGGCGAAAGCTGGTTCCGCAAGATGAAGCGCGCGGTCGGCTTCCGCATCGAAAACAGCGAGGGCGCGCCGCCGACCGCGCTCGTCGATCTCGCCAAGCCCGCCTATCGCATGGGCATCGCGCGGATCAAGGTCGGCTGGGAAGGCCACCGGCTCGGCGTCAAGGTGAAGGCCGACAAGGACAAATATGCGGTGCGCGAAACCGCGAAGGTGGCGATCGAGGTCAGGACCCCGAACGGCAAGCCCGCCGCGGGCGCCGACGTCGCCTTCGCCGCGGTCGACGAGGCGCTGCTCCAGCTCGCGCCGAACGACAGCTGGGCGCTGCTCGACGCGATGATGGGCGACCGCACGCTCGACGTGCTGACCTCGACCGCGCAGATGCAGGTGGTCGGCAAACGCCACTATGGCCGCAAAACACTCGCCCCCGGCGGAGGCGGCGGCGGCGACCTCAGCGGCCTGACGCGCGAGGATTTCCGTCCCGTCCTGCTGTGGAAGGGGCATGTCCCGCTCGACGCAAAGGGCCGTGCGACGGTCGAGGTGCCCATGTCCGACAATCTGTCGGGCTTCCGCCTCGTCGCGATCGCCACCGACGGCGCGCAATATTTCGGCACCGGCGAAACGAGCGTGCGCACCGTGCAGGACCTCGCGGTCTTTGCCGGGCTTCCCGAGCTGGTGCGCGCCGGCGACACCTATGACGCGCGCTTCACGCTGCGCAACGGCACCGACCGACCGATGGAGGTCGTTGCGACCCCGACGCTGTCGCCCGCGGTGGCGACCGGCCAGTCGCTGACCGTCACCATCCCGGCGGGCGGCGCGGTGCCGATCAGCTGGTCGATGACCGCCCCCGCCGAATCGGGACCGCTTGAATGGACGATCGAGGCGGTGTCGAAGAACGGCCGGCAACGCGACCGGCTGGTTTTCGCGCAGCAGGTCGAACCCGCCGTGCCGGTCGAGACATGGGCCGCCAGCCTGTTGCGCGTCGGGTCGGACACGTCATTGCCGATCGCCATTCCGGCGGGGGCTCTGCCCGGCGGCACCGTCGACATCGCGCTGGCGGGCACGCTCGCGCCGCCGCTTGCCGGGGTGCGCGACTATATGGCGATCTACCCCTACGACTGTTTCGAGCAATCGACTTCGCGCGCGGTCGCGCTCGGCGACCTCGGCCGCTGGCAAGCGCTCGCGGGCGCGATGCCGACCTATCTCGATGACGACGGCCTGCTGCGCTATTGGCCGAGCAGCCGGCTGGAAGGCTCGCCCGAGCTGACCGCCTATGTCCTCGCGATTACCGCAGCGAACGGCTTCGCGATCCCCGAGGCATCGAAGACAAAGATGGTCAAGGCGCTGCAGGCGGTCGTCGAGGGACGGCTGACCCGGAAGGGATATGGTCCCTACGACATCCGGCCGGTGCGCGTTGCCGCGCTGGCGGCGCTCGCGCGCAATAATGCGGCCAGCCCCGCGCTGGTGGCCGCGATCGACATGGCGCCCGCCGACATGGCGACCGGCACGCTCGCCGACTGGCTCGTCGCGATCGAGCGGACGCCGGGCGTCCGGGGCGCGGCCGCGCTGCGCACCGCCGCCGAGGCCGAACTGCGCAAGCGGCTCGTCTACGAAGGCATGCGTCTCGACCTCGTCGACGACGCGAAGGCGCCATGGTGGATGATGACGAGCGGCGACGAGATGGCGATCAAGACGCTCGAAGCCGTGCTCGGCCGCAAGGGCTGGGAAGACGACGCGGGCCGGCTGATGGTCGGCGTCGCGCAGCGCCAGCGCAAGGGCCATTGGGACACCACTCCCGCCAACGCCTGGGGCGCAGTGACGGTGCGCCGCTTCGCCGATCTCTATCCGGCGAGCGCGATCACCGGCACCACCACCGTCGGCCTCGCGGGCGCCAGCGCGTCGCAAGGCTGGCCGCTGCCCGCCGACGCCGCGCCGCTGCGCCTTCCGCTCGCCGCCGCGCCGATGACGCTCGCCCACCAGGGCAGCGGAGCGCCATGGGCGACCGTCCGCGTCCGGGCGGCAGTGCCGCTCAAGGAACCGCTCAACGCCGGCTATCGCATCAAGCGGTCGATGCACATCGTCAAGGCGGCGAACAAGGACCGGCTGACGCGCGGCGACGTCGTCAAGGTGCGGATCGAGATCACCGCGGCCGCGGGCCGGACATGGGTGATCGTCAACGATCCGATCCCGCCCGGCGCGACGATCGTCGGCAATCTCGGCGGCCAGTCCGAAATGCTTGCCGATCAGGCCAGCGGGTCGGGCTGGCAGCCAAGCTATGTCGAGCGCGGGCGCGACAGCTGGCGCGGCTATTTCGGCTGGATGCCCGCGGGCAAGCACGCGGTCGAATATGTCGTGCGGCTCAACGGATCGGGCCGCTTCACCCTGCCCGCGACGCGGGTCGAGGCGATGTATTCGCCCGCGATCCGCGGCCAGTGGCCGAACGCACCGCTGACGGTGGCGGCGGAGTGATGGAGCTGAAGCGCATCTTTCCATCGCCGTGATGATGGCGCGCATCGCAAGTTCGCAGTCCGACGATGACTGAACACGTCCCCCGCAAACGCCGCTGGCGCAACGCCTTGCTGTGGACCGCACTTGCCATGCTCGTTCTCGTCACGATCGCGCACCTTCTCACCCGCCCGCCCGCGATGCCCGATTACGAAACGGTGCGCGCCGGCTGGAAGCCCAGCGAGGCGTGGCTCTACGACCGCGACGGCCGCCTTCTCGACAGCAAGCGCGTCGATTTCGAACGGCGGCGGACGGCGTGGGTGCCGCTGGCGGCGATCAATTCCGCGCTGCGCGATACGGTGGTCGCGGCAGAGGACAAACGCTTCTGGTCGCACGGCGGCGTCGACTGGCTCGCGATGGCGAGCGCGGCCCGCGCGCGCTGGGGCGGCGGCCGATCGCGCGGTGCCTCGACGCTGCCGATGCAGCTCGCCGCCTTCCTCGCGCCCGAACTCGCACAGCCGGGGCAGCGCGGCTGGCGCGCGAAGCTTCGCCAGATGCGCGCCGGGCAGGCGCTCGCATCGCATTGGACCCGCGAACAGATGCTCGAGGCCTATTTCAACCTCGTGCCGCTGCGCGGCGAGGTGCAGGGGGTCGGCGCCGGCGCGCGCAGCCTGTTCGGCAAGCCCCCGGCACAGATGACGCGCACCGACGCCGTGCTGTTCGCAGCGCTGCTCCCCAATCCGGCGGCCGATGCCGGGGTGCTCGGGCGGCGCGCCTGTCGCCTCGCGCGTGACGACGACTGCGCCCCGCTGCGCGCCGCCGCCGCGACTCTGGTGTCGGGCGAGCGCGCCGCGCGCTTCGACCCCGCCCTCGCGCCGCACCTCGCCGTGCGCCTGCTCGACGCGCCGGGCAAGCGCGTGACGACGACGATCGACCGCCGCATCCAGGGCGCAGCGATCGTCGCGATGCGCCGCCAGCTCGCCGGGCTCGGTGCCGATCGGGTGCGCGACGGCGCGGTGGTCGTCCTCGACAACGCCACCGGCGACGTGCTCGCCTATGTCGGCGGGGTCGGGCTGAAATCGACCGCCGCCGCGGTCGACGGCGCCAACGCCCAGCGGCAGGCAGGCTCGACGCTCAAGCCGCACCTCTATGCGCAAGTGATCGAAAAGGGCTGGCTCACCGCCGCCTCGATTCTCGACGACAGCCCGGTGCAGCTCGACACCGCCTCGGGCCTCTATGTCCCCAAGAATTACGACCGCAGCTTCAAGGGGCCGGTCAGCGTGCGCCACGCACTCGCCGCGTCACTCAACGTCCCCGCGGTGCGCGCGCTCGTCATCGACGACGTCCAGCAGTTCCGCGACCGGCTGTGGGCGCTCGGCTATCATGGACTGGTCGAGGACGGCGACTATTACGGCTTCAGCCTCGCGCTCGGGTCGGCCGAGGTCAGCCTCGTCGAACAGGCGAACGCCTTCCGCACCCTCGCCAACCGGGGCCGCTGGTCGCCGATCCGTTTCGTGAAGGGCGCGGCAAAGGGGGAGGAACGCCGGATCGTCGATCCCGGCGCCGCCTTCATCGTCGCCGACATCATGGCCGACGCCACGGCGCGCGCCGACGCCTTCGGTGCCGACAGCGCGCTGCGCCTGCCCTTCTGGGCCGCGGCGAAGACGGGGACATCGAAGGGGATGCGCGATAACTGGTGCGTCGGCTTTTCGGATCGCTACACGGTCGCGGTCTGGGTCGGCAATCTGGAGGGGGATTCGATGCGCGCGGTGTCGGGCACCTCGGGCGCGGCGCCGGTGTGGCGTGACGTGATGCTCGCGCTCCACGCCGGCCGCCCCGGCAGGCCGCCGGGGATACCCGAAGGCGTCGAGGCGCGCCGCGTCAACCTGCCCGGCACGCGCGAGCCGCCGCGCCGCGAATATTTCCTGCGCGGCACCGCGCAGGCCGAGATGGCGGCCGCCCCCGCCGCCGCGCGCCGCCAGCGCATCACCAGCCCGGTCAGCGGCAGCGTCTATGCGCTCGACCCCGACATCCCGGCGGGCCGCCAGCAACTCGCGGTCGTGGTCAGCGGCGAGGTCACGGGTTTCCGCCTGATTCTCGACAAGCAAGTGCTCGGCGACGCCGACGCGGGACAGCAGATCGTGCCGCGCCCCGGCAGTCATATATTGACCCTCACCGATCCCGGCGGGCGGACGATCGACCGCGTGCGCTTCACGGTGCGATAGGACAGGCCGGCCACCGAACCGCGCCCGGAGCCGCCAAATTCACGGCGGAGCGATGGAAGCGAAGTTAAGCCATTCCCCATGAAATTATGTTGCGCTGACCGGCGGAGCGGTTAGTCTGCGCCGCCAGGAGACGGGCGGCGGCCCTTGCCGCCCGACAAGGGGACACTCGCATGGTATTTGGTCGTGTCAAACCGCTGGACGCCATATTGGCGACGGCGGAAAAGAAATCGTTGCACCGTTCGCTCGGCGCCTTCCAGCTCACCATGCTGGGGATCGGCGCGGTGATCGGCACCGGCATTTTCGTGCTGACCGCCGAGGCGGCGCAAAAAGCCGGGCCCGGCATGATGATCAGCTTCGTCATCGCCGGCTTCGTCTGCGCCTTTGCCGCGCTCTGCTATGCCGAAATGGCGGCGATGGTGCCGGTTTCGGGATCGGCCTATACCTATAGCTACGCGGTGATGGGCGAGCTGATCGCCTGGATGGTCGGCTGGGCACTGATCCTCGAATATGCGGTGGCCGCGGGCGCGGTCTCGGTCGGCTGGTCAGGCTATGTCGTCGGGCTGGCGGAGAATGCGCTGGGGATCGACATACCCTCCACATGGGTGCTCGGGCCGTTCGACGGCGGGATGATCAACCTGCCGGCGATGGCCATCGCGGGGCTGGTCACCTGGCTGCTGGTGATCGGCACGCGCGAATCCGCGACCGTCAACGCGATCCTCGTCGTCATCAAGGTGGCGGCGCTGACGCTGTTCATCGCGCTCGCGGTGCCGGTGATGAACATGGAGAATTTCGAACCCTTCGCACCGCTCGGCATCGGGGGGATCGGCGCCGCCGCCGCCTCCATCTTCTTCGCCTATGTCGGGTTCGACGCCGTGTCGACCGCGGCGGAAGAGACGAAGAACCCGCAACGCAACATGCCGATCGGCCTGATCGGCAGCCTCGCCATCTGCACCGTCTTCTACCTGCTTGTCGCCGCGGGCGTCATCGGCACCGTCGGCGCACAGCCGGTCGGCATCGACGCCGCCACCGGTCACGCGCTCGAACCCGGAAGCCGCGCGCTGGCGTCGGCATGCGGCGCGATCGGCGACCAGGCGGTCGTCTGTTCGAAGGAGGCGCTGGCCTGGACGATGCGTGAAATCGGCTGGCCGCAGGTCGGCAACCTGATCGGCCTCGCCGCCGGGCTTGCCCTGCCGTCGGTCATCCTGATGATGATGTTCGGCCAGACGCGCATCTTCTTCGTGATGAGCCGCGACGGGCTGCTGCCGCAGGCCTTCTCGCGGATTCACCCGAAGTTCCACACCCCGCATGTCATCACGATCATCACGGGCATTGCCGTGGCGCTGTTCGCCGCCTTCTTCCCGGTCGGACAACTCGCCAACATCTCCAACTCGGGCACGCTGTTCGCTTTCGCCGCCGTGTCGATCGCGGTGATGACGATCCGCCGCACCGATCCGACCCGGCACCGGCCGTTCAAGACGCCGATGATCTTCGTCACGGCGCCGATCGCGGTCCTCGGCTGCATCTATCTGTTCTTCAACCTCGATCACAAGAGCATCACGCTGTTCCTGATCTGGGCGGCGGTCGGTCTCGTCGTCTATTTCCTGTACAGCCGCTCGCGCAGCTATGTCGGCCGCGGGATCATCGACGTGCACGAAGACGATCCCGACGCACCGCCGCAGCCGGTGCCCCCGATCCCCTGAGCCGGCGATCGGAACTCGAAAGACGAAAGGGGGCCTCGCGCCCCCTTTCTCTTGCGCGGCCTCTCTGCTGCGCGGGCCGCCACCGTCCGGCGCGTCAGAAGGGGGTTTTGGCCGCGGTTCCCGGCCGGGTGAACAGCTTGCCGCGCTCGGCCCACAGGACCAGCGCCAGGCCGATGACGGCGCAGGCGCAGAAGGCATAGGCGAGCGGCAGCGTCGTCCCGTCGTACAATTGCCCGATCAGCGCCCCCGCCCCCGCGGCGAGCAGCGTCTTCGCAAAGCTCTGATAGGAGGAGGCGACGCCCGCCATATGGCCGAAATCCTCCATCGCGATCGAACCGAAATTGCTGCCGATGAACCCGATCAGACCGACGTTGATCATCATCAGAACCGTGAACATCCACAGCGTCTCGCCGCCGCTCAGCGCGACGAGGATCTGTGCGATCGACGTCGCCATGAAGGCGAAGACGGCGCTTTGCGACACGCGCCGTGCACCGAAGCGCTCGACGATCGCCGCGTTCGAGAAATTCGCCGCCGCGATGCCGATGGCGACGCAGGCGAAGACCAACGGAAACAGGCTTCGCGCGTCGAAGACGTCGGCGATGATCTGCTCGCTACTATTGAGATAGCCATAGAGCGCGGCCTGCATCATGCCCGAGGCGATCATGTAGCCCGCGGCGCGGCGGTGCCGCGTCACCGTCGCCCAGCCCGCAACCATCGTGCGCCAGTCGAGCGGGCGCACGTCGGCGTGAGCGAGCGTTTCGGGCAGCCGGCGCAGCCAGAGGATCATCACCACCCCCATCACCGCGAGGACGATGAAGATCGCACGCCAGCCGGCGACCGCCTCGACCCCCGCGCCCATCGTCGGGGCGATGATCGGCACGACCATGAAGACGAGGAAGATCAGCGACAGGCGCTTCGCCATCGCATCGCCCGAAAAGAGATCGCGGATCACCGCGACGACGATCACGCCCAGCGCAGCGCTGACCAGCCCATGCCCGAAACGCAGCGCGAGCAGCATCGGAAAGCTCATCGCGAGCCCGCAGCCGATCGACAGGATCACATAGCCGACCAGCGCCGGCACCAGCACCCCCTTGCGCCCGAAGCGGTCGGCGAGCGGGCCATAGACGAGCGAACCGATCCCGATGCCGAGCAGATAGACCGAGATCACATATTGGCGGTGGTTCGCCACCGCGACCTCCAGCCCGCGGCCGATCGCGGGCAGCGCGGGCAGCATCGAATCGATGGCGAGCGCGTTCAGCGCCATAACCATCGCCATCATGATCACCATTTCACGATCGCCGGGGAGGCTCAACCGCGGCGAAGGCTCTGTCATTTTGTGCATTGCAACAATGTATGCACATGCCGCCGCTTTGGATAGCCCCTATCCACGTGCCGGCCGGCGAAAGACTGGACGGCCCCATAAGCAAAGGGCCGCCCCGGTCGCCCGGGACGGCCCCTTCGCCGGAAATATGGTCCGGACCGGACGGTCAGGCCTGGCGGGTGCCAGTCATCGCCATCGAACCGAAGGGACCGGCCTTGATCGTGCCGGTCAGCGTGTCGCCGTCGATGGTCGCTTCGCATTCGAGCGTCATCGGCATCGGCACCTTCATGTTCATCGTCCAGTTCAGCTTGTTGCCGTCGACCTTGCCGTTCTCGACGTCGAGCGATCCCATCGTGCCGGCGTTCTGGCCGGTGAAGCTGTCGCCCTCGCTCTTCACGGTGAAGACCGACTTCTGGTCGCCCATCGGCGACTTGGTCACGCAATCATAGCTGCCGTCGACTTGAGACATCGAAACCCTCCTACTGAAACTAATGTCAATTAGCTGGAGCCACTGTTTCGACGTTCAAACCCAGTCCGTCAAGCTGTGGTTTCACGATCGAGGCGTCGCCGACGACGACATAGACGAGATCGTCGACGCTCAGCGCCTCGCGCGCCACGGCGTCGACGGCGGGCATGGACATCGCCTCGTATTTCGCGGCGATCGTCTCGTAATAATTGTCGGGGCGATCGAACTTGACGATCGAGCGCAGCCCGCCGAGCACGTCGCCCGACGTCTCGAAGCTGCCGGGCAATTCGCGGACGCTGCCGTTGACCGTCCGCTCCAGCTCCGCCGCCGTCACCCCCTTGTCGCCGAGGAAGGTCTGGAGGTCGCTGCGGAACTCGCGGATCGAATCGCCGGTGCGGTCGGTCTGCACCGGCGCGACCACGACCCAGGTCAGCCGGTCCTTGTCGGCCGAGACCGCCGAACGCACGCCATAGGACCAGCCCTTGGTCTCGCGCAGGTTCATGTTGAAGCGCGACAGGAAGTCGCCGCCGAAAATGTCGTTCGCGGCGCGCAGCACCTCGAGGCTGTCGGAGCCCTTTGCGGCGAGCACCTTGCCCGCCATGATGACCGATTGCGGCGATTTGGGCCGGTCGACCAGCAGGATGCGCGGCTGCGGCGCGGGGATGGCGATGTCGAAATGCTTCTCGCCCTTCGGCGCCGCGGGCGGCTTCCACTGGCCGAGCGTCGCGTCGAGCTGCCGCCGCACTTCGGCGAGCGTGGTATCGCCGACGACGAAGATGCGGGCGTTGTCGGGGCGGATCCACGCCGAATGGAAGGCGACGAGCTGGTCGCGCGTCGCCGCCGCGACCGCCTTGGCATTCCCGAGGCCCGAGGGCGGGATACCATAGGGATGGTCGGCGCCATAAAGCGCCGGCCGCAGCACGCGCGAGGCGATCGCGTTCGGGTTGTTGAGCTCGGCCTTCAGGCGGTTGAGCTGCTGCGCGCGCACCCGCTCCAGTTCCTGCGCGTCGAAGGCCGGGTGGCGGATATAGTCGGCGAGCAGGCCAAGCGAGGCGCTGAGGTTGGGCTTGAGCGCGAACAGGCTGAAAATCGTCTCGTCGGCGTTGGCGGTCCCGTCGATCTGCGCGCCGAGCCGCTCCTTCGCCTCGGCGAAGGCAATCGAATCGAGGCTGGTCGTCCCCTCGTCCATCAGGCTGAGCATCAGCGACTGGGTGCCAAGCGCATCGTGCGGGTCGGCGGCATAGCCGGCGTCGAAGCTGACCGCGACCTGCACCGTCGGCACCGCGGTCCGCCGCGCGAAGACGACCTCGATCCCGTTGCGCAGCGTCGTGCGCTCGATTGCCGGGAAGTCGAGCGCGGTGAGCCCGCTCACCGCCGGCAGCTGCGACCGGTCGGCGATCGCCGTCGCCCCCGCCGCACCCGTATCGGGCCCGACGTCGCCGAGCGCCGCGTTCCAGTAGCGGTCGGGCGCGACGGCCGCCGCGGCTTTGCCCGCCGTCACCGCGCCGCCGCGGTTCTCGCCGCCCTCGGTGCGCTCGCCGGGCGTGTAGGTGAGCGAGAAGGCCGGTCGCGCCATCCATTTGCGCGCCACCGCCGCCGCCTGCTCGGGGGTCGTCTTCGCAAGCCGGTCGAGCTCGGTCCGGTAATGATCCGGATCGTTCGAATAGAGCGCGCCCTCGGCCAGCGTCACCGCCTTGCCGCCGAAGCCGCCGACCGATTCGAGCCCGGCGATCGTGCCGCCCAGATAGCTCGCCGCCGCGCGTTGCAGTTCGTCGGCGGTCGGCCCGGTTTCGAGGAATCTGGCGATCTCTGCGTCGAGTTTCTGGCCGACCAGCGCCGGATCGACGCCTTCCTTCACGTCCGCCTGGACAATCAATATGCCCGCATCCTCAAAGGTTTGCGCATAGGCGGCGACCGCCACCGCGACCGGGTCCTTGCGGACCATCGCATTGTCGAGCCGCGAAGAGGAAAGCCCGCCGAGCACGGTCGCCGCCATCTGCAGCGGCACCGCCTCGGGATCGTTGAGACCGGGGATCGCCCACATGCGATAGAGGCGCGTCGTCGGGATCAGGTCACGGACCTCCCTGGCGAGCGGCGCGGGCAGCGTCGGCACCGACACCGGTGGCGCGGTCACCGCGGGGCCCTGCGCAATGTCGCCGAACCATTCGGTCACCTTCGCCTTCGCGGTCGCGACATCGATGTCGCCCGCGAGCACGAGCACCGCGTTGTTCGGTCCGTAATGGTCGGTGAACCAGCGCTTCACATCGTCGAGCGACGCCGAATCGAGGTCGGCCATCGAGCCGATGGTGCTGTGATGATAGGGATGGCCGGTGGGAAAGAGATTCTCGAAAATCTCGTAGCGCAGCAGGCCGAAGGGATTGTTGTCGCCCTGCCGCTTCTCGTTCTGGACGACGCCGCGCTGATTGTCGAGTTTGTCCTGCGTCACCGCGCCGAGCAGATGCCCCATGCGGTCGCTTTCGAGGAACAGCGCGCGGTCGAGCGCGCCGGTCGGCACCGTCTCGAAATAATTGGTGCGGTCCATGCTGGTGGTGCCGTTGAAATCGGTCGCGCCGACCTGTTGCAGCGGCTCGAAGAAATCGCCGGGCGCATTCTCCGATCCGTTGAACATCAGATGCTCGAACAGGTGCGCGAAGCCCGTCTTGCCCTTCGGCTCATGCTTCGACCCGACGCGATACCACACCGACACCGCGACCACCGGCGCCTTGCGATCCTCGTGCACGATCACGCGCAGGCCGTTGTCGAGCGTGAAAGCCTGCCACGGAATGTCGACCGCCTTCACCAGTTCGGCGACCGGCGCGGGCTGCGCCGCCTTGCTTTTGGCGAGCGCGGGACCGGCGGCGACCAGCGCGGTCGACAGGGCAAGGGCGGCGGCGAGACGGGAAAGACGCGGCATGGACATCCTCTCGAACGGGGAGAAACCGGCCGGCCTGCGGACCGGCCGTGCCGAACGGCAGTGTATCAATGGTGTAGGACGGCCGTGCGGGGCTTTCAAGGCCGATAGAAACGCGCCCCGCTGGCGCGCAGCGCCGCCGGGTCGAACAGCACCGGCTTCAACCTGTGCGCCACGAACAGCGGCGCCTGGTCGTTATAGTGCGGACTGTCCGGCCGCGTCGTCGCGGCCCCGAAGGGCTGGATCGATTCCGAATGCACCCGCCCGTCGCGGTCCCACGTCACGAACAGGATGAAGCTGTCGCCGTGGCGCACTTTCAGCCGCCCGTCGGGCTCCACATCCCACAGCGTCGAGGCGCGGATCGTGTCGTTGCCGCCGTCGAGCGGCAGGTCGACACGGTGCGGTCCCTCGCCGTGCCGCAGCCGCAGCACCGTGCCCAGCTTCGGATCGAGCGTCGCGAAATGGTCCTGTAGATGCACGACCGTCTGCTTGAGCACGGTCAGCGGGTCGGGCGGCGGGCGTCGCTGGTAATGGCGCCCGCCCGCGGGGCGCAGCAGCATCAGCGCCAGCGCATCGCCATGCCCCTTGCCGTCGAGGTTCCAGTCCCACTTGCGCAGCAGCCGCTGCGCCTCGGCCAGCGCCGGGTCGCCGCTGACGTCGAGCGCGAGCAGCCGGTCGATCCACGCCTTGGCATAGCCGGTCTTCGCATAGCTGGTGTCGTATTTGATCGCCTTCAGCCGCGCCTCGTCGATCGGCCCCGACGCCTCGAACAGCTCGATCAGCCGCGACGCGCGGTTGGTCATATCGTCCTCGATCCCCAGCAAGGGCGAAAAGGCCGCAGCGTCGAGCTCGTCGCCCGGCCCCGCCGCGACCCACGGCGTGTTGTTCGCGTTCATCACATAGCCCGAGCGCGGATTGACCAGCGCCGGCACCCGGTCGAAGGGCAGCGCCTTCGTCCACAAATTCGCCGATGTGTCGCCCGGCAGGACGCCGCGCCAATTATAGCCGGCGGGCCGGTCGGGGAACATCGCATTATAGAAGAAGCCGATATTGCCCCTGGCATCGGCATAGACGAAATTGGTCGCCGGCACGCCCTGCCCTGCCATTGCCGCGCGCCACTCGGCGAAATCGCGCGCCTTGTTCAGCCGGTAATATTGCGTGACCATGTTCGCCTGGTCGATCCCGGCGTAGCGGATGGCGAAGGCGCCCTTGGCACCGACGATCACCGGCCCGTGCACCGAGCGATGGACGGTGCGCGGCACCGGCAGCACGAAGGGACCATATTTGACGCGCAGCCAGACCCGCTTCGTTTCCAGCGGCACCCACTTCCCGTCGAAGCGGTAATTCTCGCCGCTGTCATCGAGTGCCAGCTGGTAGACGTCGATCAGGTCGGGCCGGTTCACCGTGTTGGTCCAGCCGAGATACTTGTTGTGACCGAGGAAAGGATAGGGCGACCCCGGAAAATTCGCCCCGGCGAAATCCCAGCCCTCGCCCGAATGGACGACCAGTTCGTACCAGGCGACGCCGCCCGTCCACGGCTGGTGCGAGTTGGAGACGAGCCGCGTCGCGCCGTCGGTCGAGCGCGACGGCGCGACCGCCATCGCGTTCGAGCCATTGTCGTCGGGATCGCGCCCGACCGGGGTCAGGTCGCGCGCGACCGGCTGCCCCTTGGGGTCGAGCGCCGGCCCGCCCTCGCGCGCCAGCGGCGTGCCCTCGGCGAGCGAGCCAATCGTCGAATCGAGCCCGAAGAAGAAGGGCGACCGCAGCACGAAGCCTGCGACGACATCTTCGCCGGTGACGGGGAACAGCCCCGACAGGCGGACTTCGTCCGGATGCTTGTCGGCATAATGATTGAGCCCGGCGGCATAGGCGGTGAACAGCGCCCGCACGTCCGCAGGCAGGCGCGGCCAGTCGCGCGCGGTCGTCGCGCGCACGCCGAGCAGTTCGGCGACATAATCGATCTTCGCCCCGTCCTCGCCCAGCATCGCCCCGGCGCGCCCGCGGGTCATCGCAAGCACCTCCTGCCGGGTCGAGAAATCATCCTCGGCATGGGCATAGGCGACGCCATAGGCGACGTCGGCATCGGTCTTGCCGAAGATGTGCGGCACCCCGAATTTGTCGCGCGCGATCTGGACGTCGGTCGGCCGGAAGGCAGGCGCGGCGGGCGCCTGCGCCGTCAGCGGCTCCCACAAGGCCAGCCCCAGCGCGGCGGCCGCCAGCAGCAGGAGCAATCCCAGCACAGCCCGTCGCAGCATGTCCGCCATCCTTCCTGTCTTCGGCCGCGATGGTGTGGCGGGCGAACGGTGCGAAGGCAAGCGGCTGTGTCGCCTGGGGGCTTCGGAAACGATTCGCGCAGAGGCGCAGAGATCGCAGAGATCATGTTCACGCGGAGCCGCGGAGGCGCGGAGATATGGTTAGGGCCGACAGGCCCCATATTTTCCCGATCTCGGCGCCTGACGACAAGGTGGGCGAGAAGAAGCCGCTTCGCGGCAAGCGCGAGTTCTCCGCGTCTCCGCGGCTCCGCGTGAACCCGATTCAAACTCTCTGCGATCTCTGCGCCTCTGCGCGTATCTTCCCCAACCCTGCGCTCCTCCCGGCCGATTTTCGCCGCACCTCCCCCTCTCCACGCGAATCTCGAAACGCGCTCTTGTGTTGCATAACGGCAACACTATCTCTGTCGGCAAGAAAGGGGATCCTTTACATGAACCTCGAAAAATTCACCGACCGCGCCAAGGGTTTCCTCCAGTCGGCGCAGACGATCGCGATCCGCATGAACCACCAGCGGATCGGCCCCGAGCACATCGCCAAGGCGCTGCTCGAGGACAAGGACGGCATGGCCGCCGGCCTGATCCAGCGCGCCGGCGGCGACGCCGCGCGCGCCGTGCAGGGCATCGACGCCCTGCTCGCCAAGGTGCCCGCCGTGTCGGGATCGGGCGCGCAGGCCACGCCGGGGCTAGACAATGACGCGGTGCGCCTGCTCGATCAGGCCGAACAGGTCGCCACCAAGGCCGGCGACGGCTTCGTCACCGTCGAGCGGCTGCTGCTCGCCATGGTGCTCGCCGCGACGACCCCGGTCGGCAAGGCCTTCGCCGACGCCGGCGTGAAGGCCGACGCGCTGAACACCGTCATCAACGAGCTGCGCCGCGGCCGCACCGCCGACACCGCGGGCGCCGAGGACAGCTTCGAAGCGCTCAAGAAATATGCCCGCGACCTTACCGAAGTCGCGCGCGAGGGCAAGCTCGACCCGGTCATCGGCCGCGACGAGGAAATCCGCCGCACCGTGCAGATTCTCGCGCGCCGCACCAAGAACAACCCCGTCCTCATCGGCGAACCCGGCGTCGGCAAAACCGCGATCGCCGAAGGGCTCGCGCTGCGCATCGCCAACGGCGACGTCCCCGACAGCCTCAAGGACCGCCGCCTGCTCGCGCTCGACATGGGCGCGCTGATCGCGGGCGCCAAATATCGCGGCGAGTTCGAGGAGCGCCTCAAGGGCGTGCTCGACGAGGTCAAGTCGGCCGAGGGTGAGATCATCCTGTTCATCGACGAGATGCACACGCTGGTCGGCGCCGGCAAGGGCGAGGGCGCGATGGACGCCTCGAACCTGCTCAAGCCCGCGCTCGCACGCGGCGAGCTCCACTGCATCGGCGCGACGACGCTCGACGAATATCGCAAATATGTCGAGAAGGACCCCGCGCTCCAGCGGCGGTTCCAGCCGGTGTTCGTCGGCGAGCCGACGGTCGAGGATTCGATCAGCATCCTGCGCGGGCTCAAGGAGAAATACGAGCTGCACCACGGCGTGCGGATCACCGACGGCGCGATCGTCGCCGCGGCGACGCTGTCGAACCGCTATATCACCGACCGCTTCCTGCCCGACAAGGCGATCGACCTGATGGACGAGGCCGCGAGCCGCATCCGCATGGAGGTCGAATCGAAGCCCGAAGAGATCGAGACGCTCGACCGCCGCATCATCCAGATGAAGATCGAGGAAGCCGCGCTCGGCAAGGAAAGCGACGACGCGTCGCGCGACCGGCTTGCGAATCTGCAGGCCGAACTCGCCAACCTCGAACAGCAGTCGGCCGAACTCACCCAGAAGTGGCAGGCCGAAAAGGAGAAGATCCACGCCGAGGCGAAGATCAAGGAACAGCTCGACGCCGCGCGCGTCGCGCTCGACCAGGCGCAGCGTGCGGGCGACCTCGGCAAGGCGGGCGAACTCAGCTACGGCACCATCCCCGCGCTCGAAAAGCAGCTCGAGGAGGCGCAGGCCGTCGCGGGCAATGCGATGCTGCGCGAGGAGGTCACCGCCGACGACATCGCCGCGGTGGTCAGCCGCTGGACCGGCATTCCGGTCGACCGGATGCTGGAGGGCGAGCGCGAGAAGCTGCTCGGCATGGAGGCGCATCTCGGCCAGCGCGTGATCGGGCAGGACGAGGCGGTGCGCGCGGTCTCGACCGCGGTTCGCCGCGCGCGCGCCGGGCTGCAGGACCCGAACCGGCCGCTCGGCAGCTTCCTGTTCCTCGGCCCGACGGGTGTCGGCAAGACCGAGCTGACCAAGGCGCTCGCGCGCTTCCTGTTCGACGACGACAATGCGATGGTCCGCATCGACATGTCCGAATTCATGGAAAAGCACAGCGTCGCGCGACTGATCGGCGCGCCGCCGGGCTATGTCGGTTACGAGGAAGGCGGGGTGCTCACCGAAGCGGTGCGTCGCCGCCCCTATCAGGTCGTGCTGTTCGACGAGGTCGAGAAGGCGCATGGCGACGTGTTCAACATCCTGCTCCAGGTGCTCGACGACGGGCGGCTGACCGATGGGCAGGGCCGCACGGTCGACTTCACCAACACGCTGATCATCCTGACCTCGAACCTCGGCAGCCAGGCGATCGCCGCACTCCCCGACGACGCGCCGGTCGAGCAAGCCGAGCCTGCGGTGATGGAGGTGGTGCGCGCCCATTTCCGGCCCGAGTTCCTGAACCGGCTCGACGAGATCGTGCTGTTCCACCGCCTGGGCCAGCAGCATATGGGCGGCATCGTCGACATCCAGGTCGCGCGCGTGCAGAAACTGCTCGCCGACCGCAAGGTGACGCTCGACCTCACCGACGCGGCGCGCAGCTGGCTCGGTCGTGTCGGCTACGACCCCGTCTACGGCGCCCGCCCGCTCAAGCGCGCGGTGCAGAAATATCTGCAGGACCCGCTCGCCGACCTCATCCTCAAGGGCGAGGTCAGGGAAGGTCAGACGGTCAAGGTCGACGAGGGCGACGGGGCGTTGGTGCTGACGCCGGTATAAGGAGGCCAAAGACAGGACCACCGGTCTGGATTCGATCCAGACCGGTGGTTCTGAAATCCGCTTCTACCGTATATTTTGCCGTTTTGTCAGGCCAGGCACCTGGCGTTCGATGCGCTGGAGCCTACTGCCCACTCGGGCGGCTGCGACTGAAGTCTATGATGTCGCGGGCGGCCGCATTGCCGGAATCCGCCAGACGGCGCCACTCACCGCGCGTCTTGCACACCCGTTCCTTGCGGGCGAGCGAGCCGGTCACGTCGACCCGGCGGCAAACCATTTCCGCATCGGGGTCCTCTTTCTTGTCCGCCACGGGCTGCGGGTTGGACGCCTGCAAGAGGGCGCTCAGGATAATGGATGCCACGTACATGTCTGCCCCTTCCGGCCAATCAGCCCGAATTACCAATGGATCGCGCCACTCGCAAGAGGCTCATCGCGCCGCCGGCTCGGTCAGCGCGTCGGCCGTCCGGCAATAATCGGCGATGACGGCCTGCTCTTCGGGGCTCAAATGCGGGTTCCACACGTCGAAGATGAGGATGGCGCGCAGCGAGTCGCTTTCGTTCCAGGCTTCATGTTCGATGGTGTCGTCGAAAGCGAAGGGCCGGCCTTCGACCCATTCGCGCGTTTCCCCGCCGACGCGGAAGCCGCAATGCGGCGGCACGATCAGCGGCAGATGGATGATCGCCCGGGTATTGGTGACGCCGGTGTGCGGCGGAATGCGTGTATGCGGGCGCAACATCGAGAAAAAGGCGCTGGGCGCCCGGCCCGGAATATGCGCGCTGGGCGTCGCGGCGAGCGCGGCGGCGGTTTCCGGACAGCGGTCGAGGACGGGCTGGTTGGGCTGGCCATATTCCCACAGGAAACAGGCGCTCCAGTCGGCATTGTGATCCAGCTGGTCCCACTGGCTGCCCGATGCACCTTTGTCCATGCGGACATAGGGCCGCAGCGCGTCGCCGGGATCGGCGAGCAGCGCCTCGAGTTCGGCGCGGATCGCCGGAGCGCGCGCGGCCAGATCGTCGAACCACGGAAAATGGCGGTCGTCGAAATATTCGTCGGCCGGCAGGAACGGATAATGGAGGCCCGCGCACTGGTTCCGATAGACGCGGCGACGCCCGAGGGCATGGTCGAGGAAAGCGGTGGAACGCCGGCGCGCCGTTTCATCGAGCGCCGAGAGGCGCGAACCGAATTCGCGCTCGACGAAGCCGGCGAGCGCGGCCTGCTGCGCCTGGCAATAGGCGCGCGCATGATCGAGAATCTGCACAAAGGCCGGCGCGGGATCGGCGATCTGCTCGCCGAGCTGGAGCACCGCCGACCAGCGCAGAAGCGCGTCGCGCGTTTCGCTGCGCCGTTCGTGCAGTTCGGCCAGCCGGACGAGCGCGGCAACGTCGCGCTGATCGGTCTCGAGCGCGCCTTGCAGGGCCTGCCGCTCACCGTCGTCGTCACCGAGCAGGCGGTGCGCATGCGCGAGGTTGCGCCACAGGCTTCCGGCTTGCGGATCGATCGAGACGGCGTGCGTGAACAGCCGAACCGCGGTCGCGGAATCACCGGCGTTCAGCGCTGCGAGCCCCTGGGCATTGGCTTCGTGGGACGAAAGAGTCGACTTGGACATGGCTTTCCCTACGCTGCGAACGGCGCATTGGAAAGACGGCACTTGTCGCCCGGCCGGTCCCGATTATGGTGCGACTATGGTTTCCACACCCGCTTTCGATCCCGCCGATCCGACTTGGCTTGCCCACCGCTACGACATGGCGGCGGACCGCCTGCTGTTCCGTCACGTGCCCCACGCAATGCACGCCGCGGGACCATTTCTGACCGACGAACTTGTCGGCGGGCAGCCCGAGATTATCGCGCCGCGCGCCGCGAGCGTCGAGGCCGCGCGCGGTAACGCCGGCGCAATCCATTTCCTGTTTCATTCCGCCTTCTGCGCCTCGACGCTGCTCGTGCGGGCGCTGGATATTCCGGGTCATTCGATGGGTCTTTCCGAACCCGTCCTGCTCAACGACATCACCGGCATTCATCGCCGTGGCGAGCGCCGGGGGGCGGAGCTTGCACATCTGCTCGACGATGCGCTCCTGCTGCTCGCGCGGCGCTGGACACCAGCGGAGGCGGTCGTGGTCAAGCCTTCCAACATCCTTGCGGGGTTGATGACGCCGATGATGGCACTGCGCCCCGACGCCCATGCGCTGCTCCTGCATGCGCCCCTGCGCGAGTTCCTGCTGTCGGTCGCGCACAAGGGTTTGTGGTGCCGTCTGTGGGCGCGCGAGCTTCTAGAAGGATTGCTGCGCGAAAATCTCGTCGATCTGGGCTTCGAGGCCCGCGACTATTTCCGGCTCAGCGACCTTCAGGTGGCGGCGGTCGGATGGCTGGCCCAGCAGCGCCTGTTCATCGCACTGGCCGAACGCTTTCCCGATCGCGTCCGCACCCTCGATTCGGAAAGCCTGCTGGCCGACCCCGCGGCCACGCTCAAGGCGCTCGCGGACTTTTCGATGCTTCCGGCCGCAGCGGCGGCAGGCGGCGACCTGGCCGGCCGCGCCGTCTTCTCGCGGCACAGTAAATCGGGCGCCGATTTCTCGGTCGAAGCGCGAAAGCAGGAGCGCGCCGCGGCGACGACAGCCTATGGCGACGAGATCGACAAGGTGCATGATTGGACGCTGGCAGTGGCTGACGCCGCCGCGATCCCGCTGGCCCTGCCGAACGCCTTGTTACCTCCTGCCGGTGCGCGTTAGCGCGGGACGACTATCGCGAGAATCGCCGGCCAAAGCGGGGTCCGCGCGAGGCGCACCATGCTATCTGAAACCTTGCTTTCGTGGGGGTTCCGGAAGGCGGTACGGTCTTCACCAAAGGCGATATGGCTTTGCATCGGGAAGATGGATTGGTTGCCCCGCTCGCGTACGGCGTTTCGGATCGATTTCCCTGACATAGCGAGAGGCGTGAATGGCGTTACCGCCCAGAAGAACCGTGTCTCCCCTTCGAACAAAACCGTTCGAGCCATTCTTCGGCGATCACCCATAAAAAAAGGGAGCGGACATCACTGCCCGCTCCCGATTTTTTCGCCTATTCGCTCTTAGAAGCGGACGCGAGCCGCGGCGACGTAACGGCGCCCGATCGAATCGTAGGTCGACGGGAAGGTGTTGCCGCTGTTGTAGGTCGTCGAACCCGCTTCACCGCCAACCAGCGGCGGCTTCTTGTCGAACAGGTTCTGCACGCCCACCGTCACGGTCAGGTTCTCGAGAACGTTGAACCGCGTCGTCAGGTCGAAATAATCATATGCCTTAATACGATTAAAGTTGACCTGCTTGCCGGACAGGGTGCCCGTGCCGGCGCCCAGCGCGCCCTCGAAGATTTCGCGCGAGTTGTCATCGAAACCACGGTCCGCGTAGTCGCTGGCCAGACCTTCATACTTGCTACCGCCGATGTGGCGCCACAGCAGCGAGACGTCGAAGTCGTCGAAAGCCAGCGAGGTGCGAAGCGACCACTGCCACTCGGGGATCGGCTGACCGCAGTTCGCCGAGAAGTAGCCGACGCAATCACGGTTGTAGCCGCCCGGAGCCGACTGGAACTTCGACTGCTCCGTCCAGTTCAACTGGCCGGCAAAGCTGAGGTTCGCAAAGCCCACGTCGCGCGAGTAGTTCAGGTTGACGTCGATGCCGCTGGTTTCCAGCGTGCCGAGGTTCGACGTCGTCAGGAACAGACCCGGCGTCGTGTTCGGATCACCGTTCAGACCACCCGTCAGCGGATCGCGACGGATCGAGGTGCAAGCGGCCGTTGACGATGCGCCTGCCGCCGGCGACGAGGGATCGGCACCGAAACAGGCCGAGATAGCGTCACCAGGAGTCGGCGACGTGATCGCACCCGTGATCTTGATGTGGTAATAGTCGACCGACAGCGACAGTTTCGGAACGAAGCTGGGCTGCAGCACGACACCCACCGTCCAGGTCTTGCCGATTTCCGGCCCAAGGTTCAGGTTGCCGCCGCCCGTAGCGTTGGCCTGACCCGAAATCGGCTGGGCGATGAAGTCCACCGTGCTGGCCGGCGTACCCGGCGCGAGCTGCGCAATACAGACAGCGCGCAGTTCGCCGGTCGGGTTAGCACGAATGACGTTGCCGTTATCGTCGCGCGTCGCGCACGGATCGTCCTGCAGGTTGGTCAGTGTCGTATTCACCGGTGAGAACAGTTCGGCGATATTCGGCGCACGAACCGCCCGCGCATAGTTGCCGCGGAACTTGATGTCGCTGATCGGAGTCCAGCTGCCGCCGACCTTCCACGTCGTGGTGTTGTACGACGGGCTGCCGACCGCATCGACCTTGTAGGACGAATAGCGGATGCCGCCTTCGATGGTCAGATCCTCGAAGAAGGGCTTGTCCTGAACCAGCGGAACGATGAGTTCACCGATCGCTTCATAGACGTTGAAGCCACCATCGATGTTCGGCGCGGCGCCACCGGCACCGCCGAGGTCACCGCCAGCTGCGAGTGTATCGGACGCCTGCGACGCCTTATACTCGCGATATTCGCCGCCGACCGCGAAAGAGATCGGGTCTGACGCCATCGGGCTGGCAACGCCGAAGTCACCGCTGAGCATCGCGCGGGCCTGCGCCATCGACGTCTTGGTGCGGACCGTCGACACTTCGTTCAGGAAGCTGATCGCCTCGGGCGTCCAGCTGCTGTTGCCTTCCACGCCGAACCAGTTGATCGGAACGCAGCCTGCGGCCGCGCCGTCAAAACAGCTTGTCGTGTTGTTCGCGAGGAAGCTGTCGCGCACCCGCGAGTTCAGCGTATAGCCGCCGATCTGCTGCAGGTTTTCGGATTCGCCATAGCTGCCGAAGACATCCCAGCTGATCGTATCGGTCACACCACCACGGAAACCCAGCCGATAATCGAAGAAGTTGGTCGTGTATTCGCTGATACGCGGGCCGACTTCGGTCGCACGACGGAACAACGAACTCGTCACCGTCCGATAGGCTGCATCGCCGGGCGTCAGAGACGGATCGGCGGCGGCGGTGCAGGTCGCTACATCAATGCCGTTCGCATCACAGAAGGTGGTGCGCAAAGCATCGTTGAGGAACGGGTTGTTCAGCGGAATATCGACCCCGATGCCGAAAGCGCCAGACGGTGCGATGATCGTGCTGACGGTATTCTTCGAGAAAACGCCGCGCGTATAGACTTCCAGCGCATCGCTGATCTCATAGTTGGCGGCACCGTACATGTTGAACCGCTTGAAGGGTGTCTGGTAGACGTTGTACGGGTTGAAGTTGAACGCCGTAAAGGTGGTGCCCGGATTGAAGTCCGTGCCGGCGGCGTTGATTTGCCGCGTACCCTGACCCGGAAGCGAGAAGCGCGAGGGAACTGCGGTTCCCGAACCGCCCGCACCGCCGGAGCTGGAGCTGAGAGCATAGAGGCCATGCTCGCGGCCGCCCTGATAGATGGGGTCCGATTCCTGATAGCCGATGCTGAACACGGCGTTGCCGCGGCCATCGTCGAAGTTCGCACCGATCGTTACGTCGGCGCGCAGCGTGTGGCCGTCGCCGCGCTCGGTGATCTGGTTCGAGATATTGGCCTCAATACCCGCGAAGTTGCGCTTCGTGATGAAGTTGACGACACCCGAGACGGCGTCGGCGCCATAGGTGGTCGAAGCACCGCCGGTCAGGACGTCGACGCGCTCGATCAGCGCCAGCGGAATGTTGTTGAGGTCGAAGCGGCCGTTCAGTTCGGCGGGCACCAAGCGGACGCCGTCGATCAGGACGACGTTGCGGTTCGAGCCGAGGTTGCGCAGGTTGACGAACGACGCACCGCCGTTGCCGTTGTTGACCGCCGAGCCGATCGACGGCGTGACGCCGGGCAGTTCGCGCAGCAGTTCTTCGGCGACGTTCGCCTGCTGCATGTCGATCTCATCCGCGCCGATGGCGGTAACGGGCGAGGCCGATTCCAGGTTCGGGTTGCGGATCAACGTGCCGGTCACGACGATTTCCGAGCTGCTGGTCGCGCCTTCGTCCTGCGCATAGGCAGGAGCCGAAACGAGGGCGACGCCGAGCACCAGCGGCGCAGCGCCCAGCTTCAGCTTCGAATATTGGGTTTTCTTCACAGTGCAGTCCCTTGCTCTGATGGATCGAGATACCCGGGCATACACGGCGTGGACGATTCAACGCCCCCGCATAGACACCCCGATAGCGTGCGGGATGGCCGGTCATTCATCTGGAGTAAAGGAAATTCCCGGCGCTTTCTGCCGTTTCGCCAGCGATTGTGACGTATTTGCAACAACCCGGAGACGTCACGAAACACTATGCGCCGGGGCGACCACTTTGCGTTATTTTGTTTCAACGGTTACGATTTTGCGGCCCGGCTCCCGTCGGTCAGCGCGGCATCGGACCCGCGAGCGTGCCGGGGTCGAGCCGCGCGCCGCGCCACATCAGGCCCCAGTGCAGATGCGGTCCTGTCGCGCGGCCGGTCCGGCCCACCGTTCCCAGCACCTGCCCCTGCGCCACCCGGTCGCCGACCGCCACGTCGAGCCGCTGGCAATGCAGGAAGGCGCTGTTGAGGCCCATGCCGTGATCGACGATGAGCAGATGGCCTTCGAGCGTGAAGGGAACCGCCGCCGCCAGCACGACGACGCCGTCGGCGGGGGCGCGGAAGGGGGTGCCGGCGGGAACCGCGACGTCGGTGCCGCTGTGATAGCTCCCCGGCTTGCCCTGATAGACGCGCTGCGACCCGAAGAAGCCCGACAGGCGGCCGGTCGCCGGCCAGAGGAACGTCTGGCGCCAGCCGTCCGAATCGGCCTGCACCGCGCGCGCCGCGCGGATTTGCGCCAGCTCGTCGGGGCGCCGCCGCTCGAACTCCGCGTCGCTCGCCGCGCTGCCGCGCCAAGGCGCGTTGACATGCTCGATCCGCCACTGGCCCACCGCGACCGCCAGCGTCCGTTCGACCCGTCGCCCGTCGGACAGCGTCGCGACGAGGCGCTGGGTCGCGGGCGCGTCGCGGTCGAAGGCGACCAGGAATGCCCCGTCGGCGGCGAGCGCCACTGCTTCGCCGTCGAGCGCCAGCGCGCGCGTGCCGCCCGGCGCCTGCCCGATCAGCGCGCCGCCCTGGACGGCGGTGCCGCGAAAATGGAAATCGGCGGACCCGGCGACGGAAGGCGGTGGGGCGGGCGGCGTCGCGACGGACGCCTCGGGCGCGGGCGGCGGCGGCGGCGGGGCGGGCGGCGCGTCCTCCGCTGCCGGAACGCAGCCGGCGACGACGATCATGCCAAGCAGCGACAGGAAGACCGGCCCCCGGGGCCGCGCCCCGCGTGCCGTCATGCGCCGGGCACCGCGTCCAGCATCGCCCGCGTCGCGATTGCGGCGCTCGCATAGGGTTCCTGCCGCGCCACCGACCAGTAGCGCAGTTCGTCGAGCCCGATCGGCGCGCCGCTGACCGCGCACAGCACATGGTCGCCGGGCGACAGGGTGCGAAAGCCGTTCGGGCCGTATTGCAGGCGGGCGAGGCGGTTGCGGCTGGCGATCAGCATGATTCGATGTCCGTTCGAGCGTAAATCATGGCAGAGCTTATAGCAGCTCCGCCCCCGGCGGCCACCCCCGCCGCCGTCAGAACAGCTCGCCCTGCCCGCGTCCGGGCGCAGCGAGCGGCGGCTTGCGGGCGGGTTTCGGCGCGGGCGTAGGCGGCGTTCCATCGGCCGCCGCCTGCACCGGCACCTCGCCATCGGCGAACTGGAGCCGCAGATGCCCCGCCGCGCGCGCGCCGGCCGCGGTCGTCACGATCGTCCCGCCGGCATCGCGCACCATCGCATAGCCGCGCGACAGCAGCGCGCGCGGATCGAGCGAGGCGAGCAGCCGCGCCAGGCCCGACAGCCGCGCCCGGTCGCGATCCCATGCCCGCGCCAGCAGCGCCGGGCGCAGTGCCGCCGACCGACTCGCCAGCCGCTCGGCGACGACCGCGAGCCGGTGGCGCTGACAGCGGTCGAGCCTGTCCCCGGCATCGTCGAGCCGCTGGCGCTGCGGCGCATAGAGAGCCTCGCGCCGCGGCAGGTGCCGCGCCAGCGCAGTCAGCCGCTCGCCTGCCAGCCCCTGATGGCGATTCGCCGCGCCGAGCATCCGACCGCGCCACGTCGCCAGCTGCGTCATCAGCTCGGCACGCACCGGCACCGCCATCTCGGCCGCTGCGGTCGGGGTCGGGGCGCGCACGTCGGCGGCATAGTCGGCGAGCGTCACGTCGGTCTCGTGCCCCACCGCGCTGATCGTCGGGATGCGGCAATCGGCGATCGCGCGCACGACGACCTCCTCGTTGAACGCCCACAGATCCTCGATCGAGCCGCCGCCGCGCGCAACGATGACGAGGTCGGGACGCGGTATCGGACCGCCGGGTTCCAGCGCGTCGAAGCCGCGGATCGCGGCCGCGACCTGCGCCGCCGCGCCCTCGCCCTGCACCAGCACCGGCCAGACGATCACATGCGTCGGACAGCGGTCGGCGAGGCGATGGAGGATGTCGCGGATCACCGCGCCGGTCGGCGATGTCACGACCCCGATCGTGCGCGGCAGGAAGGGCAGCCGGTCATATTTGCGCTCGCGGTCGAACAGCCCCTCGGCGCCGAGCCGCGCCTTCAGCTTCTCGAACAGCAGCATCAGCGCACCCTCGCCCGCGACCTCGAGCGATTCGACGACGAGCTGATATTTGGAGCGGCCGGGATAGGTGGTGAGCTTGCCGGTCGCGATCACCTCGATCCCGTCCTCGGGCCGGAAGGCGAGGCGGCCCGCCTGCCCCTTCCACATCACCATGTCGATCAGCGCATTGTCGTCCTTCAGGCAGGCATAGAAATGCCCCGACGCCGCGCGCTTGGTGCCCGACAGCTCGCCGCGGACGCGGATGCGGCCGAATCCATCCTCGACCGCGCGCTTGATCGCCGCCGACAACTGGCTGACCGTCATCGCGGGCGCGCCAGACGCCCCGGATGCCGCGGACGCATTGTCGCGCGCGCCTGCCTCGGCTAACAGCCGCGCGGGCGCTTCGCTGTCGGACGCCGGATCGGGAAAAGGGACTGCCATGAATATCCTGCTCATCGGGTCGGGGGGCCGCGAACATGCGCTGAGCTGGCAACTGGCACAATCGCCAAGCTGCGCCAAGCTCTATGCCGCCCCCGGCAACCCAGGGATAGAGGCGCACGCCGAATGCGTGCCGATTCCCGCCGACGACCTCGACGGCCTCGTCGCCTTCGTCAGGACGCACGCCGTCGACTTCGTCGTCGTCGGACCGGAGGCGCCGCTCGTCGCCGGCCTCGCCGATCGGCTGCGCGCGATCGGCGTCGCGGTCTTCGGCCCCTCGGCCGCCGCGGCGCGGCTCGAAGGGTCGAAGGGCTTCACCAAGGATTTGTGCGCGCGCGCCGGCATCCCCACTGCCGCCTACGCCCGCGCCACCTCGGCCGAGGAAGCGCTGGCGCTGCTCGACGGCTTTTCGATTCCCGTCGTCATCAAGGCCGACGGCCTCGCCGCGGGCAAGGGCGTGATCATCGCCGCGACGCGCGCCGAGGCAGAGGCGGCGATCGAGGACATGTTCGCCGGCGCTTTCGGCGGCGCGGGGGCAGAGGTCGTCCTCGAAGACTATCTGACCGGTGAGGAGGCGAGCTTCTTCGCGCTGTCCGACGGCACCGACGTCATCGCCTTCGGCAGTGCGCAGGACCACAAGCGCGTCGGCGACGGCGACACCGGCCCCAACACCGGCGGCATGGGCGCCTACAGCCCCGCGCCGGTACTGAACCCCGATCTCGAGGCGCAGGTGATGGACCGCATCGTCCGCCCGACGGTCGCGGCGCTCGCCGCCGACGGCACCCCCTATGTCGGCGTGCTGTTCGCCGGGCTGATGCTGACCGACACGGGGCCGCAGCTCATCGAATATAACTGCCGCTTCGGCGATCCCGAATGCCAAGTGCTGATGATGCGCTTTCTCGGCGATTTCGCCGGATTGCTCCACGCCGCCGCGACCGGCGGCCTCGCCGACGCGCCACCGCCGGCCTTTTCTGGAGACTATGCGCTGACGGTGATCATGGCCGCGAACGGCTATCCCGGCACCCCCGAAAAGGGCGGCGCCATCCGCGGCATCGCGGAGGCGGAAGCGGGCGGCGTGCGCGTCTTTCACGCCGGCACCGCACGCACCGACGGAGCGATCGTCGCCGCCGGCGGCCGCGTGCTCAGCGTCACCGCGACCGGCCACAGCGTCACCGAGGCGCAGGCGCGCGCCTATGCCGCGGTCGACCGGCTCGATTTCCCCAGCGGCTTCTGCCGCCGCGACATCGGCTGGCGCGAAGTCGCGCGCGAGGCGCGCTAAGGGCGGAATCGCCTGAAAAAACAGCCTTGTGCTCCCGCGCAGGCGGGAGCCCAGAACGACGAAAAGCCTGCGTGGTATTATGCCGCTCTGGGTCCCCGCCTGCGCGGGGACCCAGCCCGACCGCGATGGCGCGGCACTGGACGCGCCGCGCGCCGCCGCATAAACTGACGGCAAAGCAGGGAGATCATCATGACGTGGCTACAGGAAAACTGGATCATCGCGGTCGTCGGGCTCGTCGTCGCGATCGCGCTTCTCTGGTGGCTGTTCGGGCGATCGAAAGCCGAAGAGGCCGCGCCGCCGACCGTCGCGCCCGCCGAGCCGCGCAAACCGCTCGAACCGACGAAGCCCGACATCGTCGCCGCCGAGCCCGCGCGCTTCAAGCCCGTCGAGCCGGCTCCGGCCCCCATCCCCCCCGCACCGCCCCCGCCGCCCGCCCCGGCCGCCGAAGCGCCGCTCCCGGCTCCAGCTCCAGTCGAAGCCCCGCCGCCGCCCGCCCAGCCAGCGGCAGCCGGCGACAATCTGCGGCTGCTGAAGGGCGTCGGCCCCAAGCTTGCGACGCTGCTGAACGACCTCGGCATCACGCGCTTCGACCAGATCGCGGCATGGACCGAAGCCGACATCGCCGCCATCGACCCGCAACTCGGCACCTTCCAGGGCCGCATCGTCCGCGACAACTGGGTCGACCAGGCCTCCTACCTCGCGCGCCGCGACAAGGCCGGGTTCGAGGCGAAATACGGGGCGCTCGGCGGCGAATTGTAGCGGCAGGGACGCAGCCGAAAGGCGCCATTCCCGTTTTTCACATCGTCATTCCCGCGAAAGCGGGAATCCCGGGACAGGTCGGCTGACGAATGCTCTCGATCCCGCTTTCGCGGGGATGACGAAGAAGGGGGATATCGGGAAGCCGTCCCAAAGCCGCCACCTTTCGAAAATAATCCTTCCCCACATTGTTCCGCCGTGGTCCAAACTGCCGGATAGAGCGCACACCAGCCTCGCCCCGGCGGCTGCTTGCCGACAGCTGCCTCGCCTTCACTCCCGTGCGCTCGCGGCGGCAGCGCGCCGATGGCTGGACGCCCGAAACGCAGGCGCATTCCATTCGCGCGCTCGAAGCCATGGGTTCGGTGGGAAAGGCCGCAAAGGCCGTCGGGATGGGCCGCGCGTCGGCCTATCGCCTCCGCGACCGCCCCGGCGCGGCCGGCTTTGCCGCCGCATGGGATCGCGCGATTTCGATGGGGCGCACGCATCAGTACAGCATCGCGATGGATCGCGCGCTCAACGGCGTTACGACCGTTCGCGTTCTCAACGGCGGAGCGATTGATGTCAGCGACGGTCCCGACATAGCGGTTATCCATGCCGCCTTGCGCGGCGAAGCAAAGCGGCCCTGTCCCACCAAGGCGACAAAGGAGACAGAATGACGGCGCACGTCCGTCTCTTTGTCGCTTCAAGAGTTACAAAAGCACGAGGTCACTCGCCTTCGTCCTCCCGCGGCTTGCGGATTTCGCTGACCAGCAGCTTGTCGATCTTGCGCCCGTCCATGTCGACGATCTCGAAACGCCAGCCCTTGTCGGTGAAATGCTCGCCCTCCTCAGGCAGGCGCTTGAGCACCGCGAGCGCATGGCCGGCGGCGGTCGCATAGTCGCGGTCGTCGTCGAGTTCGATCCCCAGCCGCTCGGCCATCTGGTCGGCGGGCATCGATCCGGCGATCAGCAGGCTGCCGTCGTCACGCTCGACGACGAAGGGCTCGCTGCCGATATCCTGGTCGGACGCGAATTCGCCGGCGATCGCTGACAGCAGGTCGGCGGGGGTCACCAGCCCCTCAAAATGCCCATATTCGTCGTGGACGAGCAGCATCGGCACGTCGGCCGCACGCAGGCCTTCCAGCGCGTCCATCGCGTCGATCTGATCATGGATGACGCTCGCATGGCGGGTCAGCGTCTCGAGCGCGAGCGTCTCGCCGCGGAACAGCGCGGCGGCGATGTCGCGCGCCTGCACGACGCCGACGATGTCGTCGACCGATCCGCGCGCCACCGGCAGCCGCGTGTGCGGCGTTTCGAGCAGCTTGGCGCGCACCGCGGCGGCGTCGGCGGCGACGTCGATCCAGTCGACGTCCTTGCGCGGCGTCATCACCTCGCGCACCGGCCGGTCGGCCAGCCGCACGACGCCCGAGATGATCGCGCGCTCGCTTTCCTCGATCACCCCCGATTTCGACGCCTCGGCGACGATCAGGTGCAATTCCTCCGCCGTCACCCTGTCCTCCGATTCGCGGTTGAGGCCGAGCAGGCGAAAGACGAGACTCGAACTGGTGTCGAGCAGCCAGACCAGCGGCGCGGCGATGCGCGACAGCCAGTACATGAAGGGTGCGACGATGATCGCGACGCGCTCGGGCGAGCGCAGCGCGAACTGCTTGGGCACCAGTTCGCCGGCGATCAGCGAGGCATAGGTGGTCAGCGCGATGACGATGGCAAACGCCGCGCTCAGCGCTGTCTGCGGGTCGATTCCGAACAACGCCGCCAGCCGGTCGGCGACCGGCTGGCCCAGGCTGGCGCCCGAATAGGCACCGGTCAGAACGCCGATCAGCGTGATGCCGACCTGCACCGTCGACAGGAAGCGGCCCGGATCGGCGGCGAGCTGACGCGCGATCCGTGCGCCGTTGCTCCCTCTTTTCTCGGCCGCTTGCAGCCGCGGGTCGCGCGACGACACGATGGCCAGTTCGGACATGGCGAAAACGCCGTTGAGCAGGACGAGGATCGCGATGATGGCGACGTCCGACCAGGGGAAGGGCGTCATGGGACGGGCAACGGGCGCTCCGGCGCCTGGCCCCTGCAAGGATCGGTCATGGCGCCCCTATACGGCAAAGCCGCCGCGTTGCACAACAATATGCTCCGCAAGCCGGCTCAGCCGCCGTTCAGCAAGATTCTGGAACCAGATGCGCGGCCATATGTTATCGCCATGGAGGGCGGCCGCCGCAAGACCAGCCGGCGGCGCCCATGAAAGGGAGCGACCCATGAAGAACAGGACGATCAAGCTCACCATGTTCACCGCCGTCGGCGCGCTGATGCTCACCGGCTGCGTGACCGATCCGGAGACCGGACAGCAGCGCATTTCCAAGGCCGCGATCGGCGGCGTCGGCGGCGCGCTCGGCGGCTATCTGCTCGGCGACCTCATCGGCGGCAAGCGCGACCGCACCGAAAAGATCGTCGGGGCCGGCATCGGTGCCGTGGCGGGTGCGGGCGCGGGCTATTACATGGACCAGCAGGAAAAGAAGCTGCGCGAACGCACCGCCGGCACCGGCATCGACGTCGAGCGCCAGGGCGACCAGCTCGTCCTCAACATGCCCGGCGACGTGACCTTCGACTATAACAGCGCGGTCGTGAAATCGCAGTTCCGCAGCGCGCTCGACAGCGTCGCCTCGACGCTCTCCGAATATCCCAGCACCTATATCGACGTCTACGGCCACACCGATTCGACCGGCAGCGACAGCTACAACCAGGGCCTGTCCGAACGGCGCGCCTCGTCGGTCGCCGACTATCTCGCCGGCCGGGGCGTCAACCGCGCGCGCATGGCGACGATCGGCTATGGCGAATCGCAGCTCAAATGCGCGCCCGAACGCAGCGAGGCCGATTATCAGTGCAACCGCCGCGTCGAAATCCGCATCGCGCCGGTGACGCAGAACGACGTCAACGCCGCGCGGTAAGCCACGCTCCCCCGTCCGGCCTCCCGCGCTTCGGGATGCCGGGCGGGGCCTGCGTCAGGCCAGCGTCGGGAAGCTCGCCTTCAGCCCGTCGATCACGAACTGCGCGGCAAGCGCGGCGAGCAGCACGCCGAGCAGGCGCGTGATCACCGCCTCGCCCTTGTTGCCGATCAGCCGCATCATCGGCCCCGCCATCAGCAGCGCCGCCAGCGTCAGCAGCAGCACGAGCAGCAGCGCGGCAAAGATCACCAGCGCGCGGTCGAGCCCGTTGTTCTGCGCGACGAGCAGCATCACCGATGCGATCGAGCCGGGACCCGCAAGCATCGGCATCGCCATCGGGAACACCGACACATCGTCGACCTCGGCCGCGGCCTTCACTTTCTCGGCGCGTTGTTCGCGTCGTTCGGTGCGTTTCTCGAACACCATGTCGATGGCGATGATGAACAGCATGATCCCGCCGGCGATGCGGAAACTGTCGAGGTCGATGTGCAGGAAGCTGAGCAGCGCCTCGCCGAACATCGCGAAGAAGATCAGGATGCAGCCCGCGATCGCGACCGCGCGGAACGCCATCGAGCGCCGCTGCGCCGCGCCCGCGCCGGTCGTCAGGCTGGCATAGATCGGCGCGCAGCCGGGCGGGTCGATCACCACGAACAGCGTGACGAAGGCGGAGATGAAGAGGTCGATCATGCCGCCGCGCCGGGCGCCGCGACCACGTCGTCGACGACGGGCACCATCGCCTCGCCGTCCCAAAGGCGGATGGTGACGCGCCGCGACTTGTCCGGCCGGACGGTCGAGGTCCAGCTCATCGTCTGGTCGCGCGACAGGCCGACCGCGGTATCGTCGCCCTCACCGCCGGCTTCGATTCCTACCGCCGGGCGGGCGCCGCACGCCGCCTGCTTCGATGCGATGAACTCGGGCACTTCGCGCGGCGTCACCAGCCCGTCGCCATGGTCGAGCACCCAGCGCAGTTCGCCCTTCAACGGGTCGCGCAGCCAGACGGTGGTGTAATAGCCGGTGCTGCCGTCGGGCTGTTGCCACGCCCCGGTCGTCGCGCCGGCGCTGCCGTCGCAGCTCGAAAAGACCGCGTGCGGCTGCCAGCGGACCGACGCCGGCGGGTCGGCGCGCCCCTTGAGCCAGGCCTTCGCATTGACCCGCTCCGGCACGAACATCACCGCATCGGGCGCCGAGGTCTCGCGGAACGCCGTCCATTGTCCCTTGTCCTGCGCGAGCCGCGCGAAGGCGAGTTCGGCGGCGACGAAGCCGCTCGGATTGGGCGCGAGCGGCCGGTTCCGCATGTCGGACCCCGGCCCGGCGCAGCCGCCGAGCAGCGCGAGCGCGGCGCCCGCGAGCCAGAGCCGCCGCATCAGAATCCCTCCGGATCGGCGAGGCCGGCGCGGCGGTGCGCCGCGACCAGCGTGTTGCGTAGCAGGCAGGCGATGGTCATCGGACCGACGCCGCCCGGCACCGGGGTGATCGCGTCGGCGACGGCGGCCGCCTCGGCATAGGCGACGTCGCCGACCAGTCGGCCCTTCGCCGCGCCGTCGGCGGGCGGCAGGCGGTTGATGCCGACGTCGATGACCACCGCGCCGGGCTTGATCCAGTCGCCGCGCACCATCTCCGGCCGCCCGACCGCCGCGACCACGATGTCGGCGCGGCGGACGAGCGCGGGCAGGTCCTTCGTGCGGCTGTGCGCGACGGTGACGGTGCAGTTGGCGCCGAGCAGCAGCGCCGCCATGGGCTTGCCGACCAGGATCGAGCGGCCGACGACGACCGCATCCTTGCCGCTGAGGTCGCCGAGCCGGTCCTGCAGCAGCAGCAGACAGCCATAGGGCGTGCACGGCACCATGCCGGCTATGCCGAGCGCGAGGCGCCCGGCGCTGACCGGGGTCAGCCCGTCGACGTCCTTGTCGGGATCGATCGTCGCCACCGCGCGCTGCTCGTCGAGATGGCCGGGCAGCGGAAGCTGGAGCAGGATGCCGTCGACCGCGTCGTCGGCGTTGAGCGAGGCGAGCAGCGCCTCGACCTCTTCCTGCGTCGCATCGGCGGGCAGGCGGTGTTCGAAGCTTTCCATGCCCGCGGCGACCGTCGCCTTGCCCTTCGAGCCGACATAGACCGCGCTCGCCGGATCGTCGCCGACGAGCACGACCGCCAGTCCGGGCGCGCGCCCGGTCGCGGCGCGGAACGCCGGCACCGCTTCTGCGATCCGGACCCGCAGGCCCGCCGCGAACGCCTTGCCGTCGATGATGTGCGCCCCCGCCGCCATCACGCGAGCCCGTTGGTGTAGGCGAAGCGCGCGAGGTAACCGAGCACCGGTCCCTGCAGGATGATGATCAGGATCAGCACCAGCATCGGGGTCAGGTCGATGCCCCCGAAATCGGGCATGATGCGGCGGAAGGGCCGGTAGAGCGGTTCGGTGATCCGGTCGAGCACCATCCACAGCTGGCCGACGAAATCATTGTGCGTGTTGATCACGTTGAAGGCGATCAGCCACGACATCACCGCCTGCGCGATGATGAACCACCACAGCACCGTCAGCAGGATGTCGACGATCTGGAGGAGCATGAGAAGCAAGGCAGGGTCTCCGTCTAGAGGCGTTGGTCCGCTTTCTTAGCGGTGAATGAGCGTGCCCGCACCCCTTGCGGTGAAAATTTCGAGCAGCATCGCGTGCGGGATGCGGCCGTCGAGGATGACCGCCGCCTCGACCCCCGCGTCGACCGCCGCCAGGCAGGTGTCTACCTTCGGGATCATGCCGCCGGTGATCGTCGCGTCGGCCTTCAGCGCCTCGATCCCGCCACGGTCGAGATCGGTGAGCAGCGCGCCGTCCTTGCCCAGCACCCCGGCGACATCGGTGAGCAGGAAGAAGCGCTTCGCGCCGAGCGCGCCGGCGATCGCCCCCGCCATGGTATCGGCGTTGATGTTGTAGGTCGCACCGTCGGCCCCGAGCGCGACCGGCGCCACCACCGGAATGAAATTGTCGTTCGCCAGATTGGTCAGGATCGTCGGATCGACCGCCACCGGCTCGCCGACGAAGCCCAGGTCGACATGGCGCTCGATCCCCGAATTGGGGTCGGGTTCGGTCCGGCGCACCTTTTCGGCGAGGACGAGGTTGGCGTCCTTGCCCGACAGGCCGACCGCGCGGCCGCCGAGCCCGGCGATCCAGCCGACGATCTCCTTGTTGATCTTGCCCGCGAGTACCATTTCCGCGACCTCCGCGGTCGCGGCGTCGGTGACGCGCAGTCCGCCGACGAAGGTCGATTCGATCCCGAGCTGTTTCAGCATCCGGCCGATCTGCGGGCCGCCGCCATGGACGACCACCGGGTTGATCCCCACGGCTTTCAGCAGCACGACATCCTCGGCGAAGTCGCGCTGCGCCTCCGGATCGCCCATCGCATGGCCGCCATATTTGATGACGAAGGTCTGGCCTGCATAGCGTTGCAGATAGGGCAGCGCCTCGACGAGCGTTTCAGCCTTGGCAAGCAGGTCGGGCATTTTCGAAGGGTCGGTCATCGATATCATCCAGCGGTCTTTGCATCGAGGTTGCGGCCGAGAGCGACAAGGCCGGTAATCACGAACGGGATGACGAGCACCGACAGCGCGACCTTGGCGAGCATCTGGCCGCCCATCAGGTTCGCGATCGGAAACACGCCGTAAAAGGCAATGGTGACGAACAGCAGCGTGTCGACGATCTGACTGAGCGCGCTGGCGATCGCGCCGCGGATCGCCAGCCATGTCGACGTGCCTGTCCCGACGCTGCCGCGCAGCCGGGAAAAGATGGTGACGTTCAGGAATTGCGACGTCCCGTAGGCGACGATGCCCGCCGCCATCAGGCGCGGGCTCTGCCCCAGGATCATGTCGAACGCCGCCAGCCGTTCGGGCTGCATTTCGGGCGACGCGGGCAGCGCGAGCACCAGCGCCGTCAGCATGATCGACAGCACCAGCGGGACGAACCCCCACAGCACCAGCCGATTGGCGACCGATTGTCCGTGCAGTTCGGACACCGCGCTCGACAGGGCGACCAGCAGCAGGAAGGCGAATATTCCGGCCTCGACCGCCAGCCAGCTTCCCAGCGCCACCTGCTTGTTCCCGAGCACGCCCGCCAGCACCACCATCCCGCCGTAGAGGATGGAGAACAGGAACAGCGATGGGGACAACGTGCGCGGCAACGCCGTCGATGTGGTGTCGGTCATGCCGCCCGATAGTCGGTTTTGCCAGGACAGGGAAGGCCGAGAAACACGGCTCGGCGCGCGCCCCTTGCCCCGCCGCCAAAGCCCGCTAGACAGGCGAAACAACCTTGCGGGGTACGCACTCTATCCATGGAACGCCTGATCGGTCTGCTCGGCATCGTCGCATTGCTCGCGATCGCCGTGCTCTTTTCCTCGAACCGCCGCTGGATCCGTCTGCGCGTCGTCGTCCCCGCCTTCCTGCTGCAGGCGGGGTTCGCGCTGCTGGTGATCGGCACGCCGTGGGGGCGCGCGGTCATCCAGGCGATGTCGAACGGCGTTTCCAACCTGCTCGGCTATGCGAAGGCGGGCACCGACTTCAT
Source organism: Sphingopyxis granuli (assembly GCF_001559015.1). Taxonomy (NCBI): domain Bacteria; kingdom Pseudomonadati; phylum Pseudomonadota; class Alphaproteobacteria; order Sphingomonadales; family Sphingopyxidaceae; genus Sphingopyxis; species Sphingopyxis granuli. The sequence goes on from NZ_CP012199.1 coordinate 4,340,047, forward strand.
CTTCGGCCCGCTCGCCTCGCCCGAAATGGGCGCGAACAGTTTCGCCATCGCCGCGCTGCCGGTGATCATCTTCTTCGCCTCGCTGATCTCGATCCTCTATTATCTCGGCATCATGCAGCTCGTAATCAAATGGGTCGGCGGCGCGATCCAGAAGGTGACGGGCATCACCAAGGTCGAGAGCCTGGGCGCCGCCGCGAACATCTTCGTCGGGCAGAGCGAAAGCCCGCTGGTCATCCGCCCCTATCTCGCCGGGCTGACGCCGTCGCAGCTCTTCACGGTGATGACCGTGGGGATGGCGGGGGTCGCGGGGACGATCCTCGGCGCCTATGCGAGCATGATCGGCGAGCAGCTGCTGCCCTATCTGCTCGCCGCGAGCTTCATGTCGGCGCCCGGCGGCATCCTGATGGCGAAGATCATGATGCCCGACGACCCCAGGGACATCGGCATCGAACCCGTGATCATGCCCGAGGCGAGCCATGACGAGGAGAAGCCCGCGAACATCATCATGGCGGCGGCGCAGGGCGCGCAGACCGGCGTCCGGCTGGCGGTCGCGGTCGGCGCGATGGTGCTCGCCTTCGTCGCGCTGGTCGCGCTGGCGAACGGGCTGCTCGCGGGGGTCGGCGGCTGGTTCGGCCAGCCCGACCTGTCGTTCCAGGCGATCATCGGCGCGATCTTTCGCCCGGTAATGTGGCTGATGGGGGTGCCGTGGGACGAGAGCGCGTCGGTGGGCGGGCTGTTCGGCACCAAGGTCGTGCTCAACGAATTCGTCGCCTTCATCGACCTCGGCAAGATACAGGGCGGGCTGTCGGCGACTTCGGTGGCGATCGCGACCTTCGCGCTGTGCGGCTTCGCCAATTTCAGCTCGATCGCGATCCAGATGGCGGTGACCGGCGGCCTCGCCCCGAACCAGCGCCCGATGATCGCGCGGCTGGGCCTGAAGGCGCTGCTTGCGGGCAGCCTGTCGAACCTGATGTCGGCGGCGCTCGCCGGGCTGATGCTGTCCTTCACCGCGCCGCTGTAGCGCCGCCGCGGCGTCCCGCCGCCCCCTTAAAGCATCGTGCGTTAAATCTGAACCGTTTGCCCTGAGCTTGTCGAAGCCTGTCCTGAGCGCCTGCAAGGCAGTCGAAGGGGGCCGTCCTTTCTTTCGGGGACGCAAGAAGAAGGACGGTGCTTCGACAAGCTCAGCACGAATGGCAGAAAGGGTGATGCCTCTTCCGAAAGGTGCATCAGAGCGTCATCAGGGCGAAGGCGGCGCGAAGCTCGGCGACGAACAGGCCCGGCTGTTCCCACGCCGCGAAATGACCGCCGCGGTCGAGTTCGTTCCAGTAGACGATGTTGCGATAACGCCCCTCGGCCCAGCGGCGCGACAGGCGCATGATCTCGTTCGGGAACAGGCTGCACCCGGTCGGCACGTCGATCGCGCCCGCCGCGAAGCTGCGGAAGCTGTGCCAATAGAGCCGCGCCGAAGAGGCCGCGCTCGCGGTGAACCAATAGAGGCTGACCGTGTCGAGCATCGCTTCGCGCGACAGCGCCTTTTCGGGATGGCCGCCGACCGACTGCTCGCCCGGCCGGTGTCCGCAATCGGTCCAGCCGTGGAATTTCTCGACGATCCACGCCATCTGGCCGACGGGCGAATCGGTGAGCGCGTAGCCGATCGTCTGCGGCCGCGTCCCCTGCTGGGTCGCATAGCCATTGTCCTTGTCGCGATACCAGCCGAAGCGCGCGAGATAGCGTTTCTCCGCATCGGTGAGGTCGGCCATCGTCGCGGGATCGGGCTGGCCGACGACCATGTTGACGTGGATGCCGGCGCAATGGTCCGCATGATGCATGCCGAGCGCGCAGGTCACCGCGCTGCCCCAGTCGCCGCCCTGCGCGAAATAGCGGTCGTAGCCGAGGGCGCGCATCAGCGCGTCCCACGCGGCGGCGATCCGCTCGACATCCCATTCCGCGACGTCGGGCTTGCCCGAAAAGCCGTAGCCGGGCAGCGACGGGATCACGAGATGATAGTCGGCCGACAGCGGTTCGACGACGTCGAGGAATTCGAGCACCGACCCCGGCCAGCCGTGCGTCAGGACCAGCGGCCGCGCGGCGGGATTGGCCGACCGGACATGCAGGAAATGGATGTCGAGCCCGTCGATCGTCGCGAGGAAATTGGGCAACGCGTTGAGCCGTGCCTCGACCCCGCGCCAATCGTGACGATCGTGCCACCAGGCGGCAAGCTCCTGCGCATAGGCGAGCGGAACGCCCTGGTCCCAATCGGCGACGGTTTCCTTCTCCGGCCAGCGCGTGCGCGCGAGCCGGTCCCGCAGGTCGTCGATCGCGGCCTGCGGCACCGCGACGCGGAACGGACGGATATCCTCGACGTTCATGTTCCCCCCTTCCCCCCGATCCTAGGGCCGCGCCGGCGCCTTGCAACCGCGCTGAAGGCCGACGCCTTTCAGGAAGCCGCGCCGGACGGTGCCGGCATAGACCGCCTCGGCATAGCGCCGCCGTTCGGCATTGGCGCCCGTCACTTCGCCGATCAGCCCGCCGAAGGGGATGACCGAGCCGGCGACGGTGCCCGCGACGCGGCCGGCGGTTTCCTCGCGCTTCTTTGCCAGGCTCTTGTCGACGCGCTCGTTGACGTCGGGGCCGAGGACGGCGTTCAATTCCTGAACCTCGCGGATGATCGCCGCGCATTTGCCCAGACCGGCGAGCGAATAGGGATTGTCCTGAATCGCCTTCAATTTCTCCGGTGCTTCCTTGCCGTCGAAGGGTTCGGTGACCGAATCGCCGGTCTTCTTGAGCGTCGGTTCGTCGGGCGCGCCCTGCTGCGCGAGCGCCGGCGCGGCGGACAGCGACAGCGCGGCGGCGGCGAATGCGAAAACCCCGGCCTTGAGCATGACATGATCTCCATTGATGTTTCGGCCGATCAACGCGCGAAGGCGCGATTCGGCTCCCGCCTCCTACCCGCGCGCGCGCAGCGCTCGCTCGGCCATCCGCGCGGCGGTTTCGCGTTCGGCCATCACGACATGATCGGCGCCGCGGCGCACGAGATCATCGACCTCTTCGTCCGAATGCGCGCGCGCGACGATCAGCAGCTTCGGATTGATCGCGCGCGCGCGCCGCACGATCGCGCCCGATTCGACCCCCTCGGGGATCGCGATCAGCAGCGTCGCGGCGGTGTCGATCCGCGCCTGGCGCAGCACGCCCTCGCTCGCGGCGTTGCCGACGATCACGATCGCCCCCGCCTCGCCGGCCGCCGCGGCGCGGTCCTTCTGGTCCTCGATCACCGTCAGCGCCTCGCCGCGCCCGCACAGCAGCGTGCCGATATGGCTGCCGACGCGGCCGTAGCCGATCAGCACCGTGCGCGCCGCCTCGCGTTCGGGCGGGGGCGAATCGGGGGCATCGGGTGGCGCCTCCGCTTCCTCGCCGCGCGTCCACCGGATCGCGAGCGTGAAGACGAGCGGGTTGAAGAGGATCGAGAGGATCGACCCCGCGAGGATCAGGTCGCGCGCCGCGTCGGGCATGACTTTCAGCCCGACGCCGAGCGAGGCGAGGATGAAGGAGAATTCGCCGATCTGCGCGAGGCTGGCGGCGATGGTCAGCGCGGTCTGGTTCGAATGGCCGAAGGCACGCACGATCCCCCACGCCGCCGCCGACTTGCCGACCATGATGATCGCGACGGTGGCGATCAGCGGCCCCGGCTGTTCGAGGATCACGCGGGGGTCGAACAGCATGCCCACCGACACGAAGAACAGCACCGCGAATGCGTCGCGCAGCGGCAGCGTCTCCTCCGCCGCGCGGCGCGAAAGCTGCGTCTCGCCCAGGATCATACCGGCAAAGAAGGCGCCGAGCGCGAAGGACACGTCGAAGATCACCGCCGCGCCGAAGGCGACGCCCAGCGCGATCGCCAGTACCGACAGCCGGAACAGTTCGCGCGACCCCGAATGCGCGACCCAGTGCAGCACCGCGGGCAGCACCCGCCGCCCGAACACGAGCATCAGCGCGACGAAGCCCGTCACTTTGAGCAGCACGATCGCGGTCGAGCGCAGCAGCCCCATCGCGTTCGCCTCGTCGCCGCGCGAACCGAGCATCGCGGGGAGCAGCACCAGCGCCAGCACCATCGCCAGATCCTCGACGATCAGCCAGCCGACCGCGATCCGGCCCCTTTCGGTCTCGATCAGGTCCTGCGCCTGCATCGCGCGCAGCAGCACCACGGTGCTCGCGACCGACAGCGCGAGGCCGAAGATCGCGCTGCCGGCGAACGGCCAGCCGAGCCACAGGCCCAGCGCGATGCCGAGCGCGCTGGCGACCGAGATCTGGACGATCGCCCCGGGCACCGCGATCCCGCGCACCGCGAGCAGGTCCTTGAGCGAGAAATGCAGCCCGACCCCGAACATCAGCAGGATCACGCCGATCTCGGCCAATTGAAGCGCCAGTCCGGTGTCGGCGACGATCCCCGGCGTGAACGGCCCGACGATCACCCCGGCGAGCAGATAGCCGACGATCGGCGCGACGCGCAGCCGATGCGCGAGCGCACCCATCAGGAACGCCACGCCGAGCCCGGCGACGATGGTTCCGATCAGGCTGGTATCGTGCGGCATGGCCCAGCCTAAAGGGCGGCGCGGCGGCCGGTCAAGCAACTCAAGTGATTCCGTTGCGATTGGGCGGAAAGCCCGCGGCAAGGCATCGATGTCGCTTCGGATATCGGCCCTAGACCGTTCCCTCTTCCTTCTCCGCCTGCTGGCGCGCCCACATGTCGGCGTAGAGCCCGCGCATCGCTAGCAGCTGGTCGTGCGTCCCGGTTTCCGCCACCCGCCCCTTTTCGAGCACGATGATGCGGTCGGCGCCCGTCACCGTCGACAGGCGGTGCGCGATGACCAGCGTCGTGCGCCGTTCGGCGATGCGGTCGAGCGTCGCCTGGATCGCCGCTTCGGTCCGGCTGTCGAGCGCGCTCGTCGCCTCGTCGAGGATCAGCACCGGGGGGTTCTTGAGCAGGGTGCGCGCGATCGCGACGCGCTGCTTTTCGCCGCCCGACAGCTTGAGCCCGCGCTCGCCCACCTCGGTGTCATAGCCTTGCGGCAGCAGCGCGATGAAGCCGTCGATCGCCGCACCCTCGGCCGCCGCCGCGATCGCCCCGGCGCTCGCACCCTCGCGGCCGTAGGCGATATTGTAGCCGATGCTGTCGTTGAACAGCACCGTATCCTGCGGGACGATGCCGATCGCAGCGCGCAGGCTGGCCTGCGTGACCTGCGCGATATCCTGTTCGTCGATCAGGACGCGCCCCTGCTGCGGATCGTAGAAGCGGAACAGCAGCCGCGCGATCGTCGACTTGCCCGCCCCCGACGGCCCGACGATCGCCAGCGTCTCGCCCGCCCCGACCGCAAAGCTGACCCCGTTCAGGATCGTGCGGTCGGGTTCGTAGCCGAAGACGACATTGTCGAACGTCACCGCGCCGCCGGCCACCACCAGCGGCCAGGCATCGGGGGCATCGGCGATCTCCGGCGGGGTGTCGATCAGGCGGAACATCGCCTCCATGTCGATCAGCCCCTGGCGGATGACGCGATAGACCATGCCGAGCATGTCGAGCGGGCGAAAGAGCTGCGCAAGCAGCGTGTTCACCAGCACCACGTCGCCGACCGCGAACTGCCCCTTCGACCAGCCCCACACCGTATAGGCCATCGCCCCCGCCATCGCCGCGTTGGTGATCAGGCTCTGCCCGACGTTGAGCCAGGCGAGGCTGTTCTCGCTCTTCACCGCGGCGCGTGCATATTGGTCGGCGACGTCGCGATAGCGCGCCGCCTCGCGCGCCTCGGCGCCGAAATATTTGACCGTCTCGTAATTGAGCAGGCTGTCGACGCTGCGCCCGACGGTCAGCGTGTCGAGATCGTTCATCCGGGTCCGTAGCGCGTTGCGCCAGTCGGTGACGCGGCGGGTGAAGACGATATAGACGACGACCATCAGCGCGGTCGCGCCCGCGAGGCCGAAGCTGAACTTGCTCCAGAAGATGACGAGCACCGCGACCAGCTCGATCAGCGTCGGCGCGATGTTGAACAGCAGGAAATAGAGCATCGTATCGATGCTCTTGGTCCCGCGCTCGATCACCTTCGTCACCTCGCCGGTGCGCCGCGCGAGGTGGAAGCGCAGCGACAGCGCATGAAGATGGGTGAAGGTCGCGGTCGCCAGTTCGCGCGTCGCGTCCTGTCCGACGCGCTCGAAGACGACGTTGCGCAGATTGTCGAACAGCACGCCCGCGAAGCGCGCGCCGGCATAGGCGAGCACCAGCCCGATCGCGAGCGCCACGCCTTCCTCCATCCCCGGCGCCATGCGGTCGATCGCGGCGCCGTAGAGGAAGCCCATCGAAAGCTGCACGCCCTTCGACGCGAGCACGATCAGCGCGGCGAGGACGATGCGCACCTTGTGCCCGCGATGCCCCGCCGGCCACAGATAGGGCAGGAAGCGCTTCAGCGTCGCAAGAACGGGCGGTTCGCGTGCCGCATCGGCAGAGGAGGTCGTGTCGGGCGGCATGAACGCCCCATGTAGGGGCGCGGGGCGCGAACGCCAAGGCACGGATAAACCGCCCTCCCTTCCCGGAAGGGGGCTCCGCCGGGCTGCCCGGTTACTGCCCCTTGCGCTCCGGCACGGTGAAGGTGCCGGTCACGCGGCCGCCGGTGCCGCCCTGCACCGCATTGCCGTCGGGGCCGCGCGCGGCGCCGCGGCCGTCGACGGTCGCGCGCCCCGAATTGAGGTCGATCAGCAGCCGCCCACCCGACAGGCGGTTGCCGCGCTGGCGCAGTTCGACATTGCCGACCATCGTGATCAGCCGCCGGTCGAGGTCGTAGATGGCGACATTGCCCTTCGCGGTCTCGTCGCCCTTGGTCACGGTGACGCCGCCGGTCGCGTCGAGCCGGTTGACGTCGGTGCCGCCCTGCCGCGTGTAGGCGACGGTCATGCGCGGCGCGGTGACGGTCAGCCCGGCCTGCGTCACGCGGACGTTGCCGGCAAGGACGACGCGGTCGGCGCGATCCTGCACCTCGATGCTGCCGGCCGAGAAATCGACGGGGGCGCCGCTGTTGTGATTCGCGAGCGCCTGCGCATGCGCGGCGCCGCCGCCCTGCCCCGCGGCGAGGATGGCGAGGCTGGTCAGCGCGAAGCTCGCGCCGCCGAGCGCGAAACCCTTCCAGCCGGATGACGGACGGTTCATTTGAGCACTCCCTGGTTGATCCTCAGCCGCGCGTTGCCCGACAGGCGCACGATCCGCCGGTCCAGATCGGCATAGAGTTCATCGGCGGAGAAATGACCGATGTTGAGCGTCCCGTCGACCCCCGATCCGCCGGCGAGGCTGCGGTTCTTGAGGTCGATCGCGACGCCCTGCGCATCGATCCGATAGCCGTCGGCGCTCTTGACCTGCACGAGGCCGGGCACCGACACCTTTTCGCTGTCCATGTCGTATTGCGCCTGCCGCGCGGCGATCGTCGCGGGCCCGTCGGCGAGGCGGATCGCACCCGACAGGTCGGTCATCCGCACGATCGGCTCGGCGCTCGACTTCTGCACCGCGCTGCCCGCGACCAGCGCGAAAGGCTGTCCCTTCGCATCCTGTCCGCGATATTCGGCGCGCGTCACGCGCATCCGTTCCTGCGCCACCTCGACCTTGTCCTTGGCGAGCAGGAAGCTCACCTCGGCGCGCTGGGTGAAGGGAGAGAAGACGAGCACCGCGGCGATGACGCCGATGACGACCGGCAGCGCGAAGCGCAGCAGGCGCACGACGCGGTCGTGGTTCGACCCGCGCGCCGCCCACATGCGGCGCATCGTGCGATCAAGGTCGGCGCGTTCGGACATGGCTCAGCCGGCTCGCTCGCTCATCGTCATCACGTATGCGCGAAGATGTCGACCTCGGGCCAGCCCGCGAGGTCGAGCGCCGCGCGCGCCGGCAGGAAGTCGAAACAGGCCTGCGCCAGTTCGGTACGCCCCTCACGCGCGAGCCGCGCGTCGAGCACGGTCTTCATCGCGTGGAGAAAGCGCACGTCGCTCGCGGCATAGTCGCGCTGCGCCTCGGTCAGTTCGGCGGCGCCCCAGTCGCTCGACTGCTGCTGCTTCGACACTTCCTGCCCCAGCAGTTCGCGCACCAGTTCCTTGAGCCCGTGGCGGTCGGTGTAGGTGCGCACCAGCTTCGAGGCGATCTTGGTGCAATAGACGGGCGCGGTGACGACCCCCAGCGCATGCTGCAGCGCGGCGATGTCGAAACGCGCGAAATGAAAGAGCTTCAGGCGGCCGGGGTCGGTCAGTATCGCCTTCAGCACCGGCGCGTCATAGGCGCTGCCGGGGCCGAAGCGGACGAGATGCTCGTCGCCCGAACCGTCGCTGATCTGGACGAGGCACAGCCGGTCGCGCAGCGGGTTGAGCCCCATCGTTTCGGTATCGATCGCGACGGCGCCGGGCCCCAGCACGCCTTCGGGCAGGTCTTCTTCGTGGAAATATACGCTCATGCGCCCGCCTTAGGCGAAGCGGCCGCGTCGCTCAATGACTGGTTTGCGCGGCCGCGCCGGGCTTTCCGCGTCGCGCGGCAAAGCGTGCGAAACCGGGCACCGACGCCGTGCATTTTCTGTTCGCAGAAGCCATTCATATAGGCTATATATTGCGCCGCAAGCGGCACGGGACGAGTCTGTGCTCATGGTGAACTGCGTCCCCGTCCGGCGCAATGAGCCGGTAAATGGGGTGTGGACGAACCGAAAGCGACTACTAAGCAATGAGTTTCAACAAGGATCGCCGCGGCCATCGGGGACGCGGCAAGCGCGATGACTTCGGCAATTTCGACAGTTTCGAACCGGCGCCCTACAGCGGCGACAGCTATGGCGGCGGCCGTGGCGGGTTCGGCGATCGGGATCGCGGTGGTTTCGGCGGTGGTGACCGCGGCGGATTCGGCGGCGGCGATCGCGGCGGCTTCGGCGGCGGACGCGGTGGCGGCATGCCCGCGCAGGTCGTCGGCGAGGGCCAGGGCCAGGTGAAATTCTTCAACCCGGCAAAGGGATTCGGATTCATCGCACGCGACGACGGCGGCGAGGACGTGTTCGTCCACATCAGCGCGGTCGAGCAGGCGGGGCTGCAAGGGCTCGCCTCGGGCCAGCCGCTCGGCTTCACGCTCGTCGAGCGCAACGGCAAGGTGTCGGCGATCGACCTCAAGATCGAGGGCGAACCGATGCCGGTCGAGGAATTCGCGCCGCGGCGCGACGATCGCGGCGGCGAGCGCCCCGGCGGCGCGCGCGGTCGGCGCCAGCTTACCGGCGAGCGCACGTCGGGCACGGTCAAGTTCTTCAACACGACCAAGGGATTCGGCTTCATCGCGCGCGATGATGGACAGGCCGACGCCTTCGTCCACATCAGCGCGGTACAGCGCGCCGGCATGGCCGGCCTCGAAGAGGGCGACCGCGTCGCCTTCGACATCGAGGTCGACGATCGCGGCAAGTTCGCGGCGGTCAACCTCCAGCCCGCAAGCGAATAAGCCTTCGCCACAGCGAAACGACGAAAGGGCGGCCTGCGGGCCGCCCTTTTGCGTTTCGGGGCTCCTCGCTGGCGGGTCTTGCGCGGAGCATATAGAGCGATGACTTTGGATTGACCCGCTTCGTCATTGCGAGCGGAGCGAAGCAATCCAGGGCGGTTTACGCGACTCTGGATTGCCGCGCGGCTTCGCCGCTCGCAATGACGAACTCAACCGATGTCATCATGCTCTAAATCTGCGCCGTTTCGATCGGGTGAGTCAGATATAGGGCTCGACGCTCCAGCTCGGACCCCGGCCCTAATCGCCCCAGCGCAGCGGCGGGCGCCAGCCCGCTTCGTCGACCGCGTCGCTGACCTTGTAGACCAGGCCCTTGCCGTTGAGGAACAGCTTCTCCATCTCGGGCCGGGTGAAGGGGCGCGAGCCGATGCGGCCGAAGATCGCGATCTGACCGCCGCTTTCATCGACCGCGCGGTCGCGGTCGAGCCCCTTCGACAGCGCGAGCGCGGGCGCCGGCGTCTTCGCCCACGCGATCAGCTCGGGCGTCGGCTTCGGCGAGAAGCCGTAGAGGCCCGGATTGTCGGGGCTGGTGAGCTGGAGCACCTTGATGCCGTTCCGCCCGTCGGCGACATAGGCGAAGAGTGAGGCGTTGGTCGATCCGACGATGACGTCCTCGGCATCGCTCATCGCGCCGCCGAAGGTCAGCCCCGGCCACGCGACCGGCGCCGCAGGCCGCGTCACGTCGACGATCACCAGCCCGTCCTGCTTCGCCGCGACATACAGATAGGTGCGCGCGACATAGAGCTTGCGCGCATCGGCGAGCCGCACCGTCCCTTCGGGCACCGGCACCGGCCGGTCCATGCGGGTGATGTCGAACAGCTTCACCCCCTCGGCATCGCTCACCCACAGATAGCGGAACTGCGCCGCGCTGGCGCGCGCGCCGGTCAGCGGCAGCCGCGCCGTCACCTTCGGTTCGAGCGGCGTCGACAGGTCGACCACGACGAGCCCGCTGTCGGCGGCGATATAGGCGTGGTCGCCCGCCAGCGTCACGTGCCGCGCCCCTGCAAGCAGATTGTCGGGGTTCCAGGTCAGCGCCCGCGACAGCTTGTTGTTGCGGAACTCGCCGTCGGCCAGCGTGTCGATGTCGACGAGGATCAGCCCCTCGACGCTGTCGGTGACGACCGCATAGCGATAGAGCGGGTGCAGCGCCTGCTCGTGATTCTGCGGGAAGTGCTTCCGGATGAAATCGTTGCGTTCCATGCTGATCGGCTGGTTGGTGCCGATCGCCATGCAGGTCGCATTGCGGGTCTTCACATGCGTGTCGTGGCCGAGCGGCGAGAAGGGCGCGCGCGTGATGCGTTCGGAAAAGCCCTTGTTGCCGATCGAGACGACGTCATAGACGCGGAAACCGCCCTTGCCCTCTGCCACGAACATATATTCGCCGCGCTGCTGGAGGCAGTTCACCCGGCCGCTCGTCCCCTGCACGATATTGCGGAATTCCTCGAGTGCGCGGGATTCGCCCGACCCCTTGCTGTCGAAGGTCTTGCCGCGCACCCAGTTCTTCAGTTCGCGCCCGTTCCGTTCGACGTGCAGGCGCCAATAGTCGGGATAGGCGTATTTCTGCAGATAGCTGCCGATCACCGCCTGCGGCTCGTCCCATTCGGTGACGCGCGTCGCCTGGAAACCGTCCTCCAGCCCCGACCAGACGTTGAGCCCGACGAAGTTGACGAAATTGGTGCCCATCAGCAGCAGCTGCGACATGATCGCATTATTGTCGTCGGCCGCAGACAGGTGGCAGTCGGTGCATTGCTTGGTTTCCTGGCGGCGGACCGTGTGCGGGAAGTGCGGCGCGAAGGCCTGGCTGGAGAAGCCCGCGGCCGAGATCGGCGGCTGCTGCACATAGATGCGCTCGCGGTTGACGTTGGTCGACGACAGGATCAGCGCCGACGACGAGCGCACCGGCGCGATGATACCGCGCGGGTTGCCGTCGGTGTCGGGCTCGCCCGGCTTGGTGAGCTGGTGCCGGCCGAGCTGGAACATCTCGTCGCGCGCCACCTGCGGGTTGTAGGTGGCGAAGTTCCGCGATTCCTCCCCTTCGAAATGGTGCGAGCTGGTCTTCCAGTTCGCCTCGATCGGCAAGTGGCAGCCGCCGCAGCTCGTCGTCCACGACAGGTGGCAGGTGAAACAGGTCATGCGGTCGTCGCCATGCGCGCGATCCGCCTTTGCCACCCCCGGCCCCCAGGCGAAGCTGCCGTCGTCGGCGCCCGACCGCGACATCAGCTTGGCGCGCGCCGCCTTCGCGTTGAAATGCGGCCCCGGCGTCACCGCCTGCTTGACGAGGCTGACCTGCCATTCGAGCTTCGGATCGACGATCGAGCGCTGGATCAGGCCCGTGACCTCGCCGTCGTCGTCATAGCGGAATTCGAAGCGGCGCCGGCCATCGGGGTTGCGGAGCAGCGCAAGGTTGGTGCCCTGCGGCCGCGCCGCGACATTCGAGGTCAGCAGGTTGGGCAGCGCGTCGGCGGTGCCGTGGCAATCCTTGCAACCGATCTCGATCGCATTGGCGACCTCGCCCTGGATATAGCCGTTGCCGTGCGAATCCTGCGCGAAATGGCAGTCGGCGCACTGCATGCCCTTTTCGGCGTGGATGTCCATCATGTGGACCGTCTTGCCGGGGTTGAGGCCGGGGGGCACGAACTTGCCTTCGACCCCCGGCCGGCCCAGATCGGCGCTCGCCAGGCAGAGGTCGCGCTGCTTCGCATCGCTGTAGCTCGCGCAGTTCTTGCGCCATTTCTCGGGATCGTTCGGGTCGACGATATGCGCCGTGTCGGTGCCGTAGGTCGCCATATTGCCCTCGGCATCGAGCAGATTGCCGTTGCGGTCGCGCTTGAAGACGCCGCGGAAGTTCCAGCCGTGGCCGTGATAGTCGGCGAACTGCGTCACCCTGTTCGTGTCGTTGACGTCATAAACGTCGCGCAGGAACTCGACGTCGGACCACAGCCCGCGCGGTCCCGCCCCTTCCGGGTTGCGTTCGAGCGTCCGGTGCACCTCGGCCGCGGTCGGATAATGCTGTTGCTTGTAGAGGCGCTGATAGTCGGCGTCGCTCATCCCCGGCGGGCGCGGCGCGGTATTGTCCGGGCCGGGCCACAACTGCGGCGCGTCCGATTCATAGTCCCACATCGTGTAGCCGAGATAGGAATTCAGGAAGATGTTCGGCTGGTGCATGTGGCAGGTCATGCACTGCGAGGTCGGGATCGCGCGCGTGAAGGCGTGGGTCAGCGGATGCCCCGATTCGCCCCGCTCGCGCGCCGGGGCCGCCGGGTCGATCAGCGCGCCGTGGCCGCTATCATGGCCGTCGCCTTCGGGCTTCGCCTTCTTGCCGGCGATCGTCGGGTCGATCGTCGCACTCTCTCCGTCGCGGCCATATTGGGCATAGATCAGGCTGTGCCGCGGCTCGCGGTCGTTGGCATAGACGACATGGCACCCCGCGCAGCCCGAATGGCGGTAGTCGCCGGGTTGGTCGTTTGTGCCCATGAACCACATATAGGGGTCGTTGAGGCGCGTCTTGTGGATGTTGAGCACCGCGATCGCGACGCGCAGCCCGGTGCCCGGCCCGCGGTTCGACTGTTTGAGGTCGGGGCGCCCCGGCTCCTCGAGCCGCTGGATCTGCCCCGTCGGGTTGGGTAGCCCGACCTCGGCGAACTGGGTGCTGACGTTGCGCCCGCCGCGCTCGAAGACGCGGAACACGTCGCTGGGCGGCATGACGTTCCAGCGCGGCAGCGGATAGATTTTGGCGAGCGCGCCGCGCTTCTTTTCCGCGTCGGTCAATATCTTGTCGAAGCCGAAGTTCGGCTTGCAAGCCTCCTTATACTCTTCAGCGGTCAGCAGCGAAGAGGGCGACAATAGGCAGGCCGCCACGCCCTCGCGCGTATAGGCTTCCCCGAACAGCGAGTTCTTGAACGGCAGGATGCCGTTGTTGTAGGCGCCGCCCGCCCAGAACATCGCCGCCGTCGCCATCAGCGACCGCTCGGCCGCCTCGATCGTCTCCTGATGGCAGGCGCCGCACGCCTCGCGCGCGACGCGATAGTCGCTGGGGTTGACGAAGCGGATGAATTCGGGCGCCTCCTTGTTGAGCAGCGTGTAGCTGCGCTTCGGGTTCGCCGAGGTGTCGCCCCACGCGCCCGGCAGCGTCGGCTGCGGGTGGGCGCGCGCCATCACCGCCCGGTTGCGCGGATCGTCGTAGCCAAGGCGCGGGTCGCCGACCTGAGCCGCGTCGCCGCCGTGGCAGTCGGTGCAGCCGAGCCGCACCGCGGGGCTCGCGTGCATCGTCGGCCGGTCGGTGCGGACGTGGCAGCTGTAGCAGCCCTCCGACTTCGCAATCATCTCCGCCTCGCTCTGTTCGCGCGGGGCGGGCGGGGTAAAGCGATACTCGACCTTGACCGGCTTTTCTCCCTCGGACGCGCGCGCGGCATGCGGGCCGACCGCGAGCATCGTCAGCACGAAGGCGAAGAGGGCGAGGAGCGTGCGGATCATCGGCTAGAAACTCAGCACCAGATTGGCGAGGATCGACACATAGGCATCGTCCCGCGCCTTATTTTCGAACAGGTCCCTGAACCCCTTGCCGGGGAGCAGGACCGCGGCGCTCAGACGCCCGACGATATTCTGCGTCGCCCTGGGCCGCCAGATGCCGGCGACCGACAGGTCCCAGCCGATGTCGGTCGGGATCGACCCTTCGCTGCGCAGCACCTGCAGCGTCGCGGTATCCTGGAACCACAGATGGTTGAAATTGGTGCTGACCCGCATCTCGGGCGACAGGTCGAAATCGCCCCCCGCGCCGACCAGGATCGTGCCGGGGTTGTTGAAATTCGACTGCCCCTCTTCCTTCGACGAGCGCAGCGAATTGAGGATGCCGTTGCGGCCGTTGATCGAGATCGCGCGCCCGCCGCCCGCGAACGGAATCGTCTGGCGGATCCAGTAGCTGGTATCGGCGCCGGCGAAGACCGGGTTTTCGAAGATCGCGTCGAAGCCGCCTTCGACGTCGTCATAGGGATCGCCGTCGCCGGTCGCATAGAGGCCCGAGAGGCGGAACCGCATCCAATCCTGATCGTAGCTGAGCTCGGCCGCCCCAAACCCCGCGCGAATCCGCGCCGGGCGGCTGGTGAAGATGCTGTTGCGATCCCGTCCCAGCGCGGCATAGAGGCTGGCGGTCAGGTTGAGGCGCCCGATACGCCCGTCGGCGCCATAGCCCAAATAGACGACGTCGTAGGATCGCCCGCGCAGATCGCCGAGCAGCGCCGGTCGCACGGGAAAGCCGTTATGGTCGATCTGGATGTCGTCGCGTTCGCGGTTGATGTTCCACGTCGCGCTGATCTGGCTGGTCAGGCCGACAAACGGGAAATCCTGCCGATAGAGATTGGCGGTGAGGACGAAATCGTCGCGCGGCGTCTGGGTGACGTCGTTGAGGCCGCTGTTGGTATCCTTTTCCAGCCGCCAGAAGGCCGCGAGATTATATTGGAAGCGGTTGTTGTCGCGGTTGCCGAACAGCCGGATGCCGAGCTGGCTGTCGTTGAACAGGAAGCCGCGAAAATCGCTCTGGAACGGCTGGATGCCGACGCGAATCGAATGGAAGTCGTAGCGATCGCTGTCGTTGCCCAGATGCTTGTCGACGAAGGCTTCCTGCACCCCCAGGAACGCGTCGGTGCGATGGCTGGGCCGCGACGGACGCACGTCGAGCACGCGCCGTTCGGGCACGTCGACATGGTTGACATTATAGGCGAGCGTCAGGCGATATTCGACGTCGGGCGGCTTGAATGCGGTGTTGCCCTTGATCAGCGCGAAGCCGCCGATCAGCGTCTGCGACAGCACGACGCTGCGGTTCTTGCCGAACACATCGAGGCTGCCCGGGCGCGCCGACGTCTGGATGCCGTTCGGGATCGGGAAGGTGCGCGGTTCGACTACCGCGTCCGAAATCAGGTTGGCGACGAAGAACCAGTCGTCGCCCCGGATCGGCAGCCACTTCACCTTGTCACGGTCGATCGGCCGGTCGCCCTTCAGCGTGTTCTGGTGATAGGGGTCGAACCAGCGTTCCTTGACCACCCCCAGCGTCTCGATCAGCCGCCAGCGGTCGGGGATCGGAAGCTGATCCTCGATCCCCGGAAAGGCCTGCGGCGGCGGCGGCCGCAGCGCGCCGACATTGTCCTGGCTGGATCGTTCGGGAAGGTCGGGGCGATACCCCGGCCGGCGACGCCCGTCGAGAATCCGGGTGACGAAATCGTCGTCGAGCATTTCCTTCCACTCGACCGGCGGCGGGGGCGGCACCGGTTCGTCGGCTTGCGGCGCTGCGGCGGCGGGCGGGGCCGAGGGGGGCTCGCCGGCGGGCGCGCCCTGTGCGGCCAGGCTGGCGACGATCGGCCAAAGGCTTGCCCCCGCGCTCATCGCCTACAGCCCGTCGCAGACATTCTGCTGCGCCGTGTCGAGGAAGGGCGCGAACGGACAGGCGATGTAGCGCAGGCGCACCGTCTTGCCGTCGGCGAGGCGCACGACGACCCGGTCGGCGCGCATCGCGGCGGGCGCATTGCCGATGCCGCCGGCGCGCGCGCCGCCGTTGTGCGCACCGAGGAAGCTGATCATGTCGTCCTGGTCGATGCCGTCGCCCGACACCCCGATCGCCCCGACGAGCCGGTCGCCGCGATAGATGGGGACCGAACCCGGAAAGATCTGGATGCCGTTCTGCAGACGGTTCATGCCCGGCGCGACATCGGGCAGCGTCGTGCAGCGCTGCGGCGTGTCGGTCGCGCTCGCCCCCGACACGAAGCCGAGGTGCTGGCCGAGATTGCCGATGATCAGCGCCGACTGGAGCCCGGTGGAAAAGGGATTGAACTGCGCGATCGGGCGCGACAGCGGCCCGTTCGGCCGCCCGACCTCGCCATCGGGGAAATAGGGGCGCGACAGATTGCCGTTCGCGCGGTCGGGGAAGGCGATGGTGCCGGTCAGCGCCGCCGGATCGTTCAGGAAGCTGCGTAGCGCGGGAACGAACTGGCGCACGTCGGCGCTGGCGTTGGCGCTGAGTTCCGCGCCCGCCTGCGCCCCGGAAAAGAAGGCGGCGGTGCGCGCCTTCTGCAAGCTGACGTCGGTGCCGAAGATCGGCGCGTCGGGCGAGCGCACGATGCCGAGCGGCGCGCCGTGCGTGTCGACGACGCTGATCGACACCTGTGCACGGCTGTCGAGCGGACGGCGAATCTGCGCGCGCGCGCGGCTCATCACCGCGAACGCCTCTTCCAGCACCGCGCGCACCTCGGCCTCGGTGAGCGGCGCGCCGTTGGTCGCGCCGTCGGTGCCGGCGCGGATCGGGTAACGGTTAGCGCCGCTGCCGTCCGACAGCACGAACGCGTCGCGGTTCGAAAATTCGGCGCCGGTCGATGGTCGGATGCCCGACGCCTCGCTGCCATAGGCGGTCCCGGCGACGACCGCCGCGCCGGCATAGCCGATGACCGCGACGAGATTGCCGGCGGTGCCGTTCAGGCTCGCGAAGCTCGCGCCGCCGCCCGCCTTCAGCCCCGCATAGCTGGCGTCGGAAAAGCGCAGGGTCGTGCCGTCGATGCTGATCCGGTCGGCAAGGATGCCGGCCGGCACCTCGAACCCGCGCGTGCCGGCGAGCGCGATCGCCTCCTCGGCATCGTCGTCGATGTCGAGGATGTCGGGATCGCTGCCGTAGACGCCGTCGCCCATCACGCCGATGCCGCCGACGAGCACGCCATTCTTGTAGAGCGGAAAGCCGCCCGGATCGGCGGCGAGGCCGAGCGGCGAGCGCTTCGGCCCGATCAGCGCCGCGCCGCCCGCCGCGCCGAAGCGCGCCGACAGGTCGCTGCACGGCAACTGGCTGAACTGCACCCCGAACAGCGGCCCGCTTTCCAGCCCCACGGTGGTCGGCGCGGGCGGGAAATGCTGCTGGACGATCTGGCTCGCGGTGCGGGTCGAAAAGGCGTTGCCGCCGCTCGACAGATAGGCGCCGGTGATCGCCTTGGCGATCGCGCCGCCTTCAGCGGGGAAGGTGACGTTCTGCGCGTCGATGCTGTCGCCGTTCGGCGCCGGCGAGGTCGTCGCGGTCGCGCGCGCGCCGGTCATGCGAAAGACGCCCAGGACATTGCCGACGCGGTCGGTCACCGCAATCACCGACGGCAGGCCGCGCGCCTGTGCCTCTGCAATCGCCTGCGCGAGGATCGTCTGCACGTCGGCGACGCTCAGCGCTTCGGCGGCGGGCGGAACATAGACGCCGGTCGGCGTCGGCGTGGGGGCCGGGGTCGGAGCGGGCGACGGGGTCGGCGTCGAACTGCCGCCACCACCCCCGCACGAAGCGAGCAGCAGCGAGGCCATGACCGCCTGCGCGGAGGCGCGGAACAGGCGCGCGCGGATCGTCATCGCCCTCACCGCAGCGCCCGGATCGCTTGCACCGCGCGGCCCAGCGCCGCATGGAATTCGGACGGCTTGTAGCTGTTGGGGTCGGCGACCGCGGTATAGGCGCGGTCGATGTCGCTGCGGATGCCCGCCGCCGCGCCGACCGTGACGCGCCCCGAAGAGACCATCGCGCCGAGCAGCGTGTCGACCCCCATCACCGCCTGCTGCGACCCCGCATAGTCGGTGAAGCGGTCGCTGACCGCCTTCGCGGCGATCGCGTCGACCATCGTGAACGTATCGGTGCCGGCGAAACGGCGCGCGGCGAAGGCGCCCTTGAGCGCCGCGACCGTCTGCGCGAGCTGCGCCGCCGCGGCGACGGCGCTCGGCCGGTCGGTCGCCATCGCCCGGTGGAACGCCGCGCTGCGCACCGCGAGCTGGTCGGCCAGCGCCGGCGCCGCGACGCGCGCCGCCGCCGCCAGCATGATCAGATTCTCGTCATTATAGGGCGGCATGCCCTCGGGAATGCCGGGGCGGCCCGGATTGTCGAGGCTCGTCTTCACCGGTTTCGCCTGGTCGTAGATGCGGCGGTGGCAGCTGTGGCAGTCGAGGAAAAAGAATTCGGGGAAAATCCCTTCAGTTCCGCGCTTCGACTGGAATAGCGCGAGGCTGCGTTCGAGCGCGGTCGCCTGCCCCACCGCCCACATCTGGACATGGTCGGTGCGCGCCGACGGCGCCCCGAACTTGCGCCAGCCATAATCCTCATCCTCCTGATGATGCGCCTGGAGCGAGGAAAAGAGGTCGAGTTCGAACGCGATGCGCGGATGCCCCGCGGCCATGATGCGGTGGGTGACGAACTGCCCCTCGCCCGCCGCGCCGAAATGGCAATCGACGCACACGCCCGCGCGCACCACCGGGTCCTCCAGCTTGCGCAAGCCAGCACGCAGATTCGCCAGATGCTTCTCGCGCATCTCCGCCCCCGGATTGGCGTTGGTGCCGACGCCGGCATAATGGCTCGCGATCCAGCCGCCCGCCGGACCGTGGCACGATTCGCAGCTCACCCCGTCGGCGAGCGGCGCGGTGCCGCGGCTGACGGCGGCGTCGCTGTGACAGCCGAGGCACATCGGCGCCCGCGCCGGATCGCCGATGCCGAGGTTGCGCGCGATGAACTGGCTGCGGCCATTGCCGAGCACCGCCCAGGCGCGGCTGTGTGCGCCGCCGGGGGTGGAGGGGTCCTGCCAGCGCATCAGCTCGTCCTGGCGAACGACGGTGCCGTCGCCTTCCATCCGGCCGTGGCAGGTCGAGCCCGCGCAGGAGGCGACGCCCAGAAAGCGCCCGCCGCTTTCACCCTGCGACCGCGCGGGCGGCGCGGCGATCAGGGCCGCCGCCGTCAGCGCGAGCAGCAGCGCCGCAAGGGCCGCCATCGCGGCCCACGGCCGGTCGCTGCGCCCCGTGCCAGCGTGCATCCTCATTCCCGCCATCCCCCGTTGCCCCGTTCGTGCCCTAGGGTCTGGACCGGCGCCGCGCAAGCGGCCGGGTCGCGGAGTCGTCCTCCGTCACCGTCGATCGATCGACGTGGTCTGAAACTGCCATGGCACCTGCCCCCTGCGAATCGGGAAATCCGGTGCGACCCCTTGTTTTGCGATTTTATCGTTGACCGACCTTGATCCTCAAAGGCTACACCATCGCCGGGCAAAGGCAATATGCCTGCGATCACAGCCGGGATTTTCGAGGGGCAAAAATGGACGAGAGCAAGAAGATGACGGCCACCAATCGTGCGATCCTGATCGCCGCCTTCCTGCTGCTCGCGGGCGCCATCGGCTATGCGCTGTGGCGCGATGCGCGGTCCGCGGCCGTCGTCCCGGCGGGAATGGTCACCAACGCACCGCCATCCGACCGCCTCGCCGCGCTCGAGGCGCGGACCCGAAGCAACCCGGGCGACGCCGAGGCATGGACCGCGCTCGGCGCGGCGCGCTTCGACCTAGAGGATTATCCGGGGGCCGCCGAAGCCTATGAACGGGCCGTCGCCCTCGCGCCGAAATCGGCGGGGTTGTGGTCGGCGCTCGGCGAGGCGCGCGCCTATTCGAGCAAGCGCGACCCGCTGCCCCCCGCGGCGCTCGAGGCGTTCGAAAAAGCGATCGCGCTCGATGCGCAGGACCCGCGCGCGCGCTATTTCATGGCGGTAAAAAAGGATCTGGCCGGCGACCACCGGGGCGCGATCGACGCCTGGTTCGCGCTGCTAGCCGACACGCCGCAGGGCGCGCCGTGGGAGGCCGACCTGCACCGCACGATCGAGCAGGTCGGCGCGATCCACAAGATCGACGTCGCCGCCCGCCTTGCCGCGACGCAGGCGCGTCCGCTGAAAGCCGAGGAGATGCCCGTCGCCGCGCGCGCGATCCCCGGCCCCAGCCGCGCCGACATGGAAGCCGCCTCGCAGCTTCCCAAGGGCCAGCAGGACGCGATGATCGAGGGCATGGTCGCCAGCCTCGAAGCGAAGCTGAAGGCCGACCCGTCCGACGTCGACCGCTGGATCATGCTGATGCGCAGCCGCATGACGCTGGGCGAGACGGCGAAGGCGGCGCAGGCGCTGAAGGACGGCGTCGCCGCCAACCCCGCGGCGGCGGCGCGGATCAAGGCGCAGGCGCAGATGCTGGGCGTGCCGGGGGCCTAGAACATGATGACATGAGTTGGAATCGTCATTGCGAGGAGCGAAGCGACGCGGCAAGCCAGAGTGTGCGCAAACCGCTCTGGATTGCTTCGCTCCGCTCGCAATGACGAAGTGGGTCAATCTAAAGTCATCAGAGTCTAACCAGCCACGTCATCCCAGCGAAAGCCGGGATCGCTGGCGTCGTAGCAGGCCGATAGCGGCTCCAGCTTTCGCCGGAGCGCCGTATATTATCCCGCCATCAACGCCGCGTTGCCGCCCGCGGCGGTGATGTCGGTCGAGATCGACTTTTCCTCCGCGAAACGGTGCAGATAGTGCGGGCCGCCGGCTTTCGGGCCGGTGCCCGACAGACCGCGGCCGCCGAAGGGCTGCGAGCCGACGATCGCGCCGATCTGGTTGCGGTTGACATAGACGTTGCCGACCTGCGCGCGCGCCGCGACATGCGCCGCGACCGCGTCGATGCGGGTATGGATGCCGAGCGTCAGGCCATAGCCCGAGGCGTTGATCGCATCGATCAGCGCGTCGAGTTCGCCGCCCTTCCACGTCGCGACATGCAGCACGGGGCCGAAAATCTCGCGCTTGAGGTCGGTGACATGATCGAGCTGGATCATCACCGGCGGCACGAAGGTCCCGCCGTCGGGCAGCACCGTCCGCGCGGCTTCGGCGATCACGCGACCGGCGCTGCGCGCCTCGGCGACATAGGCGGCGATATTCGCCTGCGCCTCGGCATCGATGATCGGGCCGACGTCGGTCGAGAGGATCGCCGGATCGCCGACGTTCAGTTCGGCCATCGCGCCCGCGACGATCGCGATCATCGTTTCCGCCACATCCTCCTGCACGCACAGCAGGCGCAGCGCCGAGCAGCGCTGCCCCGCCGACTGGAAGGCCGACGCCACCGCGTCGCGCGCCACCTGTTCGGGCAGCGCGGTCGAATCGACGATCATCGCGTTGGCTCCGCCGGTTTCGGCGATCAGCGTCGCGATCGGGCCGTCGCGCCCGGCGAGGCCGCGGTTGATCATCCGCGCGACCTCGGTCGACCCGGTGAAGGCGACGCCGAGCAGGTCCGGGTGCCCGGTCAGCGCCGCGCCGACCGTCTCGCCGCGTCCGGGCAGATAGTGGAGCACGTCGCCCGGCACGCCGGCTTCGAGCAGCAAGGCCACCGCGGCGTGCGCGATCAGCGGCGTCTGTTCGGCGGGCTTGGCGAGCACCGCATTGCCCGCGGCGAGCGCCGCCGACACCTGGCCGAGGAAGATGGCAAGCGGGAAGTTCCACGGGCTGATGCAGGCAAAGACGCCCTTGCCTTCGAGCATCAGTTCGTTGCGCTCGCCCGTCGGGCCGGGGAGCGCGACGGGATGGGCGAAATCGGCGCGCGCCTGCGCCGCGTAATAGCGCAGGAAATCGGTCGCCTCGCGCACCTCGGCGATCGCGTCGGCGAGCGTCTTGCCCGCCTCGTCCATCGCGAGGCCGAGGAAGAAGGCGTCGCGTTCCTCCAGCAGGTCGGCGGCGCGTTCGAGCCGCTCGGCGCGAAAGGCGCCGCCGGCGAGGCTCCAGTCGCGTTGCGCGGCGCGCGCCGTCGCGACCGCCACGTCGACCGCCGCGGCATCGGCCTCGATCACCTGGCCGACGGTCGCGCCGGTCGCGGGATTGCGCACCGGCTCGGGCCGGCCCTCCCGCGCCGCGCCGCCGACGATCGGGGCGGCGACCAGGTCGCCACGCCGCGCCGCGCCGATCGCGGCCATCAGCGCCTCGGGCACCCCCGGATCGCCGAGGTCGTAGCCGCGCGAATTGCGCCGCGCCGGGTCGAACAGGTGCAGCCCGGTGGGGATGGTCGTCGGGACGCTCGCGATGCCGCGCGGGTCGACCGCAAGGTCTTCCGCGGTCACCTCAGGATCGGAGAACTGGTGCACGAAGCTGGAGTTGGCGCCGTTTTCGAGCAGCCGGCGGACGAGATAAGCGAGCAGGTCGCGGTGCGTCCCCACCGGCGCATAGACGCGCACCGGGCGCGGCGGCGGCGACAGCGCGAGGATCGCGTCGTGCGCGCCCTCACCCATGCCGTGCAGGCGCTGCAATTCGTAATCGGCGCCGTCGAACAGTTCGGCGACGAAGGCCAACGTCATCGCATTGTGGCTGGCGAAGGCGGGGAACAGGCAGTCCTGGCATTCGCGCAATATCTGCGCGCAGACCATATAATTGAGATCGGTGTGATTCTTCGCGGTGAACACCGGGAAATCGTCGAGGCCCAGCGTCTGCGCGCGCTTGATCTCGGTATCCCAATAGGCCCCCTTGACGAGCCGCATCGACAGCTTGACGCCGCGCGCCCGCGCCTTGGCGGCGACCCAGCGGATCACTTCGGGCGCGCGCGGCTGATAGGCCTGGATGACGATGCCGAGCCCGGCCCAGTCGTCGGCCAGCCCCGCGTCGATCAGCGCGGCATAAACGTCCATATGCGGTTCGAGCCGGTCGCTTTCCTCGGCGTCGATCATCAGCGGGATGTTGACCGCGCGCGCGGCGCGCGCGAGTTCGACGACATTGGGGATCAGCTCGTCGCGGACGCGGTCGCCCTGCAAATATTCGTAGCGCGGATGGAGCGCCGACAGCTTGATCGATATGCCGTGGTTGGCGAAAGGATCGCCCGGCCGGGCATCGCGGCCGATGCGCGCGATCGCCGCGGCATAGCTGTCGTAATAGCGCCGCGCGTCCTCCGCGGTGCGCGCCGCCTCGCCCAGCATGTCGAAGCTCGCGAGCTCCGTCTTCGCCTTGTCGGCGCGCTTGACCGCGGCATCGATCGTCTGGCCCATCACGAACTGCTGGCCGAGCAGTTTCATCGCAGCGAGTGCTGCCTGCCGGATCACCGGTTCGCCCGAGCGCCTGACCATCGCCTTGAGCAGGGTCAGCGGGTTCGCCTTGCTCCCGAGCGCGTCGAGCATCAGCGTCGCCGAACCGAGCGACAGGCCGCGCGCCGACAGCGCGACGATCAGCGGGCTGTCCTCGTCCTCGCCCTCGTTCCAGCGGCGTCCGGCGATCTTGTCGCGAATCAGCGCATTGGCGGTCGCGCTGTCGGGAACGCGCAGCAGCGCCTCGGCGAGGCACATCAGCACGACGCCTTCCTCGGTCGAAAGACGGTAGCGATTCATCAGCTGCGCGACGAGCGTCTCGCGCTCGCCCTCGGCCTTCGCCTTGCGAATCAGCGCGAGACCACGCCGCGTCGTCGCCTCGACAGTCGCGGGCGAATCCGCCAGCGCACGCCGCAGATCGGTGACGATTTCGGTTTCGGGACGGCGAGCGAGGGCGCGAAGAGCCGCGCGGTCGGGGGCGATGGTCATGGCTCGTCATAACAGAAAGCCATTGGTCGATCTGCCCTGATATGAAGCAATTATTTTACGGTTTGACCAAAATATGGACAGAAGTTAGGCAAAATGGATGAAGAAAGACGGCATCATAGTGGAATTGGATGAGTTCGACCGCAAGATCATCGCGATCCTGGGGCGCGACGGACGCATCACCTATACCGAGCTCGCGCAGCGCGTCGGCCTGTCGAAGACGCCCTGCCAGCAGCGGGTCAGGCGCCTGGTCGACAGCGGGTTGATCATCGGTTTCCGGGCGATCGTCGATCCCGCCAAGGTCGGCCTCGACCATGTCGCCTTCGCCGAGGTCAAGCTTTCCGACACGCGCGAGGAGGCGCTGCGCGAATTCAACGCGGCGGTGCGGCGGATTCCCGAGGTCGAGGAATGCCACATGATCGCAAGCGGCTTCGACTATCTGCTCAAGGTCCGCACCCCCGACATCCGCCGCTATCGCATCGTGCTGGGCGAGAAGATTTCGAGCCTGCCGCACGTCGCGAGCACCTCGACCTTCGTCGCGATGGAGACGATCTGCGAATCGGCGCGCTAGGACGGATCGTCCTGGCTTGCAAAGCCGCGTGCTCCCGCGCAGGCGCGAGCCCAGAGCTTCGAAGAGCCGGGGCCGGCGTCACATCGCTCTGGGTCCCCGCCTTCGCGGGGACACGGCGTGGTAGACTCTGTCCTGTCTGGCTTGAATCGGACCCATCCCATGAAGGGAAGGAGCTTATCAGGCCGCCTCAACCTGGACAGGACAGATCATAAGATACCAGTTTTGATTCACGCGCTCCGACGCGCATCGGAGGCCGCAGCGAAAGGCGTCAGGGCGCCGTGGGGTTAAGCGGCTTGACCATGCGCAGCAGCGGGATGTCGACGCTTCCGACGCGGTCGATCACCGCCTCCTTCGCCCGATAGCCGCAGGCACGATAGAGCGGCTCGCCCGCCATCGTCGCCATCAGTTCCGCCGCGCGGAAACCCGCCGCGGCCGCCGCCGTCTCCGCCGCCGCCAGGATATGGCGCCCGACCCCGCGCCGCGCGAAATCGGGGTGGGTATACATGGCGCGTACCCGCGCCGCCTCGTGCGCCGGGTCGAGCAGGCGCGGTTCGCGCAGCCCCGCGCTTCCGTCGTTGCCATAGAGGGTGGCGCGCCGGCTCCAGCCGCCGCACCCGGCGACGCATCCGTCGATCTCGACCAGGAAATAGGTGCCGTCCTCGACGAGCTGCCGATCGAGCCCCATGATCGCATGGCTCGCGGCGACCTGCGCGGGATCGAGGAAACCCTGCTGCAACTCGTCGATCGCGCGGGTCATCACCCCGCGCATCGCGGCAAGATCGTCGAAGGTCGCAAGGCGGCAGGACAGGTCGGACATGGCAGCCATCGGGAGGAAGAGGAAACCGCCCTGCGCCTTCGGACCGCGACCCGCAAGCCCCGTTTTCCCATCTCCTGTCAGCCTTTGTCATCATTGCGACGAACATCGTCACCGGACAGGACCCCCGCCCGAATCCTAGATCGTGCCGGACCCAACGACCGGACGGATTCACCCTATGCCGAACAGATTCCTGACCCTTGCCGCGCCGATCGGGCTGGCGCTGCTCGCGCCGCTGGCCGCGCAGCCGGCGCACGCGGCCCAAACGCCCCCAACCGCCGCCCCCGCCAACCCGGCCGCCGGCGTCTATGCCGAACTTGCCGCCGAAGCCGACCGGCGTGCCGGCGATCCCGATTTCGACTATCGGCTCGGCATCGCCGCGCTCGACGCGGGCCATTATGGCGAGGCGGTGATCGCGCTGCAGCGCGTCCTTGCGGTGCAGCCCGGCAATGCGCCGGCGCGCGCCGAACTGGCGCGCGCCTATGCGATGGCGGGCGACATCGACACCGCGCGGCAGGAATTCGCGACCGTGGTCGACGATCCCAGCCTGCCCGATCCGGTGCGCCAGCGCTTCACCGGCTTCGTTCGCCAGTTCGACCGGCAGATCGGGGGCGGCGGGTCCGACGTGTCGGGGTTCCTCGACGTCCGCGCCGGCTATGACGACAATATCAACGCCGCGACCGACCTGACCACCATCGTCATCCCGTTGTTCAGCTTCCTCGGCCCCGGCACGCTCGGGCCGGGCGCGGTGGCGCGCGGCGACGAATATTACGAGATACAGGGCGGCGTATCGGGCGTCACCGCGATCGGGCGGCAGGACCGGCTGTTCGCCAGCGCGCTCGGCAACTGGCGCGACAATGTCGACAGCCGCGCCTTCGACCAGGCGGCGCTGACCGGCACCGCGGGCTATGCCCACAGCTTCGCCAACCGCGACGTCGTCTCGCTGTCGGGGCAGGTGCAGAAATTCTGGCTCGGCCACGACGGCTACCGCACCTCTTACGGCGTCATCGGCCAATATACGAAACCGCTCGCCGGCGGCCGCGCGCTGACCCTGTCGGCGCAGTGGAACCGGTTCGATTACGACGGCGCGCCGCTGCGCGACGCCGACCGCTATGCCGTCGGCGTCGGCTATGTGACGCGCACGCTCGCCGCGGGCGTGTCGGGCGGCAAGGAAGAGACGCGCCGACAGGTGGGCGACGCCGAATCGAACTGGTTCGCCGGCGCGAACATCGGCGGCGAGTTTCCCGTCGCGGCCAGGGTGGCGCTGGTCGCCGGCGCCGCCTTCGACCTGCGCCGCTACGACCAGCCCGACGCGCTGTTCCTGACCCGCCGCAAGGATGAGCGGGTCGATTTGACCGCCGGGGTCAAGGTCGCGCTGACCGACGCCCTCTTCTTCCAGCCACGCGCCACCTGGTCGCGCAACTGGAGCAACATCGCCCTTTACGATTACGAGCGCTGGACCGTGTCGGCCGGCCTCCGCCTCGAATTCTGATCCGCGGGAGAATATCGCCATGACCCCTAATCCGAAGCTTCGCCTCGGCGCCGCGCTGATGGTCACCGCCTCCAGCCTGTCGCTCGCCACCCCCGCGTTCGCCGCGCACATCCTCTTCTCGTCGAAAGGCGAGACGCAGCCGCAGATCGGCGAGCGGGTCAACCAGATCGCGGGGCTGAAGCAGGTCCGGCTGGACAATGGCGCCGTCGTGTCGGTGCTCGACACCGCCGACTATCGCATCAATGCCGACGGGTCGGTCGACCTCTATGCCGGCAGCGTGACGGTCGCCGGGGGCGACGCCACGACGATCGTGCGGATGCCCGATGGGGTCGAGGGGCGCGTGAGCGGGCGCGGATCGGCGGCGAGCTTCAGCGTCGCCGCCGACGGCGCCGCGCGCGGCCATGTGCTGACCGGACAGGCGTTCATCGGCCGCGCCGACTCGCTGCGCCGCTTCGGCACCGGCGAGATGTTCGCCGTCGCGCCGGGCAGGAAGCCCGAGCTAGTCGTGTCAAACGGGGCGCAGACCACCCCCGACGCGAGCGATGATGCGGCGCAGGTCGCCGACATGGCGGCGGACGGCCCGGCGGCGGCGGCGCAGAACGGCGTGCCGGTGACGCTGGGCGACGCGCTCGCCGCCGCGGGCGCGTCGAGTGACATATTGGCGGCGGCACGACGCGTCGACGCCGCGGTCGCCAACCCCGCGATCGAACGCTTTCCGAGCGGCGACCTCGCGCGGCTGGTCGCCGCCGCGGGCGGGCTGGAGCGCGCCTATGGCGGCGCGCCCTTCCCCGCCGCGCAGGCCGACATCATCCGCACCTATCTGAGCTGGCTCGCCTCGGGGCGCGGCGAGGCCGACTTCCTGACCGCCTATGCCGGCTTCCTCGGCCAGTATCTCGACCTGATCCGCTCAGGCGCGGCGCCGTCGCGCTTCGAACGCGCGAGCCTTGCCGACATCAACGCCTTCCTCACCTATGCGGCGCGCAGCGGACGGCTCGCCGAACTCGCCGCACGCGACCGGACGCTGGTCGACGCCTATCTCGCCTTCCTGCGCGGCGGCGGCGATCCCGACCGCTTCGGGCAAGGCTTCACCGAACTGACGCAGGCCTATTTCGCCTTCATCCGCGGCGGCGGCGTGCCGGCCGATTTCACGCAGGCGAGCGCCGCGACGCTCGATGCCTATATCCGCTTCCTGTCCGACAGCGGGCTGGCCGAGGCGCTGAGCGCGGCCGACCGCGCGCTGCTCGCCGCCTATCTCGACAAGGGCGGCCTCGCCTTCGCAGGCCAGTATCGCAACGCGCTCGACGCCTATTTCGCATGGCTGGCAAGCGGCCGCCTGCCGAGCGGCTATGCCGCGCTCGACGCGGCGACGCTGCGCGCCTATCTCGAGACGCTGTCGAGCGCCGGGCTGCTGACGACGCTGGCGGGCGACAAGGCGCAATTCTATGCCGCCTATCTCGCCTTCCTCCAGGGCGGCGGCGCGCCCGACGCCTTTGCCGGCCTGCCCGCCAATGTCTTCGCGGGCTATGCCAGCCAGCTCGACGCCTATTTCGCCTTTCTTGCCGCGGGCAACCTGCCCTCGGCCTACAGCGGCGCCGATCTCGCGCAGCTCCAGGCCTGGCTCGCGCAGCTTCAGGCGGCGGGCGCGCTCGACCGCTTCCTCGGCGAGCGGGCCGATTTCTTCGCCGCCTATCTAGCGTTCCTTCAGCAGGGCGGACAGGCCGATGCCTTCGCGGGGCTCAATGCGAACGTCTTCACGGGCTATGCGCAGGCGCTCGCGGCCTATTACGATTATCTGGCGCGCGGCGGCGTGCCGTCGGGCTATACCGCGCTGACGCAGGCGCAGATCCGCGCCTATCTGGCCGCGCTCGACAGCGCGGGCGCGAGCGGGACCTTCCTCGACAGCCTCGCCGATTTCTATGCCGGCTATTTCGCGTTCGTCGCCGGCGGCGGCGATCCCGATCTGTTCGCCGGGCTGCCGGTGCCGCCCGACTATCCCGCCTTCGCCGCCGCGCTCAACGCCTATGCGGCCTTCCTCGCGGGCGGCGGACTGCCCGCCGATTATGACGCGCAGAGCCTCGCGACGCTGCGCGCCTATCTCTCGGCGATCGCCGCGGCGGGGCAGACGGGCGACCTGCTCGGCGCCAATGCCGGGCTGCTCGACGCCTATTTCGCCTATCTGGCCGGCGGCGGCGCGCCCAACGGCTTCGCCGGGCTGCCCGTCTATGCCGACTATGTCGCGGCGCTGAACGCCTATTACGCCTATCTCGCCGGCGGCGGCCTGCCGACGGGCTATGCGGCGCTGACGCAGGCGCAGATCAACGCCTATCTCGCGGCGCTCGACGCGGCGGGTGGCTTCGCCTCGCACGCGAGCCTCAACGCCTTCTTCGCGCAATATTACGCCTTCGTGCGCGCCGGCGGCGATCCGCTGAAATATGCCGCCCTGCCCGTCTATTCGGACTATCTCGCCGCCGTGCAGGCCTGGTACGCCTTCGTTCTCGGCGGTGGGCGGCCGTCCGACTATGCGGCGCTGACCCCCGAACAGATCGAAACCTATCTGGCGCTGCTCGGCGACGCGGGGGTGCTTCAGGCGCAGCTTTCCGACACGGCGCTCGTCTTCCTGACCGACTATCTCGCCTGGCTGGGCACCGGCGCCGACCCCGACCAGTTCGCCGGCCTGCCGGTCAACACGCCCCCGGACCCGCAATATAATAGCGTCCCCCAGCCGCCGCGGCTTGCCTATGCGGGCGGCTTCAATCCGGCGACGGCGGCGGTCAATTTCGTCACCACGCTGAACGTCGGCAACGGGCAGACGGTGCCCGGCAGCGAAGCCGGCTTCACGACCACCGCCTATGCGCTGGACGGCGACGGCGGCCTGACCAGCTACACGCGGGCGGGCGGCGTCACGCGCACCAGGGGGACGACGACGGTCACCGACATATCGGGCAACGCCGACATCGTAATCGGCCGCTGGAGCGACGGTGTCAGCACGGGCCCGAATCCCTTTACGCTCAGCCCCGCCCAGGGATTCCATTATCTGCTCGCGCGGCCGGTCGATGCGGGCTTCGCGCTGCCGGCGCAGGGCGTCATCGCCTATGACCTGCTCGCCGCGACGCGGCCGACGATGGTCGACGGCTCGCTGCCGGCGGGCGGCTTCGCCGGCGACATGGCGATCGTCCTCGGCGCCGCGCCGAAGGTCGCCTTCGACGCCACGGTCACGATGCCCGGCCTCGTCGGCCAGTCCGACCGGACGTTCCGCTATGCGACCGCCGGCGGCGTGACCGACCCGACCCAGTCCCAGACCGCGCTGACCCTGGCGAGCGGCGGCAATTTCCGCATCCTCGTCCCCGGCGTCGCCGGGGCCGATTGCCAGACGACCAATTGCCAGTTCGACGCCAGCGGCGTCTTTGCCGGCAACGCGAACCAGCTCGGCCTGACCTATGCCGCCCATAATGATCTGGGCAGCGCCAAGGCGGCGATCGGCGCGGCGATCTTCGGCAACGGCACGCTTTCGGGCGGTCCGCCGCCCGAGCCGACCTTCGTGACCGCCAACCTTCTGAGTTCGGAGGCACGGCTCAGCTCGACCTACGACGCCTATACCATCCACCCGATCAACCTGTCGGTCACCTCCAGCCCCAATGCGAACCAGGGGTACGAGATCGACGCGAGCGGCGCGATCGTCGGCGTGCGCACGATCGGCACCTATGGCGGGTACGACCGGATCGGCACCGCGACGCACGCCGACAGCGGGGCGAGCGACAGCGGCGTCCTGCAATGGACGCGCTGGACCGGCGGCCTGCTCGACATGCGGCGCAACGCCGGCACCGGCGGTCGCGGGCCCGTCACGCTGTCCGACAACCAGGGCTATCACTTCATCGTCGGAGCCCCGGCCACCAACCTGCCCGCTTCGGGGCGCGTCGACTATCAGCTCGTCGGCGGCACACGGCCGACGCAGGGCTATGGCGCGGCTGCGCCGGGCACGCTGGTCAGCGGCGCCGCGGCGGTGCAGTTCGGCACGCAGGCCAAGGTCGGGATCGACCTGGTGTTCGACTATAACAGCGATCGCTTCACGGCCCGGACCGCCGGGGGGCTCGCCAATCTGTCGGCGAGCGAGCTTTCGCTCTCCAACGGGGCCTTCTATGCCATTGGCGCGAACGGCAATGTGACGAGCACGGGCGGCACCTGCACCACCAGCTGCCGGGCGATCTGGAGCGGCTTCCTCGCGGGCCCCGCGGGCAAGGAAATGGGCCTCGAATATGTCGTCCAGCTGGGAACTTCGACCAACGAGGTGATCGGCGTCGCGGCCTTCGAGGCACAGCCCGCCCCGACCTTCTCGACCGGCGAATATACCAACCAATATGTGCTCAACGTGACCTACGCCCGGACCAACGACTCCGCCTATAATTCAAAGGTCACCTATGACGCGAACGGGATGGTCACCCAATGGACGCGCAGCAACGGATCGCCGGTCGGCGTCCTGCCGGAGCATCGCGGGCCGGCAGAGGAAAGCGGCAGCGTCAACGGCGTGATCGGCTGGGCACGCTGGCTCGACGTCAATAATATCGGGGCCGGCAACCCCAAGCTGCCCAATTCGGGCAATCCAATCCTGACGGGCACGCTGGCATCGGCGCTGCCGACCAGCGGCGGGGTCGAATATCAACTGATCGGCCAGACGCGGCCGGTCGACCGCGCGGGTAATCTGGAACCCGGCACCTTCACCGGCAACCTTGCGGTCGATTTCGCGACGAAAAAGGTCGGTTTCGATTTCGCCGTCGCCATCGATCAATATGGATGGGAAGTCCGAACCGCTGGCGGCGCGGCCAACCCGGCCAACGGCGGCCAGAACCTGTTGGGACTCGACCGGACCGCGTTCGAAGGCGCCCCGATGATCAGCGGAACGACCGCCGCGAGCTGCACGGTCAGCTGTTCGAGCGATGTGCGCGGCGCCCTGTTCGGACCGGGGGCATCGCATGTCGGCCTCGGCTATGCGATCAAGGACGGAAGCCTGGCGGTCAGCGGCGTCGCGACCTTCGCCGCGCAACCCCCCGCGCCCCCGGTGCCCTGAGATCGCCGGTCCCTAACGGCGATTGTCATCTCTCTGACAGCCTTGGTGTGTGGGCCGCGCCGGCCGTGCCCGGCATGATCGGCGCGACCCACAAGCCAAGGGAGGGAATTTCCATGAAGACGAAGGTTACGCTGATCACCGCCGCCGCGCTGCTCGCCGGCACCGCCCCATCGGCGATGGCCGCCGAGCAGGAAGCGGTCGCGCTCAACAAATGCGCGCAAAGCTATGGCTCCATCGCCGTGGTCGAAGGCGACACGCAGGGCTGGTCCGACTACGGCCTCGGATCCCCGCGCGAGCTGATCAATTCGCTCGCGATCGAATCGGGCTGCTTCACCCCGCACAGCCCGGCGAGCGGCACCCCCGCCGATTTCCTGATGAACGTCGTTGCGGGCGATTCGGAAGAGGTCGACAAGTCGGTCGAGATGGCGAAGTCGGCGGCGGTCGAGGGTCTCGTCCGATCGGGCGCCGCGACCAGCATCATCTCCAAGGTGCCGGTGGGCGGTGCCCTGTTCGGCGCCTTCGGCGGCCTCGGCGGCAAGAAGAAGCGCGTCGCGGCGGGCATCAAGCTGCTCAGCCCCGCGACCGGCCAGGCGATCGTCGCGGGCACCGGCGAAGTGCGCAAGACGTCGATCAGCTTCGGCGGCGCCAACGCCTGGTCCGCCGCGGCGAACGCGAGCGGCTACGCCGGCAGCAAGGACGGCAAGATGTTGGTCGAGGCCTTCGTCAAGGCGTTCAACGCCGTCTCGGCACAGGGTTCGGCAATCGCCGCGATCCCGAAGGCCCGGCCGGCGCAGGCCGCCGCGGCGTCAGCGGGAACACAGGTCGCGATCGACACGGTGATGCGCGCGGCCCCCGCCGCCGACGCCGCCACGGTGCGCGCGCTGCGCGCCGGGACCGACCTTGTCCCCACCGGCCAGCGCAACGGCCTCTTCATCGAGGTCAAGGACAGCTATGGCACCCAGGGCTGGGTGTCGGTCGAGGACCTTGGCTGAGCGCCCCGCTTGCCCCGGCCCCCTGGCTATGCCAGAAGGGCCGGGGTCGCTTATCCTGGGGGAAGATGGCGCCAACAGCATGGAAACGCTGAAGATCCTGTATGTCGAGGATGACCAGCGCGCGGCCGGCGAGATTCAGGAACTCGCGGCGGCGCGCGGCGATACGCTCGTCTGGGAGAATAGCGGCACCGGCGGGCTGCTGCGCGCCGGGATGGAAAAGTTCGACGTCATCATCCTCGACCGCATGCTTGGCGATCTCGACGGGCTGACCATCCTCCGGCGCCTGCGCGAAAGCGGCGTCGGCACCCCGGTGCTGATGCTGTCGGCGCTCGGCCGCACCAGCGACCGCGCCGAAGGGCTTGACGCCGGCGCCGACGATTATCTCGCCAAGCCGTTCGAGGCCGAGGAGCTGATGGCGCGGCTGCGCGCGCTCTATCGCCGTGCGTCGGGGCGCGAACATAGCGCGGTGATCCTCTACGGCGCCTTCGAATGCCATGTGAAGGCGCGCACCGCCTTTCGCCAGAACCGCCACCTCGCGCTCAGCCCGCGCGAGTTCGAGCTGTTCCGCTATTTCATGGAGAATGCGGGCGAGGTGGTGACGCGCGAGATGCTGCTGCGCGACGTGTGGAACATGTCGTTCGACCCGCAGACCAACGTCGTCGACGTCAATGTCGGCCGGTTGCGCCGCAAGCTGGAGGACGGCTTCGGCGCCCCCGCGCTCGAAACCATCTGGGGCTCGGGCTACCGCCTGCTCGACGGGCGCTGAGGGTGGCGGCGCGCCGCTCGATCTTTTCGCGGATCGTCCTCGCCGCGATCCTGCTGTCGATGGTGCTGCTCGCCGCGCTGTGGGCGCTCACCGACCAGACCATCCGCGCGACGGTCGCCGAATCGGCGCACAAGGCGGTCGACGTTGATCTCGCGGGGCTTGCCGACATCCATGCGACGAGCGGCCGGGCCGAACTCGAACGCCGGATTCGCGACCGGCTCGCGATCACGCCGTCGGACGGCGGCGCGCCGCACTATATGCTCGCCGACGCGCGGGGGCGATGGATCGCGGGCGATATCCGCACCTGGCCGCGGCTCGACCCGGCGATCTCGGAAAGCGGGTCGATCCGCCTCGGCGAAGGCACGCGCGCCCATGCCCGCGCGACGCGGCTCGGCCCCGACCTGCAACTGATCGTCGCGCGCGAGACGCGCGGCGGCGCGCCGCTGCGCTGGCGCGTCGCGCTGGTCTTCCTCGCCGGCGGCGCGCTGTTCGTGCTGCTCGTCGGCACCCTCGGCAAGATCGCGGCGGGGCGGCTGCACTGGCGGATCGAGCGCATCAACGACGCCTTCCGCGATCCCGACGAAGAGCGGCTGATCGCGATGACCGCCGACGCGGAAAGCGACGAGATCGACGAGCTGGCCGGGCACAGCGCCGCGGCGCTGGCGCGGCAGAAGCGGCTGATCGAGGCCTATCGCGAAACCACCGACCAGATCGCGCACGAGATCCGCACCCCGCTGATGCATCTCGACGGGCGGCTGACCAAGGCGCTCGCCGCGGGGCCGGGCGAGACGGTCGCGGCACGGCTGATCGAGGCGCGCGTCGACATCAAGCGGCTCGTCGCGATGCTCGAATCACTGCTCGACATCGCCGCGAGCAAGGCGCGGCAGGGCGACCGGCACGGGCTGAAGCCCGTCGACCTCAGCGAGATGGTAACGCGCATCTGCGAGCTTTACGCCGACAGCGCCGAGGAATCGGGGCATGATTTCACCTGGGTCGTCGAACCCGGCGTGACGATGGACGGCGAGGAGACGCAGCTCGGCCAGCTCGTCACCAACCTGCTCGACAACGCCTTCAAATACGTCCCCGCAGGCGGCAGCGTGCGGCTCGGGCTCGCGCCCGGGCCGGTGCTGACGGTCGAGGACGACGGCCCGGGCGTCCCCGAGGCCGAGCGCGAGAAAATCTTCCGGCGCTTCCACCGCGTCGCGGGCACCCGGCACGATATACCGGGAAGCGGCCTCGGCCTCGCGCTTGCGCGCGCGATCGCCGAGCGCCACGATCTGACCATCCGCCTGATGCCATCCGACCGGGGCGCCAGGTTCGTCGTGAAAGAGGGAGCGGCATGAACGGACGCCAATGGGGACGGACATGGGGCATCGGCCTTGCGGGGGCAGCGCTGTCCGGATGCGCCGCGCACGGCTCGGAGCCGCCGGCGGCGCGCACCGCCGCGGCCGCCGAATCGCGGGCCAGCCAGCTCGCCGCCGACCTCGCCGCCGCCGATACGGCGTTCGAGGCGCAGGACAGGCCGGCGCTCGTCGCGGCGCTGACGCGCATCACGCGGCGCAGCGCCCGCCCGCTCGACCCCGGGGCGCCCGATCCGGTGCCGCTGTGGCGCGCGGCGGTGCCGGGCGACGTCCCGCCGCTGCGCGGCCGCGCGCTCGGTCCCGGCTATGTTCGCGGCACGCTGGCGCCCGGGGCGGCGACGCAGCTCGAACAGCTCTTCCTGTCGGGGCAGGCGGCGACGGTCGCCGCCAATTCGCGGCCGCGGGACGACCTGCGGCTGCGGCTTTACGACGCCGCAGGCAAGCTGGTCTGCGAACGCGCGCCGGCGTCGGCGCGCGACTGCCGCTTCACGCCGGTCTTCACGCAGCGCTATCGGATCGAACTCAACAACGCGGGCGCCGCAGCCGCGCGCTATTATCTGGTGGTCGATTGAGGCCGTCACGGGGACCAAAAGGGGGGACGCAATGACCAGGGGAATGGGCAAGAGGCCCGCGCGCGCGGCGCTGTTGGCGGTGGGCCTGGCATGGAGCGCCGCCGCGCCGGCCGCCCCCGCCGCCGCGCTCGACCGCCCGCCCGACCGCACAAGGCTCGACGCGCTGATCGCGCGTTTCGAGGCCGCCGATTCGGAAGCCGACCCCGCCGCCTATCGCGCCGCCGCGGCCGACGCGCTCGCCGAGGCGCGCCGGCTCTATCCCCCGGACCATCCCGAAATCGCCGCGCGCTCGCTCTACGTCGCGATGGGACGCGCGGCGGCCGGGGAGATGGACCAGGCGCTTGCCGAGGCGGACCGGATCATCCCGATCCTCGCCGCCGCCCCCGCCTATCGCGCGGACTGGCGCAACGCGCTGAACCTGCGGGCCTATATCCTCAATTTCAAGGGCGATCACGCCGCGTCGCTGGCGATCAACGAACGGCTGGTCGCGGACTATGCCGCCAATCCCGCGGGCGTCGCGCCGCGCGACCATGCCACCACCCTGTCCAATCTCGCCGCCTCCTATCTGGAGCATGGGCGGCTCGACGATGCGCTGGAGCGCAATGCCGAAGCGATCGCGGTCGGTCTGACGCTGGATCCGGTGCCGGGCGACGTCGCGATCTGGAACGCCAACCGCGTCGTCTACCTCTATTCGTCGGGACGCACCGAGGAAGCGATCGCGACCGCGCAGGAGGCGATCGGACGCCTCGGCAACGCGATCGGGGCCGATCACCCGATGATGGCCAACCTCTATGCCAATCTGGGCGCGATCCTGTTCCGGCTGAACCGGCCGCACGATGCGATGCCGATGATCCGCCGCGCCTATGAGCTGATCGAGAAAGCGGGCGGCGGCCCCAACCAGAACAGCGCGGCGATGCGCGTGCAGTTCGCGCAGGCGCTGATCCGCGCCGGCCAATATGACGACGCCATCGCCTTTCTCGACGCCGCGACGCCGATCATCGATGCGCAGCTCGGCGCGGAGAGCGACCGCGCGCTCGCCGCGCGCGACACGCGGCTGATCGCGCTGATCGCCACCGGCCATGGCGCCGAGGCTGAGGCGCTGGCGCGCGGCCTAATCGCCGTCCGCGACGCGCGCCTGCCAGAGGGGCACCGCGACCGCGCCAACGCCCGCGACAATCTGGCGAAGGCGGCCTTCGCGAACGGCGACTGGGCCGCGGCGGCGGGCGCCGCGCGCGAAGCGGTGGCGCTGCGCACCGGGATGCTGCCGCCCGATCATCCCGACCTGCTGCTCGGCCGCGCGCTGCTGCTGCGCGCCGAGGATCGCGGCGATGCCCGGCCGGCCACCGATCTGGTCGCCGACGCGCGCGCGCTGTTCGATGCGCTAACCGGCAATGCCCATCTCGCGCGCGGCTCGGCGCAGGCGGAGCGGCAGCGCCCGGCCTATGGCTGGCTGGCGGAGATTTTCGCACGGCGCGGCGCGGTCGAGGATGCGTTCGAGGCGCAGCAATGGGCGGCGCGCAGCAGCCTCGACGATGCGCTCGCCGTCGCCGCCAGCGAACGCGCCGCCGCCGCCGATCCGGCGCTGGCCGCCATCGCGGGGAAGCGCCGCCAGCTCCTCGCCGCGCGCCAGGGACTGGAAGCGAAGCTCGACGCCAATCTGATGCGCCCGGATGCCGCCTTCGACCTCGCGGGCCTGACCCGCGAGCTGGACGGTAACCGGCAGGCGATCGCCGCGCTCGACGCCACGCTGACGCTCGATCAGCGGGCGGCGCTCCTCTTCATGCCGTCGCGGCTGGCGGATCTCGAAGCGGCGGGTTCGCGCGCGGCCGCAACCGTCATGATCACCGACCTTGGCGGACCCTGGCTCGTCACCGCGGCCGGCGGCGGCAAGGCGCAGCAATATCTGATCGCCGCCGACGCACCGGTCGACGCGCTCGTCGGCCGGTTGCGTGCCTCGATCGACGCGGGCGAGAAGGACGCCTTCGACCGCGCTGCCGCCGCCGAACTTCATGCCCGCCTCTTTCCCGGCGCGACGGCGAAATGGCTCGCCGCGACGCGCAGGCTGGCCGTGATCGCCAACGGATCGCTCGGCGCCCTGCCGTTCGGGCTGCTCGTTCCCGACGCCGGGAAGCCCGGCTATCTGGCCGACCGGACGACGGTCAGCCGGATGGTGCGCGCGCCGCGCGCGGGCGACGCCGGGCCCGATGCCGGGCCGGCGGGTGCGGTGCTGATCGGCCTCGGCGGGGTCGAGAGCGGGCGCGCCGGGACGCTGATGGCGATGCGGTCGGCAGGGACGGCGCGCGCGATCGACGAGCTGCCCGCACTGCCCGGCGCGCCGCGCGAACTGGCGGCGCTGGCCGCGGCGCTGGGCGACGACGGCGCGCGGCTGCTGATCGGCGACGACGCGACCGAGGCGCAGCTTCGGGCGATGCCGGTACCGCAGGGCGCGGTGCTCGCCTTCGCCACCCACGGCCTGCTGTCGGGCGAGCTCGACGGGCTCGACGAACCCGCGCTGCTGCTGACCCCGGCGGGCGGCGACGACGGCCTGCTCAAGCCCAGCGAGATCGGCGGGATGACTCTGCCGGCCCGGCTCGTCATCCTGTCGGCATGCAACACCGCGGGGGCGGCGGGAACCGACCGCCCGCAGCTGTCGGGCTTGGTCGAGGGCTTCTTTCTCGCCGGGGCCGAGCGGGTGATGGCCAGTCACTGGCCGGTCCGCGACGATATCGCGCGGCGGTTGTCGGTCGGCATGGTCAAGGGGATGCGCGCGGGCGAGGATCCCCCCGCCGCGCTGCGCGCCGCCATCGCGGCGGTCCGCACCGGCCGCGACGGCGAACCCCGCGCCGATCACCCCGCGCTCTGGGCCCCCTTCGAGCTCTTCTCGCGCTGAACGGGTGCGGGCCGCAGCCGCATTCTGTGGATTGACCGGCGCCCGCTTTGGCGGCAAAGGCGACGCATCGCGAAGGCAACCGTGAAACGCACTGTGAAACAGCAAGCGAGCTAACGGTTAAGCCTTTGAAACGCGGGTGTAGCTCAATGGTAGAGCAGAAGCTTCCCAAGCTTACGACGGGGGTTCGATTCCCCTCACCCGCTCCATAGTAAGTGATTGAAATTATTTAGTTTTTCTTCGCTTACCGCGCGTCGCTTCCAGATTGTTTTGCTCCGTGTTTTGCTCGCATCCTTTCGGCGAGCGAGATTACGACTGCTGCGCTGTCCACATAAGTGCTTCGAATTTTGGCCACGCGGGCAGGCGACCAAGCCATAATCCGGGCGGCATCCTCGTCCGTTAGTTCGCATTCGGTCAATAGAAGCGTGCAGAACGTACCGCGTACATCATGGAGATGCTTGCGGCGCTCTACCGGCTGGCCATCGTCGCCCTCTTCTGTATGGACGATTTGAGCCTTGTCGCGGATCATGCCAAAGCTGCCGCTTCCCCCGAACCCTGCCGCAGTCCACGATGCACCGCGTTCGTTCACAAGTACCGTTTTAACGCCGTCCTTGCGCTTTCGGGTGCGCAGTTCCGCGAGCAACTCCTCCAGTGGAGCCGTCATTGGCACGATAGCCTTGCGGCGCTTGCCCCGGCTCTTTTTTAGGGCCGTCTTGACGATAGCAACCTCGCCCAAATGGTCCCAAGTAAGGGATACGAGATCAGCGAGGCGAAGCCCGGTGAGCGCAGCTAGCCGCAAACCGTCATAGAGATTGGGGCGCTTCGCCTTTACGGCAGCGATCCGAAACGCCTCCATATCGGCTTGCGTCCAGATTATCTCGGCGCGGTCCCCGCCTTTGTAGAGGTGAGGAATGCCCTCCGCGACGTTTATGCGGACCCGGCCCCGTAACCGGCCGAATTTGAGCAATTCACGCAGGACCGTAATGCCGATGTCAGCGGATCGCGGCGTTGCGGCGCGCTCATCGCGCCATTTCATGACTTTTGCGATCATCCGGGGATCGTCCCAAACCGAAATCGGCTTATTGCCCCATCGTCCGTCGATAAGATCGAGTTGTGTCCCCCATGTGCGGCGGGTGCCTTCGGCAAGGTTCTTCCATTCCGGGGCTGCGCGCCAATCATGGATCAGAGATAGCAATATCGTGGGGTCAGGGGCGTTGGCGGCTTGGATCGCATTTGCAATCTGTGCGTGGGCCTCGGCTGTCAGCAAGGGCCTCTTCGGCTGCACCGCCTTCATTACGAGCGGCCCGCCCTTGAAGGCGTATACATACCAAGTGATTGGCTTCCCCGGTCGCGCGCTTTTGATGAACTGAATTGCCACGGTTTACAGGTCCTCCTCGAACCGATCAAAATCGCTTACCGTTTCCTCCAAGGTGGTGGCCTCTATCGCTCGAAGAGTGCCGTCCGGTGCTAACTCAACCCCGGTCACCTTAATTCCCGCCGCCCGCGCCGCTTCAATTAGCCGCACGGCATCAGCCTTTTTGAAGGATGCAGGGCCACGAGCCATGACTAGCGGGTGCTCCCAACTAATCGGGCGCAATTCCGCGAAGCCAAAACGAAACGCAGCTGAATTAATATCCCAACAACGCCAGAACAATATTCAAATATTGAAAGATATATGAACATTAAACACACACCATGCAAACTGATTATACAGTTTACTACGTGCAATTCTGAGCGCCATACCTCCAGAGAGTGTTCCAAAATAGAACTATTAATTCTATATCGTTGCAGCCAGAAAACGGATTTACATAATTTTCCAAAGATTTTTGTTCATTGTGCGCAAGGAGGTGCGGCGCGCTTTTCGCTGGTTTTTTCCAAGGGAGGGTGGGCTCGCGCGTTGCAAATTGCCGCAGATATGTCGGTATGGCGCTTATCATCGCACCAATGATCGGCTTATAATTTGATTTAAAATGATTTTTTAAGAGATTTGCGACGAGAATGAATGCGCAAAAACGTAACTAACTCTACGGAAAATTATGAGTTCTATAGAGAGCTTTATACTTTACGATAAATCCGGTTGAAAACGTTTGCACCGGGCCTCGATGAGCGGCCCTGTATGGGCTTCACTCTCTATCGTTACAGCCCGGATATACGTAGTCACCTTCGTTTACACCCCAAAGCGAATACCGCCCCTCTTGAGGCAGTTCCGAATGAAGCCAGCTATCATTGATAGAGCAGCATATGGTCGCCCCTTGGCGGGATGCAGTGATCGCACCGGCGTCGCGCAACGCGTAGATTGCCGCACTAATGCGCGCAGGCGGTAGCTTCGTCCCTGCAACGACTATGACGCGCTTGCCCGCCTTCTTTCGGAAAATACCGCATTCAAATTCTTTCAAAGAGATCATCGCAAGAGATTTCCCTCGCTCTACCGAGCGATCGAGTACGAAAAGCATAACAATGCGCTGATCTTCCGGGAGTGAAAGGCAGTTACGGACGGTCCGAGCATAAATCTTGAACTGACCGCTTTGCCGGTATCCATGATGGGGCATTCTGGAACCTCGTTAAGTGTTATTGCGCTCAATAAATTATAGATAAATAATATAGATGCTCTTCGGGCGTGTTATTCAATACGTTTCGTATTGGCACTGCTGGGAATGATATTTGGATATCATATCCATACCTATAAGCAGTATTATTATTATATTTGTCCTTATGGTTCAAGACGCCCGAAGACGCCCTATGGAGGTGCTAAAATGCAATATAAATCACTGGAGCGGCGGCTGGGCTTGGCCACCGGAGCGGTTTCCACCGTCATGAACGCGGACGCAGGCACTCGATACACCCGCTTCCCCGTTTCACCGAAAAGGGGAATAATCCGGAAGCCGGGTTGGACGCCAAAGAAGCGGATGATTTTGGCGCCGAGCAAAGACCTCAAAGCGATCCAGCGCGCCATTGCTCGGCATATATCAAGCAAATTCACCGCTCATCCGATTGCTCACGCCTATGAGAATGGCCGGAGTATTTTCGCCAATGCCCGTCAGCATGTGGGCGCTCGCTCGATATTGAAGATCGACCTCGTAAACTTCTTCGGGTCGATTGGTCGGCAGTCGATTATAGACGCCCTGCGCCTATTGCTCGACGACTTCGG
The DNA here is from genome assembly GCF_001559015.1 of Sphingopyxis granuli. NCBI lineage: Bacteria > Pseudomonadati > Pseudomonadota > Alphaproteobacteria > Sphingomonadales > Sphingopyxidaceae > Sphingopyxis > Sphingopyxis granuli. Next base: position 4,381,563 of record NZ_CP012199.1, read on the forward strand.
TGATAGAGATATTGAGGTGATCGCCGATCTCTGTTGCTGTGACGGTTACCTTCCCCAAGGTTCCCCGGCATCTCCGGTGTTGTCTAATTTGGTCTGCTATCCGCTGGATGTGGAACTAGATCGTCTTGCACGACGGCACGGATGCAAAGTCACCCGATTTTCTGACGATATCACCTTCTCTACATCAGCAGAGGTTTTCCCGCCGGTGCTGGCGAGGACGTGGAGAAGTGGATTGGCGCACGGGGTCGCATTGGAGAGGCCGATATGTTCACTGCTCCAGCAGCGGGGGTTTGAGATCAACATAGGCAAGCTCATGTTTCGAACTCGACCGATGCCGCTCAAGATAACGGGGCTAATCGTAACCGACAGCTTAAGCGTTCCACGTGCATTCTGGCATAACCTTCGCGCGAGCCTGCACAATTGGGACCGGCGCGGCCTCGACACCTGCGCCCGCACACATGCCAACGGCTGTGTCGTCGCTTTCGTCAACTCACTGCGAAGCTCGATTGAGTATATCGGTCAGGTACAAGGCAGGGATTGCAAACGTTATCAGCGCGCCCTAGCTGCTTTCGAGGAACTTCGGTCCCGAGATAAGGAGCCACTATCGGCCGCAATCCAGAGGATCGCTGCCGCTCGGAAGGCTAAGAAGGCCAAGGATGAAAACGTTATCATCCCCGGTACTGGATGAGCCTTCGAACGGTAGCGGCATGCCACCGCCCGCCGCGCGCCGTCGCAATGCCCCGAGCATTCAGCGCCTCTGCTGTCGCCGCAAGTGATCGTATACCGGCCGCCCTGATGCTGTCGACGATAGGCAGGACATTGCTTGCAAATCGTTGGGCTTGATCCCGATTGGCGGCAGCACCGCGCTGCGCTGCTACCTTCTGCTCCTCGATGCGATCCGGGATCGACCAGCCCAATTGCTTGCCGCGCGCTTTTGCTGCCGCGAGCGCTGCTTTGGTGCGCTCGCTAATCTTAGCGGCTTCCCGCTCGGCGATTGCAGAATATATCTGGAGCATGGTGCTGTCTGCCTCGGGCATGTCACAGCAGATAAACTTGATCCTTCCTTCGAGCAGTGTCGCGACAAAGGCCACGTTGCGCGCGAGCCGGTCCAGTTTCGCGATAACCAACGTGGCCTTTTTGCGTCGGCACATTTCGAGCGCAGCCTTCAATTGCGGTCGATCCTTTCGGCGTCCGCTTTCGATCTCTACAAACTCGTCCAGTAGCTCCCACTCGCCGCCGTTGAGATAGTCCGCGACCGCCCGCCTCTGGGCTTCAAGGCCAAGGCCGGAACGACCCTGCTTCTGTGTGGAGACGCGATAATAGGAAATGAAACAGCTATCGGCCATTGAAAATCCCTTCGTATCAATACGCTACGACCGTAGCGAGTTGTTACGAAGGGTGTGCCAGACATAATTTCTCCATAGCAATTCTAAATTCATGATAAATTATAATAAATATGTCTCATTGCTATGTTTTTCTATTTATTGCTGCAAAAATTCGCGCTGACCACTCGTTTGTTTCCTTAATGGAATCAAATTCAAACATATGGCGCGGGCTCTCCAAATCATCGATTACTATTACCAGTTTTGGGTAACTTTCATACTGAATTGTTTCATGGTAGCGTCTGGTTTCGACCATTTCGATCTCAGACTTCCCGCCTAATCCACTCATCCCTCCAACCAAGGCACCCACCGGCCCTGCAATTGCTCCGCCGATCAATGCGCGGCCGACAGGAGAGCGATTCGATCCGACAGCAACAGGCATTTTTTCAACGTGCGTCGCAATGTTAAGATTTTTCAGCGGCCGATCGATAGAAACCGATCTGATCTTTTCTACCGACAAAGTCTTATCGTTCGACACCGTCAATGACGATTGCTCCTTCTTGCAAGAGATCAACCGCAAGAGCTTTTCATCCTCATCCATGCCCATGATCCCGTCCGCGCCGTCGATCTTTACGAAAGCCTTGAAGGGGAGCGTGCTGATCAGCTCATCCATCAAAGCTTGTCTGTAAGAGCGAAGCTGCTCACCCGACTCTTTGATTGCTCTCCACCTTTCTTCGCGCTCTCTCGCCATATCAGCATCGAGCCGCCTTATTTGCGCAATCAGGCCAAGGACGAAAAGCACGATCAAGATTAAGAAAACTTCCAACGCGTCTGTCCCCCATGTCTAGCGCCCGGCTGGCGCCGGGACGGTTGACTTGCGCGAACACGAGCACGCGCCCCCACGTATTCCCCGTGAGGGTCTTTTATTCCGTGAGCCGCCCGACATAGCGGGTGCTCGTGTTTCGACGCATAGTCTGCGTTGCCCGGAGGAAGTCACGCCTCGGTCGGTTGATTTCTAGTTCGGAACGACGACTTTTGTCCAGTCTGCATTGACGGGACTGCGGACAATGGTTGGACGCTTGTCTCAGGAAGCGGCTTGCGGACATTTACCGGATGCGGCATAGATTTGGTCATCCAATAATCGGGGGCGGTACGGGCAATGAAAATAGATAAGATAGGAATTACTCTGGCGGTATTGAGTTTATCCGCTTGTAGCACTCCGCCGCTGACATTCTCTGTGTCGAATGTTCCGCCCGCCGCCCGGAAAATTGATGCTGCACTTATTTCGTCGATCGTTACGTTAGCGCCAAAAGGTGAAGCTAAGGGCTCGATAAAGATTGCGGGAGGCGAAGACGATATAGCTGGTCTTTGGAAGTCCGCCCTTGACGATGCCCTGTTGCGGTCTGCGGTCTTTGACGATGCATCATCGCGAAGGCTGACACTTTCCGTCAGGATATATCAGCTTGGCTATGGTGTCCTTGGTATGGGTGTAAATGCTATTGCGCGGTACGAGCTAGTAGAACGCAGCACGGGGCAGGCCGTCTTTGTGAAGGAAATCACTACTAGGGGCACCGCAAGCGATTATATCGGTGACAATCGTGTTAGAAACGCCGCAAGCCGGGCCGTATCAGAAAATATAGCGGAATTTATCGCCACGCTCCCCGAGGTCCAACTTTAGAAACGTGTTTTTGATTGTTTTGCGACCAACAGCTAACCGATTGAAATGAAAAGCGGCAAATATGCCCCGTTTTGCTCGGGAGCCCGCAGAAAACCGAGAAAATCTGGTGCTTCCCAAGCTTACGACGAGGGTTCGATTCCCTTCACCCGCTCCATCTTGACGACTGCGCGCGGGCGCTGATGGTTGAAAAAACCCAGAAAACTGACTATTTTTGGGCATTCTCTGGCTCCCGGTGATTGCCGATGGTCGCGCGCTTCGGCGACCGCGACGCCGCGACGTTCGGCGCCTTCGTCGCGGCGGCCTTCGGCCTGCTCGCCGTCGCGATGCTGCGCCGCCTGCCGCGCGTTACGCGGTCGGCGGGCGAGACGGGCGATCAGATGCCGCCGTCGGTCACCGCATAGCCCGCCGCCTCGATCGCCACGGTGAGCGCCGCGACGCAAGCGGCGACGGCCGCGCCGTCGGTCGAGCGGATGACGAAATTGGCGCCGGTGCGTCCCTCGCGGAAAAAGGGATAGCTGCCGATCGCGACGCCGGCATGATCGCGCTCGGCCGCGCGCAGGACGTCGGCGATCTCACTTTCGGGCGCCCAGGCGCCGATCGTGTGTGCGACCAGCGGCGCGCCGCCCTCGAGCGTACCGGTCAGCGCATCGAGCATCCCCGCGGTGATGTGCGGAACCCCCGCCATCAGGAACAGGTTGCCCAGTCTGATGCCCGGCGCGCCCGACATGCGGTTGGGGATCAGTTCGGCGCCGTCCGGAACGCGCGCCATGCGCAGCCGCGCCTCGGTCAGCCCGCCGCGCGTGGTGTAATAGCGGTCGAGGATCGCGCGCGCCTCAGGATGGATCACCACCGCGACCTTCAGCGCCTTCGCCACCGCATCGACGGTGATGTCGTCGTGCGTCGGCCCGATGCCGCCGGTGGTGAAGACATAGTCGTAGCGCGCGCGCAACGCGTTCAGCGCGTCGCCGATCTCCGCCTCGTCATCGGGGACAATGCGCACTTCGCGCAGGCGGATCCCCTGCACGTCGAGCCAGGTCGCGATCTGCGCGACATTCTTGTCCTGCGTGCGGCCGGAGAGGATTTCGTCGCCGATCACCAGCACAGCGGCGGTCCAGATGCGTTCGTCGCTCATCCCCTTGCCTTAACCTGCTGCCATGACAAAACAAGGGTGCCGGATATGCCATGAAAGGAAGGTGCGCGATGGCCGCCGAACTGATCTTCTACACCAACCCCATGTCGCGCGGGCAGATCGTCCGATGGATGCTCGAAGAGGTCGGCGCGCCCCATGAAACGCGGCTGCTCGACTATGGGACGACGATGAAGGGCGCCGATTATCTGGCGATCAATCCGATGGGCAAGGTTCCGGCGATCGTCCATGCCGGCAGGACCGTCACCGAATGCGCGGCGATCTGTGCCTATCTGGCCGACGCCTTCCCGGACGCGGGCCTCGCGCCCGCGCCGGTCGATCGCGCCGATTATTACCGCTGGCTCTTCTTCGCCGCCGGGCCGCTCGAACAGGCGATCACCGCAAAGCAGTTCGGGTTCGAACCCGAGGCCGATCAGCAACGGATGGCGGGTTTCGGCTCGCTCGCATCCGTGCTCGAAGCGCTGGAAGGCGCGGTCGCGGGCAAGGCCTTCGTCGCCGGCGACCGCTTCAGCGCCGCCGATGTCTATGTCGGCAGCCAGATCGACTGGGGCCTGCAATTCGGCACCATCCCATCGCGCCCGGCGTTCGAAGCCTATATCGCGCCTCTGCGCGAGCGCACGGGCTACAAGCGCGCGAAGGAGATCGACAATGCGCTGATCGCGGACATGCAGGCGGCGGGGCCGGCCTGAGCGCCACGCCCGACCCGAAAGAAAAAGCCCGGCGGATCGCTCCGCCGGGCTTTCTCCTTTTGCCTCGTGCGTCCGCTTATTCGCGGTTGCCCAGCAGGTTGAGCAGGAAGGTGAACATGTTCACGAAGTCGAGGTAGAGCGTCAGCGCGCCCATCACCACCGACTTGCCGACGAAATCGGTCCCGCGGACATAGAAGTACATGCTCTTGATCTTCTGCGTGTCATAGGCGGTCAGGCCCGCGAAGAGCAGGACGCCGATGATGCTGATCGCCAGGCTCAGCGCGCTCGACTGGACGAACAGGTTGATCAGCATCGCCACCAGGATGCCGACCACGCCCATGATCAGGAAGGTGCCGAAGCCCGACAGATCCTTCTTGGTCGTATAGCCGTAGAGGCTGAGGCCCAGGAAGGCCGCGGCCGTCGCAAAGAAGGTCGTCGCGATCGACGTCTGGGTAAAGGCCAGAAAGATCGTCGACATCGACAGGCCCATGATCGCGGCATAAGCCCAGAACAGCGCCTGCGCCGCGCCGGTCGACAGCTTGTTGATGCCGAAGCTCAGCACCATCACGAACGCCAGCGGCGCCAGCATCACCACCCACATCAGCGGGCTGCCGACCAGCGACAGCGTGAAGCCCGTCGAATAGGCTAGCATTGCGACGATACCGGTCAGCAGGACGCCCGATCCCATATAGTTGTAGACCGACAGCATGTACGACCGCAGGCCGGCATCGACGGCCTGATCCATCCCGCGCGCGGTGCCAGGAAAGCCGGACGCCGCCATATTGGGGTCGTTCCAATTAGCCATTGTTGTTACTCCATATCTGGCCAGGGCATACCGGCCATGGGGGCAATATCGGCATTTCGCGCCGCCGTTTCAAGCGAAACCGGACAAGACGCCATCGGACATTCCCCGCCGCGCCCGCTGCCGCGCGACGAGCGGGATGGCATCGGCCGCCGCCCGGCCTATGCTGGCGCCATGTCCACGCATCGCCTGTTCGTCGCCCTGCGCCCACCGCGCCCGATTCGCGCGATGCTGCTCGCGGCGATGCACGGCGTTTCGGCGGCGCGCTGGCAGGACGACGACCAGTTGCATCTCACCCTGCGCTTCATCGGCGAGGTCGACCACCATCGCGCCGAGGACATCGCCGCGGCGCTCGGCGGCCTGCACGCCTCCGCCGTGACCGCACGCATCGCCGGGGTCGGACTGTTCGAACGGCAGGGACGAGCGCACACGCTATGGGTCGGCGTCGAGCCGCATGCGCCGCTCGCCGCGCTGCATCGCAAGGTCGACCAGCGCCTCGCGCGCGTCGGTCTCGCCCCCGAACCGCGCGCCTTCGTGCCGCACATCACCATCGCGCGCCTGAACCGTGCGGCGGGGCCGGTCGCGGCCTTCCTCGCGCAACACGGCGATCTGGCGAGCCCCGCCTTCGCCTTCGACCATGTCGTCCTCTACGAAAGCGAACTCGGCCATGACGGCTCGCGCTATCATCCGGTCGCGCGCTATTCGCTCGAACCATAGGTCGCGACCAGCGCGGCGGCCACTGCGCTGACATCGTCCCAGGTCGCGGCAAAACCATCCTCCGCGCCATAATAGGGATCGGCGACGCTTTGCCCCGCGCGCCCCGGGACAAGATCGAGCATCAACGCCAGCCGCGCCCTCGCGTCGATCGGCATCAGTGCGCGCGCATCGCGCAGATTGGCCGTATCGGCGGCGAGGATCAGGTCGAAGCGCCGGAAATCCAGGCGCCCGAGCTGGCGGGCGCGCAGGTCGCCGATGTCGATCCCGCGGCGGCGTGCCTCTGCCTGCGCGCGCGGATCGGGGGCGCGGCCGACATGCCAGTCGCCGGTGCCCGCCGAATCGAGCGCCGCCTCGATCCGCGCCGCGGCAAAGGCCGCGCGCGCCGCCCCTTCCGCCAGTGGAGAGCGGCAGATGTTGCCGAGGCAAAGAAAAAGGATTGCGGGCCGGTCGATCATGGTCTGTGTTGGCTCCTGGAAAGAAAATAAAGTTGAACCGGTTTTCAACTTTGCGCGCCCCCATGGCTCTGCTAGCGAAGGCGACAAAGCGATAACGGGTCAGGGAGAGGCTTGCCAGATGGTCGAAACCGCGCGCGACACAGAATCGACCGCTGGCGTAGCGCCGCTTCCTCCTTCACGCTCCTATGCCTGGTATGCGCTCGGCATCCTCTTTCTCGTCTATGTGCTCAATTTCATCGACCGGCAGATCATCACGATCCTCGCGCCCGACCTGAAGCGCGACCTCGGGCTCGATGACGCCGATATCGGCTTTCTCTACGGCACCGCCTTCGCGGTCTTCTATGCGCTGTTCGGAATCCCGCTCGGCCGGCTCGCCGACGCCTGGCACCGCGTCCGGCTGCTCACCGCCGGCCTCGCCATCTGGTCGGCGATGACGGCAGTATCGGGGCTCGCGGCGAACAAGTTCCAGCTTGCCGGGGCGCGCATGGGGGTCGGCATCGGCGAGGCGACCGCCAGCCCCTCGGCCTATTCGCTGATCTCCGACCTGTTCCCGAAGAATATGCGCGCGACCGCGCTCGCCATCTATTCGGCCGGGCTCTATTTCGGCGGCGGCATTTCGCTGATGATCGGCGGCTTCATCGTCGAAGGCTGGAACGAAGCCTATCCGCAGGGCGGCCCCTTCGGGCTCGTCGGCTGGCAGGCGGCGTTCATGGCGGTCGGCATCCCCGGTCTGCTGCTCGCCGCGTGGGTCGCGACGCTGCGCGAACCGGTGCGCGGGCTGGTCGACGGCGTGCCGACCCAGCCTTCGCCGACGCCGTTCAAGGGCTTTTTCGAAGAATTATACGCGGTGATCCCGCCCTTCACCATCCTATCGGCGATGGCGCGCGGCGGGCGGGCGCTGGCGATCAACCTCGGCGCGGCGGCGCTGCTCGCGCTCGGCGCGCTGGCGATGATCCGGCTGACCGGCGCGACGCTGCAATGGATCTGCATCGCCTTCGGCTATTACGCGGTCTTTTCCTGGGCCAGTTCGCTGCGCAGCCGCGACGCCCCGACCTTTCGCCTGATCTGGGAATCGAAGGCGTTCCTCGCCACCATCCTCGGCTATGGCACCGTCGCCTTCATCTCCTATGCGTCGAGCGCCTTCGCGCCGGTCTATGCGCTCGAGGCGCTCGGCGAGGATGCCGGTACGGTCGGTTTCTGGGTCGGCGGCTCGGGCGCGCTCGCCGGCTTCCTGGGGGTCATCCTCGGCGGACGCATGTCGGACCGCTTGCGGTTGCGCAACGAAGCGGGCCGCATCCTCGTGGTCGCCTTCGGCCTGATCGCGCCGATCGTCCCGATCGTGATCGCCTTCACGACGCCGTCGACGCCCGGCAACGGCGATTTCATCCGCTTCACCGTCTTCGCCTCGCTGGGCGGCCTGCTCGCCAGCAGCGCGCTCGGCGCCGCAGCCGCGACGACGCAGGACCTCGTCCTGCCGCGGATGCGCGGCACCGCAACCGCGACCTTCTTCCTCGCAACGACGCTCGTCGGCCTCGCGCTCGGCCCCTATATGGCCGGACAGGTGTCGGCGATGACCGGCAGCCTGTCGACCGGGGTGCTGTCGACGCTGGTCATCGTGCCTTTCGGCCTCGTCGCGCTCGTCATCGCCTATCGGCGCGTTCCCGACGCCGCCGCCCACGTCATCGAGCGCGCGCGCTCGGCGGGCGAACCGGTTTAGAGAATGATCATCCTCGAATAGGATAGCGCCGTGTCCCCGCGCAGACGGGGACCCAGAGCGTTCTGACGCCTGCGCAGGTCTTTCGCCGCTCCAAGCTCCCACCTTCGCGTGAGCACGAAGCTCGGAAAATTTAGAAGGTCACGCCCCGGGAGCGTGGCGCGAGGCCGATCGGCGAGGCGCGGAAATCAGACCGACGCGCTCAGCCCGCCGGTGTCGCGATCACGCCGCAGGCGACGCGCCCGCCGCTGTTGCCCGCCGGGTCGGTCCGCATGTCGTCAGGGCCGGCGTGGATGACGAACGCCGCGCCATCGGCGTCGAGCAGCCCGCCCTCGCCGGTCAGCCGCGATCCGACCATGTGCAGCGTCGCGCGGCCGATCATGCCCGATTCGACGACCAGATTGGGCAGGTCGCCATGGTGGGCACCCATCGGATTGTCGCGGCCGTGCTGCGCGCCGGTCGGGTTCCAGTGCGGTCCGGCGCTGCTGAAATCGGGCGCCGCGCACTGTCCGACCGCATGGACATGCATGCCATAGGTGCCGGGTCCGAAGCCGCGTGCCACGACCTCCAGCCGTAGACCGGACGAATCGCGGAAGATGTCGACGCGCCCGCGGTCCGCGCCGCGCGCGTCGCGCAGTTCGGCATAGGCATCGGGCGTCGGGAGGTTGCTCGACCCGCCTTTGTCCGTCGTGGCGCACCCCGTCAGCGCCAGCGCGCCGAGCGCGACCGTGCTCCAGACCAGACTATGCGCGATCCGCCGATGCTCGATCATTCCGATGCTCCCTTGCTGCCACGGTGCCGCCGGCGTGGACGGACGGCTTCGGTCCGCGATCATGCCCTCATTCGGCGCTGCTTCCAATAGCGATATGGCGGAAACCGTGCCGCAGCACCTCGTCGCGACGATAGATATTGCGCAGGTCGACGAGCAGGCGATCGGCCATGACCCCGCCGAGCCGGCCGAAATCGAGCGCGCGGAACGCATCCCATTCGGTGACGATCGCGACCGCATGCGCGCCGTCGGCCGCGGCATAGGCGCTCTGCTGCATCTCGACCTCGGGCATCATCGGCGCCGCGATGGCCATGCCTTCGGGATCGTAGGCCGTCACCCGCGCGCCCGCGTCGAGTAGCGTCTGGACGATCGCGAGGCTGGGCGAATCGCGCATGTCGTCGGTGTTCGGCTTGAAGGTCAGGCCGAGGAGCGCGACGGTCTTGCCGCGCGCGCTGCCGCCCATCGCCTGGACGATCTTGCGACCCATCGCGCGCTTGCGAAGATCGTTCGCCTGCACCGTCGCCTCGACAAGGCGCAGCGGCACGTCGTGGTCCTGCGCGGTCTTGAGCAGCGCAAGCGTATCCTTGGGGAAGCAGCTTCCGCCATAGCCGGGTCCGGCGTGGAGGAATTTCGCGCCGATGCGGTTGTCGAGCCCGATGCCGCGCGCGACGTCCTGCACCTCGGCGCCGACCGCCTCGCACAGATCGGCGATCTCGTTGATGAAGGTGATCTTGGTCGCGAGGAAGGCATTGGCGGCATATTTGATCAATTCCGCGGTGCGGCGGCGCGTGACGAGAATCGGCGCCTCGTTGAGGAACAGCGGGCGATAGACTTCGCGCAGCACCGCCTCACCGCGCGCATCCTCGGTACCGATCACGATGCGGTCGGGGCGCTTGAAGTCGCCGATCGCCGCGCCTTCGCGCAGGAATTCGGGGTTGGAAGCGACGCTGTGCGCACGCGCCGGCGCGCCCTCGCGCAGGATGCGCTCGACTTCATCACCGGTGCCGACGGGAACGGTCGACTTGGTGACGATCACGCAGTCATGGTCAAGTGTTGCGGCCAGTTCCTCGGCGGCGCCGAAGACATAGGACAGGTCGGCGTGGCCGTCGCCGCGCCGCGACGGCGTGCCGACCGCGATGAACACCGCGTCGGCACCGGCGACGGCCGTCGCCAGATCGGTGGTGAAGGATAGGTGCCCCGCCGCGACATTGGCGGCGACGAGCGCGTCGAGACCAGGCTCGTAGATCGGCATACGGCCCGCGTGCAGCGCATCGATCTTGCTTTCGTCCTTGTCGACGCAGACGACGTCGTGCCCGAAATCGGAGAAACAGGCCCCGGAAACCAGACCGACATAGCCGGTTCCGATCATGGCGATCTTCATGGGCGCTTACCTCTTGTCCTAACTGCCGTGGGATGCCCCGCACCGGTGCGGGCGGATGGCGCGTCCTTAAGGCGAAAAGACGCAAAGAAAAAGGGCCGCGAATGACTTCGCGGCCCCGTTCTCTTTGCGGCTCGCGCCGATCAGCGATCAGAAGGCGCGGGCATATTGCTCGTTGCCGACGAAGCCGAGCTTGCCGACGCCGCTGCGCTTGATGACAGCCATCACGCGATCGACGACGATATAGCGAGCATAGGGGTCGGGCTGCACCTGCAACTCGGGCTCGACCGGCAACGTCTTGGTCTGCTCGAGATACTGGGTGAGTTGCGCCAGATCGACCGGCGTCCCGTTCCAGGTGATCGTCCCGGCCGGGTCGATCATGATCTTGTTCTTTTCCGGATCAACATTGGTCGGCGCGTCGTTGGGCACCGGCAGATCGATCTTTACCGCGTGGGTCTGGACCGGGATGGTGATGATGAACATGATGAGGAGCACGAGCATGACGTCGATCAGCGGCGTCATGTTCACTTCCATCATCGGTTCGTCATTGCCGTCTTCCCTCACAGCTGCGGACATGGCGTTATTCCTTCAAACTAGGGGGGATCGCGCCTTTAGAGGCGGCCCAGCGTGGCCGAACCAGGCGCAGGCTCGGAAATGAACCCGATCTTCTGGAAACCGGCATATTGCATCGTGTAGATCACCCCGCCGATGCACTGGTACGGCGTGTTGACGTCGCCGCGGATATGCACTTCGGGGAAATTCTCTTCGGTAATGTTCTGCACGCCGCCGATCTTCTCGATCAGATCCTCGAGCTTCTTCTGCCCGCGTTCGAGCAGCTGCCGCGAATCGACCGGGGTCCGGCCCCAATAGACTTCGCACGACGCGCTGTCGGCGTTGGGCTGGCCATCGCCGTCGGTGTCCGCCGAGCGGACCGAGATATTGACGTTCTCGGGCTTGGTCGTCGTGGGTTCGAAAGGCACGTCGGGCAGTTTGAGGTTCACCGTCTCCAACACCACGGGAACCGTGATGAGGAAGATGATGAGCAGCACCAGCATGATGTCCACGAGCGGAATCACGTTGATTTCCGACATCGGGGCCTCATCGCTAATTTCACCTACACTCATCGCCATAGGATCAGCATCCTGTCACAAATTGATTTCGTGGGACGACCCGGCGCCCGCCGACCTGCCCTGACGGCAGGAGCGCCGGACGTCGGTTCGCCGAATCCTCAGGCCTTCTTCGGCGCCGCAGCCGGAGCAGCCGGCTTGCCGGCCGGGGCGGGCGCGACGGGGCGCACCTGGCCGCCCGACATGATCGAGCCGAGAACGTCGTTCGAGAAGGTCGACAGGCTGCGCGAGATCGCCTTGTTGCGGCTCTGCAGCCAGTTGAACGCGAGCACCGCGGGAACCGCCACGATCAGACCGATCGCGGTCATGATCAGCGCTTCGCCGACCGGGCCGGCGACGGTGTCGATCGAGGCCTGGCCCGACGCACCGATCTTCACCAGCGCGCGGAGAATACCGATAACCGTACCGAACAGGCCGACGAACGGCGCGGTCGAACCCACGGTGGCGAGGAAGGACAGGCCGCCGTTGAGCTTCGAGTTGATGTGGCCCTGCGACCGCTCGAGCGTGCCGTGCATCCAGTCGTGCGCCTCGATCGGGTTGGTCAGCTTGCCATGCTCTTCATGCGCACGCAGGCCGTCCTCGACCACCTGGCGGTAGGCACTGTTCTTCTCGAGCTTCGCGGCGCCCTCGGCGAGCGTCGGGGCGCGCCAGAAATTGGCGGTGACCGTCTTGCCCTGGCTCATCACCTTGTTCTGCTCGAACAGCTTGGTGAACAGGATGTAGAGCGATCCGACGAACATGATCAGCAGCACGAGGAAGGTGAGCTGCGACACGATGCCGCCTTCGCACAGCGCCGGGATGAGGCCGTAGGGGCTCTCGCCCTCGCCGACGGTGCACATCGATGCCGGCATCAGGGTCATCCCCGTCGGGGCATGGCCACCCGCCGCAGCGGCATTTGCGATCAGATTAAGCATTGGTTATTCCCTCTCAAAAATCGTGATATTCATGAAAGCTGATGTTGCCTGTGGCCGACACGCGCAGGATTACTGCGGAATCTGCCACCGGATACGGTTGCTGTAGGAGCCGCCCTTCGGATTGCCCTCGCGGTCCTTGCCCGGGTTGAAGCGGGCGCGGCGCGTGATGAGCTTGCAGGTCTCGGCATCGAGGTCGGAATGGCCGCTCGACGAGGTCACGTCGCACGAGGTCACGCGACCATCGGCACCGTAACTGACGCGGAAACCCGTGGTGCCTTCGCGGCCTTCACGCATTGCGCGCGCCGGATAGTCGTCGTTGGTCGCCCAACGCCCGGGGTTGCCCTTCGGCGTCCCTTCCTGACTGAGATCGGGGGCCGGCGGAGCCGGCGGAGCCGCAGGCGGAACATAGATCGGCGGCGGCGGAGCCGGCGGAGCCTTCGGCACCGACTGGATCACGTTCGACGTCACCGGCGGCGGAATCGGCGACGGAGGCGTCACCACCGGCGGCGGCGGCGGAAGCTTGTTGTCCGGCGGCGGCGGCGGCGGCGGTTCTTCCGGCGGCGGCGGTTCGTTGACGTCCACGACGTCCAGTTTCTCGGCGAGTTTCTTGACGATGCTGATATTCAGGCCGTTGACCAGGCCATAACCCAGAACTGCCGTAAACAGACCAACCAAGACAATCGCCACTACCCTGTTTTTAGGGTCGACATTATCACCATAAGCCATTCAGGGACGACGCTCCTTGCTAGATCATCCTGACACCAAAAATCCTTCCCGACGGGTTGGGTTGCCAACATGCCCGGATAATTTCCGATCCATTCCGCGAGACCCGACGGTTAGCAGCCGGCATGTTCTGTTCTTGCCGGACGCTTCGTCGCCCGTCCTATCGTGGTGGCGGCAAGTTCGCAAACCCTTTATCAGCGGTTAATGTGCCATAGCCCAATGCAGGGTTTCCGCGCGCCTTTCGAGCGCCCCGACAAACAGAAACGGATCGATCCATGCGCATGACTCCGCCCGCCATCGCCGCTCTCCTCGCTTTGATAAGCTCCGGAATCCCTAGCGTTTTTGCCATGGAGCAACCGGCACCCGCGGTCGCCGCCGCCGCCAGTCCCTACAGCTATGCGGACCTCGCCGACCTTGCCGTCGCGGCGCCGATGGCGATCCACGCGCGCATCCGGAAGGCCGCGGCGCTGAAGCCCGAACAGGCCCCGGGGCTCGCCGCGGGCCATGTGCGATTCTTCATCGAAGCCGATGTGGTCAGCCTGATTCGCGGCTCCGGACCGCTCGCCGCGCGCATCTCCTACCTCGTCGACCTGCCGCTCGCGGCAAACGGCAAGGCGCCGAAGCTGAAGAGCAAGCAGCCCGTCCTGATCTTCGCGCGCCCGGTCGCAAGCGGCACGACGACCGACACCGGCAGCGTCCGCCTCGTCGCGCCCGACGCGCAGCTCGCGTGGGACCCCGCGACCGAGGCGCGGCTGCGCGCGATCCTGACCGAGCTCGTCAAACCCGGCGCCCCGCCCGCGATCACCGGCATCGCCAACGGCTTCCACGTCCCCGGCACGCTACCTGGCGAGGGCGAGACGCAATTGTTCCTCAACACCGCGACGGGCGATCCGGTTTCGCTGACCGTCATCACCGCCGCCGATGGATCGCGCCGCTGGGCGGCCGCCTTCGGGGAGATCGTCGACGGGTCGGCGGCGGTGCCGCGCCGCGACACGCTCGCCTGGTACCGCCTCGCCTGCGGCCTGCCCAAGGCGCTGCCGCTCGACAAGCTGGCGGGCACCGCGCCCGAGGACCGCAAGAAGGCCGCCGCCGACTATGCGATGATCCTCGGCGCGCTCGGCGAATGCACGCGGACCCGCGCACCCGTCGGCGGCTGACGCCCCGTAGCCGCCGCGACGGCGCGAACAGAAATTCTATCGCGCTTGTTCCCTTGTTTCCGCCGGAAAAGCCGATAGGGGGCGCTGGCAACGGCGGGCGATGGCCCGCGCCATCGACGGAGTAGCCGCATGTCCCCCCTTCCCTCTCCCACCGCGTCCCGCCCCCCGCTGCGCGTGGCGCTGGCGGGCATCGGCGTGGTCGGCTGCGGCGTCGTCCGGCTGCTCGAGGCAAACCGCGAGCTGATCGCGCGCCGCGCCGGGCGGGCGATCGAGATCGTCGCGCTGTCGGCGCGCGACCGCCACAAGGACCGCGGCGTCGACCTGTCGGCCTATCGCTGGGAAGACGACATGGGCGCGCTGGTCACTGCCGACGATGTCGATGTCGTCGTCGAGATGGTCGGCGGCGCCGACGGCCCGGCGCTGACCCTCGCGCGCGCCGCGCTCGGCGCGGGCAAGGCGCTCGTCACCGCGAACAAGGCGATGATCGCGCATCACGGGCTGGATCTCGCGCGGCTGGCCGAGGCGCGCGACACGCCGCTCAAATATGAAGCCGCGGTCGCGGGCGGCATCCCGGTGATCAAGGCGCTGCGCGAAGGCGCGTCGGCGAACCAGATCGCGCGCGTCTACGGCATCCTCAACGGCACCTGCAATTATATCCTGACGCTGATGGAGCGCGAGCGCGCGAGCTTCGCCGACGCGCTCGCCGCCGCGCAGGCCGAAGGCTATGCCGAGGCCGACCCGACCTTCGACGTCGACGGCATCGACGCCGCGCACAAGCTGTCGATCCTCGCCGCGCTCTGCTTCGGGACGAAGCTCGATATCGGCGCGGTCACCGCGACCGGCATCCGCGGCCTGATCGCCGCCGATATCCGCGAGGCCGAAGCGCTCGGCCATCGCGTGCGGCTGATCGGCATGGCCGAGCGCGACGAGACCGGCCTCTATCAGCATGTCCAGCCGTGCCTCGTGCCCGCCGACCACCCGCTCGCCTATGTCCCCGGCGCGCTCAACGCCGTGGTCGCGGAGGGCAATTTCGTCGGGCGGCTGTTCTTCGAGGGCGCGGGCGCGGGCGCGGGGCCGACGGCATCGGCGATCGTCGCCGATATCATCGACATCGCGCGCGACGAATATGGGCCGGCTTTCGCGATGCCGGTCGACGCGCTCGATCGGGCCGCCACCGCCGACGCGGGCGCGCGCGTCGGCAAGCATTATGTCCGCCTGGTCGTCGAGGACCGCATCGGCGTCCTCGCCGAGATCGCGACGGCGATGCGCGACGCGGGTGTGTCGATCGAAAGCTTCATCCAGCGCGGCGACGACGCGGACGGCGGCGTCGTGATCGCGCTCGTCACCCACGCCGGCCCGGCCAGCGCGATCCACGCGGCGCTGGCGACGCTGTCGGCGTCGGACCACGTCGTCGGGACGCCGATGCACATGCCGATCCTGGCGCTCTGACACGCCGGAGGCGTGCAGGAAAATCTCACGCGAAGGCGCGAAGAAGTCGCTCTTGCCGCGAAGCGGCTTTTTGTCCAGCCATGCGGCAAGACGCGCCGCTGAAAGAAAAGGGGGCCTTACGGCCCAACTCTTCTCCTTCGCGTCTTCGCGTGAAACCCATATGGCGCGGTGCCGACCACATGCGCCGGCACCGGAAGGCCCATCACCCAGCTGGCAGGGAAAGCCGTCAAGGCGGCTTCGAATCGGGCGAAGCCTTCTCGACAAGCGGCGCGGGCGACCATATGGCGCGCAGCAGGCCCGCGCGGCGCGACACGGATACAGACGGAGAGTCAGGACAATGACGAACAGCAGCAGCAACCTCGACCGGGTGCTCGTGCTCGAAATGGTGCGCGTCACCGAAGCCGCGGCGATCGCTGCCGCGAAGCTGATCGGGCGCGGCGACGAAAAGGCCGCCGACGCCGCCGCGGTCGAGGCGATGCGCGCGGCCTTCAACACGCTCTATATGGACGGCACCGTCGTCATCGGCGAGGGCGAGCGCGACGAGGCGCCGATGCTCTATATCGGCGAGAAGGTCGGCGCCGCCCCCGGCAAGGGGCCGAAGATCGACATCGCGCTCGACCCGCTCGAAGGCACGACGATCACGGCAAAGGCCGGGCCGAACGCGCTCGCGGTGCTCGCGATCGCCGAGGAAGGCTGCCTGCTCAACGCGCCCGACGTCTATATGGACAAGCTGGCGGTCGGCCCCGGCTATTCGCCCGACATCGTCAACTTCGACAACAGCGTGCGCGAGAATGTCGAGGCGATCGCGCGCGAAAAGGGCGTGGCGCCCGCCGACATCATCGTTTGCGTGCTCGACCGGCCGCGCCACGAGGCGCTGATCGCCGAGCTGCGCGCGATCGGCTGCGGCGTCGCGCTGATCCCCGACGGCGACGTCGCCGGCGTGATCGCGACGACCAACCCCGAAACCAACATCGACATCTACATGGGGTCGGGCGGCGCGCCCGAGGGCGTGCTGGCGGCCGCGGCGCTGCGCTGCGTCGGCGGCCAGTTCAAGGGCCGGCTGCTGTTCCGCAACGACGACGAGCGGCAGCGCGCGCGCAAATGGGGGATCGAGAATCTCGACCGCGTCTACGACCTTCAGGATCTGGCGAAGGGCGACGTGATCTTCGCCGCGACCGGCGTCACCGACGGATCGCTGCTGCGCGGCGTCAAGCATCGCCGCGGCGGCATCCTGACCACCGAAAGCATCGTGATGCGCGCCTCGTCGGGCACCGTGCGCTGGGTCAAGGGCGAACACCGCGAGGGGTGAGCGACTCATTCTCCCCTCCCGCTTGCGGGAAGGGAGCGTTGCTTTTTCAGAAAATCCCCGCCGCCAGCCCCTCGGCCAGTGCGGCGCCCAGATCGCGCGCTTCGGCCAGCCGGTCTTCGGGGATCGTCTTGGGCGCGAGGATCGCCTCGGGCGTCTGGGCGTCGGTGTTCACGATCAGCGGATCGGCGACGCGCCGCAGCCGCCAGCCGGTGGCGATGCGGTCGAGCTGGCGCTGCGCATTCTCGCCGTCCGATCCGGCGCAGATGATCGTCGCATAGGGCCGCCCCTCCAGCCGGCCGAGGCACGGGTAATAGCAGCGGTCGAACATCTCCTTCATCGTCCCCGACAGCGCCGCGAGATTTTCGGGGCCGACGAACAGATAGCCCTGCGCCGCCAGCAGGTCGGCCGGCGCCGCCCGCCCGGCGGGGACCAGCCGCGCCGCCGCGCCGCCGCCTTCTGCCGCCGCTTCGGCCAGCGCGCGGCTGCCGCCGGTACGGCTGTGCCAAATGACAAGAAGTTTGCATTTCGACATCGGCGAATCCTCTACGCGGGGTGCGGCGTGCGGGGGCATCGGCTTGCCAATTCCCCGGGCGAGGCGCAAGCTGGACGAAAAGCGAGGGGGGATGCGATGAAGCGTGCGATCGGCCTGATACCAATGCTGCTGTGGGCGAGCGGTGCGGTGGCGCAGGACGCGGCGAGCGAGGCGACCCGCGCGGCGCAGGCCGAACTCGCCGCGCGCCTGCCGCTGGACGATCCCGCCGACATGGCGAACGCGACCCGCGGCAAGATCGCCGAGATCGCGGACGGCGTGATCCTCGGCAAGGACGGCCGGATCGTCTGGGACCGCCGCCCCTACGCCTTCCTCGCCGCCGACCAGGCGCCCGATACGGTCAATCCCTCGCTGTGGCGGCAGGCGCGGCTCAACGCGGTGCACGGCCTGTTCGAGGTGGTGCCCGGCAAGATCTGGCAGGTGCGCGGCTACGATATCTCGGTGATGACAATCATCCGCGGCGAATCGGGCTGGATCGTCGTCGATCCGCTGCTGACCGAAGAGGCGGCGGCGGCGGGCTGGAAGCTGTTCGCCGACACCGTCGAGGCGAAGGCGGGCAAGCGGCCGATCCGTGCGGTCATCTTCACCCACAGCCACAGCGACCATTTCGGCGGCGTCGGCGGCGTCGTCACCCCCGAACAGGTGCGCCGGGAGAAGATCCGCATCATCGCCCCGCACGGCTTTTCGGAGGAAGCGACCGCGGAGAACGTCCTCGCTGGCAATGCGATGGGCCGCCGCGCGCTCTACATGTTCGGCGCGATCCTGCCGCCCGGCCCGACGGGACAGGTCGACACCGGGCTGGGGCCGAAGCTGTCGTCGGGCACCATCGGCTATATGGAGCCGACCGAGACGGTGCCCGCCGCGGGCGCGACGCTGACGATCGACGGGCTGGTATTCGATTTCCTCGACGCCGCCGGCACCGAGGCGCCCGCCGAATTCGTCTTCTACATCCCCGCCTACAAGGCACTGCACACGACCGAGGTCGTCACGCACAACCTCCACAATATCCTGACGCTGCGCGGCGCGCAGGTGCGCGACGCGCTGCACTGGTCGAAGGTGATCGACGCGATGCTGCTCAAATGGGGCGGCACGGCCGAGGTCGCGCTCGCCTCGCACCACTGGCCCACTTGGGGGCAGGGCGCGGTGGCGAAGTGGCTGGCCGACCAGCGCGACGCCTATCGCTATGTCCACGACCGCACGCTGTTCCTCGCCAACCGCGGCGCGACGCTCCACGAACTCGCCGACCAGACGGCCGAGGCGCCGGTGCAGGGCCGCGATTTCTCGACCCGCGATTATTACGGCACGCTCAACCATAATATGAAGGCGACCTATCAGCGCTATTTCGGCTGGTGGGACGGTAATCCGGCGCATTTCAACCCGCTGCCGCCGGAGCAATCGGCACCCAAATATGTCGCGCTCGCCGGCGGGCCCGACAAGCTGCTCGCCGCCGGGAAGGCGGCGATCGCGGCGGGCGACTATCGCTGGGCGGCCGAACTGCTCGACAAGCTCGTCTTCGCGCAGCCCGACAGCCAGGACGCGCGCGCGGCGCTGGCCTCGGCCTACGACCAGCTCGGCTATCAGGCCGAATCGGGGGCGTGGCGCAACTATTATCTCGCCGCCGCCGCGACGCTGCGTGGGACCGAGCTCGACACGCTCACCGGCAACGGCCAGAGCCGCAGCTTCGTCAGCGCGATTCCCACCGCGGTCTTCTTCGACGCGCTCGCGACGCGCTTTGACGCGGCAAAGGGCGCTGCGCTCGCCGGCACCTTCCAGTTCGTGCTGCCCGACAGCCGGGAAGCCGTCGCGGTGGTCGTCGGCGGCGGGGTCGAATTCCCGCGCCACGGCGTCACCGACCCCGCGCCGACCGCGACGATCACCATCGACCGCAAGACGCTCGACGACGTAATGCTGGGGCAGGCGCAATTCCCGGCGCTGCTCCAGTCGGGTGCGATCCGCATCGACGGCGACCGCGCCGCCTTCTTGTCGTGGTTCGCGCTGCATCCGCCCGCCGATCCGCGCTTCAATGTGGTTGTGCCTTAAGGGCGCATGCGCCTATCGAGGGGGATGAGCGACGCCGCCATCCCCCACCCCACCGACCCCTTCGCGCCCGAGGCGATCAACGCCGTCGACGGGCTGACGCCGGTCGATCCCGCCTTTCGCCACGTGCTGCGCATCGCGACGCTGCTCAACGCGCTGCCGCTGGCGATCGCCGCGATGCTGGCCGACATCTTCCTCGTCCGCGCGATCGACGGGCCCTATGGCCTGCTGACCGTGCTCGGCTGGCTGCTCGGCGCGCTGGCGGTCGCCATCCTGCCGTCGCGGCGCGCGCAGCGCTGGGGCTACCGCGTCGGCGAGGGGCAGCTTCGCGTCGCGCACGGCTGGCTGTTCCGCACCGACACGATCGTCCCCTTCGTCCGCGTCCAGCATATCGACGTCGGGCAGGGCCCGGTCGAGCGCTGGTTCGGCCTCGCGCATCTGGTCGTCCACACGTCAGGCACCCACAACAGCACGGTGACGCTGCCCGGCCTGCCCGCCGACCTTGCCGCCGCGATGCGCGAGACGATCCGCCGCCATATCCACACCGATTTCGCATGACCGACGCCGCCGCCCCGCCCGCCGCGGAAGCCGGGCCGCACTGGCTGCGCCTCCACCCCGCGACGCTCGCGCTGTCGATCGCGAAGCTCGGGCCGCGCTCGCTCAATTTCCTGCCCGCGATCGCGGCGCTGGGGGTCACCGGCAACTGGGCCTATATCGTGCCGGCCTTCCTGCTCTTCCTGCTTTTCTCGCTACTCGCGGCCTGGCTTCACTGGCTGCGCTTCCGCTTCGCGGTGGGGGCGGACGAAGTCGTCATCGAAAGCGGCGTGCTGGCGCGCCAGCACCGCACCATCCCCTTCGATCGCATCCAGGACGTCAGCATCGAACAGGGATTGATCGCCCGCGCGCTCGGCATCGCGAAGGTCGAGTTCGAGACCGGAGCGGGCGGCGGAAAGGACCATGACGCAAGCCTCGACGCGGTCGGCCTCGACGCCGCGGAAGCGCTGCGCGGCGCGATCCGCGCGCACCGCAGCGAACGGGCTGCCGCGCTTGCCCCGGCCGATGCGCCGGGAGCGGAGGACCGGCTGCTCTTCGCGATGGGCGCGCGCCGGCTGCTGATCGCCGGGCTGTTCAACTTCTCGCTCGCGGCGCTCGCGGTCTTTGGCGCGGCCATGCAGTTCTTCGACAATCTGCTGCCCTTCGACTTCAACATCTTCAACCCGGTCGACTGGATCGATGTCGCCGAAGCCTACGGCCTCGACGCCTGGCTCGTCGCGCATCGCTGGGTCGCCGGGCTGGGCGCGGCGATCTCGCTGCTCTTCATCGGCTTTGCCGGCGGGGTCGCGACGATGTTTTTCACCAACTGGGGTTTCCGCCTGACGCGCGAAACACGCGCGTTGCGCCGCACCCGCGGGCTGACGACGCGCACCGACGTCGCGATGCCGGTGCGCCGCGTGCAGGCCGCGATCCTCGTCACCGGCTGGCTGCGCGAGCGGTTTGGCTGGCACGAGCTGCGGCTCCAGAGCCTGGCAAGCGACGGCGGGAAGGAGCGCGACCACCAGGTGGTGCCCTTCGGTACGCTGCGCGAGATCGATCCGGTGCTCGCGACCGTGGCGATTGATCGTCCGCCCGGGGAAACGCGCTGGGAACGCAGTCACCATATCGTTGCGCTCGGCGGGCTACTCGGCGCCGTGATAGCCGCGTTCGGCGGCGCGGTGGCGATCGCACTCGGCGAACCGCTCGGCAGCCTCACGATTGCGGCGGCCGTCCTTGTGGCGCTGGTCGCGCTGGTCGGCGCGCGCTTCCGCCTGTGGGCCGACCTCGGCGACCGGGTCGCGATCCGCCGCGGCTGGTGGAAACCGAAGCTGACCCTGCTGCCGCACGCCTCGGTGCAGAGCATCGACCTCAGGACCGACTTCGTCCTCCGCCCGCTCGGCCTCGCGACGCTGGTGTTCGGGGTGCCCGGCGGCAGCGCGCTCGGCAGCCATGCGATCCCCGCTATCCCAGCCGGCGTCGCGCAGGCGCTGCGCACGCGCATCCTCGCGGCGGGAGGCGCGGCATGACCGACACCGCGCTCGGCATCGCGCAGTCCATCCTCGGCCAGCCATGGCGCTGGCGGCGGACCAGCGCACAGATGGGCGGCGAAAGCCTCGCACCCGACGATCTCGTCACCCAGCTCCTGCTCGCGCGCGGGGTGCCGCGCGACGATATCGAGCGCCAGCGGGCGCCGACATTGCGCGCCTTCATGCCCGATCCGTCGTTGTTCCGCGACATGGACGCCGCCGCCGCGCGGCTCGCCGACGCGGTCGAGGCGCGCGAGGCGGTCACCGTCTTCGGCGACTATGATGTCGACGGCGCGACCTCGGCGGCGCTGCTCGTCCGCCTGCTGCGCGCGCTCGACGTCCCCGTCGGCGCCTATATCCCCGACCGGCTGATGGAAGGCTATGGCCCCTCGGGCGCCGCGCTGGTCCGGATCGGCGCGGCCGGATCGCGGCTCGTCGTCACCGTCGATTGCGGCGCGCAGGCCTTCGACGCGATTGCCGAGGCCAAGGCCGCAGGGGTCGAGGTGATAGTCGTCGACCATCACCAATGCGCGACGACGCTGCCGCAGGCCTTCGCCGTCGTGAACCCCAACCGGCTCGACGAGGCGCCCGACGCGGCACTCCACGGCAATCTCGCCGCGGTCGGGGTCGCCTTCCTGCTCGGCGCGGCGCTGCTCCGCACGCTTCGCGCGCGCGGCTTCTTCGGATCGCGGCCCGAACCCGCGCTGATCGACCTGCTCGATCTCGTCGCGCTCGGCACCGTCGCCGACGTCGCGCGGCTGACCGGCTTTAACCGCGCGCTGGTGACGCAGGGACTGAAGGTAATGGCACGGCGCGGCAACATCGGTCTCGCGGCGCTGATGGACGCGGCGCGGCTCACCAAACCCCCGACCGCGAGCGATATGGGCTTCGCGCTCGGCCCGCGCATCAACGCCGGCGGCCGCGTCGGCAAATCCGACCTCGGCGTGCGACTGCTCACCACCTCGGACCCGCAGGAAGCCGCCGATATCGCGCAGGAACTGAATCACCTGAACGACGAGCGCCGCGCGATCGAGGCGGCAGTGCTCGACCAGGCGATCGAGGCGAGCATCGCCTGTGCCAACGCCCCCGTCGCGCTCGTCGCCGCATCGGGCTGGCACCCCGGCGTGATCGGCATCGTCGCGGGGCGGCTCAAGGAACGGCTGCACCGCCCCGCGATCGTCGTCGCGCTGGGCGACGACGGCATCGGCAAGGGGTCGGGCCGCTCGATCGCTGGCGTCGACCTCGGCGCTGCGGTGCTCGCCGCGAAGGAGACGGGGCTGCTCGTCGCAGGGGGCGGTCACGCGATGGCGGCGGGACTGACCGTCGCCGCCGACCGCATCGACGCGCTCGGCGCCTTCCTAAGCGACCGGCTCGCCGCCGACGTCGAGCGGGCGAGCGGCGACAAGGCGCTGCTGATCGACGCCGTGCTCGCGCCGCGCGGCATCAGCCCGCTGTGGTGCGAAGCGATCGACAGCGCGGGGCCCTATGGCGCCGGCTGGCCCGCGCCGCGCGTCGCGACCGGCCCGGTGCGTATCGTCGAGGCGGGGATCGTCGGCACCGATCACCTGCGCCTGATCGTCGCGGGCGACGACGGTGCGCGTTTCAAGGCGATCGCCTTCCGCAGCGCCGAAGGCCTGCTCGGCCAGACGCTGCTCCACGCGCGCGGCGGCCGCAAGCTGTGGCTCGCAGGCCGCGCGAAACGCGACGACTGGGGCAGCCGCCCCGCCGCCGAACTGCACCTCGAGGATGCCGCCTGGGCCGACTGACCGGCGCCGGCAATATTTCTGCCCTGCCGGCCACCGGCGCGCTTGACCGTAGGAACACGCGCGTCTAAGGCGCCGCTTCACCGACTGACGGCCCCTTCGTCTAGCGGTCTAGGACGTCGCCCTTTCACGGCGAAAACACGGGTTCGAGTCCCGTAGGGGTCACCATTGGCGAGTTTTCGCCGTTCTGGGATCATGAAGCGATCCCTTTGATTCGGTTGCCCCAGCGCCCTTATCGGCTCGTTTTAACGGCCCGGATCGTGGTTGCGAGTGGCGTCATTTGCGCGGATCGGGGCGGGCTAGGATCATCATCGCGGAGAGCGCCAGCGTCTGGGCGCCGCGTTTGATCGTCGGTTCGGGCACGGGCGCGAAATAGGGTGAGTGGTTGACCGGCAGCGGTTTTCCTTCCGCCTCGTACCGTGCGATCATCGCCGGATCGTAGCCGCCGATCGCGAAGAAGACCGAAGGCACGCCTTCGTCGATGAAGGCCGAGAAATCCTCGCTGGCGGTGCCGCCCGCCGCGCTCGCGGGGACGAACTGCACATCCTTGCCGAAGGCCGTCGTCAGCATCGCCGCCGACCGCGCCGACAGCGCCGCGTCGTTGCGGACGGCATTCGTGCCCGTCGGCTGCGCGATCGTCGGTTCGGGCGCGCGCGCCATCGCCGCGACCGAGCGCGCGGTGCGCTCGACGCCTTCGACGAGCAGCTTGCGCGTCGCCTCGTCGTGCGAGCGCAGGGTCAGCTTCAGGTCGGCGTGGTCGGGAATGATGTTGTTGACCGTCCCCGCGACGAAGGCCCCGACGGTCACCACACCGAACGCCTTGGGATCCTTTTCGCGGCTGATGATCGTCTGGATGTCGGTGACGAAACGGCTGCCCATCATCACCGGATCGATGCTCTTGTCGGGCATCGATCCGTGTGCGCCGACGCCGTGGAAGGTGATGTCGATCGCGTCCGAGGCCGAACTGACGACGCCGTCCTTCACCACCACCGTGCCGACCGGCATCGGGCCGACGTGCGCGGCGAAGCCGAAATCGGGCTTGGGCCAGCGGGTGAACAGCCCGTCGGCGATCATCGCCTTCGCGCCGCTGACATTTTCCTCCGACGGCTGACCGATGAACATCAGCGTGCCGCTCCACTGATCCTTCATCGCCGCGAGCGCCGCGGCGGCACCAACCCACCAGGCCATGTGGCTGTCGTGGCCGCAGCTATGGTCGACGAAGCTCAGCTTGCCGTCGACGGTCTGCTGGGCACGGCTGGCATAGGGGAGACCGGTCTTTTCCTCCATCGGCAGCGCGTCCATTTCAGTGCGCACGAGCAGGGTCGGCCCTTCGCCGTTCTTCAGGATCGCGACGATACCGGTCTGGCCGACCTTTTCGGTGACAGTGAAGCCCAGCTTGCGCATCTCGGCCGCGAGCAGGGCGGCGGTGCGCACCTCCTGAAAGCCGACCTCGGGATGCGCATGGAGATCCTTGTAGAGCGCGTCGAGATGCGGATACTGCCTGTCGATCGTCGCGTCGATGCGCGCCAGCGCGGCGGCGACGTCGAAGCCGGGGGCGGTCGGTGCGGGCTGCGCCAGGGCAGGAAGCGCCGCGAGGCCGGCGGTCAGGGTGAGCAATATCTTGTGCATCGGGCGGTCTCCGCTGTGGGATGGAAAGGCGGCGGGCTGGCTCAGCGCAGGAGCGCGATCACCAGACGCTGGAGGAAATCGTCGCCGAGCGGCCGGCCGGTGAGATAGCCCTGGTCGATGGTGGCAGCGAGGGTGAAGATGATCTCGAACGGCGGCAGGACAGGGTGGATGTCCTGCACGTCGAGCGAGCGCGTGAGGATTGTGATACTGGCCTTGCGTCGTATATGCTGGGCATCGGCAATCGGGGCGATCAGATCGGGCGCTACGCGACGTGCCTCGTATATGGCGGGCAGGCAGGTCGCGATGACCGGATCATGGTAGCGGTTGCGAACAGCGGTCGCAAAGGCAAGCAGATCGGCCGCCACGTCGCCGGTATCGCCGAGCAGCGCATCGTCGAAGCGATCGTTGAATGCATCGATGAACGCCGCGATGGCCGAAGGCCAGCGGCGATAGAAGGTCGGGCGGGGAACGCCCGCGTGCCGACAGACGCGATTGATCGACAGGCCGGCGAAGCCGAACTCGCCCAATATGGCGACCGCGCTGGCCTTGATCCGCTCGTCGAGTTCGGCCTGCCGCGGCCGTCCCGCCGTCGTGTCCCTGTCGCCCAATATCGTGACTTCCATCTCCACCGCACTCGCAATGCCCGATCGCACCGCTCCAGGCGAACGAATAATATCGATACATAGATGTATCGTAATATCGCGGCGGGTCAAGGGCTTCGCCCGCGAATGCCGGTTCGGGGCCCCCGCCCTCCCCCGTTCGAGGCTTGACACCCGCACCGATTCTACGCCAAAGCCCCTTTCGATGCATGATTGTATCGTAATCATGCATGGCAGCGACCGGTAATGACGAGGGGCGCGCCCGACCGGCCAAGCCCGCACCGCCGTTGCCGGCAAACAGGGAAGGGCTCTTCAAAATGTTGGACAATCGCAAATTGTTGCTCGTGGTTTCGGCGTCGGCCTTGGCGCTCACCGGCGCCCCCGCCCTCGCGCAGGATGGGCCGGGCGGCGGCGAAGCGACGGCCGGGGCGGCCCCGAGCGAGATCGTCGTCACCGGATCGCGAATCGCGCGGCGCGACTTCGAGGCGGCGAGCCCGATCGTCACGCTGGGCGCCGACGCCGTCGCGGCGACCGGACAGGCAACGCTCGAAGGCGCGCTCAACCAGCTTCCGCAATTCTCGGCGGGCTCGACCGCCTTCTCGAACGACCTCAACGCGACCGGGCAGGCGACGCTCAATCTTCGCGGCCTCGGCGCGCAGCGCAACCTCGTGCTGCTCGACGGCCGTCGCCTGCAGCCGTCGAACTCGAGCCAGGTCATCGACATCAACACCATCCCATCGATCCTCGTCGGCGGGACCGAGATCATCAGCGGCGGCGCCTCGGCCGTCTATGGCTCTGACGCCATCTCCGGCGTCGTCAACTTCAAGGTGCGCGACCTCGACGGGATCGAGATTTCGGGCCAGAACACGCTGACCGAGCGCGGCGACGGCGGCATTCGCGAGATTTCGATCGGCGCCGGCACCCGCTTCGCCGACGGCCGCGGCCGCATCATCGTCGGCGCCGCCTATACCGACCGCGATGCGGTCAACATCAACAGCCGCGCCTTCTTCCGCCGGAATCAGGGCGTGTCGGGGACGATTCCGTTCGGTATCTTCACCTCGGGCGCGAACCCCGCCAGCCAGGGCGCGCTCAACGACGCCTTCGCCGCCTATGGCATCGCGCCGGGATCGGTGCTCCCCTCGTCGGGGATCGGGGTCAATGCGGACGGCACGCTCTTCGCCAACGGGCGCGGCGTCTATAATTATCGCGACGATGAGCCCTATCTCTACAATAACGGGCAGGCGCTGCTGCAGGTGCCGTCGACGACCTACACCCAGATTCCGCTCGAGCGCATCTCGACCTTCGGCCGCGCGACCTTCGAGGCGAGCGATACTATCAAGCTGTTCGTCCAGGGCCTTTATACCGACTATACGTCGACGACGATCCAGGACCCCGCCCCGAACGCCGGGCTGTGGACGATCCGCGTTCCGCGGTCGAATCCCTTCATCCCGGCCGCGCTGAACCCCATCCTCGATTCGCGCACCGACCCGACCGCGCCGGTCGTCGTGACCAAGCGCTATAGCGAAGCCGGTCCGCGCAGCGTCGATCATGAGGCGACGACGTGGCAGATCCTCGGCGGCGCATCAGGGTCCTTCGGCGGCAGCGGCATCACCTGGGAGCTGTACGGATCGACCGGCAAGAGCATCGTTGACGACATCTCTTACGGCTCGGTCTTCACCAGCAAGGTGCAGCAACTGGCATCGGCGGCCGACGGCGGCGCGTCGATCTGCTCCGGCGGCTATAATCCGTTCGCGGTCACCAACTCACCCGAATGCGTCGCCTTCATCAGCGGCGTGACGCGCAACCGCACCGAAACGAAGCAGGACGTGGTCGAGTTCAACCTGCAGGGCGGCATCGCGCAGCTTCCCGCGGGCGAACTGCGCTTCGCGGCGGGCGTCGGCTATCGCCACAATGAATTCGCCTTCACCCCCGATCCCGAGCAGATCACGGGCAACATCGTCGCCATCGCGCGCACCTCACCGACCGCGGGTTCGACGAGCGCGAAGGAAGCCTATGCCGAACTGCTGATCCCGCTGCTCCACGACATTCCGCTGATTCAGGACCTCACGATCGACGCCGCCTATCGCTATTCGGACTACAAGCAGAGCGGCGGGGTTTCGACCTACAAGGTCGATGTCGACTGGACCGTCGTCGACGGCGTGCGCCTGCGCGGCGGCTATCAGCGCGCGATCCGCGCGCCGAACGTCGGCGAGCTTTATACCGCGACCACCGGCCTGTTCCCGACCATCGGTTCGGTCGCCAACGGCGCCGGCGATCCGTGCGACACGCGCAGCGCGTTCCGTACCGGCGCTAACGGGGCGCAGGTGCGCGCGATCTGCGTCGCGCAGGGAATGCCCGACGTGCTTGCCGACTCCTATATCAACAACGTCACGCAGGTCGCGGCCTTCCTGTCGGGCAACGCCAATCTGAAGCCCGAAAAGGCCGATACCTGGACGGTCGGCGCGGTGCTGTCGCCGCGCGCCGCCTCGCCCTGGCTGTCGAACCTGCGCGCGTCGATTGATTATTATAATATCGCGATCGACGACGCGATCGCGACGATCCCGGTGTCGGTGTCGCTCAACAAATGCTTCAACGCCGATGGCAGCAACCCCGGCTATGACGCGAACAATTTCTTCTGCGCGCTGATCGGCCGCGACGTCAATTCGGGCGGCATCACCAACGCGCTGCAGCCCTATCTGAACCTAGGCGGCTACAAGACCGCCGGGGTCGACGTGCAGCTCGACTGGTCGGTGCGCCTTGCCGATATCGGGGCCGGCGACGGGTCGGGGCGCTTCGGCATTTCGTCGGTGATCAACTATCTCGACAAGTTCGAGATTCAGAACCTTCCCGGCGGGCCGTTCCAGGATTTCGGCCGCACGATCGGATCGGGAACCACGCTGCCGCGCTGGCGGTCGACGACCTCCTTCACCTTCGGCACCGACAGCTTCAACGCGCTGGTGCGCTGGCGGCACATCGGCGCGATGATCGACGCGTCGAAGGTGACGAACGCGGCGAGCACGACGCCGGGGGTCAAGGCCTACGACTATTTCGACCTGTCGCTGCGCGTCGACCCGGCCGAGCGCTTCAGCCTGCGCTTCGGAGTGAACAATCTGTTCGACAAGACGCCGCCAGTGGTCAGCGGCGTGCTCGGCCAGACCGACGCCAGCACCTATGACGTGCTCGGCCGCACCTATTATCTGGCGGCCACCGCGCGCTTCTGAAGAACGGGACAGGAGACAGATTATGTCGAAATGGATGCGATCGGCGGCAGTTCTCGCCGCATTCGGCCTCGCAGCGGCAACCCCGGCGCTCGCGGCGCAAGCGCCCGCCGCGCAGGCGGCGCCCGCACCGGCAGCGGGCGCGTTGATCGAAAGCGGCCCGCTCGCGCCCGAGTTCGGCCTCGACGGTGCGGCGCAGGCCTTCGCGATCCGCTATGGCTCGACCGACGGCGTCGTCGGCAGCGGCACGGTGCCGGTGACCGCCGCGCTGTTCATCCCCAAGGGCACGCCGCCCGCGGGGGGCTGGCCGCTGATTGCCTGGGCGCATGGCACCGTCGGCATCGGCGACGATTGCGCGCCGTCGCGCAACCCGCGCTCGGCGCGCGACCGCACCTATCTCGACCATTGGCTGGGCGAGGGCTATGCCATCGTTGCCACCGACTATCAGGGGCTCGGCGGGCCCGGGCCGCATCCCTATCTCAACAGCCGCGCCGCCGCCTATTCGACCCTCGACGCGGTGCGCGCGGTGCTGGGGGGCGATTTCGGCCTCGCCAACAAGGTGCTGCTCGTCGGCCAGTCGCAGGGCGCCGGTGCGGCTTTCGCGACAGCGGGCTATGCCGCCGACTATGCGCCCGACGTCAATGTGCGCGGGACGATCGCCACCGGCCTGCCCAACCTCGCCGTCGCGGGCGCGACGAGCGGCGGCGACGGGGACAAGGTCGATCGCCTGATCGCCTATCTGCTCTACATCGCCTCCGCGGCGGAACAGATCGATCCCAGATACGATCCCACGGCGGTGCTGACCGATCGCGCGATGCCGCTCTATCGGCGCGCGGCCGACACCTGCGTCGTCGATATGTTCGGTGCGGTGGTCGAGGCGGGGCTGACCCGCGCGAACAGTTTCAAGACCGATTTCTGGCGCGCCTATGCGCCGATGCTGACCCACGCCGGCTATCCGACGCTGCACATCGCGACGCCGGTGTTCATCGGCACCGGCGCGGAGGATGTCGATACGCCGGCCGCGATGCAGAAATCGGTCGTCGACGGGGCCTGCGACGCCGGATCGACGATCGAATGGCACGTCTATCCGGGGCTCGACCATTCGGGGACGGTCAACCGCTCCTTCACCGATTCGCGCCTCTTCGCCCAGCATGTCATGGCGGGCCACGCCATCGCGGGGACCTGTCCGCAGGCCGCCGGCTAGGCGTTCGCTCTCGCCGCGTGAGGGCACCGGACGGATCGGGATGACCCGACGAAGCGGGCGCTATTCGCGGTCGACGGGACCGGTATTG
This sequence comes from Sphingopyxis granuli, assembly GCF_001559015.1. Classification (NCBI taxonomy): domain Bacteria; kingdom Pseudomonadati; phylum Pseudomonadota; class Alphaproteobacteria; order Sphingomonadales; family Sphingopyxidaceae; genus Sphingopyxis; species Sphingopyxis granuli. Next base: position 4,412,061 of record NZ_CP012199.1, read on the forward strand.
ACGAACCATTGTTCGCCCCTCTGGCGCTGACGCCGCATGATCTCCTCCCGGAATTCGAACATTCCGGGCATGGGGTCGCGGCGCAGCACCGGCGATGCGCCAAGCTCGAGGAAATATTCCTCCTCTCCATAGGGACGCCAGTCGGGCGCACCGACCGCCGACGGAATGCCGCGCGCGGCGAAGCTGGACCAATAATCGACCATCTGCCGGGCAAGCCGGCGATCGTCGTCCCCCGTCGCCGCCGGCCAGTTTGCCGCCTGTACAACGGCGCGACCGATGCTGCCGAACATGAAGGGAATCTCGCTGGCGTGAAATGCGCACAGCTTCCGCGCCCGCGCGGCGTCGTAGCAATGGTCGAACAGATAGAGATAGGAAGGAGCGCCTGCCGCGGTCTGCTGCCGCACGAGCCGCTCGACGGCCCAGCCATAGACGATGTCGCGCGTCGCGGCGATCAGGCTCTCTTCCATATCGGACGCGGGATAGAGCCGCAGGAAGGCCGGCGCGAGATCGCCGTAGCGACGGGCGGCTCCCGCGGCATAGGCGGCCGCATCGACGGGCACCGGGGGCAACAGGCCGCGCTGGCTCCGCACCTCGCCGCTGTTGAAACCGGCGAGGACCGGCACCTTGATCTGCTCGCCGCGATCGAAGACGTCGACGATCTGCGCCGGAAGCAGCGCCCCGTCGATCGTCGGCTGCGCTGCAAAGCGCGCACGCAGTGCCGCGGCGGTCAGCGTTTCGGCGTCGAGGGCGCGAAGGGCGGCGGGATCCTTCGCGCCGACGCTTTCGGCGAAGGCGGCGCCGATCACTTCGGCCGACGGCAGGCCATAGGCCGGATCGCGCAGCCGCGGGACCGCGCGCATATTGGTGCTCTGGACGATCGCGCGGCCGAACAGCCCCTTCGCGCGCGGGGCGGCGAGCAGATAGGTGACGCTGAGCGCGCCCGCCGATTCGCCCATCGCGGTGACATTGGCCGGGTCGCCGCCGAACGCCGCGATATTGCGCTTCACCCATTCGAGCGCGGCGATCTGGTCAAGCAGACCATAATTGCCCGAGACACGATCGGGCGCTTCGGCGCTGAGCCCCGGGTGCGCGAGCCAGCCGAAGATGCCGAGGCGATAGTTGATCGACACGAAGACGATCCCGCGCTTCGCATATTCGCGCCCGTCGTACATCGGGCTCGCGCTGCCGCCATGCTGGAGCGCGCCGCCGTGAATCCAGACGATCACCGGCGCGCGCGCCGCGTTGCGCGGCGCCCAGACGTTGAGCGTCAGGCAATCCTCGCTCGTCGGACGCGGCGGCTCGAAATAGACGCTGTCGGCGGGATAGGGCGGCTGCACGCAATCGGGGCCGAAGGCGTGGGCCTCGCGCACACCCTGCCACGAAGCAGGCGGAGCGGGCGGGCGCCAGCGGCGCGCCCCGACCGGCGGCAGCGCATAGGGAAGCCCCTTGAAGACCCGGACCCCGTCCTCCAGACTGCCGGCGACGCGGCCCTCGGCGACGGTGGCCGCCGGTCGGCCGGACGCGGCGGCGACGGGAACGGCGAATGCGGCCAGGGCGCCGAGCAGCGGAGCGCCGAAGACGAGGGCGAAGGCCCGTCCGGACAGCAGCATGTCTTTCGTTCCTCTTCCCGGCGGCGATGCTTGCCATCGCCCGCCCGTCGATTTACGCTCACAAGAGAGTGAATATCAAGTGCGGACGAATGGACGACGGGAGAGGTGCAGCATGACGGACCCGACGCGACGCGGCTTCCTGGTCGGGGCGGCGGCGCTGCCCCTCACCGCCCCGGCCGCAGCGGCCCATGACGCGGGCGCGTCCGACTCGATCGCCGCCGATCTGGCGACCTATATCGGCTTCGGCAACAAACAATCGGGCGGCCCCGGTGACGACGCCTGCGGTCATTGGCTCGCGGACGAACTGGCGCGCGCGGGTTTCGCGACCGAAAAGCCGGCCCTGTCCGTCCCCTGGTTCGAACCGGGCAGATGCGAGATCGCCGCCGGCGACGCGCGCGCGCCGCTCCATCCCCAGCCGATCGTGATCCCGACGCCCGCAGGCGGCGTGTCGGGGCCGCTGGTCCGCGTCGATGCCCACGGCCGCGCCGATGCGCCGCTGGCCGGGGCGGTCGCGCTGGTCGATCTGCCCTATGGCCGCTGGTCCTCGGCGCTGGCCAGGCCGGTGCGCGCACCCGTCGATGCGGCCTTCGCAGGCGGAGCGAAGGCCGCGGTGATCGTCACCAACGGTCCGACCGGCGGCGTCATCGCGCTCAACGCCGATGGCCGCGCGCCGATGTTCGCGGGGCCGGTCGGTCTGCTCGCGCCCGCTCGGGCCGCCCCCTTCCTCGACGCGGCGATGCGACACGACACAGCCACGGTAACGCTGACCGGGCGCGGCGGCCGCAGACCCGCCTTCAACATCATCGGTCGGCTCGATCGCGGCAAGGGGCGCTGGATCACCATATCGACGCCGCGTTCGGGCTGGTTCGGCTGTGCCGGCGAGCGCGGCGGCGGCATCGCAGCGTGGCTCGACCTCGCCCGCGCCGCCCCCGCGCTGCTGCCCGACCACGACCTCGCCTTCCTGTGCAACAGCGGGCATGAATATGAGAATCTGGGCGCCGAGGAATCGCTGAAGGCGGTGGCGCCGAAACCGACGGAGACGCATTTCTGGCTCCACCTCGGCGCCAATGTCGCGGCGCGCGACTGGCACGAAGGGCTGTTCGGGCTGGCCCCGCTGAGCGGCGCGGATTCGCAGCGCTATCTGGTCGCTAGCCCGCCGCTGCTGCCCGCCGCGCGCCGGCTGTTCGCGGGACTGGCGGGACTCGAAAACCCCTATTCCAGCGAAGCGCTGTCGGCGGGCGAACTGACCGCGATCATCGCGGCAGGCTATCCATCGGTGGCGGGAGTCTTCGGCGTCCATCGCTTCCACCATGTCGAGGGCGACGACGAACGCTGCGTCGACGCGGCAAGCGTCGCCGCAGCGGCGGCGGCTTTTCGCGAACTGCTGCTGGTGGCAGTCGGCCGAAACAGCGCGCGCTAGCTTGCATCACCCAAATCCGTTCGTGTCGAGCAGGATGGCGAGTCGGATATTCGACGCAGCATCTTTGGTGTGGTGCCACCGGAAAGCTTCGTCATTGCGAGCGGCGAAGCCGCGCGGCAATCCAGAGCAGGCGGTCACCGCTCTGGATTGCTTCGCTCCGCTCGCAATGACGCAAGGGGGCAATCCCAAGCCAATCGAAATCTAGATGCGATTGGCGCGGGCAATCGCGCCCAGGTGCCAGGCGCTCGGGCGCGGCGTGCGCCTGAAGCTCTGCCGGTCGACTGTGGCGAGCCCGAAGGGGATCGAATAGCCCGACGTCCACTCGAAATTGTCGAGGAGCGACCAATAGATATAGCTGTGGACCGCGATCCCCTCGTCGAGGCAGGCCCTCACCCCGTCGAGCGCCTGGTCGATGAAGGCGATGCGGCGCCGGTCGTCGTTCACGGCGACGCCGCTTTCAGTCACATAGATCGGCTTGCCGATCGCGCGGTGAGCCCATCGGATCGTGTTCGCGAGCGCCTGCGGATAAAATTCATAGCCCGACAGTGTCAGTTCGGCGCCCGCCGGCGGCGCGACCATTCCGCGCTCGTCGAACCGCAGGCGGGTGTAGCATTGCACGCCGAAGAAATCGGAATGGCTGCGCGCGACGTCGATCCAGTCGCCGTAAAGCTGCCGCTCGTAATGCGCGACCAGCGACGGCGCGCCCGTCGACTGAATATCCTGCGTGGTCAACGTGATACCCACCGGCAGGTCGGGCCGCGCGGCCTTGATCGCGTCATAGGCCTGACGGTGCGCTTCCTGCAGGATCGGCGTCGCGATCGCGGGATCGGCGAAGGCGAGGCGCGAGAAGCGCGGCGACCCGGTGGCGGCCACCGCCGCGGCATTCGCGTCGCGGGTCAGCTTCATCGCCGCTTCGGACCCAGGGAAAAGCGCGACCAGCAGGCCGATGTTCGCCTCGTTGAATGTCGTCGCCAGATGCATCAGGCCGCCGAGCCGCTCGGCGACGATACGGCAATAGCGCGCGAAAAGGCGCGGCGCGTCGTCGACCTCGAAACCGCCGCGGGCGGCGAACCACAGGGGCGTCGTGAAATGGTTGAGAGTGACGATCGGTCGCAACCCGCGCGCGCGGCACGCCTCCAGCATGCGCGCATAATGGTCGAGCACGGCGTTCGAGACACGGCCTTTGCTCGGTTCGATGCGCGCCCATTCGATGCCGAACCGATAGCAGTTGAAACCCAGCCGTTCGGCAAGCGCGAAATCCTCGTCGAAGCGATGATAGCTGTCGCATGCGTCGCCCGACCGGTCCCGAAACAGGGTCGGCGTGACATTCTCTGCCAGCCAGGCGTCGCTGTTCGTGTTGTTGCCCTCGCTCTGATGCGCCGAGATCGCGGTGCCCCAGAGGAAGCCGGGCGGCGCCGGCCGTCGCGCCGCCAGCGCCGGCGCGCTTCCCAGCAGCGCGGGCGCCGCCGCCGCCCCTGCGGCCGCCCGCATCAGGTCGCGCCGCCCGATTGATCCGTCCGCTTCGGCCACGACCCTTCTCCCTCGTCAGGCTTCGATATCGCGCTTGTAGGTTTCGGGCAGGAAGAAGATGCCGACGACCGCGGTGATGGCGGCGATCACCACCGCATACCACAGTCCCTGATAGATATTGCCCGTCGCCGCGACCATCGCGAAGCCGATCGTCGGCATGAAGCCGCCGATCCAGCCATTGCCGATATGATAGGGCAGCGACAGCGAGGTATAGCGGATGCGCGCCGGAAACAGTTCGACCAGCAGCGCCGCAAGCGGGCCATAGACCATCGTCGCGAGCAGGCCGAAGACGCAGAGGATCGCGATCACCCGCCCCTTGTCGACCGCGGCCGGATCGGCGGCGGCGGGATAGCCCGCGCGCGAAAGCCCGGCATGCACTTCTTCCTGGAACGCCGCGATCGCCTGGGCCTTCGCCTCGCCCTTCAGCTTCGCGGGGTCGGGCGCGGTGTGGCTCTCCTCGCCGATCCGCACCGTCGCGACCGTGCCCGGGGCCGCATCGATATTGGCGTAGTTGATCCCACCGCGCGCCAGATAGGCCTTGACGATGTCGCAGCTCGTCCGGTCGAAGCTGTTCTTGCCGATCGGGTCGAACTGGAACGAGCATTCGCGCGGGTCGGCGACGACCTGCACCGGCGCATGCTCGACCGCCGCCGCCATCGCCGGATTGGCCGCGGCGACCAGCGCCTTGTAGAGCGGGAAATAGGTGAAGACCGCGATGACGCAGGCGGTCATCATGATCGGCTTGCGCCCGATCCGGTCGCTGAGCCAGCCGAAGAAAACGAAGCTGGGAATGATGATCAGCAGCGCGGTGGCGACGAGGAAATTGGACGTCGCCCCGTCGACCTTCGCGATCTTCTCAAGGTAGAAAAGCGGATAGAGATGCGCGGCGAAGCCGATCACCGCCTGCCCCGCCACCGCCCCGAACAGCGCGATCAGCACGATCTTCAGGTTGCGCCATTCGCCGAAGGCCTCCTTCAGCGGCGCCTTCGACGTGGCGCCCGCCTGCTTCATCCGCTGGAAGACCGGGCTTTCCTCTAGCTGGAGCCGGATCCAGAGCGCGATCGACAGCAGCACGATCGAGAAGATGAAGGGAAGGCGCCAGCCCCAGGCATTGAAGCTGTCGGCATCCATGAACAGGCGCAGCGACACGACGAAGGTCGATGCGAGGATTAGGCCGATCATCGCCGTGGTCTGGATGAAGCTGGTGTAGAAGCCGCGCTTTCCCGGCGGGGCATGTTCGGCGATGTAGACCGCCGCGCCGCCATATTCACCGCCGATCGCGAGCCCCTGGAGCAGGCGGAGCAGCATCAGGATGATCGGCGCGGCGATTCCGATCGTGTCGTAGGACGGCAGGAAGCCGACGGCGAAGGTCGACAGCCCCATGATCGCCATGGTGACGAGGAAGGTGTTCTTGCGCCCGACAATGTCGCCGACCCGCCCGAAGACGAGCGCCCCGAACGGCCGGATCGCGAAGCCGGCGGCGAACGCCATCAGCGCGAGGATGAACCCCGTCGTCTCGTTGACGCCCGCGAAGAAATGCATCGAGATCGCGCTCGCGAGCAGGCCGTAGAGGTAGAAGTCATACCATTCGAACACCGTCCCCAGCGACGAGGCGGCGATGACGAGAGTCTCGTTCTGGCCCTTGCCTTCGGCGGGCAGGGTTTCGCTGTCGGTTGCCATATCCTTCTCCCTTTCTCCCGGCAGCGGCGGCGGGCTCTTTCACCGGCCCGTTCGCCCTGCTCCCGGGGGTTGTCAGCGGTTGACCGCCATCGTCGGCGCGGTGAAGCCGGCGCTCGCCAGTTCGCGCTCGGCCTGCGTGAAACCATAAGCGGGAACGATCTCTCCCCGCCGATCCGAAATGCGGTCCCATTCGGAAATGACGCGCTGCGCGGCATCGTCGGCGCGGCCGATGAAGGCGCCGTCGGTCAGCGTGACGTTCGCGGTCGCGAAATGACCGGCGCCCGCGCACAGGATGTTGCGCGTCGGGGCATCGTCGCCGACCAGCGCGAGCAGGCCCGGACTCACCGCCTCGGGCGCCAGGTGGGCGAGCGCGTCGGGCGCGAGCACGCCGTCGGTCATCCGGGTCGCCGCGGTGGGGGCGAGGCAGTTGACGCGGATGCCGTATTTCTCGCCTTCGAGCGCGAGCGTCTGCATCAGCCCGACGAGCGCCATCTTCGCGGCGCCGTAATTGGCCTGCCCGAAATTGCCGTAGAGGCCCGACGAGGATGTCGTCATCACGATGCGGCCGTGGCGGCGCTCGCGCATCTGGTCCCACACCGCCTTGGAACAGGTGGCGGCGCCCATCAGATGGACGTCGACGACGAGGCGGAAGTCGGCGAGGTCCATCTTGGCGAAGCTCCTGTCGCGCAGGATGCCGGCGTTGTTGACCAATATGTCGATGCCGCCCCAGGCCATGGTCGCGGCATGGACCATCGCCGCGACCTGCTCCGCGTCGGTGACCGACGCCGGCGCCGCCATCGCCCGGCCGCCCGCGGCCTCGATCTCGGCAGCGACGCGCTCGGCGGCGGCGCCCTCGCTGTCGTTGACGACGACGCACGCGCCATGGCGCGCCAGCATCAGCGCATGCGCCCGGCCGAGCCCTCCGCCCGCGCCCGTCACGATCGCCACCCGGTCCTGCAATGCCTTCGTCATCCTGCCCCTCTCGCTATCCGAATTACTATAACTCACTTGTGAGTGAATGAAAATTGAAACAGACGGGAGACGGAAAGCGCCCGCCTGCCCTTTGCTATACTCTGATGACTTTGGATTGCCCCACTTCGTCATTGCGACCCCGGACCTGATCCGGAGGAAGCAATCCAGAGCAGTTACCGCACGCTCTGGATTGCCGCGCGGCTTCGCCGCTCGCAATGACGAGTCTTTCCCACGTCATCATGCCCTAGTCCCCGTCTTTCGCGCGCTGTTCGCAGATATCGCGAAAGCCCGCCGCCATGAAGCGCGCCATGCGCTGCTTGACCGCCGCATAATCGTCCGACCGGCAGAGCCCCTGCGACAATTTGTCGATGCGGCCGGTGCGCGCGAGCGTCAGCATCAGCGCCCCGGTGACGAAGTGATAGCCCCAGAAGATGTCTTCCTCCGCCGCCTCTGGCAGCGCCTTCTTCAATATGCCGATCAGCCGCAGCACGACCGGGTCGAAATGGGCGTCCATCATCCCGGCGCCCCATTCGGGCGTGTTGGCCACCTGCGCGCTGAGCGCCCCATAGTTGCGCCAGCCCTCGCCACCCTCGATATAAAGGTCGAGGTCGGTGTCCAGAAAGGCATGGAGCGCGCCCTCGATCGTCGGCTTTCCCCCCGACGCCCGCTCGTAATCGTCGAGCACCTTCATGCGGCGCTCGCTCGTCACCACCGCGCGGCGGGCGAACACCGCATCGAACAGCTTCTTCTTGTCCTCGAAATAATAGTTGAGCAGCGTGTGATGCACGCCCACCCGCTTGGCGACATCCTTGAGCGTCACCCCGTAGAGTCCGTTGCGCGAAAAGAGATATTCGGCGGTGTCGAGAATCTGCTCGATCGTTTCGGCGCGCTGCTCCGCTTTCGATGGCCGTTTCGTCCGACTCTTTGCCTTGGACTCCAAATCTCTATTCCTCTCGAAACCTTCGTTCGCAGGGCGGCGGGGCCTTTCGGCCTACACCTGTCCGTAATCGAGCCGCAATTGCATTTTGTCGATCTTGCCGGTCGGCGCGAGCGGCATCGCGTCGAGGCGCACGACCGTGTCGGGGACCCACCAGGACGCGACCCGCCCGGCGAGCGGCTCGAGCAGTTCGGCGTCGCTGATCGCCGCATCGCAGGTGACGAGCAGGACCGGCCGCTCGCCCCATTTGGGATGCGGGCGCCCGATGACGGCGGCCAGCGACACCTGCGGCAGCGCGCCGACGATCGCCTCGATCTCCGCCGGGTTGATCCATTCGCCGCCCGATTTGATCAGGTCCTTCGCGCGGCCGGTGATGACGAGGTTACCCGCGTCGTCGATCCGCGCGAGATCGCCCGTGTCGAACCAGCCGTCGGCGTCGGTGGCGGGTTCGCTCTGGCCGAAATAGCGTTCGACGACCGAGCCGCCGCGCACGCGCAGATGCCCCTCGGTCCCGCGCTGCTCGGGCAGCGGGCGGCCGTCGGCGTCGGCGACGAGCAGGTCGATGCCGATTGCCGGACGGCCCGAAACGGCCGCACTGCGATGCGGATCGCCCGGCGGCGCGGCGGTGCCGAGCGGCGACAATTCGGTCATTCCCCAGCTTGTCTGCACCTCGGCGCCGAGGCGGCGCTCGATCCGGTCCATCAGCGCCGGCGGCATCGGCGACCCGCCGACCAGGATACGCTCGAGCGACGGCACATCGCCGCCTTCGGCCTCCAGATGCTCGACGAGGCCGAGCCAGACGGTCGGCACCCCCGCGGCAGCGGTCACGCCTTCGGAACAGATGAGCCGCGCGAGATGCGCGCCGTCGCTCTGGCGCCCCGGAAGCACCAGCTTCGCCCCCACGGCGGGCGCCGCGAAGGGCAATCCCCATGCGTTGGCGTGGAACATCGGCACCACGGCAAGGATCGCGTCGCGCGCGGTCGGCCCCAGCACGTCGGCCTGGAGCTGGCGCATCGTGTGCAGATAGCAGCCGCGATGGGTATAGGTGACGCCCTTGGGCGCGCCGGTGCTGCCCGAGGTGAAGCAGAGCCCCGATGGCGTGTCCTCGGCGAAATCGCCCCAGACCGCGTCGCGCGGCGCTGCCGCGACCAGCGGGTCGAAGGCATCGGCGCCGTCTTCGTCCGCGTCGGTGTCGAGCAGCAGGATGCGCCGCAGCGACGGCAGATTCGCGCTCGCCTCGCGCGCCAGCGGCAGCAGGTCGGGGCTCACCAGCAGCAGCGCCGCCCCCGACTGCGCGAGCATCGCGGAAAGCTGCGCCGCGGTCAGGCGCGGGTTCAGCGTGTGACAGATCGCCCCCATGCCCATGATGCCGTACCAAGCCTCGACATGCCCCTGCGTGTTCCAGGCGAGCGTCGCGACGCGGTCGCCGCGGCCGATGCCGAGCGCGCGCAGCGCACCCGACACGCCGCGCGCACGATCGTGCAGCGCGGCGTATCCGGTCCGCCGCACGCCGCCCGCCGCCGTCGCCGACACGACTTCGGCATCGGGGTGCCATTTGGCGGCGTGGGATAGGAATTTGTCGAGCGTCAGGCCGTAATATTGCATCGAACCGTCGATCATTGGCAGCCCTCGGTCTTCGGCGGCAGCGGCGGCGACGCGACGCCGATATTCCAGTTCCACGGCACGTCCCCGGCGGCACGACGGCGGCAGACGACCGCCTCGTGCAGCGCCGCGGTACCGGGAAACAGATTGTGCCCGGCGCGCGGCGTGTCGGCGATGTGCAGAAAACCGCGATTGTCGGCATAGTCGGGCCAGTCGGGCCCGCCCTTTGCAACGGGTCGGCCGGTGGTGGCGAAGCTCGCCCAGTAATCGCCGATCGCGGCGATCAGCCTGCGCTCTGCCAGGCTGTCGGGAATCTTCGGCCACAGGGGCGGCGTCCGCGCCGCGGTCCCGAACACATAGGGCAGCTCGGCGGCATGGAAAGCGTGGAGATTCCACTGCGCGGTCGCCGGATAGCCATGGTCGAAAAGATAGAAATAGGCGCCCTGCCCCAGCGCCGCCTGGTTCGACACCAGCCGCTCCGCGGTCCAGCCATACATGGCGTCGCGCGTCGCGGCGAGCATGCTTTCACCGATATCCTTCGCCGGATAGCGGGTCAGGAAGGCATCGGCGAACTCGCCATAGGCGGTGCGGATCGTGGCTTCATAGGCGGCCGCGTCGGCGGGAGGTTTGGGCAGCAGGAACCGCAGCGAGCGAATCTCGCCGCTGTTGAAGCCGGCGAGGATCGGCACCGGCGCCTGTTCGTCGCGATCGAAGGTGTCGACGAGCTGGCGCGACAGCGTCTTGCCGTCGATATTGGGAAAGGGGAAATAGCCCGTCGCGGCGACCCGGGCCGGGATGTCGGCCGCCGGCAATGCGCGCAGCGCCGCGATGTCGGCGGCACCGAGCTTCGCCGCAAGTTCGGCGCCCTGCACCTCTGCAGGGACCATGCCGTTGATCCGGTCGCGCAGGCCGGGCGCGGAGACCATATAGGCGCTCTGCGCCACCGCCTTGTGGAACAGCCCGCGCGCCGCCGGAGCCGCCATCAGATACATGACGCTGAGCGCGCCCGCCGATTCCCCGGCGATGGTGACGTTCCCCGCATTGCCGCCGAAGGCGCCGATATTGCGCTTCACCCATTCGAGCGCCGCGATCTGGTCGAGCAGACCGTAATTGCCCGAGACATGGTCGGGCGATTCCGCACTGAGCCCCGGATGCGCGAACCAGCCGAACATGCCGAGGCGATAGTTGATCGACACCACGACGATGCCGCGCCGCGCGAGCGCGCTGCCGTCGTAAATAGGGTCGGCGCCCGACCCCGACGCCAGCGCGCCGCCGTGGATCCAGACGAAGACCGGCGCGCCGCGCGCATCCTGCGGCGCCCAGATGTTGAGCGACAGGCAATCCTCGCTCATCGCCGGCAGGTCCCAGCCATAGATGCTGGGTGCCTGCGGCTTCGGCTGCATGCAGGCGGCGCCGAAGCGGGTAGTATCGCGGGCGCCGTCCCAACGCGGCAGCGGTGCCGGCGCACGCCAGCGGCGCTCGCCGACGGGCGGCTCGGCATAGGGAATGCCGCGAAAGACGCGCAGATCGCGGTCCTGCACGCCGTGCACGACGCCCGCGGGCGCATCGACCACCGGTTCCGCGGCCGCGGCGGCCGCCCCCGGGAGGAGGACGGCCAGAACGAGAGCGAGGGTCCGCAGGCGACGCATGGGCGGCTTCCTTCTTCCGGCGCCGATCAGAAGCGATAGTCGGCGCGAACGCCGATCGTGCGCGGCCGCAGGCGGGCGTAGCGCCCGTCGAGGAAGGCTTCGGGATGGACATAGGTGATCGATGTGTCGTCGAAGAGATTCTCGACATAGGCGGTCAGATTCAGCGCCCCCAGCTTCGCCCCGGCGAACAGGTTCACATTGGTCCACGCCTCGGTATGGTCATACGTCGGGCTGACCGCGTTGGGATTGCCCGGCACGTTCGGGAACTGGTTCGGGAAGGACCCGGCGTGCGATACGTTGACCGACCCGAAGGCGGTTTTCCCGTTGCCGATCGGGAAATCGTACCGCAGCGTTCCCGATCCCTGGAAATGCGGCGAGGCAAGCCGGGTGCCCAGCTCGGCACCGGAGATCGCCGCCTCGATCGCGGACAGCTTCGTCACCTTCGCCTCGTTGAACGAGCCGTTGAGCACGAGACTCAGCCCCGAAAGCGGCCGCGCCATCACTTCGAACTCGAGGCCATAGCTTTCCGCAGCGCCGATGTTGGTCGCGAACTGGATCGAATCCGACACGCGGTTCGCCTGGACCTGGATATTCTTCCAGTCGATATAATAGCCCGCAAGATTGGCGGTCAGATTGCCGCCCAGCCAGCGCCCCTTCAGCCCGACCTCATAATTGGTCACGCTGTCCGACTTCGCGCCGTCGGGTATGACGATGTCGCTGGGGTTGATCGTGCTGACCAGCCCCGCGCGCGCGTTGACCACCGGGGTACGGAAACCCGTCGAAACCGTCGCATAGGCGGTCAGTTCGGGCACTGGTTTCCACGAGACGCTGGCCTTCCACGACAGGCGGTCGTCGGACACTTTCAGCCCTTCGGCGTAGGGAATCGGGTCCCTGCGCATGACGACATTGTTCCAGCCGGGCGTGGCGCCGACCGCCAGATAGCCGAACTGCGGAAGCGCAGCGACGACATAATTATAGCCGCCGCCCCGGGTGAAGGTCTGGACGTCCGTCTTGCCATAGCGCAGCCCGCCGGTGACCCAGAAATTGTCGCTGAGATGCGCCGTCACCTCGCCGAAGCCGGCGATCTCCCTCTGGTCCGTATAGCTGTTGAAACGCTGATAATACTCATTTTCCATGCCGATGATATTGCGCTGGGCGATGAATTCGAGTGACGAGCGATAGGCGAAATCGACGGTCCGCCGCTTGTCGTAGTAGAAAAAGCCCGCAACCCATTCGATCGGCCCGCTGTGGCGCGACACCAGCCGTGTCTCCTGAACGAAAAGATCGTCATAGCCATAGGCGTCGAGCGCGAAGGGAAAAGCCTGTGCGAAAGTTCCGGCGAGGTCGACATAGAAGGACGCGTCATAGTCGGACAGCGTCGTCGAACTGACCAGCTCGGCGAAATCGAACTCGTAATTGACCGTGATATTATAGTTGGTGAGCTTGCCCTGGAACAGGTCGGGACGGTCGGAGTTGCGCACGAACTTGCCAAGGGTGGGGTTGGTCAGCGCCGAATCGGCCGGCTTGCTGTTCTCGTAGGAGACGAGCAGCTTCACCTTCATCCGGTCGCTCGGCCGCATTAGCAGGATCGCGCGTCCGCCGAAGGCTTCGAGGCTGTTCGAATCCTTGATACCGGTGCCGATATTGTCGACCCAGCCGTCCTCGTTCCGATAATAGCCCGAGACGCGCAGACCCATTTCGTCGGTCATGATCGGCAGGTTGACCATCGCATTGTAGCGCTGGCGCAGCGAGCCCGAACCGACGACGCCCAGGTCGACGCTCGCCGATCCCTCGAACTTGCTGAGGTTGGGACTGCGGGTGATGATCCGCATCGCGCCGGCGAGCGAGTTGGAGCCGAACAGCGTCCCCTGCGGCCCGCGCAGGAATTCGACGCGTTCGACGTCGTAGAGATTCGGATCGAGGATGGTCGAGTTGCCGTTCGCCGAGATCGGCAGTTCGTCGACATAGATGGCGACTGCGCTCTGCAGGCCGGCGCTGTAACCGTTGGTGTTGATGCCGCGGCTGGTGAAATTGTTGAAATTCTGCGTCGGCCGGTTGACGACGATGCCGGGCGTGTTCTGGGCGATGCCCTCGTAACCGACGATGCCCAGATCATCGAGTTCCTCCTGCCCGAAGGCAGAGACGCTGAGCGGCACGTCCTGAAGCCGCGCGGTACGGCGCGTCGCCGTGACGATGATGTCGTTGTCGCCGCGATTGCTTTGCGCGGAGGAAGCGGCCGGCGCCTCATCCTCCGTGACCTGCGCCATGGCCGAGACCGGAAGCGCGAACAGGGCGACCGCCGAGGCGGACGCGAAAAGCTGAGCCTTCATACAAACTCTCCCTCCCGTTGGCGGTCGTTGCCGCCGAACCGTCCTTCTTATCCGTCACATTCTCGAATGAGTCAACATTCACTATCACGCGCGTGAATAAATTTCTCGTGGAGCGATTTTGCGCTTCGCAGCCCTGCCGATCATGAGGCGAGCGGCCGGGAATTCGTCGCGATCGGGGATTGGGGGTGGTTCGGGAATCGGAGCTTCTTGCGCTCCAAGCATCGGTGGGCGGACCCTGCTCACGGATGCGGTCTGCGAACTGAATGACTTCCGGGTCCAGCGCGAAAGCGAGGAGTGATCGTTACGGCGGACAACCATGCGCTCCCGCGGAGGCGGGGACACGAAGATGTTTCGTTCAAGGACGAGCACGCCCCAAACAAGAACCGCCGGTCGATCGATCCCCAGGAAGGAATCGGCCGACCGGCGGAGCGTTCGCCTTGCTCTCGACGGGGACCTGGCCCCCTTGTCCTAGAAGCGCGCGTTCAGGCTCACCCAGTAGCTGCGCGCCTTGTCCTTGTTGTTGTAGTGATCAACGTAGGTCGGCGAGTAGGCACCGCTCACCGGATCCGGGACACCGAAATCGACATCATAGGCGCGGAAGTCCTGATCCAGCAGGTTGTTGACGCGCGCGGCGAAGGTCAGGTGATCGTTGATGCGATATTGCGCACCCAGATTCAGCACCTGATAGCTCTTGTAGAAAAGATGATTGCCGCTCCCATCAAGACCACGATATCGACGCGAGCGATGCTCGGCTGAAAGCTGCGCCGACAGGCCATCCGCTACCTGCCAGTCGAGCGTCGCATTGGCCATATGCTTTGCCGTCTGGGTCAGCGGCTGCCCCGCAGAATTGCCGGTCAACTGCTTGCTGTCGGTATAGGTGTAGTTGGCGCGGATCGAGAGGCCGGGGAAGAACTGGTAGCGCCCCGCCACCTCGGCGCCCTTGATGCGCGCCTTGTCGATGTTGATCGGCACGCTGATCGTGCCGCCGAGCCCCAGCACGGCCCAATAGTCGCCGAGATTGGCGCAGGGCCGCACGAAATTGGTCACCGCGCAGGGTTGGACAACTGTCGAAGCGATCTTGTCCTTGAACTTGTTGTGGAACAGCGTGACGTTGATGCCGCTGTGCGGTGACGGGTTCCAGTAGAGCGCGATCTCGCTGTTGACGCTGGTCTCGGGCTTCAGATCGGGGTTGCCGATGAAGGGACTGGTGCCCTGGCTGCCGAAACCGCGAATGCCGTCGTAGAGATCGGTGGTCTTGGGCGTCTTGTAGCCCGTGCTGACCCCGCCCTTCAGCGTCAGGGTCGGGTTGATCTCGAAGTTGGCATAGAGGCGCGGGCTGAGATGCCCTCCGAACAGATTATGGTCGTCGTAGCGCAGCCCGCCGGTGACCGTGAACCCGTCGACGATGGTCCAGTTGTCCTCGGCGAACAGCGACCAGATCTTGTGGTCCTGCACGGCGTCGATCCCGCCGACCGATGCTTCGAGGCCGAAGACCCCGTCGTCGAGCGCCCCGTCGATATATTGGCCGCCGATCACGAAATGATGCCGGCCGGCGAAATTCTCGACCGGGATGTCGACGCGCGCGTCGAGCGTATATTGCGCACTTTCCAGCGTGCGAAGCGGGCGCGGCAGGAAGGTGGATTCGGCAAGCGCGCGGCGCTGCGCAGTCGTCAGCCCGGCATAGGCGCCGGTCCCGCTGTACATCTGTTGCAGCAGCAGGCGCTCGGCGACCGAGAAGGGCATGGTGCGGCCCTTGTTGTTCGTCTTCACATAGGCGAGCGAGACGAAGCTGCGCGCGAAGCCCCAGTCGCCATGATGCGTGACGGCCCAGTTGAGCCGGTCGAAGACCTGTTCTTCGGTATAGCCGACGCGCGGCTGCACGACGCCGCCGCTCGCGCGCCAGATGCTCTCGATCCCGTCGAGCGTCCCGAGCGGATAGGTGATCGCGCCGGTGCCGGGATTGACGATCGGCGTGTTGTCATAGACCTGCTTCGAATAATCGATGTCGAAGACGAAGCTGTGGTCGGGCGACGGAGTGAAGCTGATCGAGCCGCCATAGCTGCGGTTGGTGTTCTTCACCGTCTTGCCGCCGGTACCGAAACCCAGGCCGCGAACGTGCGATACGCCGGCCGGGTCGACCGCCGGCGCGAAATCGGGCTCGGACGGATAGCGCTTGTAGATCGAGCCGCGCAGCTTCAGGCCGATGACGCCGGGCACCACCGGGCCGCTGAGATTGGCGTCGAACGTCATGTCGTCGCCGAAGGCCGTATCCTCCTGGATGCTGCGGCCGATCGTCGCCGACCCGCTCCAGCGATCGAGAACCTTCTTGGTGATGATGTTGATCACCCCGCCCAGCGCGTCGGCGCCATAGAGCGTCGAGGCGGGACCGCGAATGACCTCGATCCGTTCGATGGCGTCGAGCGGCGGAATATGATTGAACTGGTTGCCGCCGAAGCTGTTGGGGTAGATGTCGCCATGATTGTTCTGACGCCGACCGTCGATCATGATCAGCGTATAGTCGGACCCCATGCCACGGATGCTGATCGTCCGCTGCCCGGTCTTGTCCGACGTCTCGCCGACGTCGACCCCCTCGATGTCGCGCACCGCGTCGATCAGCGTGATGTAGGGACGCTGGCGCAGCTCCGCCTCGGTCACCACGGTGATGCTGGCGGGCGCATCGGTGATCTTCTGCTCGAAGCCCGCCGCGGTGACGACGATGGCGTCGGACTGATCGTCCGCCTCGACCGCGCAGGCCGGAACGGCGATCAGCGCGGCCAGAACGGACAGGGCTGCGCCTTCGCCGAGGCGGAGCGTGCGAGCGCGAACAATAGTGGTCATTGTATTCCCCCGATATTGCGAATAATTAGCAAGAATGTCGGGGCGCGACCTGATGCCAAGCGGGCGTCCGGTCAATCCGGAATGCGCGAATGACAGGCAGGAGCAACACTTTGTTACAATTGGCGCCAGGCGACCGGCCGGTCCGGATACCGGCTATCGCGCACCACATCGTCATCGTCGACGACGATGCGGGCGTCCGCACGCTGCTCGCCCGCATCCTGCGCGAATGCGGCTACGACGTGACCGGCGCCGCCGACGGCCGCGAACTGGAGGCCGCCATGACCGAGCGTCCGGTCGATCTGGTCCTGCTCGACATCATGCTGCCGGGCGAAAGCGGCCTCGACATCTGCCGCATGGTGCGGGCGCGCAGCCAAGTCCCGATCATCATGATCAGCGCCCGCGGGCAGGAAAGCGACCGCGTCACGGGCCTGGACATGGGCGCCGACGACTATATCGCCAAGCCGTTCGGCCGGGCGGAGGTCCTTGCACGCGTGCGCGCGGTGCTGCGCCGCGTCAGCGACCCGCACGTGCCGCTCGACATTCCGGCGCCGGAGCAATTCGACTTCGCCGGCTGGCGCTATCATTCGCGGCGCTGCGAGCTGATTTCGCCGTCGGGCGCGGAGGTCGAGCTGACCGCGGCGGAGCATGAACTGCTGCTGGCGCTCCTGCGCCATCCGCAGCGCATGATCGGCCGCGAGCGGCTGATCGAGATGACGCGCAGCCGGATCGGCACGCCGAACGACCGCAGCATCGACGTGCTGATCAGCCGCCTGCGCCGCAAGCTGGGGGACGGACGGAAATCGCGGCCGATCATCCGCACGATCCGCGGCGGCGGCTACATGCTCGCGGTCGACGTCCGCGCCGACTGACGATGGCGATGCGGCACCTGCGATCGATGGGGATGGTCGGGCGGATCGCGCTCGTCGTGGCGGCGGCGCTGCTGCTCGAACTGCTCGGCAACATCGCGCTGCACCGCTGGCAGGAACCCGAACTCGTTTCGGCGGACCAGGTTCGCCGCATCGCCGCGCGGCTGGTCGAGGCGGAGCGTGTCGCGGTCGCCGCGCCGGTGCCCGACCGGGGGCGTGCGATGCATGCGCTCGCCGGCGACGGCATGACGCTCAACTGGGTGGCGCGGACCGTGATCACCGACATCGGCGCGGCGCCGGTCCGGCTCGGCGCGATGCGCGACCGGATGACCCGCAGCGAGCCGAGCCTGGCCGCGGGCGAGTTGCGGCTGACCCTGATTCCCTCCACCGCGCCGGGGCGGCGCGACCTTCTCGGCGCGCGCCGTCTTGCCGACGGCTCGTTCGTGACATTTCGCATCAGCCCCTTTCTGGGCGCCCCGCCGCGTCCGAACATGGTCGTCGCGATGCACCTGCTGCTGACGCTGAGCGTGCTGCTGGTCGCGGTTCTGATGGTTCGCGCGCTCATTCGACCGCTGCGCGATCTCGCCGAAGCCGCGGACGCGACGGGGCACGGCCGCACCGGCGCCTTCCGCATCGACGGGCCGCCCGAGGTCCGCCGCGTCGCCGCCGCCTTTTCCGCGATGCAGGCGCGGCTGATCCGGACGATGGACGATCATACGCAATCGCTGATCGCCGTGTCGCACGACCTGCGCACGCCGATCCAGCGCCTGCATCTGCGCGCATCGCTGATCGACGACCCCGAGACGCGCGAAGCGATGGCCGTGGACCTTCGCGAGATGGAACATTTCATCGGGTCGACGCTATCCTATTTCCGCAGCGGCGATGAGGAAGCGCCCCGGCTCGTCGACCTTGCGGCCATCGTGACGACCGCGGTGGACACGGCCGCGGATCTGGGGGCCGACATCCGCTATCAGGGGCCAGACAGGTTCGAGACGATGGCGAGGCCGGTGGCGATGAAGCGCGCGATCACCAACCTGATCGACAACGCCCGCCGTCATGCGCGGCGGATCGACGTATCGATGCACACCGACCCCGAAGCCATAGCGATCGACATCGACGACGACGGACCCGGCATTGCCCCCGAGCTGCGCGCGGAAGCCGTGCTGCCGTTCCGGCGTCTGGAGGTCGGAGCAGCGCAACGGCCCGGCGGCGCCGGTCTCGGCCTCGCGGCCGCCGACCGCGCCATGGCCACGATGGGCGGAAAGCTGATCCTCGCCAACAGTCCGCTCGGGGGCCTGAAGGCTCGTCTGGCCTTTCCGAATTCCACCGAAGGGGCTTGAGGCTGACGGATTCCGGCATCGTCATCCGATATTGCCGTGACGGTCGCAGACGACGAGCGCCGCGTCCGGCCGCGCGAGCGCGACCAGCGTCAGGCCCGCCTTCGCCGCGCGTTCGACCGCGAGGCTGGTCGGCGCAGAGATGGTGACCAGCACCGGGCAGCCGGCGCGAACGGTTTTTTCCACCAGCTCGTAGCTGCAACGCGCGGTGAGCAGGATGAAACCGGTGCCGGGGTCGATGCCTTCGCCGGCGAGCGCCCCGATCAGCTTGTCGAGCGCATTGTGCCGCCCGACATCCTCGCGGGCGCGCAGGATCGCGCCGTCGGGCGTACAGAATGCCGCGGCGTGCACCGCGCCCGTGGCCTGCCCCAGCGGCTGATGATCGTGCAGCGCCGCCAGCGCGCGGGCGATCGCGCCGCGATCGGTCGCGATCCGCGCCTTCACCTCGGGCAGCGGCCTCAGGACCTGGGCGATATTCTCCATCCCGCAGATGCCGCAACTGCTTTCGGTGACGCGCAGCCGCGCGCGATCGAAGGCCCGGTCGGCATGTTCGGCGGGCAAGGCGATGCGGGCGACCATCCCCCCTTCGACTGCGTGAACATCGACCGAAAGGATCTGGTCGATCCGCTCGATCATGCCCTCGCTGAGCGCGAAACCGAGGGCGTAATCCCGCAGATCGGACGGCGTCGCCATCATGACCGCATAGCCGATTCCGCATATCTCGATCGAGACGGGCATCTCGATCGCAATGCTGCGCCGCAGTTCGGAATCGCCCGGATCGGCCAGGCCGATCCGGCGCACCGCAAGTTCGATGGTCCGTAATTCGGGCAAGATCGTCGTACCTCGTTCACGCATCGTCTGGCGGACCGGCCGTGGTTCGGCGCGCGCGGGGCCGCAGCTTCCCCATTCTCGCACGAGACCGGGATGCGATAGCCGGTGGAAAAGGAGCGCCCGACGTGCTTAGTTGCCCCGACATATGGGACATGGCTGATCATGGCTGACGACACTCCGCGCTACAAGCCCTACGACCGCCCGGCCGGAGGCTGGGGCGCGGCCGCGGCGACCGCCAAGGTGCTCCTCGAACAGAGCGTCGTCACCAAGGGGTCGCGCGCGTTGCTCGCCATGAATCAACCGGGCGGCTTCAAATGCCCGAGCTGCGCCTTTCCCGACGCCGACTGCAAGAAGACGCTGGAATTCTGCGAAAACGGCGCGAAGGCGCTGGCGCATGAGGCCACGAAGTTCCGGGTGACGCGCGAGTTCTTCGCCGAACACAGCGTCACCGCGCTCATGGAGAAATCCGACTATTGGCTCGAAATGCAGGGACGCCTCACCGAGCCGATGCGGTACGATCCGGCGAGCGACAGATATGTGCCCTGCCCATGGGACGAGGCCTTCGCGCTGATCGGCGAGCATCTGCGCGCGCTCGACAGCCCGCATGAAGCGGAATTCTATACGTCCGGCCGAACGCCCAACGAGGCCGCCTTCCTTTATTCCATCTTCGTGCGCCAGTTCGGCACCAACAATTTTCCCGACTGCTCGAACATGTGCCACGAGCCGACGAGCCGGGGCCTGCCGCCGTCCATCGGGGTCGGCAAGGGCACGGTCGTGCTCGAGGATTTCGAGCATGCCGAGGCGATCTTCATCATCGGACAGAATACCGGCACCAATTCGCCGCGCATGATGACCAATCTGGTCGAGGCGCGCAAACGCGGCATCCCGATCGTGGCGATCAATCCGATGCCCGAACGCGCGCTCATCAAGTTCACCGAGCCGCAGGACGTCGTCCAGATGGCCACATTCGGTTCGACGCCGATCGCCAGCGAATTCGTCCACGTCCGAATCGGCGGCGATCTGGCGATACTCAAGGGCATGATGAAGGTCATGTTCGAGCGCGAGGCGCAGGGCGAGCCGGTCCTCGACCACGCCTTCATCGCCGAGCATACGTCGGGCCTGGAGGCGGTGCGCGACGAGGTGATGGCGCTCGACTGGGCCGACATCGTCGCCCATTCCGGCGTCGAGGAAGCCCAGATCCGGCGATGCGCCGAAATCTACATCCGCTCGAAGGCGACCATCATCTGCTACGGCATGGGACTGACTCAGCATCAACTGGGTTCGCAGCTCGTCCAGCAGGTCGCGAACATCCTTCTCCTCAAGGGCAATTTCGGGCGGCCGGGCGCCGGAATCTCCCCCATCCGCGGCCATTCCAACGTCCAGGGCGACCGGACCGTCGGCATCAACGAAAGGCCCTCGCAGGCCTATCTCGACCGCGTGCGCGATGTCTTCGGGTTCGAACCCCCGCGCGAGCATGGGCACCACACCGTCGAATCGGTGGAGGCGATGCTGAAGGGCACCGCGAAGGTCTTCATCGGCATGGGCGGCAATTTTGTCCGCGCCGTGCCCGATACCGATCTGGCCTATTCGGCGATGCGCGGGCTGGCGCTGACCGTCGGCATCGCC
This sequence comes from Sphingopyxis granuli, assembly GCF_001559015.1. Classification (NCBI taxonomy): domain Bacteria; kingdom Pseudomonadati; phylum Pseudomonadota; class Alphaproteobacteria; order Sphingomonadales; family Sphingopyxidaceae; genus Sphingopyxis; species Sphingopyxis granuli. The sequence continues at coordinate 4,433,289 of NZ_CP012199.1, forward strand.
ACCAAGCTCAACCGCGGCCACCTCGTCCATGGCCGCGACGCGCTCATCCTGCCGGTGATCGCACGCTCCGAACGGATCGAGACGGCGGCGGGCGAGCAGTTCGTCACGATCGAGGATTCGATGTCGAACGTCACGGCGTCGCGCGGCGTGCTGGAGCCCGCGAGCGAACATCTGAAGTCCGAGGTGGAGATCGTCTGCCGCATCGCGATGGCGACGCTTCCCGACAGCCGGATTCCCTGGGAATCCTATATCCACGACTATGGCCTCATCCGTGACCGGATCGCCGACGTCTATCCCGAAATCTACGCCGACTTCCCGGCGCGGATCCGGGACCCGAAGGGATTCCATCTCGACATCCCGCCGCGGCGGCTGGTCTGGCCGACCCCGAACGGCAAGGCGAATTTCCTGCTGCTGCCGGGTCTGGAAGTCGACGCGCGGGTCGACGACCCCGCGATGCTGAGGCTGGCGACGGTGCGTTCGCACGATCAGTTCAACACGACAATCTACAGCTACAGCGACCGCTATCGCGGCGTCTACAACGATCGCATGATCCTGTTCATGAACGCGGACGACCGCATCGCGCGCGGGCTGGAAAAGGGCGCGACCGTCGCGCTCGAAACGATCAGCACCAACGGGGTTCGGCGGCGGGTCGATGCGCTCACGATCATCGACTATCCGATGCCGCGCGGCGCGGTCGCAGGCTATTACCCCGAACTCAATCCGCTGCTGCCGCTCGACCATTACGACCGGATGAGCGGCACGCCAGCGGCCAAATCGATTCCGGTCCGCGTGGTGCCCGCCTGAACCTCCGCACCGGCAGGAGATTCCCATGGCGACCGCGACGCCCGATTTCGCAGCGGGCCGAGCATTCGATCATGCAGCATTTGCGATGGATGCCCCGCGAGGATTCGAACCTCGATAGACGGAATCAGAATCCGTAGTCTTACCATTAGACGACGGGGCAATGAGGCGGGCGCAATATGATTGCGCGACCGTCCTGTCAAGGCCGGTACGCCCATGCACAAGCACGCTTGCCCTCGCGCGAATCGCCGCTAGCATCGCGTCGATAACAATGGGGCCGCTCCCCGGGTGCAGGCCCCGCCGATGGAGGTGGACTGATGCGTCATGTCGCGATCGTCGGGTCGGGCCCGGCGGGCTATTATACCGCCGAAACCTTGCAGAAAGCCGACGATATCGCGATCGACGTCATCGACCGCCTGCCCGTCCCCTATGGCCTGATCCGCACCGGAGTCGCCCCCGACCATCAGTCGATCAAGGCGGTGTCGCGGCGCTATGAAGGCGTCGCGCTGACCGACAATGTCCGCTTCGTCGGCCATGTCGCGGTCGGCAGCGATGTCGGCATCGACGAACTGACCGATCTTTACGACGCCGTCGTGCTCGCCACCGGCGCGCCGCACGACCGGCCGCTCGCGATTCCGGGGGCCGACCGCCCGGGCGTGATCGGCAGCGCGGCCTTCGTCGGCTGGTACAACGGCCACCCCGATTTCGCCGACCTGAATCCGCCGCTCGACGCCCCCGGCGTCGCGGTGATCGGCAACGGCAATGTCGCGCTCGACGTCGCGCGCATCCTCGCCAAGACGCCCGCCGAGTTCGCCGGCAGCGACATCGTCGCGCACGCGCGCGAAGCGCTGGCGGCGAGCGGCGTGCGGCATATCCACATCCTCGGCCGCCGCGGCCCGCACCAGATCGCGATGACGCCGAAGGAGCTTGGCGAGCTGGGCCATCTCGAGCGCGCCAGCCCGCGCGTCGACCCCGCCGACCTGCCGCAGGAGGGCGACGATGCGATGCTCGAACCCGGCATGCGCAAGTCGGTGACGCATCTGCGCAGTTTCGCCGCCAATCCGGTCGCCAAGCCGGTGACGATCGATTTCGACTTCTTCGCCATGCCAGTCGCGATCGAGGGCACCGAGAGCGGGAACGGCCGCGTCCAGCGCGTCATCGTCGAGAAGACCGAACTCGACGCCGAACTGCGCAGCCACGGCACCGGCGAGCGCTACGCGATCGAGGCGGGGCTGGTGATCAGCTGCATCGGTTACCAGACGCCGCCGATCCCCGGCGTCCCCTATGAGCATGGCCGCGGCCGCTTCGCCAACGACGAGGGGCGCATCCTGCCCGGCCTCTATTGCGTCGGCTGGGCGCGGCGCGGACCGAGCGGGACGATCGGCACCAACAAGCCCGACGGCATGCACATCGCCGAGATGGTGCTCGCGGACATCGGCCGCGGCGCCGGCAAGGCGGGGCGACCCGGCCTCGACGCGCTGCTCGCGAGCCGCGGCGTGACGCCCGTCACCTTCCGCGACTGGCGGCGGATCGAGGACGCCGAGGTCAAGGCCGCGCTCGACGGCAATCCGCGCGAGAAGTTCACCAGCGTCGAGGCGATGCTCGCCGCTATCGGCCGCTGATGGAGCACGCCCGCGCGGCGCTGCGCTGGCTGCTCGCGCTCGCTTATGCCTATGCGGGCTACCGACATCTGGCGACGCCCGCGCCCTTCCTCGCCATCACCCCGCCGTGGGTGCCGCAGCCCGCTTTCGTCGTCGCGGCGACCGGCGTTGCGGAGATTGCAGGGGCAGCGGGGCTGCTTTTTCCCGCCATGCGCCGGACGGCCGGCTGGGCGCTCGCCCTCTATGCGCTGTGCGTCTGGCCCGCCAATGTGCATCATGCGGTTCATCATATCGCGATCGACGGCACGACGCTGGGCTGGGGATATCACGCGCCGCGCCTCGCCGCACAACCTCTGATCATCTGGTGGGCGCTATGGACGAGCGGCGCAATCGAATGGCCGTTCGGGCGACGGCACGCCCGCGAGCGCGCACGCCGACCATAGCGCGCAGCGCTATTTCACGACCGGGGTTTCGATCGGCGGTTGCCCCTTGCGGCTCGCGGCATAGGTCTCGACCGCCTTCAGCACGCGCAGCATGTTGCCGCTGGCGATCTTCTGAAGCTCGGCCTGCGTGTAGCCGCGCTTCGCCAACTCGACGAATAGCGCCGGATAGCCCGACACGTCCTCCATCCCGACCGGCGCCGAATCCATACCGTCATAATCGCCGCCGAGCCCGATGTGGTCGACCCCGATCGCTTTCTTCAGATAGTCGACATGGTCGGCCACCTTCGCGACATCGGTCGTCGGCGCGGGGTTCGCCCTGTCCCAGTCGGCCAGCGCCCTTTTCGCCGCGGCGGGATCGCCCGGATACTGCGCCTTCAGCCGCGCCTGCTCGGCGGTGCGCGACAGGCCGTGCGCGCGGACGTCGGCATCGAGGAAGCCGGGCAGCAGCACGACCATGACGATGCCGCCGTTCGCCTTGACGAGCGGGAGCACCGAATCGGGGACGTTGCGCGGATGATCGTTGATCCCGCGCACTCCCGAATGGCTGAACATCACCGGCGCGCGCGACGCTTCGAGCGCGTCCTTCATCGTCGCCTCGCTGGTGTGGCTGAGGTCGACGATCATGCCGAGGCGGTTCATCTCCTGCACCACCTGGCGCCCGAAATCGGTCAGCCCGTCGTGCACCGGCGCATCGGTGGCGCTGTCGCCCCACGGGGTCGCCCGGCCGTGCGTCAGCGTCATGTAGCGCGCGCCGAGCGCATACATGTCGCGCAGCACCGCCAGCGAGGAGGCGATCGACTGGCCGCCTTCCATCCCCAGCATGCCGGCGATCCGGCCCGCCTTCATCGCCTTTTCGAGCTCGGCCGAATTCGTCGCCAGAGCGAGGTCGTCGGGATAGCGCGCGATGAGCCGCTTCATCACGTCGATCTGTTCGAGCGTCTGCACGACCGCTTCGGATTCATCGTCGTTCGACGGGACGTAGACCGACCAGAATTGCGCGCCGACGCGCCCCTTGCGCAGCCGCGCAAGATCGGTGTGCATCGGCTGAACCGGCGGCGTCGCGCCGGGCTTCGCGGTGTGCTGCGTGTCGCGGAAATCGAAATCGTTGATCATGTTGCCCACGCGCCCGCGCAGCGCCCAGGGCACGTCGTTGTGGCCGTCGAACACCGGCGCGGCCTTGAGCGCGGCCTCGGCGACCGCCTCGGGCGACGACTGCGCCGCGGCGGGAACGGAAACAAGGGCGAGGGCGGCAAGGCCGCCGAGGAGCATGGTTCTGGTCATGGGGCGCGACCTTAAGCGCCGCGACGCGGAAATCGAGCCCCAATTTCGATCGTCGATGCCAGCCGCACCCCGCGGCGCGGCGGTCCGGCTTGACGCGCGAGTCCGCGCGGCGCAGCATTGCCGTTTCGCCGCGCATCTTTCGTCTGGAGAAATATCAACATGACCGACATGGCCCGAGGCTGGCCCACCGAAGCCGAGACGCTTCTCGACGACCTCGTCACCCTGCGCCGCGCGATCCACCGCGAACCCGAGCTGGGCCTGCAGAATCCGAAGACGCTCGCGAAGATCAAGGATGCACTCGCCGGACTGCCGCTCGAACTGCGCGAGGGGCCGTCGACCACCGGCCTGGTCGCCATCCTCCGCGGCCCCGCCAACGGCCGCACCGTGCTGCTGCGCGGCGACATGGACGCGCTGCCGCTGGTCGAGGACACCGGACTCGATTTCACGTCCGAAACCAGCGGCGCGATGCACGCCTGCGGGCACGACACCCATGTCGCGATGCTCGTCGGCGCGGCAAAGCTGCTGTGCGCGGCGCGCGAGCGGTTGGCCGGCACGGTGATGTTCATGTTCCAGCCGGGCGAGGAGGGGCACCACGGCGCGCGCTTCATGCTGGAGGACGGCCTGCTCGATCCGCTGCCCGATGCTGCCTTCGCGCTCCACATCATGCCCAACGCACCGCACGGCGTCTTCGCCGGGCGCGCCGGGCCGCTGCTCGCCTCGTCCGACGTGCTCCAGATCACCGTCAAGGGCGCGGGCGGCCATGCCTCGATGCCGCAGGACGCGGTCGACCCGATTCCCGTGGCCTGCGAGATCGTCACCGCGATCCAGACGATGGTGACGCGCCGCGTCTCGGTCTTCGACCCCGCGGTCGTCACCGTCGCGAAGATCGCGGCGGGTACGACGTACAACATCATCCCAGAAACGGCCGAGATGCTCGGCACGATCCGCACCCTGTCGCCGCACTGCCGCGCGATGGTCGCGAAGGAACTGAAGCGCCTCGCCCCCGCGATCGCCGAAGCGCACGGCTGCACCGCCGAGGTGGATATCGAGGAAGGCTTCCCCGTCACCATCTGCGACAGCCGCGCCGTCGCCTTCGGCCAGTCGGTGGTCGAATCGACGTTCGGCGAGGCGGCGTGGCTGACGATGGACAATCCGGTGATGGGCGCGGAGGATTTCTCCTACGTCCTCGAAAAGGTGCCCGGCGCGATGTTCTGGCTGGGCGCGAGCGAGGCAGGCAGCGACTGGCGGTCGTGCTGCGGCCTGCATTCGAACCGCATGGTGCTCGACGAAAAGGTCATGGCACGCGGCGCGGCGCTCCACGCGGCGCTGGCGGAACAGTTTCTGAGCGAGGGGTTCGGATAGAGAAAATCTCACGCAAAGGCGCGAAGGCGCAAAGGAGGGGCGATATTGGATATCGAGGAATTGGCGAGAATCACCGTCGATTGCGGATTTCATTTGCACAAGAATCTGGGTCCGGGACTGCTCGAATCGGTCTATGAGGCGATCATGTTCGACCAACTCGCACGTCGTGGCCTCGGCGTTCAGAGACAGGCGCCGATTCCGATCCGCTATGATGGCGTCGAATTGCCCGAAGGCTTTCGGGCCGACCTTCTGATCGACGGAAAATTGCTCGTCGAACTCAAATCGGTGGAGCGGCTATCGCCGCTGCACGGCAAACAGGTGCTGACCTATCTTCGCCTGCTCGACCTTCCGCTCGGCCTGCTCATTAACTTTGGCGGTGAAACCTTCAAAGAGGGCATCCGGCGCGTCGCGAACAATTATCGCGGCTGACATATTTTCTTCTTTGCGCCTTCGCGCCTTTGCGTGAGATTTTCCTACGCCAACCTCAAGGCACCAAGACCGTGTCGACCGCCTCGGGCAGCATGTCGGGATAGTCGAGCGTATAGTGCAGCCCGCGGCTTTCCTTGCGGTGGAGGGCGCTGCGGACGATCAGTTCGGCGCATTGTAGCAGGTTGCGCAGTTCGATCAGGTCGGTCGTCACGCGGAAATGGCCGTAATAATCCTCGATCTCGTGCGTCAGCATGTTGATGCGGTGCTGCGCGCGTTCGAGCCGCTTGGTCGTGCGGACGATGCCGACGTAATTCCACATGAAGCGGCGAATCTCGGTCCAGTTCTGCTTGATGACCACCTCTTCATCCGAATCGGTGACGCGGCTTTCGTCCCACGGGCGGATCGCCGGGGGCGCGTCGAGTGCGTCCCAGCGCGCGACGATGTCGCGTGCCGCCGCCTCGCCGAACACGAAGCATTCGAGCAGGCTGTTCGACGCGAGGCGATTCGCGCCGTGCAGCCCGCTTTCGGTGCATTCGCCCGCGGCGTAGAGGCCGGGCAGGTCGGTGCGCCCGGCGAGGTCGATCAATACTCCGCCGCATGTATAATGCTGCGCCGGTACCACCGGGATCGGCCCCGTCGTCATGTCGATGCCGAGCGTCAGCAGCTTTTCGTGGATGTTCGGGAAATGCCCCGCGACGAAAGCGGGATCGCGGTCGCTGATGTCGAGGTGGACATAGTCGAGGCCGTAGCGCTTGATCTGGTCGTCGTTCGCGCGCGCGACGACGTCGCGCGGCGCCAGTTCGGCGCGCGGGTCGTAATCGGGCATGTAGCGGTGGCCAGTCACCGGATGCTTCAATATCCCGCCTTCGCCGCGCACCGCCTCGGTGATCAGAAAATTCTTGACCTCCAGATTGTAGAGGCAGGTCGGGTGGAACTGCATCATCTCCATGTTGGAGACGCGCGCGCCCGCGCGCCACGCCATCGCGATGCCGTCGCCGGTCGCGCCGCGCGGCGCGGTCGAGAATTGATAGACGCGCCCCGCCCCGCCGCTGGCGAGGATCGTCGCGCGGCCGACATGCGCGTGGACCTGCCCGGTCGCCTCGTCGAGCGCATAGACGCCCCAGACGCGGCCCGACCCCGAATAGCGTTCCTCGTGCCGGCCGGTGATCAGGTCGATGCACGCCTGTCCCGGCAGCAGCGTGATGTTCGGGTGCTCCTCCGCCGTCTTGAGCAGCGCCGCCTGCACCGCCCAGCCGGTCGCGTCGTCGACATGGACGATGCGGCGGTGCGAATGCCCGCCCTCGCGCGTCAGATGCAGCGCGCCTTTTTCCATGTTGAAGGGGACGCCCATCTGGATCAGCCGTTCGATGGCATGCGGCGCATTCTCGACGACGCACTCGACCGTTTCGCGCCGGTTGAGCCCCGCGCCCGCGACCATCGTGTCCTCGATATGATTTTCGAACGTGTCGCCGGCGTCGAGCACCGCCGCGATCCCGCCCTGCGCCCAGGCGGTCGACCCGCCGGTCAGATTGCCCTTGGCGAGGACGAGCACCCGGCAATGGTCGGCAAGGCTGATCGCCGCGGTCAGCCCCGCGGCACCGGAGCCGATGATGATGACGTCGTGGGATGCTGCTCCGGTCATGCGCCTCCCCTCCCGCAGGCGGGAGGGGTCGGGGGTGGGCCCGAATTCAACGCGGCAAGAATCGCCATCAACACACCTTCCAGATTCGACACAACATCGGCGTTTGCAAAACGTAGCGTCTGATACCCTTGCGAGCGCAGATAGCCATCCCTGCGCCGATCTTCATCCTGTCGCGATTCATGAGAGATACCATCGAGTTCGACGACCAGCTTTGCTTCGCGACAAAGAAAATCGGCCACATAGGGGCCTATCGGCATTTGCCTGCTGAATTTCCAGCCTTCGAGCTGGCGCCTGGACAATGCGCGCCATAATATTCGTTCGGACGGCGTGGCTTCCCGGCGAAGCCTTTGCGCTTTCAGCGTCTCGCGCGGGCGAAACTTGCGGACAGGCCCACCCCCGGCCCCTCCCGCCTGCGGGAGGGGAGGAAAAGCGCTGCTTTCATCCATTCGCCGCCCGCGTCAGGTTCAGGAACACGTCCTCCAGATCGGCTTCGCGCGTCGAGACGTCGACGATGCCATGGCCCATCGCATTCACCGCCGCGAGCACCTCGCCCGCATTCATCCGGTCCTTGTTGTAGGCGATGGCGAGCCCGCGCTCGCCCTCGCGCTCGACCCGGTCGAAGGCGGGGTGCGACGGCAGCACCGTGACGTCGCGGTCGAGCGTGACCACCACCACCTTCTCGCGCGCCATGTCGACCATCTCGCGCGTCGGCTTGTTGGCGATCAGCCGGCCGTGGTTGATGATCGCGATGCGATCGCACAGCTCCTCGGCCTCTTCCAGATAATGGGTGGTCAGCACCACGGTGACGCCGCGGTCGTTGAGGCGCTGGACATAGTCCCAGAGCTGCTGGCGAAGCTCGATGTCGACCCCGGCGGTCGGTTCGTCGAGGACGATGATCGGCGGCGAGTGGACCATCGCCTTGGCGACGAGCAGGCGGCGCTTCATCCCGCCCGACAGGGTGCGGGCGTAGGCGTCGCGCTTGTCGGCGAGGTGCACCGCGGCGAGCAGTTCGTCCGAAATGCGCTGCGCCTTCGGCACGCCATAGAGCCCGGCCTGGATCTCGAGCGTCTCATAGGGGGTGAAAAAGGGGTCGAAGACGATTTCCTGCGGCACGATGCCGATCGAATATTTGGCGTTGCGCGGATCGGCGTCGATGTCGAAGCCCCAGATGCTGGCGCGGCCGCTCGTCTTGTTGATCAATCCGGCGAGGATGTTGATCAGCGTCGACTTGCCCGCGCCATTGGGGCCGAGCAGGCCGAATATCTGCCCGCGCGGCACCTCGAAGCTGACATGGTCGAGCGCCTGCTTGCCGCCGGCATAGATTTTGGAGACGGCGTCGATGCGGATCGCGGCTTCACTCATCGCGCCTCCATAGCCTTCGCCCCGCGCGGACGAAAGGGGCTGGACGGCAAGCATTTCTTTACCACGATGGGCAACGCTATTTTCCGACATCGCCGCTAGAGGAAAGCGGGTGAGGACCAGACACACCCTATCCCCGCAGCCCCTGCTGCGCGGCATCGCCGCCTGCGCGCTCACCATGGCCCCGGCCATCGGCGCGCCGGCCTTCGCCCAGGCCAGCGCCCAGGGCGAAGCGGACGCCATCGTGCTGCGGCCGCTGTCCTTCTTCAAGGTGAGCGACCTCGATTTTGGCGACATCGTCGCGGCGATCGGCGCCGGAACGGTGCGCGTCGCCCCCGACGGCGCGCGCACGCGCACCGGCGGCGTCACGCTGGCCGGCGGCGGCGGCGAACCGGCGCGCTTCGCCGGCCTCGGCAGCTATAACCGGCAGGTCAACATCTCGCTCGGCGCCAACAGCATCTGGATCACCGGGCCCGGCCAGCGGATGCGCGTGCGCGATTTCGAGATCGGCAGCACGCCGACCGCGATGCTGTCGACCGCGCCGACGCGCTTTCGCATCACCTCCACGCTCGGCAATTTCAACTTTCCGGTCGGCGCGACGCTCGAGGTCAACGCGAATCAGGCACCGGGCGATTACAGCGGCAGCTTCACCATCACGCTCGACTATCTCTGACCGTCCGCAGCCGATTGCCGAGGCCCGCCGCGCTTGCTATGGGCGCCGGCGATGACCAACGCTGCCCCCGCCCCCGAAACGCTTCGCGTCTCGAAAACCCGCATCGCCTGCGACGGCACAGGCGACGGCCTCACTCATGCCGCGCTCGGCCACCCGCGCGTGTGGCTGGAGATCGATCCCGACGACGGCTTCATCGACTGCGGCTATTGCGATCGCCGCTTCGTGCTGATCGGCGGCGTCGCCGATCACGACTGAGGTCGGCAGCCAAATTCGGATCGCGCCCTTTCGCGGGCGCGCCGACCCGCCTATATCGGGGCGATGACAAGCCCGACCGACCCCCGCCGCTTCCTCTATCGTGCCGACGCGCTCGATCCCGATCTCGCACAGCGCCTTGCGCGCGAAGCGCTCGCCCAGGCCGACGACGGCGAACTCTACCTGCAATATCGCGCGACCGAGAGCTTCGGCTTCGACGACGGGCGGCTCAAGACCGCCGACTATTCGACCGACGCCGGTTTCGGCCTGCGCGCCGTGTCGGGCGAGATGACGGGCTTCGCGCATGCGAGCGACATCAGCGCCGGCGCGATCCGCCGCGCCGCCGAGACGCTGGCGCTGCTCGACCCCGCAAGGCAGGCGCACGCCGCGCCGCCGCCGCGCACCAACCGCCACCTCTATGACGAGGCGAATCCGCTCGACCTCATTCCCTTCGCGAAGAAGGTCGATCTCTGCCAGAAGGTCGACGCCGCCGCGCGCGCGCGCGACCCGCGCGTCGTGCAGGTGTCGGTCGCGCTTGCGGGAAGCTGGTCGGTGGTCGAGATCGTCCGCGCCGACGGCTTCCTCGCCACCGACATCCGGCCGCTCGTCCGCCTGAACGTCAGCATCGTCGTCGAGGAGAACGGCCGGCGCGAAAGCGGCTATTTCGGGCTCGGCGGCCGCTACATGTACGACCATCTGTTCGAGGAGGCGCAGTGGAACCGCGCGATCGACGCGGCGCTCGACCAGGCGCTCGTCAACCTGCGCGCGGTCGATGCCCCGGCGGGCGAGTTCACCGTGCTGCTCGGCCCCGGCTGGCCCGGCGTGCTGCTGCACGAGGCGGTCGGCCACGGGCTGGAGGGCGATTTCAACCGCAAGGGCACCAGCGCCTTTTCGGGCCGCATCGGCGAGCGCGTCGCCGCCCCCGGCGTCACCGTAGTCGACGACGGCAGCCTCGAAAGCCCGGTTGGCGGCGGCCGCCGCGGCTCGCTGTCGATCGACGACGAGGGGACGCCGACCGGCGAGACGGTGCTGATCGAGGACGGCATCCTCAAGGGCTATATGCAGGACCGCCTCAACGCGCGGCTGATGGGCGCCGAGCCGACGGGCAACGGCCGCCGCGAAAGCTTTGCCCACGCGCCGATGCCGCGGATGACCAACACCTTCATGCGCGGCGGCAGCGACGATCCCGCCGAACTGCTGAGCCGCGTCAAGACCGGCATCTTCGCCAAGAGCTTCGGCGGCGGGCAGGTCGACATCGTGTCGGGCAAATTCGTCTTTTCCTGCACCGAGGCCTACAGGATCGAGAACGGCCGGATCGGCGATTCGATCAAGGGCGCGACGCTGATCGGCGACGGCCCGAGCGTGCTGACCAAGGTCGTCGGCATTGGCAACGACATGGCGATCGACGAGGGCATCGGCATCTGCGGCAAGGGCGGCCAGAGCGTCCCCGCCGGCGTCGGCCAGCCGACGCTGCTGGTCAGCGGCCTGACGGTGGGCGGGACGGCCTGACGGCCCACCCCGCCCCATCCCCTGAACGACGCGCCTGTGATGTGCGTCATTGGCTTGGCGCTTTGGGCCGGGCAGCCTATAAGCCCATAAAGCACAAGAATATTCGGGCCGCGCCATCCGCCGGGATTGATCCCGATGACAGGGGAGGATTGACATGCGTTCGAGTCTGCATTTCGTTTCCGTGGCGGCGATCGCCGCGATGCTCGCCGCCGTTCCGGGATCGGCGCAAAAGACGAGCGGCCCCAAGGAACGCTATGAGATGGACGTCGCGACCGCGTCGGGCTTCGCCGCGATGGCGGCCGGCGGCGGCGGCATGGGCAGCGCGCTCGGCATGATGTTGGGCGGCGGTCCCGACAGCAAGGTGGCGCATACGCTCGACCTCCGGCTCGGATCGAATCAGGCGCCGACCAGCCCGCCGGTGCGCGCCGACCATTATTTCGAGCCGCAGACGAAACTCGGCAAGTCGGTGCCCCTGCTCGGCCCCGAGCCCGGCAAATGGGCGCCGCGCGAGGAAACCAGCGACACGATGCCCGACGGGTTCGAGCGCCCGAAGGGCCGGATGCTGCTGTTCTGGGGCTGCGGCGCCAAGGCCGGGCCCGGACAGCCGGTGATCATCGACTTCGCGAAACTGGCGGCGGGACAGATGCCGCCGAACCTGTTCACCTCCACCGTCCCGCGCATTCGTGAGGTGACGACGGGCAACAGCAAATCCTACGCCGGATGGCCGAACAGCAAATCGTCGAAGCAGCCGCCGAAGGATTCGTCGCTGCTCGGCGCGCACCGCATCGCGGGCAATGTCGGCCCCGACATCAGCTTCACCCTCGCGCAGGATTATATGCCCGCGCTGAATGCCTCGACCGCGCAGCAGGCGGACGGGTCGATCCTGATCCGCTGGAACCAGCTTGCGCCCGCGACCGGCTATGTCGCCTGGGCCTTCGGGGGCATGGACCGCGGCGGCGCCGGCGGCGACATGGTGTGGTGGACGAGCAGCAGCGCGCGCGAATTCGGCGGCGGGCTGTGGGACTGGCTGCCGCCCTCGGTCGTCGCCAATCTGGTCACTAAGAAGATCGTGATGCCGCCGACGCAGACGAGCTGCCAGATCCCCGCCGAGGTCAAGAAGGCGTCGGGCGAGATGCTGATGGGCAACCTCAACGCCTTTGGGCCAGAGGCCAACTTCGCCTATCCGCCGAAGCCCGCGGGCAATGCGGTGTGGAACATCGACTGGACGGCGAAGGTGCGCTTCCGTTCGCACACCATGCTGATGATCGGCGCTGATTTCGGGGGCATGGGCGCGGCAGGCGGTGCCGGCGACGCGAGCGCGCCGGCCGAAAAGCCCAGGAAGAAGAAGTGCAAGGGGCCGCTCGGCATACCATTGCCCGACGGAGCGTGCTGACCGACGAGTCAGGCCCGGTTCACGCGGATGCGGCTAGAGCGAACCGAGGGTGAGGATAACAACCTAAGGAGTCGAGCCATGCGTTCGCTTGTTCCCGTCCTCATCGCCGCCACGGCGCTCGTTGCGACGCCAGCCGTCGCGAAAGAGAAGCTCGCGCCCGAGGCGCAGCTCGCCAAACTGCTCGAAGGCCGCACCGCCGGCGAGCCGCAGGATTGCATCACCCTGTCCTCGGTCAGCGATTCGCAGGTGATCGACAAGACCGCGATCGTCTATCGCATCGGCGGCACCTTGTGGGTCAACCGGCCCACTACCGGCGCCGAATCGCTGAACGACGACGTCGTGCTGGTGACGAAGCTGCCGACCGGGCGGCTGTGCAGCATCGACACGGTCGAACTGCACGACCGCACCAGCCATTTCTATCGCGGTTTCGTCGGCCTCGGCAAATTCGTTCCCTATCGCCGGGCCGCATCCGACTGACGCCGCCCGCGACGGCGTTCCTTCGAGCATGGTGTCGGTCCCCGGCACAAGCCGGGGTCCAATACGCAGCGCTACCTGACCTGGACCCCGGCTTTCGTCGGGGAACAGGGCGGTCGATATCCGGAAGGGATATGCGCCGGCTTGATCCCAAGGGCGCGGCAATCCAGAGTGCGCCCGCCATCATGAGACCGTCACCCGAAAGGACCCCGCCATGACCGACGACGACGACAGGCCGCCGCCCGCGCCGCCTGCCGATTGGGCGCAGCAATTGCTGGGCTTCTGGTTCGACGCCCACGGCATGGCCGACTGGTATGGCGGCGGTCCCGAATTCGATGCGGCGGTGCGCGAACGCGCGGCCGACTGGCACGCCGCGCTGCGGTCGCAGCCGGCCGCGGCCTTTCTGTCGGACCCCGATACCGCGCTCGCCGCGGCCATCCTGTTCGATCAGGTGCCGCGCAACATCTTTCGCGGCCATGCCGACGCCTTCGCCACCGACAGCCTCGCCCGCGCGATCGCGCGCGGCATCGTCGAGCGCGGCTGGGACAAGGCGTGGCCCGATACGCGGCGCCAGTTCGCCTATCTGCCGTTCGAACATAGCGAGGACATCGCCGACCAGCGCGAATCGTTGCGCCTGATGGGCGAACTCGCCGATCCGATCTTCCTCGACTATGCGCAGAAGCATTTCGCGATCATCGACCGTTTCGGCCGCTTTCCGCACCGCAACGCCGCGCTCGGCCGCGCGACGCGCCCCGAAGAGCAGGCCGCGATAGAAGAAGGCAGCAATTGGTGACGGAATCCGCCTCCGTCCCGCCGGAGCATCCGATATGGCCGAATTTTTCGACGCGCTGACCGACCGGCACATCGCCTTCATCGCGAAGCAGCCGGTCTTTTTCACCGCGACGGCGGCGCGCGACGGGCGGATCAACCTGTCGCCCAAAGGCTATGCCGACAGCTTCCGGGTGCTGTCGCCGACGCGGGTCGCATGGCTCGACCTCGGCGGGTCGGGCAACGAGACGCACGCCCACCTCGCCGCCGACGGGCGCATCACCCTGATGTTCTGCGCCTTCGACCGCAGCGCGCTGATCCTGCGCATCTATGGCCGGGGCCGCGCCGTACTGCCGCAGGATGCCGGATGGGACGATCTGGCACGCCATTTCACCCTGCTCCCCGGAACGCGGCAGATTTTCGACATCGCCGTCGACAGCGTGCAGACGAGTTGTGGCTGGGGCGTGCCGCGGATGGCATTGGAGCAGGAGCGCGACACGCTGCAGAAATATCACCGCCAGGCCGATGCCGGCGAATGGGTCGAGAAACATCAGGGCCGCACGCGCAGCATCGACGGCCTGCCGACCCGGCCGACCGACCGCTATATCGAGGGAGCCGCCTGATGCCGCTGGTCGAACTGATCCGCCTGCCGAACGGAGCCGAGGCCGAGCTGCTGCGCGGGCGGCTCGAAAGCGCGGGGGTGCACGCGGTGTGCTTCGACGCCGGAATGAACATCGCCGAAAGCGTCGGGCTGATGATCCCGGTGCGGGTGATGGTCCTCGACGAGGAACTCGCCGAGGCACGTGCGCTGCTCAGGGAATTTGACGTCGGCTAGATGCAACCCCATCTCACTCCCGTTCGTGTTGATGACAGCCCCATGAAAGACAGACGCTTCCGCCGATGATCAAGGTCGCCAGTTACAATATGCGCAAGGGCATCGGGCTCGACCGCCGCCGCGATCCCGGCCGCGTGCTGTCGGTGCTCGGCGAACTCGACGCCGACATCGTCGCGCTGCAGGAGGCCGACCGCCGCTTCGGCGCCCGCGCCAGCGCGATTCCGCCGCACATGTTCGAGGATCATAGCGATTATGTTCCGGTCGCGCTCGACGGCCGGCCGCTCAGCCTCGGCTGGCACGGCAATGCGCTGCTCGTGCGGCGCGGCGTGGAGATCGAAGAAAGCCATTCGCTGCACCTGCCGACGCTCGAACCGCGCGGCGCGGTCGCGGCGACGGTGCGCATCGGCGACACGCGGCTGCGCGTCGTCGGCATGCACCTCGACATATCGGGCCTGCGCCGCCGCCAGCAGGCGCGCGCGATCCTGAGCCATGTCGCCGAGGGCGAGCCTTTGCCGACGATCCTGATGGGCGATTGTAACGAATGGCGCGCGACGGGCGGCTGCCTTGCCGACTTCGGCGCGCAGCACCGGCCGGTCGACACCGGCCACAGCTTCCACAGCCGCCGCCCGGTCGCCCGGCTCGACCGCATCTTCGCCTCGCCTGAACTGGAAGCCGTCGACGCCGGCGTCCACCAGAGCCCGCTCGCCGCGCGCGCCTCCGACCATCTGCCGATCTGGGCGCGATTCAAGGCCGGCGACTGAGCGCGCTCCCGTCGAAACCGGCGGATCGCGCGGGACACCCGCTATGTCATTGCAAGGCTCCCTCAGGAGCCGCGGCAATCCCAGCCACCGTCGTTCCGCCTCGAACGAGATGACAGCGAATGGACTCGTCATTGCGAGCGGCGAAGCCGCGCGGCAATCCAGAGCGTGCGGTAACCGCCCTCGATTGCTTCGCTCCGCTCGCAATGACGAGGCTCCGGGATCGCATCTCGCGGCGATAGCCTAAATTTTAGGCACATCTACGACATGCTGCTTATTTCTCGAACGAATAATGTTATCGTAATCCAAAGTTTGACATAAAATGTCGCGCAAATCCTGTGCCGTGTCCGATCTGGCACGGCTGTTGCACCGCAGCATGATGCCACAAGCGAAAGGGGGCATCATGAAGCTGATCCTGGCGATCATCAAACCATATAAGCTCGACGAGGTGCGCGAGGCGCTGACCGCGCTCGGCATCGCCGGCATGACCGTGACCGAGGCGAAGGGCTTCGGACGGCAGAAGGGGCAGACCGAAATCTACCGCGGCGCCGAATATGCGGCGAACATGGTGCCCAAGGTGCGGATCGAGCTTGTCTGCGACGACGGAATCGCACCGCGCGTCGTCGAAACGCTGCAGCAAAGCGCCGCCACCGGCGCGATCGGCGACGGCAAGATCTTCGTGCTCGACGTCGGCCAGGCGGTGCGCATCCGCACCGGCGAGACCGGCGAGGCGGCGCTGTAAAATGACCAAGGGGACTGATATGACGTTCGCACAGAAAATGGCGGCAGCCACCGGCGCCGCCGGTCTCGCGCTGATCGCCGCGACACCCGCCTGGGCGCAGCAGGCCGCGCCCGAAGCCGCCGAAGCCGTTGTCGAAGCCGTTGTCGACAAAGGCGACGTCGCCTGGATGATGACTGCGACCGTGCTGGTGCTCACGATGATCCTGCCCGGCCTCGCGCTCTTCTACGGCGGCCTCACGCGCACCAAGAACATGCTGTCGACGATGACGCAGGTCGGCGCCGCCGCCTGCCTCGCGATGCTCGTCTGGGTCTGTTACGGCTACGGCCTCGCCTTCGGCCCCGAAGGCAATGCCTTCATCGCCTGGGGCAAGTTCTTCCTGTCGGGCGTCACCGCCGACAGCCTCGCCGATACGTTCAGCGACGGTTTCAAGCTGCCCGAATATGTCTTCATCAGCTTTCAGATGACCTTTGCCGCGATCACCCTCGCGCTGGTGCTGGGCGCGACGGTCGAGCGGATGAAATTCGCGGCGGTCATGGTGTTCGGCATCGTCTGGCTGACGATCGTCTATTTCCCGATCGCGCACATGGTGTGGGCGGCGGGCGGCCTGTTCTTCGAAATGGGCGCGCTCGATTTCGCCGGCGGCACCGTCGTGCACATCAACGCCGGTGTCTCGGCGCTGGTGGCGGCGCTGATCCTCGGCAAGCGCATCGGCTATCAGAAAGAGATCATGGCGCCGCACGCGCTGACGCTGACGATGGTCGGCACCGGCCTGCTGTGGGTGGGCTGGTTCGGCTTCAACGCCGGGTCGGCGCTCGAAGCAAACGGTTCGGCGGCGCTGGCGATGATCAACACCTTCGTCGCCACCGCGTCGGCCGGGCTGTTCTGGATGATCGCGGAGAAGGTCGCGGGGCACAAGCCGTCGGCGCTCGGCTTCTGCTCGGGCATCATCGCCGGGCTGGTCGCGGTGACGCCCGCCGCCGGCAACGCGGGGCCGTTCGGCGCCATCGTCCTGGGCGCGGCGGCGTCGGTGATCTGCTTCTACATGGTGACCGTCCTCAAGCCGCGGCTCGGCTACGACGACTCGCTCGACGCCTTCGGCATCCACGGCGTCGGCGGCATCGTCGGGGCGCTCGGCACCGCCATCGTCTATGCCCCCGGTCTCGGCGGGCCCGGCGGGGCCGATTATGCGATCGGCGGCCAGTTCGTCACGCAGGTGCTGGCGGTCGGCACGACGATCGTCTGGGCCGGCGTCGGCACCGCCATCGCCATCACCGTCGCCAAGGCGCTCACCGGGCTGCGCGTCAGCGAGGAGGTCGAGCGCGAAGGGCTCGACCTCGGCGAACATGGCGAGCGCGCCTACACCTATTGATCGACCGGACAGGACACCCGCCGCCGCACGCTCTCCTCTTCGAAAAAGGCGGCGGGGTCCGACGAGGTTCCTCCTGCGAACCACTCAGGCCGGGACGGATGTCCCGGCCGTTTTTTGTGCACCGGGCCGCTGCACAAGACGGGTGCAGCATTGCCTGCAAATTAGGCCTTTTCATCCCCTCATTAATATGGCATTCAGCCTGTCATGAGTTTCAGGAGGGGAGAGCCTGAAAGGCTGGGCCGGGACGCAAGTTCCGGCCCTCTTTTTTTACCTTGCCCATCCGCGGGGCCGGAAACGCCCTTTTTGCAGGCGCTTGCCGTGCCGCCATATAGCGATTCGCCGAATCGACGGTAGCGCCGGTCAGCCTAGCGCCGCCGCGACGAAATCGGCCGCGCGCTCGCCGATCATGATGCTCGGGGCGTTGGTGTTGCCGCTGACCAGCCGCGGCATGACGCTCGCGTCGGCGACCCACAGCCGCTCGATCCCGTTCGCCTTCAGCGTCGGATCGACCACGGCGTCCGCGTCGCTGCCCATGCGGCAGGTGCCGACCGGGTGATAGACGGTGTCGGCGCGGCTGCGGATCAGCGCGTCGAGCGCCGCATCGTCGTCGAGGTCGATCGGATGGCGGTCGGCCCCGGCATAACCGGACAGCGGCGGCGCGGCGACGATCCGGTGCATCATCCGCACCCCGGCGCGCAGGACGGCCATGTCGCGGTCGTCGGTCAGGAAACCGGGGTCGATCAGCGGCGCGGCGGCGGCATCGGCGGACGCCAGCGTCACGCTGCCGCGACTTTCGGGGCGCAGCACGCAGGCGTGGCAGGAAAAGCCGTGCCCCTTCACCTTGGCGCGGCCGTGATCCTCGAGCATCGCGGGGACGAAATGATATTGGATATCGGGCGCGGGCAGGTCAGGGCGCGATTTCCAGAAGCCGCCCGCCTCGGCGAAACAGGTGGTCATGATGCCGGTGCGCCTGCGGCGATGCTCGACGATCGCCTTCACCATCCGCCATGTGCCGCCGAGGCTGTCGCCGAACGGCTCGGTCGAGCGCGTCTCCCAACTCGACACATAGTCGATATGATCCTGCAGATTCGCGCCCACCCCGGCGCGGTCGAGGGCGACGTCGATGCCATGTTCGCGCAGATGCGCAGCAGGACCGATACCCGACAGCATCAAGATCTGCGGGCTGCCGAAGGCCCCCGCCGACAGGATCACGCCGCCCGCGGCGCGCAGCGTCTCTCGCCCCCGGCCGCGGCGGATCACCACCCCGGTCGCGCGCCCGTCCTCGATCAATATCCGCTCGACCAGCGCCCCGGTCCGGATATCAAAATTGGCGCGCCCGCGCAGCGGCTCGACATAGGCGCGCGCCGCCGACCAGCGCTCGCCCGCCTTCTGCGTCACCTGATAGAGGCCGAAGCCTTCCTGCTGCGCCCCGTTGAAATCGGGGGTGCGCGGCAGTTGCAACGCCGCCGCGCTTTCGACGAAACGCCGGCTCGTCACATTGGGCCAGCGCTGGTCCATGACGTTCAGCGGCCCGTCGCCGCCGTGAAAATCGTCGGCGCCGCGCTCGTTGCCCTCGCTGCGCTTGAAGTAGGGCAGCACGTCGGCATAGCCCCACCCCGTCGCGCCCAGTTCGGCCCACTGGTCGTAGTCGAAGGCGTTGCCGCGGATATAGACCATCGCGTTGATCGCGCTCGACCCGCCGAGCCCGCGCCCGCGCGGCTGGTATCCGACGCGCCCGTTCAGCCCGGCCTGCGGCACCGTGTCATATTGCCAGTTCGACGCCTTGGGGATGAAGGGCATGAAGCCCGGCGTCTTGACCCGCACCGTATCGTTGCGCCCGCCCGCCTCGACCAGGCAGACGCGCCGCCTTCCATCCGCGGCAAGCCGTCCCGCCGCCGCGCTTCCCGCGCTGCCGCCGCCGATGACGATGATGTCGAACTGATCCATATGCCGCTCCCCTCGCCACCCGCTCGGTGGTCCATCGCGACTTACATGAATGTCATTAGATGGCGAGGCAAGCCCATTACGCCTCGCTCGCGAAGCGATGGCGCTTACTCCGCCGCCTCTTCCACCGCGTGCCGCGCGCGCCAGCGGTCCTTGATCATGTCGCTGGTCAGCCGGCTGCCGTCGTGGCTCCAGCCGGGTTCGCGCCAGACATAGTCGAGCTTGTGCCGCCACGGCGCAGCCCATACGTCCTTGGCGATGCCGACCCATTCGTGGACCGCGGCCCACAGGATGTTGAAGCTGCCGAGCTGCTTGACGATGCCGTAGCGCACCGGATCTTCGTCGCGTTCGGGGACGAAGCTGCCGAACAGCTTGTCCCAGACGATGAAGACGCCGGCATAATTGGCGTCGAGATAGCGCGGGTTGACCCCGTGATGGACGCGGTGGTGCGAGGGCGTGTTCATCACCGCCTCGAACCATTTCGGCATCCGCCCGATTGCTTCGGTATGGATCCAGAACTGATAGATCAGGTTGAGCCCGCCGCAGAAGAAGACCATCGCCGGCGGAAAGCCGATCAGGAACAGCGGCAGGCGGAAGAGGAAGGTCAGGCTGAAGAAGCCAGTCCACGTCTGCCGCAGCGCGGTCGAGAGATTATAATGCTGCGAACTGTGGTGAATGACATGGCTCGCCCAGAACCAGCGCACGCGGTGCGCGCTGCGGTGAAAGGCGTAATAGGCAAGGTCATCGAGCAGGAAGCAGAGCAGCCACGCCCACCACCAGTGCCGCAGGTCGAGGCCGATGTCGAACAGGCGATATTGATAGACCCACACCGCCATGCCGACCACCGCCGCGCCGACGAAGGCGCCGGCGACCTGGCTGCCGGTGCCGAGCATCAGCGAGGTCAGCGTGTCGCGCGCTTCATAGCGGCTGCGGTCGCGGCGCAGCGACACGATCATCTCGACGATCAGCAGGAGGATGAACGCCGGAACCGCATAGACGACGGGATCGGGCAGCTTATCCATGGCTCGCCGCCCCTTCCGGCGCGCGCGCCGCGGCGGCGGCGATCCGCTCCGCCGCGGGCGGCGCCGCCGCGCGATCCGACAGCGCCCGCATCCGCGCCGCCCACACCCCGGCATCCTTGCCGAGCTGGAGCGTCACCGCGCCGAAGGTCCGCTCGGGCGTGGCGAGGGTCAGGAAATTCTTGTCGAGCCGCCCGATCACGCTGGCGTCGACGGCGCGCGCCGCGAAATGGTTGCCGTGCGCGCGGACCAGCATCATCCGCCCCTCCGCGTTGCGGACGATCGCCGCATAGCCCGCACGGTCGCGCGCGACGTCGACCCCGCCGAACCCCGTCTCGGCTTCCTCGGCGAGGCGGATCGCGTGGGCGGCGTCGGCGATGCGCGGGTCCGCGCCGAGCCCCATCGCCTTCACCAGCCAGGCGACGAACAGCACCGCGACCAGCGACGCGGCAAGCTGGATCAGCGCGCCCGCCGTCACGCGTCGCCCGCCAGCGCGTCCATCATCGGACGCAGCGCCGCCAGATCGTAGCCCGCCCGCGCGGCAGCGGCGCAGATCGCGTCGACATCGTCGCCGGCGCGCGCGCGCGTCAGCGCCCACAGATGCGTCGAGCGCGTGCCCGAGCGGCAATAGGCGAGCACCGGCCCCGTCGCGTCGCGAAGCAACGTGTCGAGCGCGTCGAGCTGCGCGTGGCTGAACCCCGCATGGCCGATCGGAATCGCGGCATAGGCCAGCCCTTCGGCCGCGCAGGCGTGCGCGATGGCATCGCCCTGCGGCGCCGCGCTGTCCTCGCCATCGGGACGGTTGTTGACGACAAGCGCGAAGCCCGCCGCCTTCGCCGCGGCGACATCCTCGAGGTCGATCTGCGGCGCGACGCTGTAATGGTCGGTCAGGGGACGAAAATCGCTCATGACGCGATGTATAGGCCAGCCGCATTTGCTGACAAGCGTGAAGGTGCGCGGTCTGCGATCCTGTCGGGCAAGGGTGAGGGCAGCGCGGCGGCTGGGAGGTGGTGAGCGGACATTGCCCGGCCCCGCTCGTCATCCCGGACTTGATCCGGGATCCATTCACGCAGCGTCGGATGAATGGATCCCGGATCAAGTCCGGGATGACATACAGTTCGCTTTCTCACGCTCAATACTGCCGGATCACCTCCAGAAAGGCATCGCCCCATGCCTCCAGCTTCTTTGCGCCGACCCCCGGGATCGTCGCCAGTTCGGCCCGCGTCGAAGGTCGCTCACTCGCCATCGCGCGCAGCACCGCGTCGTGGAAGACGACATAGGGCGGCACTCCCGCCTCCGCCGCCAGCTCGCGCCGGATCGCGCGCAGCGCTTCGAACAACGGATCGCCGACCGGATTCGCCGCCGCCCGGTCGGCGCGCCCGCCGCGACGCGCCGGCCGCGCCGGGGGTTCGGCGATCAGCACCGGCGCCTCACCCTTCAGCACCGGCCGCGCCGCCGGGCCGAGCATCAGCCCGCCATGCTCGGTGGTCGCCAGCGCCTCGCGCGCCATCAGGCTGCGCACCAGCGGCTTGATCAGCCGTGCCTCCTCCCCCGCGACGATGCCGAAAACCGACAGCTTGTCGTGGCCGCGCTGGACGATGCGCTCGTCGCTCCGCCCGGTCAGTACCGCCTCGACATGCCCCGCGCCGAAGCTCTGTCCGGTGCGATAGACGGCGGAGAGCAGTTTCTGCGCGAGCACCGTCGCGTCGACCTGGCGCGGCGGGTCGAGGCAATTGTCGCAATTGCCGCAGCGTTCGGGCGGATGCTCGCCGAAATGGCGCAGCAGCAGCGCGCGGCGGCATTCGACCGTCTCGACCAGCGCCGCGAGCGCGTCGAGCCGCGTCCGCTCGCTCGCGACGCGCGCCTCGGGCAGTTCGGACAGGCGCATTCGCGCCCGCGCGAAATCGTCGGCGCCCCACAGCATCAGCGCCTCGGCCGGGTCGCCGTCGCGGCCCGCGCGCCCGGTTTCCTGATAATAGCTCTCGATCGACTTAGGCAGGCCCGCGTGCGCGACGAAGCGCACGTCGGGCTTGTCGATCCCCATGCCGAAGGCGACCGTCGCGGTGACGATGCCCTCCTCCGACGTGACGAAATCATGCTGCACCTGCGCGCGCCGTTCGGGATCGAGCCCGGCGTGATAGGCGGCGACCGGCCGTCCCGTCGCCGCCGCGAGGCTGGCCGCCATGCGCTCGGTCCCGTCGCGCGTCGGGCAATAGACGATCCCCGGCCCCGGGTTGGCGGTGATGAAGGCGGCAAGCTGCTTCGCCGCGCCGACGCGCGGCATCACGCGGTAGCGGATGTTCGGCCGGTCGAAACCCGCGAGCACCAGCCCGTCCTGCGGGATACCCAGTTGGACGAGGATGTCGGCGCGAGTGTGGCGATCGGCGGTCGCGGTGAGCGCGAGCCGCGGCACGTCGGAAAAGGCGTCGAGCAGCGGCCTGAGCAGGCGGTAGTCGGGCCGGAAATCATGTCCCCATTCCGAAACGCAATGCGCCTCGTCGATCGCGAACAATGCGGGCCTGCGCGAGTCGAGCAGCGCGCGGAATCCTTCGCCGGTCGCGCGTTCGGGCGCGACGTAGAGGAGGTCGAGCAGCCCCTCGCGATAGGCCTGCCGCGTGTCGGCATGGTCGGCGTCGGCGCTGGTCAGCGACGCCGCCCGGATTCCCGCCGCCCGCGCGCCGCGCAGCTGGTCGTGCATCAGCGCGATCAGCGGCGAAACGACGATCACGCAGCCGTCGAGCGCAACCGACGGAAGCTGGTAGGTCAGCGACTTGCCCGCCCCGGTCGGCATCACCGCGAGCGTGTGGCGCCCCGCCATCACCCGCTCCACCACCTCGGCCTGGCGGCCGCGGAAGGCGTCGAAGCCGAAGGTCGATTTGAGGAGCGGGAGAAGCGTATCGGTCATGGCGGCGGTCACCGCGTCGGCACGGGCTCCGCCCCCGTCCAGTCATAGAAGCCGCGCCCGGCCTTGCGGCCGACCCATCCCGCCTCGACATATTGGACGAGCAGCGGCGCCGGGCGGAACTTGGGGTCGCCGGTGCCGCTGTGCAGCACGCGGATGATTTCGAGACAGGTGTCGAGGCCGATGAAGTCGGCGAGGGTGATCGGTCCCATCGGATGGTTGAGCCCGAGCCGGCAGCCGGCGTCGATGTCGCGCATCGTCGCGACGCCCTCGCCCAGCGCGAACACCGCCTCGTTGATCAGCGGCATCAGCACGCGGTTGACGATGAAGCCCGGTGCGTCGTTGGCGTGGACGATCTCCTTGCCGAGGCCGCGGCCATAGGCCTCGACCGCCGCGAGCGTCGCGTCGCTGGTGGCAAGGCCGCGGATCAGTTCGATCAGCCCCATCACCGGCACCGGGTTGAAGAAATGGACGCCGATGAAGCGCGCCGGATCGGGCGCCGCCTGCGCGAGGCGGGTGATCGGGATCGAACTGGTGTTGGTCGCGAGGATCGCGGTGTCCGACAGATGCGGGCCGACGCTGGCAAAGATCGCGCGCTTGATCTCCTCGCGCTCGGTCGCCGCCTCGATGACGAGGCCGGCGGGGGCGAAGGCGGCATGATCGGCGACCGGGGCGATGCGGGCGAGCAGCGCGTCGGCGGCGTCCTGCGCCATCTTCTCCTTCGCGACGAGGCGGCCGAGCGCCGTGGCGATGCCCGCCTTGCCCGCCTCGGCGCGCGCGAGGTCGACGTCGGACAGCAGGACGTCGTGCCCCGCGCCCGCCGATACCTGGGCGATCCCTGCGCCCATTTGCCCTGCCCCGATAACGCCGACGATCATATGTTGCCCTTTCCAATTGGCGGCACCGGCCCGCTGCCCCGCCCGGCCTCCCATCAGGACGCTGTCGTCGGAAGGCGGGTCGGGGAGTGGGCTGGTGCCGGTTCCCGGCGTCAGTCGGGAAAAGCGATCGCGCCGTCAAGGGGCGGAGCGGGGCTCGGTCGCTTCGGCGAGGATCAGCGCGAAGGCGGGATCGGCGTCGTCCCACGTCGCGAGCGGGGTCCAGCCGCCGGCGCGCAGCAGCAGGCTGGCATCACGCGGGCCGTATTTGTGGCTGTTCTCGCTGTGGATCGTCTCCCCCTTCGCCATGCGATAGCGTTGCCCGTCGACGGTGAACGCCATGTCGCACGCGGCGACGAGATGCATCTCGATCCGCGCCTGCGCATCGTTCCAGACCGCGCGGTGAAGGAAATTCTCGATCGCGATATCGCCCTCCAGCTCGCGGTTGATGCGTTCGAGCAGGTTGCGGTTGAAAGCGGCGGTGACCCCCGCCGGATCGTCATAGGCGGCGGTCAGCGTCGCGCGGTCCTTGATCCGGTCGATCCCGATCAGGAGGCGCGAGCCGTCGCCCAGCGCCGCGCGCCAGTTGCGCAGCAGGTCGACCGCGCTGGCCGCGACCATGTTGCCGATCGTCGATCCGGGAAAGAAGCCGAGCTTGGGCAGCGCCGCGATCTCGCGCGGCAGCAGGACGCGCTGGGTGAAGTCGGCTTCGACCGGATAGACGGGAAGGCCGGGAAAGCGCGCCGCGAGGTCGGCGGCGCTGTCGCGCAGCATCGTCCCCGAAAGGTCGACGGGCACATAGGCGGCGGGGGCGATGGCATCGAGCAGCAGCGGCGTCTTCGTCGCGCTGCCCGATCCCAGTTCGACCACCGCGCGGCCCGGGCCGATCGCCGCGGCCATCGCGGCGGCATGGCGCTTCAGCAGGTCGGTCTCGCTGCGCGTCGGATAATATTCGGGGAGCGCGGTGATATCCTCGAACAGCGCCGATCCGGTCGCATCGTAGAGCCAGCGCGCCGGAATCGCCTTCTGCGCCTGCGACAGCCCGGCGCGGACGTCGGCGCGAAAGGCGGTGTCGACCCCGGCGGCATCGGCATCGACCTGCCGCAGATGACGGACGACGCCCATGTCAAAGGTCCCGCGCGAGGCGCAGACCGGTGAACTGCCAGCGCTGATGCGGATAGAAGAAATTGCGGTAGGAGGCGCGCGCATGCCCGCGCGGGGTCGCGCAGCTGCCGCCCTTGAGCACGAACTGGCCGCTCATGAACTTGCCGTTATATTCGCCGACCGCGCCGGGCGCGGGGCGGAAACCGGGATAGGGTCGATAGGCGCTGCCGGTCCATTCCCACACGCTGCCGAACATTTGTTGCAGTCCGGTGGCGGCGGCCTGTGCCGCGGGCTGCACCGGCCCCGCCGCGTCGAGTTGCTGCCCCGCGGCCGGGTCGAGCGGCGCGGCGGCGGCTTCCCATTCATGCTCGGTCGGCAGCCGCGCGCCGGCCCAGGCCGCGAAGGCGTCGGCCTCGAAGAGGCTGATGTGCGTCACCGGCGCGTCCGGGTCGATCTCGCGCCAGCCCGACAGGGTGAAGCAGCGCCCGTCGCGCCAATAGGCGGGCGCGTCGACGTCCTGCGCCTGCACCCAGGCCCAGCCGTCGCTGAGCCACAGCGACGCGGTGCGGTAGCCGCCATCGGCGATGAACTGCTGCCATTCGCCGTTGGTCACCGGACGGCTGGCGAGCGCGTGCGGCGTCAGAAGCACGGAAAAGCGCGGAACTTCACAGTCGAATGCGAAGCCGTCGCCGTCGTGGCCGACCGCCACGATACCTTCCGCGCCGGTGACCCAGGTCAGCGCGCCCGCCGGGTCGGGTGCGGATGCGGAAGGCGCGGAAGAGCGCGCGGCTTCAAACGCGAATCGCGGTTCGGGCTCCCATAGCGCGGGGCCGAGCGGGTTCTGCGCGAACAGATGCTTGATGTCGGTGAGCAGCAATTCCTGATGCTGCTGCTCGTGCTGGATGCCGAGTTCGATCAGCGCGTGCGCGGCGGGCGGCAGGCCGGGCAGCGCCGCCTGCACCGCCGCATCGACATGGTCCCGCCACGCGCGCACCTGATCGAGCGACGGACGCGTCAGCAGCCCGCGGCGCGCGCGCGCGTGGCGCGGCCCCTCCGCCTCGTAATAGCTGTTGAAGAGATAGGGGTAGCGGTCGTCGAACAGCCGATAGCTGGGTTGGTGATCGCGCAGCACGAAGGTTTCGAAAAACCATGTCGTGTGTGCGAGATGCCATTTGGCGGGCGAGGCGTCGGGCATCGACTGTGCGCTGACGTCGGCGTCCGACAGCGGCGCCGCGAGGTCGAGCGTCAGTTGCCGCGTCGCGGCGAAGCGCCGCGCCAGATCGGAGACACCGGAAAGCGAAGCGGACGAAACATCTATTCGGCTGGCCATGTCGAAACAATCCGCGAGAGGGCGATTCGGTTTCGCGAGCGGGGAACTATGCACGGATACGCGGCGATTGTCCAGAACATATAGGGAACGATCGCCATCACCCTGCCCCACTGCACACGGGCACGGATGTCTCAAAGACGATCGATCTACCGCTCGCCGCTCCAGGCCGCCTCGATATCGGTCCGTGCGAAATCATCGCCTTTGAACAGCAGCGGCTCGCCCGCCGCCTTCGCCAGGGCATAGGCGAAGCAGTCGCCGAAGTTCAGCCCGGCCTTGTGGCGTCCCTTGCCGTAGTCGAGAAAGGCCTGTCGGGCCAGCTCGCCCTGTTCGACCGTCACGGGTTCGATCGCGATGCCTGCGCGCCGAAAGAAGTTTTCCGCCTGACGCATCCCTTGGGGTCCGAGCTGGCTTTCGACGACCATCGATAATTCGACATGATTGGCGACGCTGATGCGACAGCTTTCGGCATCATGGATCAGCCGGACGAAGGACGGACCTTCGGGTTCGTGATAAAGGATCGCGACCAGAGCAGAAGTGTCGATTATCACTGCATCACCGAGGCAGGCCGGCGTCGTCGTATAACAGTTCGGCATGATCGGCGTAGGGGCGCTTCACATGGGCAGCCGCTCGGTCGGCAATCGCGAGGAGTTCCTCCACGCTGGCCCTGGCCTTGCGGCGCTGGATCGCGGCGAGACGATCGCGCAAGGCATCCGTGACCACGCGGGTCATGCTCTGGCCAGTCGCCCGCGCGATAGCCTGTGCGAGGCGGTGTGCCTCCGGGTCTTTGACATTCAAACTCACAATATGCCTTTCTAGAAAAACTTCTTCTTTTCTACCATAATGATCCGAATGGAACAAGGCCCCCACTCTGCTTCCGCACGGCGAGGGTCGGGCGTGTCTTGGAGTCCTGACAATTTTGGATAGGCCAGAGCCATCGTGAGCGGAGCGAAGCAATCCCGGGCAGTTTGCGCCCGCTCTGGATTGCCGCGCGGCTTCACCGCTCGCAATGACGATAACGGGGTTCCGATGGTCAGCGCGTAGCGCCGGGTTTCCAGAGGATGTCGCCGCCCGCCGCGGCGCTCAGGTGGCGCGTCAGCACGAACAGATGGTCCGACAGGCGATTGAGATAGGCGAGCGCGAGCGGGTTGAGGGCGCGGTCCGCCCCCGCCGCGACCGCCGACCGCTCGGCGCGGCGCGTCACCGCGCGCGCGAGGTGGAGCCGCGCCGCCGCTTCGCCGCCGCCGGGCAGGATGAAGCTGCGCAGCGGATCGAGCGCGGCGTTCATCGCGTCGATCTCTGCCTCCAGCCGTTCGATCTGGCCGGGGACGATGCGCAGCGCCATGTCGTGCGGGCCGAAGCCGTGCTCGGCATCGGCGGGGGTCGCGAGATCGGCGCCGAGATCGAACAATTCGTTCTGGATGCGGGCCAGCATCGCCGCTTCGTCGCCGTCCGCGGGCAGCGCCGCGACCGCGATGCCGATCGCGCTGTTCGCTTCGTCGACGTCGCCGACCGCCTGCATCAGCGGCGCCGACTTGGCGATGCGCGAGCCATCGACGAGCCCCGTCGTGCCGCGATCGCCGGTGCGGGTGTAGATCTTGTTGAGCTTGACCATGGGATTCCTACGGAGAGCTCGGCACCGGCCCACGCCCCCACCCGGCCTCCCAACGCAATGTTACGCTGTTTGGGAGGCCGGGTGGGGGCGTGGGCCGGTGCCGCATACGGGCGAAGCGCTCAGGAACCGGCCGCCGTCACACCGATGATGATGAGCAGGATGATGGTGATCGCCTGCCATTTGATGCGGGCCATCATCATCCGGTTCTGCATCACCTGATTGTCGTGGATCGCCCCCTCGGTCGTGGCGCGATGCCCCTGCGCGAAATAGATGAGACCCCGCGCGAGCGAGAAAAGGACGAGACCGGCCGCAACGACGACCGCGAGGACGAGCAGAATCTGCATTCCCCCTATTTAGGCCATCCGCAGCGAATATCCAGCGGGAAGGCGCCCGGCGCGCAAATCATTCGCCAGCGCGCCCCCGTCGACGCCCTTTTCGCGCAGCATCGCGAGCGTCGCGGCGCCGTCGCGCTTGGCGAGCCGCCGGCCGTCGGCACCGCAGACGAGCGCGTGGTGGCGATAGCGCGGCGTCGGCAGGGCGAGCAGCGCCTGGAGCAACCGGTGAACGTCGGTCGATGCGATCAGGTCGGCGCCGCGCACGACGTGCGTCACCCCCATCGCGGCATCGTCGATCGTACTCGCGAGATGATAGCTGGCCGGCGCGTCCTTGCGCGCGAGCACGATGTCGCCGTGCGCGGCCGGATCGGCGAGCCGCACGCCCTGCCCCTCCTCCTCCCAGCGAAGCGGACCCGCGAGCGCCGCGGCGCGCCCCATGTCGAGCCGCCAGCAATGCGGCTCGGCCGCCCGGCGCCGCTCGCGCTCGGCGGCGGTCAGGCGGCGGCAGGTGCCCGGATAGAGGGGGCCGGCGGGACCGTGCGGCGCCGCGAGGCTGGCGGCGATGTCGGCGCGGGTGCAGAAACAGGGATAGACGAGCCCGCGCGCCGCCAGATCGGCGAGTGCCGCGGCATAGGCGTCGAGATGCGCCGACTGGCGCACCGGCGCCCCGTCCCACGCCAGCCCGAGCCAGGCGAGGTCGGCGAGCGCCGCCGCGACATGGCTTTCGCGCGAGCGGCCGCCGTCGATGTCGTCGATACGGATCCGGAAGCGGCCGCCCGCCGCGCGCGCCGCATCGTGCGCGAGCAGCGCGCTGTAGGCGTGGCCGAGGTGCAGCTCGCCGGTCGGGCTGGGGGCAAAACGGGTCAGCATCGAACGGCGCACTTATCCATATGCTGTGGCGAAACGACAGCGAGCTTGCCACATATTGCGGCACATGCCCTCTTGACGTCGGAATCCGTTGCGTGATGTAATGCTGCTGTCACTCGGGAAAGGCAGTGGCGCGCCATCCCGCACCACAGGGGGTTGCGCAGCGAAGCCATGTTCCATCCCGATCTTGCCCGCCATCCCGATCATTGTCCCGCGCTGGTCCTCAACGCCGACTATACGCCGCTGAGCTATTATCCGCTGAGCCTGTGGTCGTGGCAGACCGCGGTCAAGGCGGTTTTCCTCGACCGCGTCACCATCGTCGAGAATTACGAGCGCGAAATCCGGTCGCCGACGCGCACCATGCCGATCCCCAGCGTGATCGCGCTGCGCCAATATGTGAAGCCGTCGCAATATCCCGCCTTCACGCGCTTCAACCTGTTCCTGCGCGACCGGTTCGCCTGCCAATATTGCGGGTCGGGCAAGGATCTGACCTTCGATCACGTCGTGCCGCGCCGGCTGGGCGGGCGGACGAGCTGGGAAAATGTCGCGACCGCCTGCGCGCCGTGCAACCTGAAGAAGGGCGGCCGCACCCCCGCGCAGGCGCACATGCCGCTGCACCGCCAGCCGTGGCGCCCGACAAGCTGGCAGCTTCAGGACCACGGCCGCGGCTTTCCACCTAATTATCTGCACGAAAGCTGGATCGACTGGCTGTACTGGGACGTGGAACTGGAAGGCTGAACGGCGCGTATCGGGACGGGTCAGCCGGGGTTCATTCGCGCAGCCCTAGCCGGCCGGCAGCCTTTTCGCAGGAGAACAGCCGTGGTCCCCATCGCCCGCGCCGTCGCGCTCAGCCTCACCGCCCTGTCGCTCGCCGCCTGCGCGACGATCATGCCGTCCGAAGAGCCCGTCACGGTGACCGGCAGCATCGCCTATCGCGAGCGCATCGCACTGCCGCCGACGGCGCAGGTCGAAATCCGGCTCGACGACGTCAGCCTCGCCGACGCCCCCGCGCGCACGCTGGCACGTCAGGCCTTCACCGCCGACGGCCGGCAGGTGCCGTTCGCTTTCTCGCTGACCGTCGACCGGAACCGGCTCGATCCGCGCCACACTTATGCCGTCGCCGCGCGGATCAGCGATGCCGACGGCCGGCTGATGTTCATCACCGACACGCACAACGGCGTCGATTTCGTCGGCAAGGCGCGGGTCGACATGGGGACGCTGAATCTGGTCCGCGCGCGCTGACCGCGCGACGCGCCGCTTGACCGCACCCCTTCGCAGGTGCAGCAAAGGCGCCATGAACCAGCCGATCCAGATCAGCCAGAATCCCGACATCCGCTATCTCGGGCGGATATTGGGCGAGGTCATTCGCGCGCAGGGCGGCGAGACGCTGTTCCGCCGGACCGAATATATCCGTTCGGCGAGCGTCGACCGGCATCGCGGTATCGCGGGGGCCGAGGCGATCGACCCGGGGCTCGACGCGCTGAGTCTCGACGACACAATCGCCTTCGTGCGCGGCTTCATGCTCTTTTCGATGCTCGCCAACCTGGCGGAGGACCGGCAGGGCGTCGCCGCCGAGCCCGGGGCGACGGTGGCGGCGGCGCTCGAGCGGCTGGCGGCGGAGGGAATCGACGGCGATGCGGTGACGGCACTGCTGGAGCGGGCGCTGGTCGCCCCGGTGCTGACCGCCCACCCGACCGAGGTGCGCCGCAAGTCGGTACTCGACCACAAGAACCGCATCGCCGAACTGATGCGGCTGCGCGACGCGGGGCGCGAGGAAACGCCCGAGGGCGACAGCGTCGAAGCGGCGATCCGCCGCCAGATCGCGCTGCTGTGGCAGACGCGGCCGCTGCGCACCGAACGCTTGTTCGTCGCCGACGAGATCGACAATGCGCTCACCTATCTGCGCGACGTCTTTCTGCCGGTCGTGCCGCGGCTCTATGCGCGCTGGGAAAAGGAGTTGGGGCGGCGCCCCGCGAGCTTCCTGCGCGTCGGAAGCTGGATCGGCGGCGACCGCGACGGCAATCCCTTCGTCACCGCCGAAACGCTGGAGACGGCGACCGGACGCAACGCGGCGGCGGTGCTCAGCCATTATTGCGACGCGGTGCATGCACTCGGCACCGAGCTGTCGGTATCGCAGACGCTGGCCCCGGTGCCCGAAACGGTCACGGCACTCGCCGATGCGAGCGGCGACGAAGCGCCGAGCCGCAGCGACGAACCCTATCGCCGCGCGCTGTCGGGCATCTATGCGCGGCTGTGCGCCACCCATGTCGCGATCGTCGGCCACCCGCCGCCGCGCCCGTCGATGCTGGCGGGCGAGCCCTATGCCGCGCCCGCCGATTTCCGCCGCGACCTCGTCACCCTCGCCGACGGGCTGTCTGCGGGGGGCGAGGGGCAGCTCGGCGGGCTCGGCGCGCTGGGGCGGCTGATCCGCGCGGTCGAAGTCTTCGGCTTCCACCTCGCGACGCTCGACATGCGCCAGAACAGCGCGGTGCACGAACGCGTGCTCGCCGAACTGCTGCGCGTCTCGGGGGTCGAGGGCGATTATCTGGCGCTGGACGAGGAGGCGCGCGTCGCGCTGCTGCGCCGCGAACTGGCGGTCGATCGGCCGCTCGCCGCGCCATGGCACCGGTGGAGCGAGGAAACGGCGGGCGAACTGGCGATCGTCCACGCCGCCGCCGCGATCCGCGCGCGGCTGGGGCGCGAGGCGATCTGCCAGTGGATCATCAGCAAGGCCGAAAGCCTGTCCGACCTGCTGGAGGTCCATGTCCTCGCGCGCGAGGCGGGGCTGTGGTCGGGCGATGCCGACGATGCGCTGATGGTCGTGCCGCTGTTCGAGACGATCGCCGACCTCGATCAGGCGCCCGCGATCATGGCCGCCTATTTCGCGCTGCCCGAGATCGCGCAGCGCGTCGGCGCGCGCGGGTCGCAGGAAGTGATGATCGGCTATTCCGATTCGAACAAGGACGGCGGCTATCTGACCTCGACCTGGGGACTGCATCAGGCATCGGCGGCGCTGACCCCGGTGTTCGCGGCGGCGGACACCGCGATGCAGCTGTTCCACGGACGCG
The DNA here is from genome assembly GCF_001559015.1 of Sphingopyxis granuli. Classification (NCBI taxonomy): domain Bacteria; kingdom Pseudomonadati; phylum Pseudomonadota; class Alphaproteobacteria; order Sphingomonadales; family Sphingopyxidaceae; genus Sphingopyxis; species Sphingopyxis granuli. The sequence continues at coordinate 4,466,036 of NZ_CP012199.1, forward strand.
GCGGCGCGGTCGGGCGCGGCGGCGGCAGCGCCTTCGCGGCGATCCGCGCCCAGCCCGCGGGCACGGTGCAGGGCCGCATCCGCATCACCGAACAGGGCGAGGTGATCGCGGCCAAATACGGCACCACCGACAGCGCCGCGACCAATCTGGAGGCGATGGTGTCGGCCAGCCTGCTCGCCAGCCTGGAGCCCGAGGCGAAGAGCGCGGCCGATGCGGTGCGCTTCGCGGGCGCGATGGATGCGCTGTCCGATCATGCCTTCGCCGCCTATCGCGGGCTTGTCTACGACACGCCGGGCTTTCGGGATGTCTTCCGCGCGATGACGCCGATCGCGGAGATCGCGACGCTGAAGATCGGGTCGCGCCCGTCGAGCCGGACGAAGAGCAGCGCGATCGAGGACCTGCGCGCCATTCCCTGGGTGTTCAGCTGGGCGCAGGCGCGCACGATGCTGCCCGGATGGTACGGGACGGGCGAGGCGTTCGCCGCCTTCCCCGACCAGACGCTGCTCGCCGAGATGGCGGCGGGCTGGCCCTTCTTCGCGGCGCTGCTCGACAATATGGAGATGGTGCTCGCCAAGTCCGACATGGGGATCGCGGCGCGCTATGCCGGGCTCGCGAGCCATATCGACGGGCATGACGCGATCTTCATGGCGATACGTGACGGCTGGCAGCGCGCGCACGACGGCCTGCTGCGGATCACCGGCCAGTCGCGGCTGCTGGAGAAGAATCCGGCGCTCGAAGCGTCGATCCGGCTGCGCCTGCCCTATATCGAGCCGCTCAACCTGCTCCAGATCGAGCTGATGAAGCGCCACCGCGCGGGCGAGACCGACCCGCGCATCGCCGAGGGCATCCAACTGACGATCAACGCGATCGCGACGGCGCTGCGGAATAGCGGGTAGCGCAAAGCTCAACCATCACCGTTCGCATCGAGCGAAGTCGAGATGCCCATCGGGAAAGCGAAGCGCAAGACCGACGGGTGTCTCGACTTCGCTCGACACGAACGGAGCGAGGGTCTGGGGATTCGATCAGGCGTCGATGCTGGTCTTCAGGTCGCCGTGGACCAGCCCGCCGTCGACAGCGATCGTGTCTCCGACGACATAGTCGCCCGCCTTCGACGCGAGGAAGATCGCGGCGCCGGCCATGTCCTCCGGCGCGCCGATGCGCTTCACCGGAATGCTCTGCGCGACCGCGTCGCCATGGTCGCGCGCCGCCTTGTTCATGTCCGACTGGAAGGCGCCCGGTGCGATCGCGGTGACGATGATATGATCCTGCACCAGCCGCGCCGCGAGGCGCTTGGTGAGGTAGAGGATCGCCGCCTTCGACGCGTGGTAGCTGTATGTCTCCCACGGGTTGAGCCGCATGCCGTCGATCGAGCCGATGTTGATGACCTTCGCCGGCCGGTCCGCCGTGCCCGCGGCCTTGAGCAGGCCGTGCAGCGCCTGCGTCAGGAAGAAGGGTGACTTGACGTTGATGTCCATCACCTTGTCCCAGCCCGCCTCGGGGAAGCCCTCGAACGGTTCGCCCCACGCGGCGCCGGCGTTGTTGACGAGGATGTCGAGCCGCTCCTCGCGCGCCTCGAGTTCCTTGGCGAGGCCGCGGCATCCCTCGACGGTCGACAGGTCGACCGGCAGGCCGACGACCTTGCCGGGGTAGCGGCTGTTGAAATCCTCGACCGCCGCCTCGACCTGCGCCGTCTTGCGCGCCGAGATATAGACGCACGCGCAGCCCGCGGCGAGGAAGCCCTCGACGATCATCGCGCCGATCCCGCGCGAGCCGCCGGTGACGAGCGCGATGCGGCCGTCGAGGCCGAACATGTCAGTGAGGTTCATAGGATTATCTCTCTTCCGTTCGTGCTGAGCTTGTCGAAGCACCGTCTTCCCCGCGACGCCCGAAAGAAGGGACGGCCCTTCGACAAGCTCAGGGCGAACGGGGTTTGAAAACTCCTGGGCGGACTTAGTATCCGTTCATCCGCGCGACCTGGTCGATGTGGTAATGCACGTCGCCCATATATTCGGCGAGCGCGCGGTCGCGTTTCATGTAGAGGCCGATGTCATACTCGTCGGTCATGCCGATGCCGCCGTGCATCTGGACGCCCTCGCGCACCGCGAGATTGGCGGCGCGGCCGGCCTTCGCCTTGGCGACCGAGACCATCAGCTTCGCGCCCTCGCTGCCCTCATCGAGAAGCTGCTGCGCCTTCATCACGGTGGCGCGCGCGACTTCCATCTCGCCATAGAGATGCGCGGCGCGGTGCTGGAGCGCCTGGAACTCGCCGATCAGCTTGCCGAACTGCTTGCGTTCCTTGAGGTAGGTGACCGTCATGTCCATCGCGCCCTGCCCGACGCCGACCATCTCGGCCGCGGCGCCGGTGCGGGCGGCGGCAAGCAAGGCATTCAGCACCGCCTCGCCCGCGTCGACCTCTCCGATCACCGCGTCGGCGTCGACCTCGACGCCGTCGAGCGTGACGTGGCTCGCAAGGCTGCTGTCCACCAGGCGGCGCGGGTCGGCGGTCAGCCCCTTCGCATCCCTGGGCACCGCGAACAGGGTGAGGCCGCCGTCGGTCTTGGCCGCGACGATGCTCATGTCGGCGACATGGCCGTGGAGGACGAAGCTCTTCTTCCCGTCGAGGCGGAAACCGTTGCCGGCGCGCGTCGCGGTCGTGGCGATGCGGTCGGGGCGGTGCTTGGCGCCCTCGTCGATCGCCAGCGCGACGATCGCCTCGCCCGCCGCGATCGCGGGAAGCCAGCGGTCGGCCTGCGTCCCGCCTGCCTTCGCCAGCGCGGCGACCGCGCCGACGCTGGTCGACAGGAAGGGCGATGGCGTTAGGTTGCGCCCAATCTCCTCGAGCACGATGCCCGCCTCCATGTGGCCCATGCCGAGGCCGCCGTGCGCTTCCGGCACCAGCATGCCGGGCAGGCCCATTTCGACGAACTGCGCCCACAGATCGCGCGAGAAGCCGGTGGCATCGGCGCTGTCGCGAAGCTGGCGGAGGTGCGCGACCGGCGCCTGTTCGGCCACGAAGGGCGCGACGCTGTCCTTGAGCATCGCCTGGTCGTCATTGTGATAGAGCGGCATAGAAACTCCCTCTCCCCTTCAGGGGAGAGGGCCGGGGAGAGGGGAAGTCGCCCCGGCCCTCTGAAAAAACACCAACGGAAGTGGGGTGCGTCCCCCTCTCCCAACCCTCTCCCCTGAGGGGGAGAGGGCTATTTTCACGCCCCCGGCAGATCCAGGATGCGCTTGGCGATGACGTTGAGCATGACCTCGCTCGTCCCGCCCTCAATCGAATTGGCCTTGGTGCGCAGCCAGGTGCGCGCGCGCGCGCCGCCCTTGCTGTCCTCGCTATCCCATTCGAGCGCCTCGCTGCCGCCGCCCGCCATCACCAGTTCGTGGCGGCGCTTGTTGAGCTCGGTCCCGACATATTTCATCATGTTCGACGACGCGGGATGTGCGCGGCCGGTCTTCCACATGTCCATGAACCGCTCGCCCATCGCGCGATAGGCAAAGACGTCGACGTCGAACGCCGCCATTTCGGCGCGCAGGATCGGGTCGTCGAGCTCGCCCTGCTCGTTCCGGCCGATCGCCTTCGCGAAGGCGCCGCCGATGCTGACCATGTCGCCGCCCGCGCCGCCACCCGAGATCATCTCGCGTTCGTGCCCGAGCAGATATTTGGCGACGTCCCAGCCGCGGCCCACCTCACCGACGAACTGCGTCTTCGGCACCTTCACATCGTCGAAGAAGGTTTCGCAGAAGGGGCTGTTGCCGCTGATCAGCAGGATCGGCTTGGTGGTGACGCCGGGGCTCTCCATGTCGAAGAGCATGAAGGTGATGCCCTGATATTTGTTCGCCTTGTCGGTGCGGACGAGGCAGAAGATCCAGTCGGCCTTGTCGGCGTAGCTGGTCCAGATCTTGCTGCCGTTGACGACCCAGTGATCGCCCTTGTCTTCGCCGAAGGTTTGCAGGGACACGAGGTCGCTGCCCGAACCCGGTTCCGAATAGCCCTGACACCAGCGGATTTCGCCGCGCGCGATCTGGTTCAGATAATGGACCTTCTGCTCCTCGGTCCCGAACTTGAGCAGCGCCGGGCCGAGCATCCAGATGCCAAAGCTGTCGAGCGGCGAGCGCGCGTGGATGCGCTTCATTTCCTGACGCAGGATCTTCGTTTCTTCGGGGCTGAGGCCGGCGCCGCCATATTCCTTCGGCCAGTCGGGAACGGTATAGCCCCTGGCGACGCACGCTTCGAGCCATTGTTTCTGCGCCGCGTTCTTGAACACGAACTTGCGTCCGCCCCAGCAGACGTCGTCCTCGTCGCGCACGGGCTCGCGCATTTCGGGGGGGCAATTGGCTTCCAGCCAGGCACGCACCTCGGCGCGGAAAGCGTCCGGATCGCTCATCTTCACAGGCTCCTCTTCTGCCGCGCAAACTAGTAGGACTCGGCAAGTTTACGCAAGCGTCAACTTGGATGCGACAAGCTGCCGCTACGGCGCCGTAGCGTCGGTTTGCGAGCCGTTGACGCGCCTTCCCGTGCGCCTAAGCTGGGTGGCAAAAGAAAACGGGAGAGCAGACAATCATGCGATTCGCAGGCAAGGTCGCCGTCGTCACCGGCGCGGCATCGGGGATCGGCAAGGCCGCCGTTCTGAAACTGGCGAGCGAAGGGGCTCACGTCTTCGCCGCCGACATCGACGAAGCCGGCGGGCAGGCGCTCGCCGCCGCCTCGAACGGCCGGATCGATTTCATCCGCTGCGACGTGACGCAGCCGGCCGACATCGAGGCGCTGATGAACGCCGCGGCCGCCAAGGGCGGCGGCATCGACATCGTCTTCAACAATGCCGGCGCGGGCGGCGACCGCGCCCCGATCGACGAGATCGCGCCCGAAGGCTGGGACCGCACGATGGACCTGCTGCTGAAATCGGTCGCGATGGGCATCCGCTATGCCGCGCCGCACATGAAGGGGCGCCCCTCCACGAAAAACGGGGGCGCGAGCATCGTCAACACTGCGAGCGTCGCGGCGATGGGCGCCGGCTATTCGCCGACCGCCTATGCCGTGGCGAAGGCGGGAGTGCTGCACCTGACCAAGGTCGCGGCGACCGACCTCGCGCAATATGGCATCCGCGTCAACGCGATCTGCCCCGGCTTCATCAACACCAACATCTTCACCGAATCGCTCGAAGTGCCCGAAGCGAGCAAGGACGCCGCGAAGGCGATCATCGCCGACATGAGCGCGCACGCGCAGCCCGTCGCGCGCGGCGGCCAGCCCGAGGACATCGCCAATGCGGTCGCCTATCTGGCGAGCGAAGACGCGGGCTTCATGACCGGCACCCACATGCTGGTCGACGGCGGGCTGACGATCGGCCAGCGCCATGCCTGGGACCCCAATGAACCGGGGATGTTCGACGCGCTGACGGCGATGGAGGAAGCGGCGAAGGCCGGGGCGGCCGCGTGACCGCCGCCGCGGCGGAGGCGCGGCTGCCGCTGCGCCTCAAACTCTATCACGGCCTCGGCAGCATCGCCTATGGCGTGAAGGACAACGGTTTCTCGACCTTCCTGCTGCTTTTCTACAATCAGGTGCTGGGGATGGACGCGAAGCTGGTCAGCCTCGCGCTGATGCTCGCGCTCGTGCTCGACGCCTTCGTCGATCCGGTGATCGGCTATTTGTCCGACCAGACGCACACGCGCTGGGGCCGGCGGCTGCCGTGGCTCTATCTGGCGCCGATCCCGCTCGCCTTCGCCTGGTTCGCGCTGTGGACGCCGGACGCCGACGCCGCGCCCGGCTTCTGGCACCTCGTCATCGTCGCGATGATCGTGCGCAGCCTGGTGTCGTGCTGCGAGGTGCCGTCGGTCGCGCTGCTTCCCGAACTGACGCGCGATTACGACGAGCGGACGACGCTGATGCGCTATCGCTTCCTGTTCGGCTGGGCGGGCGGGCTGCTGATGCTCTTCCTCGCCTATGACGTCTTTCTCGCCAAGTCGCTGCTGCAGGTCGAGGGCTATTATCAATATGGGCTGTTCGGCGGACTGCTGATGGCGGCGACGGTGCTGGTCTCCGCCGCCGGGCAGCATCGCTGGGCGGCGCGCTGGCCCGAACGCAAGCCGTCGGCGCTGCGCATCGGCACCGCCTTTCGCGAGATTCGCGAGGCGCTGAGCCATCCGGCCTTCCTCGTTCTGCTCGCGGCGGGGGCGATCGCCTATACGAGCCAGGGGGTGACCTTCTCCATCTCCAACTATCTCTATATCTTCATCTGGCGCTTCTCGCCCGGCGCCTTCATGCTCTATCCGTGGGTGCTGTTCGCGAGCGTCGTCGGCACCTTCCTGCTCGTCGGCCCGGCGCACCGTCGCTTCGGCAAGCGCGCGACCGCGATCGCCGGCGGGCTGATCGGCATGGCCTTCTGGGTCACGCCGTTCCTGCTGCGCCATTTCGGCGCCTGGCCGGTCGAGGGCAGCACCGCCTCGACCGCCGGCCTGTTCGTCTTCTTCTTCCTCGCCAACCTGTTCAGCGTCGCGGTGATGATCTCCGGCGGGTCGATGATCGCCGACATCGTCGAGGCGTCGGAGGTCGAGACCGGGCGGCGCAGCGAGGGCACCTTCTTCGCCGGCAATTTCTTCATGCAGAAATGCGCGACCGGGCTCGGCATCTTCGTCACCGGGCTGCTCGTCGATATCGCGGGCATCCCCGAAAAGGCCGACCCGGCCAAGGTTCCCGAGGCGGTGATCGACGATTTCTCGCTCTATTACTGCGTGCTGGTGATCCTGTTCGCGGTCGTCTCCTCGCTGATCTTCCGCTATTATCCGATCGACCGCGCCGACCATGAGGCGCGCGTCGCGGCGCTGGCGAGCGCGCAGGCGGCGGCAGAGGAGCAGCGATGACCGCCGCGCCGCCCGCGGGCCTGCTGCCGACGCGGATCAAGCTAGCGCACGGGCTGGGCAGCGTCGCGCTGGGGGTGAAGGAGGCGGGGCTCACCACCTTCTTCATGATCTATTACAACCAGGTGCTCGGCTTCGACCCGCGCATCGTGTCGCTGGTGCTGATCGGCGCGATGTTCGTCGACGGGCTCGCCGACCCGCTGATCGGCCGCCTGACCGACGCAACGCGCACGCGGCTGGGGCGGCGGCTGCCGTGGCTCTATGGCGCTGCGGTGCCGATGGCGATCGCCTGGACGCTGCTGTGGCTGTCGCCCGACATTGCGACCCATTCGACGCTGGGCCTCGCACTCAACCTGATCGCGGTGCGCATCCTGGTGTCGGCGTGCGAGATTCCGTCGATCTCGCTGGTCGCCGAGCTGACCCACGACTATGACGAGCGCACCGCGCTGATGCGCTATCGCTTCCTGTTCGGCTGGCTCGGCGGGCTGCTCGCGACCGCGCTTGCCTATGGCTATTTCCTGAAATCGGACGATCCGGGCCAGAACGGCCTGCTCGATCCGTCGGGCTACGCCGCCTTCGGGCTGTTCGGCGCGGTGCTGATCCTCGTCTCGACGCTGGGTTCGGCGGCCGGGCAGCATCGGCGGATCATGACGCTGCCGCCGCGTCCGCCGGTGCAGCGCCACGGGCTCGCGATGCTCGCCGACATCGCGCTCGCCTTCCGCAATCCCGCCTTCCTGGCGCTGACGAGCGGGGCGCTGTTCCTCGTCACCGGCTATGCGACGATGATCGCGTCGGTCAATTACATGATGCTTTATGTCTGGCAGCTCAGCGACGCGCAGCTCGCCTGGTATCCGGCCGGGCTCGCCATCGCGGTGTTCGGCGCCTTCTTCGCGGTCGGCCGCGCGCACCGCCGCTTCGGCAAGCGCGACACCGCGGTCGGCGCGATCCTGTTCAGCGGCGCGGTTGGATTCCTGCCCTATGCCGCGCGCAACCTCGGCTGGTGGGCCGAACTGGGCGGCTGGCCGTCGATGATCCTGCTGCTGGTCTTCATGACCGTGTCGCTGCTCGGTTTCGTCGTCGCGACGATCTCCGCCTCGTCGATGGTCGCCGAGATCGTCGAGGCGCACGAGGTCGAGCACGGGACGCGGATCGAGGGGGTCTTCTTCGCCGGCTATCTGATGACCCAGAAATTCGGCCAGGCGCTCGGCATCTTCCTGGTCGGCGAACTCGTCGTCTTCGCCGGGCTCGGCGACCGCGTCCGGCCCGAGGATCTGGCGCCCGGCACCGCCACCGCGCTGGCGTGGGCCTTTGCGGGCGCGATGGTTTTGATCTCCATCATCGCCGCGCTGCTGCTGCGCCGCTATACGATCGACCGGGCCGGCCACGAGGCCCGCCTCGCCGCCCTCGCCTCGACCAGGCGCGAGGGGCCGACACCGTAGCGGAAGATTGCGCGCGCTTTGCGCTTCGGGCAATTTTCTGCGCCGCGGGACTTGGCAAAGGGGGGCGAATCGGCCCATAGGCTTACGTGAACGTAAAGGGAAAGGAAGCTGCGATGGATTTCGACCTCACCGATCGGCAGAAGCACTGGCAGGGCCGGGTGCGCGAATTCATCGAACGCAAGGTGCGGCCCGCGGTCCCGACCTACAAGGAGCAGGATGCGGCGGGCGACCGCTGGAAGGTGATCCAGATCGTCGAGGAACTGAAGGCCGAGGCGAAGGCCGCGGGCATCTGGAACCTGTTCATGCCGCCGCGCAGCGACGCACACCATCATGTCGACGAGACGTTCGAGTTCGAGGGGCCCGGCCTCACCAACCTCGAATATGCGCTGTGCGCCGAGGAGATGGGCCGCGTCGGCTTCGCGAGCGAGGTGTTCAACTGCTCGGCGCCCGACACCGGCAACATGGAGGTGTTCCATCGCTACGGCACCGCCGCGCAGAAGGAAAAATGGCTGAAGCCGCTGATGAACGGCGAAATCCGTTCGGCCTTCCTGATGACCGAGCCGCAGGTCGCCTCGTCCGATGCGACCAATATCGAGACACGGATCGAGCGCGACGGCGACGATTATGTGATCAACGGCATCAAATGGTGGTCGTCGGGCGCGGGCGATCCGCGCTGCAAGGTCGCGATCGTGATGGGCAAGACCGACTTCGGCGCCAAGCGCCACCAGCAGCAGTCGATGCTGGCGGTGCCGATGGACGCGCCGGGCATCAACATCATCCGCCACCTGCCCGTCTTCGGCTATGACGACGCGCCGCACGGTCATATGGAAATCGAGCTGAAGGACGTGCGCGTCAACGCCGAGGATGCGATGCTGCTGGGCGAGGGCCGCGGGTTCGAGATCGCGCAGGGCCGGCTCGGGCCGGGGCGCATCCATCACTGCATGCGCACGATCGGCGTCGCCGAGGAAGCGCTGGAGAAGATGTGCCGGCGGCTCCAGTCGCGCGTCGCCTTCGGCAAGACGATCGCCGAGCACAGCATCTGGGAACAGCGCATCGCACGCGCGCGCATCGATATCGAGATGACGCGCCTCCTGTGCCTGAAGGCGGCCGACATGATGGACAAGGTCGGCAACAAGTCGGCCGCGGCCGAGATCGCGATGATCAAGGTGCAGGCGCCGTCGATGGCGCTGCAGATCATAGACGACGCGATCCAGGCGCATGGCGGCGGCGGCGTCAGCGAGGATTTCGGCCTCGCCAAGATGTATTCCGGGCAGCGCACGCTGCGCCTTGCCGACGGGCCGGACGAGGTTCACGCGCGCGCCATCGCCCGCATCGAGCTTGCCAAGCATTCGGCGGCGCTGAACGACCCGGGCTTTTCGTCGGGCGACGTCGGGGTTTCGCGTTAAATCTTGAACCGTTCGCCCTGAGCCTGTCGAAGGGCCGTTCTTTTCTTTTGACGACATGAAGGAAGAACGGTGCTTCGACAAGCTCGGCACGAACGGCAATGAGGGAAGCATAGAATGACCAAAGCCGCCGTCCTGATCGAACCCGGCAAGCCGCTCGTCATCGAGCAGATCGTCGTCGACGCGCCCGGCCCGCACGAGGTGCGCATCCGCACCGCCGCCTGCGGCCTGTGCCATTCGGACCTGCATTTCATCGACGGCGCCTATCCGCACCCGCTGCCCGCGATCCCGGGCCACGAGGCGGCGGGGATCGTCGAGGCGGTCGGCAGCGAGGTGCGCACGGTCAAGCCCGGCGACGCGGTCGTCACCTGCCTGTCGGCCTTCTGCGGCCACTGCGAATTTTGCGTGACGGGCCGCATGTCGCTGTGCCTCGGCGGCGACACGCGGCGGCCGGCCGGATCGGCGCCGCGCATCACGCGGCCCGACGGATCGCCCGTCAACCAGATGCTCAACCTCAGCGCCTTTTCGGAGGTGATGCTGGTCCACGAACATGCCTGCGTCGCGATCGACCCGGAGATGCCGCTCGACCGCGCCGCGGTGATCGGCTGCGCGGTGACGACGGGCGCGGGAACGATCTTCAACGCCTGCAAGGTCACGCCGGGCGAGACGGTCGCGGTCGTCGGCTGCGGCGGCGTCGGCCTCGCGACGATCAACGCCGCGAAGATCGCGGGCGCGGGGCGCATCATCGCCGCCGACCCGGTGCCCGAGAAGCGCGAGCTGGCGATGAAGCTGGGCGCGACCGACACGGTCGACGCGCTCGCCGACGATGCTGCGAAGCAGATCGTCGAGATGACCAGGGGCGGCGTCGATCATGCGATCGAGGCGGTCGGGCGCCCGGCTTCGGCAAAGCTCGCGGTGGCGTCGCTGCGCCGCGGCGGCACCGCGACGATCCTGGGCATGATGCCGCTCAATGAACAGGTCGGGCTCGGCGCGATGGACCTGCTCGCGAGCAAGAAGCTGCAGGGCGCGATCATGGGCGGCAACCGCTTCCCGGTCGACATTCCGCGACTGGTCGATTTCTACCTGCGCGGACTGCTCGACCTCGACAGCATCGTCGCCGAGACGATTCCGCTCGAGAAGATCAACGAGGGATTCGACAAGATGAAGAAGGGCGATGCCGCGCGGTCGGTGATCGTGTTCGATCAGTGATCCTCCATCCCCTTGCTCAGCCCGAACGGGAAAAGAGGCCCGCATGACGACAGCAATGGACGCACAGAAACTTTTCTCCGGCACCGTCGCGCCCGAGGGCGCCGACATCCTCGACGAGGCGAAGCTGACGGCGTGGATGGAAGCGAATGTCGAAGGCTTTCAGGGACCGCTGACGCAGAGCAAGTTCGCCGGCGGCCAGTCGAATCCGACCTACAGGATCGCCTCGCCGTCCGGCAATTATGTGCTGCGCCGCAAGCCCTTCGGCCCGCTGCTCCCCTCGGCGCACGCAGTCGACCGCGAATACAAGGTGCAGGCGGGGCTCCACAAGATGGGCTTCCCGGTCGCGCGCCAGTACGGACTGTGCACCGACGAAAGCGTGGTGGGAAGCTGGTTCTATGTGATGGACATGGTCGACGGCCACACCATCTGGGACGGGTCGATGCCGGGATCGACGCCGGAGAATCGCCGCGCCACCTATTTCGCGATGATCGACACGCTCGCCGCGCTGCACGGCGTCGATGTCGCGGCGGCGGGGCTGTCCGATTTCGGCAAGCCGGGCAATTATTTCGGCCGTCAGGTCGACCGCTGGACCAAACAGTACAGGCTGTCCGAAACCGAGACGATGGACGAGATGGAGCGGCTGATCGCGTGGCTGCCCGCGACGCTGCCCGAACAGACGCGCACCAGCGTCGTCCACGGCGACTATCGCATCGACAACATGATCTGGGCCAGCGATCGGCCGCAGGTGCGCGCGGTGCTCGACTGGGAACTGTCGACGCTCGGCGATCCGCTCGCCGATTTCACCTATGTCGCCATGGCGTGGGTGACCGAGAACGGCGGCCGGTCGGGCGTCGCCGACCTCGACCGCAAGGCGCTGGGCATTCCCGAGCTCGAAGAGGTGGTCGAGCGCTATTGCGCGGCGACCGGGCGCGACAGCGTGCCCGACATGAACTGGTATTTCGCCTATAATTTCTTCCGTCTCGCGGGCATCATGCAGGGGATCAAGAAGCGCGTCATCGACGGCACCGCTTCCTCCGCCCATGCGAAGGAGATGTCCGAACGCGTCCTGCCGCTCGCGCAGCGGGCGTGGGAGTTTGCCAGAAAGGCCGGCGCATGAATCTGTTCGACATGCAGGGCGAGGTCGCGCTGATCACCGGATCGTCGCGCGGCATCGGCAAGGCGATCGCCGAGGCGATGGCCGCGCACGGCGCAAAGGTCGTGATTTCGAGCCGCAAGCAGGACGCCTGCGACGCCGTCGCCGCAAAGATCAACGCAAAACACGGCGCAGGCACCGCAATCGCCGTTGCCGCGAACATCTCCTCGAAGGAGAACCTGCAGCATCTGGTGGACGAGACGGTGGCCGCCTTCGGCCCCGTCACCGCGCTCGTCTGCAACGCCGCCTCCAATCCCTATTACGGTCCGTCGGCGGGGATCAGCGACGATGCGTTCCGCAAGATTCTCGACAACAACATCCTGTCGAACCACTGGCTGATTCACATGTGCGCCCCGGCGATGACGGCGGCGGGCAAGGGGTCGATCACGATCATCAGCTCGATCGGCGGGCTGAAGGGATCATCGATCATCGGCGCTTATTGCATCTCGAAGGCCGCCGACATGCAGATGGCCCGCAATCTGGCCGACGAGTTCGGGCCCGCCGGCGTACGGGTGAACTGCATCGCGCCGGGCCTGATCAAGACCGATTTCGCCCGCGCGCTGTGGGAGAGCCCCGACACGCTGGAGGTGTCGACGCGCCGGTCGCCGCTGCGCCGCATCGGCGAGCCGCACGAGATCGCGGGCGCCGCGGTCTTCCTCGCGAGCCCGGCGGGCGGCTTCACCACCGGCCAGACGATCGTCATCGACGGCGGCAACACATCGAGCGGAGGCTGAATATGGGCGCTTTGGACGGCAAGATCGCGATCATCACCGGCGCGGGCAGCGGCATCGGCCGCGCGAGCGCGCTGCGCTTTGCCGCCGAGGGCGCGAAGCTGGTCATCGGCGACAAGACGGCGGCGGTGCATGACACGGCGCAGGCGGTGAAGGATGCGGGCGGCGAGGCCGTCGCGCTCGAAATCGATGCGGGGGTCGAGGCCGACGTCGCGAAGCTCGTCGCAGCCGCCAAGGAGACTTACGGCGGGCTCGACATCGTCTTCGCCAACGCCGGGATCATCGGCGACATGGGCGGCATCTTCGACATCACGCCCGAAGGTTTCGCCGAGACGCTGCGCGTCAACCTGATCGGCCCGGCGCTGATGGTGAAGCACGCCGGCAAGGCGATGGTCGACCAAGGCCGCGGCGGTGCGATCGTGCTGACCGCGAGCGTCGCGGGGATCAATTCGGGCGCGGGCCCGGCCGCCTATTCGGCGTCGAAGGCGGGGGTCATCAACCTCGCCAAGACCGCGGCACAGCAGATGACGAGCGCCAATGTCCGCGTCAACGCGATCTGCCCCGGCCTGACCGAGACGGGAATGACCCGGCCGACCTTCGACTATGCCAAGGAAAAAGGCGTCACCCACAAGATCGGCCAGCTCAATCCGCTGAAGCGCGCAGGGCAGCCCGAGGAGCTGGCGAACGTCGCCCTCTTCCTCGCGAGTGACCAGGCGAGCTATGTCAACGGGCAAGCAATCGCGGTCGACGGCGGCCTCACCAGCTCGCACCCGGTTACGCGCCAGCTTCTCGGCCAGACCTCGCACTAGAACGGAGACGATATGGGTCACGGTTTCGATACGGCGCGGCTGGATCGCATTCCAGCTTTTCTATCCGCCAAATATGTGGAGACGGGCCGCCTGCCGCATGCCGCGACGCTGGTGTCGCGGCGCGGCGAGATCGCGCATCTGTCGTGCATCGGCGACGGCCGTCCCGGATCGGCGCTGAAGGAAGATGCGATCTTTCGCATCGCCAGCATGAGCAAGCCGATCACCTCGGTCGCCTTCATGACGCTGGTCGAGGAAGGCAAGGTCGCGCTGAGCGACCCGCTGGTCAAATTTTGCCCCGAGTTCAGGGACACCGGCGTGTTCGTCGCGGGGGGCGGCAACGTCCCCTTCCTGACCCGGCCGCCGGCGCGACCGATCCTGATGGTCGACCTGCTCCGCCACACCGCCGGGCTGACATACAGCTTTCAGGAGCGGACGCCGGTCGACGCCGCCTATCGCAAGACGAAGATCGACGATTTCGACGCCGACTACACGATGGACGGTTTCATCGAGGGGCTGGCGAAGATTCCGCTGCAATTCGACCCGGGCGCGCACTGGAACTATTCGATGGCGACCGACGTGCTGGGCGCGGTGATCGAACGGATCGAGGGCAAGCCCTTCGCCGCGGTGCTCAAGGAGCGCATCTTCGATCCGCTCGGCATGGCCGACACCGGCTTTCAGGTGCCCGCCGACCAGCAGCACCGGCTGACCGACTGCTATGCCTTCGACCCGAAGGAGAAGATGAAGCCGTTCGACAGCGGCGACCGCAGCCGATGGGCCAAGGCGCGCAGCTTCCATTCGGGCGGCGGTGGGCTCGCCTCGACGCTGCACGACTATCACCGTTTCTGCCTGATGCTGCTCGGCGGCGGCAAGCTGGAGGGGACGCGAATCATCAGCCGCAAGACGCTGGACCTGATGACGGCGAACCACCTGGTCGGCGGCGGCGACCTGACGCAGCACAGCGTCGGCATCTTTTCCGAGGACGAGAATGCCGGGGTCGGCTTCGGGCTTGGCTTCGCGGTCACGCTCGACCCCGCGCATGCAGGCATTCCCGGCTCGGCGGGCGATTATTATTGGGGCGGCATGTTCTCGACCGGTTTCTTCGTCGATCCGGTCGAAGAGATGTGCATGGTCTTCATGACCCAGCTCATGCCCTCTTCCACCTATCCCGTGCGGCGCGAGGTCAAGACGCTCGTCCACGCCGCGATCGACGATTGACCATTAGACCAAGGAGTTCTCCCATGTCCGAAGATACCCCCGTCAGCGTCACGATGCAGAAGGACGGCGACGTCGCCGTCATCATCGTCAACAATCCGCCCGTCAACGCGCTGTCCTGGCACGTTCGCCAGGGCCTCGAGGACAATTTCAAGGCGGCGCTCGCCGACGACGGCGTCAAGGCGATCGTGCTGCGCTGCGACGGCGGCACCTTCATCGCCGGCGCCGACATCAGCGAGTTCGGCAAGGCCCCGCGCGGTCCCGATTTCAACGCCGTGCTCAACATGATCGAGGCGGCGTCGAAGCCCGTCGTCGCGGCGATCCACGGCACGGCGCTGGGCGGCGGTCTCGAAACCGCGCTCGTCTGTCACTATCGCGTCGCCGTTCCGTCGGCGAAGCTGGGCGTGCCTGAGGTCAAGCTGGGACTGCTGCCCGGCGCGGGCGGCACCCAGCGGCTGCCGCGCGTCGTCGGGGTCGAGGCTGCGGCGACGATGACCTCGCTCGGCGATCCCGTCCCCGCGCCCAAGGCGAAGGAGATGGGCCTGGTCGACGAACTGGCGGGCGAGGACAGCCTCGCCGCCGACGCGATCGCCTTTGCCCGCGCGAAGATCGCCGACGGCCCGCGCCCGACGCGCGAGCGCGCGGTGTTCGGCGACGTCGGTGTGATCGAACAGCTCAAGACCAAGAACGCCAAGCGCTGGCGCGGTTTCGAGGCGCCCTATGCCAACCTCGCGTGCGTCGAGGCGGCGACGCGGCTGCCGTTCGAGGAAGGGCTCGCCTTCGAGCGGCAGGAGTTCATGAAGCTGATGATGGGCAGCCAGTCGGCGGCGCAGCGCCACATCTTCTTCGCCGAGCGCCAGGCCGCGAAGATCGACGGCCTGCCCAAGGACATCAAGCTGCGCGACGTGAAGAAGGTCGGCATCATCGGCGCCGGCACGATGGGCGGCGGCATCATGATGAACTTCCTGCAGAAGGGCTTCCCCTGCACGATCGTCGAAATGCAGCAGGAAGCGCTCGACCGCGGGCTGGGCGTGGTGCGCAAGAATTACGACGCGAGCGCCGCGAAAGGTCGCTTCAAGCCCGAACAGGTCGACCAGATGATGGGCCTGATCACCCCGGCGCTCGAACTGGAGGCGCTCGCCGACTGCGACCTGATCATCGAGGCGGTCTATGAGAATATGGACGTCAAGAAGGAGATTTTCGGCAAGCTCGACAAGATCGCCAAGCCCGGCGCGATCCTCGCGTCGAACACCAGCTATCTCGACGTCAACGAGATCGCCGCGTCGACCGGCCGCCCCGGCGACGTGCTCGGCATGCACTTCTTTTCGCCCGCCAACGTCATGAAGCTGCTCGAGGTCGTGCGCGGCGACAAGACCGCCGACGACGTCCTCGCGACCGCGATGGCGATCGGCAAGAAGATCGGCAAGGTCGCGGTGGTCGCGGGCGTATGCCACGGCTTCATCGGCAACCGCATGCTCGCGCCGCGCCAGATCGAGGCGCAGAAGCTGCTGCTCGAAGGCGCGACCCCGGCGCAGGTCGACAAGGTGCACGTCGATTTCGGCATGCCGATGGGACCGTTCCAGATGAGCGACCTTGCCGGCGTCGACATCGGCTGGCACCGCGACCCCAACCGGATCGAGAGCATCCGCGACGCACTGTGCGCCGAGGGTCGCTGGGGCCAGAAGAAGCAGGCGGGCTTCTATGACTATGACGACAAGCGCAATCCGTCGGAGAGCGCGCGCGTCGCCGAGATCATCGAGCAGTTCCGCGCCAAGGCGGGCGTCGAGAAGCGCGAGATCAGCGATCAGGAGATCGTCGAGCGCACCCTCTATCCGATGGTCAACGAGGGCGCGCTGATCCTGTCCGAGGGCAAGGCGCAGCGCGCGAGCGACATCGATGTCGTGTGGATCTATGGCTATGGCTGGCCGGTCTATCGCGGCGGCCCGATGTTCTGGGCCGGGCTGGAAGGCACCGACAAGATCGCCGCGGCGCTGGAAAAGCACGGTTTCGAGGTTGCACCGCTGCTGAAGGAAAAGGCGGCGGCGAAAAGCGGGTTTTGACACGAATCCACCCTCCTCTTCGGAAGAGGGGCGTTGGAGCATGATGATATTGGATTGACCCACTTCGTCATTGCGAGCGGAGCGAAGCAATCCAGGGCGGTTTGCGCCTGCTCTGGATTGCCACGCGGTGTCGCCGCTCGCGGATGACGATGCGATTCGATGGCATCGCGCTCCGATTCGTCCCGATGCGGAGCAAATGGCGCCGCCTTCGTCAAAGCGGCCCTCCCCGACCTGCCGAAATCTTGCGATTCAGGGTTAAAACGCTGGCAAGCGCTGCCGTCAGGGTAGAGCATGACCGTCATGCTCCTCGCCGCCGCCCTGTCGCTCGCCGCGAGCACCCCGGCTGCCGCACCGGCGCCGCAACCGACCGCGGTCGGCGTGGCGCGGGCGCGTATCCTCGCCCCCGCCGAAGTGCGGCGGGTGAACGGGCGGATCGAGGTGCGGACCGGCCGAAAGGACGCGCCGACGCAGGTGCATCGCACCGACCGCCGCGATGGCGGCGAAACGGCAGATTTCTATTGAACCGCGCGTGCCGGGAATGAGCGGCCCATCACGTTCATCGTCACCTCGGACCTGATCCGGGATCCATTCAAACCAGCGCCGGGAAAATGAATCCCGGATCAAGTCGGCACATATGTCCTTCGGGCAAGTAAGGAGCTGTTCCCCGGCGAAAGCCGGGGCCCAGATGGCGCAGCGCTGCTTCGCATGGGCCCCGGCTTTCGCCGGGGAACAGCTACTTGTCGAAAGGGGATAATTGCCGATTAAGTCCGAGGTGACGAGGAATGTGGCACCCGCATCAAAGGGGACACCGTGAGCCCTGCAACGTCTGGATAATCGCCGAAAAGTCGTGGCCGTCCTTGTCCGCCGCGACGAAGGCTTCGTAGAGTTCGCGCGCGCGGCTGCCCATCGGAACGTCGGCGTCGACGCTTTGCGCCGCCTCCATCGCAAGGCGCAGGTCCTTGAGCATCAGCGCCGCCGCAAAGCCGCCCTTGTAGCCATTGTCGGCGGGTGTCGTCGGACCGACGCCGGGGAGCGGCGCATAGCTGGTCAGCGACCAGCACTGCCCCGACGAGACGCTGGCGATGTCGAAGAATTTCTGCGGATCGAGCCCGAGCTTCTGCGCGAGCGCAAGGCTTTCGCAGGTCGCGATCATCGAGGCGCCGAGCAGCATGTTGTTGCAGATTTTCGCCGCCTGCCCCGCGCCCGCGTCGCCCGCGTGGATCACTGCCTTGCCCATCTTCGCGAGGATCGGCTGCGCGCGCGCGAAGCCTTCGTCGGTGCCGCCGACCATGAAGGTCAGCGTCCCCGCATTGGCCGCCGCGATGCCGCCCGATACCGGCGCGTCGACCGCGACGAGGCCCTTCGCGGTCGACGCCTCGATATTCGCCCGCGCGGTCGCGACGTCGATCGTCGAGCAGTCGAGCAGCAGGGTGCCGGGCGCGGCGTTAGGGAAGACGTCGGCTTCATAGACGCCGGCGACATGCCGGCCCGCGGGGAGCATCGTCACCACGGCCTCGGCACCCGACACCGCCTCGGCGGCCGACGCGGCGCGGGCGCAACCCGCCTCGACGGCGCGCGCGAGCGCCTCTTCGCTGAGGTCGAAGGCGCGCACCTCGTGCCCCGCCTTCGCGAGGTTCGCGGCCATCCCGCCGCCCATGTTGCCGAGTCCGATGAAGGCGATTTTCATGTCATTCTCCATAAGCCCTCTCCCCTTCAGGGGAGAGGGTTGGGAGAGGGGGAGGCGTGCATTCCCCTCTCCAACTCCGGCTAGGCGCTACGCGCCAAGCCTCCATATCCTCTCCCCTGAAGGGGAGAGGGCTCAGAAGATCACCGCCCCTTCCACACGCCTTCGCGCTTCTCGATAAAGGCAGCCATGCCTTCGGCCTTGTCCTCGGTCGCGGCGAGGATCTGGAACAGGCGGCGTTCGTAGATCAGCCCCTGGTCGAGCGTCGTCTCGAATGCGGCATTGACCATGTCCTTGTTCACCATCGCGGCCATCGGCGGCATCGACGCGATCAGCGCGGCCGATTTGAGCGCTTCGTCGATCAGGCTTTCGTGCGGCACGACGCGCGCGACCAGCCCCGCGCGTTCGGCTTCCTCGGCATCCATCATCCGGCCGGTCAGGCACATCTCCATCGCCTTCGCCTTGCCGACCGCGCGGGTCAGCCGCTGCGAGCCGCCCATGCCGGGGGCGACGCCGAGCTTGATCTCGGGCTGGCCGAATTTCGCCTTCTCCGACGCGATGATGAAGTCGGCCATCATCGCCAGTTCGCAGCCGCCGCCCAGCGCGAAGCCGTTGACCGCGGCGATCCACGGCTTCCTCACCTTCTTCACGAAGTCGCTCGTCCATTTCGAGAAGAAATCCTGAAGATAGAAATCGGCAGCGGGCTTGTCGGCCATTTCCTTGATGTCGGCACCCGCGGCAAAGGCCTTGTCGCCCGAGCCGGTAAGCACCGCGCAGCGCTGGCCCGGGTCCGCCTCATAGGCGGCGAAGGCCGCGATCAGATCATCGAGCACCGACGAGTTGAGGGCGTTGAGCGCCTGCGGGCGGTTGAGCGTCACCAAGGTAACGGCGCCGTGCGTTTCGACGAGGAGGGTTTCGTAGGTCATTCTTGTCTCCGGTTTTTCGTCATGCCGGACTTGATCCGGCATCCATTCCGCCCCGCGAGGCCTGAATGGACCCCGGATCAAGTCCGGGGTGACGAGCCTATGTTAGCGGCGTCCACGCTTCACCCGGCGGCAAAGGCGCGAAGATCGCGTCGATCCATTCGTCGGTCACTGCTTCGGGCGTCGACGGGTCCCATTTCGGGCTGTTGTCCTTGTCGACGATCAGCGCGCGGACGCCTTCGAGGAAGTCGTGCATTGCGACGACGCGGCTGCCGATCGCATATTCCTGGCGCATCTCGGCGGCAAAATCGGGCATCGCCGCGCCCTCGCGAAGCTGGCGCAGCGCGACCTTGCAGGTCTGCGGGCTCTTGGTGCGCAGCGCGCCCAATTCCTTCTGCGCCCATTCGCCGCCGTCCTTTTCCAGCGCGGCGAGAATATCCTCGTAGCGGTCGCTGGCGAACAGCCGGTTGATCTTGTCGATCTGGCCGGTGATCGCGGCGGGCGGAGCGGTGACCGACAGCTCGCCCAATATGCCGCCGATGCGGTCGGGGTGCTGCGCGATGCGCTCCTTCGCCTCGGCGAGATTCGCCGACGGCAGATAATGGGTGGCGAGGCCGAGCGCGAGGCATTCGGCCCCGTCGAGCCGCGCGCCGGTGAGCGCGAGGAAGGCGCCGACGCGCCCCTCCAGCCGCGGCAGATACCAGCCGCCGCCGACGTCGGGGAACAGGCCGATCCCGGTCTCGGGCATCGCGAAGCGCGTATGTTCGGTCGCGACGCGATATTTCGCCGGCTGCGAAATGCCGACCCCGCCGCCCATGGTGATGCCGTCCATGAAGGCGACGACGGGCTTCGCATAGGTGAAGAGCAGGTGGTTGAGGCGATATTCGGTGTGGAAGAAGGCCCGCGCCTCGCGCCCGTCCTTCGCCCCGCTTTCCGCGAGCATGCGGATGTCGCCGCCGGCGCAGAAGCCGCGGCCCTCGCTATGGTCGATGACGACGGCCTCGATCGCGGCATCGTCGCGCCAGGCGAGCAGCGCGTCGATCATCGCCTGACACATCGGCAGGTTGAGCGCGTGGATCGCCTTCGGGCGGTTCAGCGCGATGCGGCCGACGCGGCCCTCGACACCGATCAATACATCTTCGGTCATTGGCGCAGCAGGTCCCTTCCCACGATCATCCGCATCACCTGATTCGTCCCTTCGAGGATCGAATGAACGCGCAGGTCGCGCCAGAAGCGCTCGATCGGATAGTCCTTCAGATAGCCGTAACCCCCGAAAAGCTGGAGCGCGCGGTCGACGACGGCGCTGCCGTTGTCGGTCGCGAGCCGCTTCGCCATCGCCGAGAAGCGCGACTTGTCGGGGGCGTTCGCGGTGACCTTCGCCGCGGCGAGATAGAGCAGCGCGCGCGCGGCTTCGAGGTCGGTCGCCATGTCGGCGAGCGTGAACTGGGTGTTCTGGAAATCGGCGATCGGCTGGCCGAACTGCTGGCGATCCTTCGTGTAGCCGATCGCCTCGTCGAGGCAGCGCTGCGCCCCGCCGAGCGAACAGGCGCCGATGTTGAGCCGCCCGCCGTCGAGCCCCGCCATCGCGAAGCGGAAGCCGTCGCCTTCCGCCCCGACGCGGTTTTCGACCGGCACCTTCACATTGTCGAGGATCACCTGCGCGGTCGGCGATGCGTTCCAGCCGAGCTTGCGCTCCTTGGCGCCGAAGCTGACGCCGGGCATGTCCTTTTCGATGACGAGGCACGAAATGCCCTTCGGCCCCGGCGCGCCGGTGCGCACCATCGTCACATAGATGTCGTTGACCCCGGCGCCCGAGATGAACTGCTTGGTGCCGTTGACGACATAATGATCGCCTTCGAGCCTCGCGGTGGTCTTGAGCGCCGCGGCGTCGGACCCCGAGCCGGGCTCGGTCAGGCAATAGCTCGCCATCCGATCCATGGTGACGAGGTCGGGCAGATATTTCGCCTTGACTTCGGCGCTGCCGAAACTGTCGATCATCCAGCTCGCCATATTGTGGATCGAGACGAAGGCGCTGGTCGCGGGGCAGCCATAGGCCATCGCCTCCATGATCAGCGCCGCCTCGAGCCGGCCGAGGCCGATGCCGCCCGATTCCTCGCCGACATAGATGGCGGCGAAGCCGAGCTCCGCCGCCGCCTTGATGACGTCGCGCGGGAAATGGCCCCGCTCGTCCCATTCGGCCGCAAAGGGCGTGATCGCATCGGCGGTGAACTTGCGCGCCATGTCCTGAATGGCAAGCTGGTCGTCGGTAAGCTGGAACTGGTCGGTCATCATCACTCGTCTCTACGTCATGCCGACGAAAGTCAGCATCCATTCGGAACTAGGTCGGCGGCGGGAAGCCAAGGTGAATGGCCAAATCCTCCCAAAAAGGATTGTCCGTCTCGATCAGGGCGATCTTCCAGTCGCGTTTCCATGCCTTAAGCCGTTTTTCCCGCACAATCGCCGCGTCCATCGTTTCGTGCATCTCGTAAAAGACCAGCCGCTTCACGCCATAGCGTTTCGTGGAGCCGTCGATCAGCCCTTCGCGATGCTGATAGACGCGAGCCATCAAATCGGACGTGGCGCCGATGTAGATCGTGCCGTGGCGACCGCTTGCCATGATATAGACGCACGGGTTCCGCTCGCGCATTCTGCTCCCTCCCCGTCATGCTGACGAGAGGGCGCCCACGATCGCCTCGGACTCGACGCGCACGCCCCTGCCTAGCCATCGAGGGGCTCACAGAACGAGACGGAGCCGTGGCTGCGACGGGCAGCGTCAGCCACAGGTGACCTGCGTGATCTTGTAGGCGTCATCGTACATCACATTCACCCGATCCTGCCGGTAATCCATCGTCATCGCCGAACGCGGCGGGCCCCAACGCAGCGTGCGCGCGCCGGTCGCCTTCAGCACCGCGGCGCCGAGGTCGGGCGCCGCGGTCTGGCCGACGAAGCCTTGCCCCGCATCGGCGTTGCAGGTCATCGCGGCGGGCGGCGGCGTCGATTCGGCAGGTCCATCGGCGCTCGCGCAGGCGGCGAGCGGCAGGGCGAGGGCGGCGGCGATCCAACGAATATCCATGTCTCTGTTCCCCTTCTCTCTTCCCCGGTCAGGGCGTACAACGCCTATAGCGCATCGGCTCGGGCGCCGCACCCTCGCCGTAGTCGCGGCGCACCAGCGTCTTGCCGCCGTCGGCGAGCGCCAGCAGCATCAGCCGGTCCCATTGCTCGCCTTCGCCGCTGAACTTGTAATCGGCGACGATGCGGTTCGCGCTCCGCTCGCGCACGCGGGCGAGATCGCCGGCCGATTCGAAGAAGCGCAGCGTCTTTGCGTCGATGACCAGCGCGGTGAGATCGGTACCGGCGCGCGCGGCGCAATCCCCGGCATCGAGCGCCCAGCGACCCTGGATCGCGGCGGGAATCGCCTTGGCACCGCTGCCGATGCCCGCCTCAGGAGCGGCGGGGGGCGCCAGCGCCGGGTCGGCCGCATAGGTGAGGTCGGCGTCGGCGGGCATGGGTTCGGCCGGGGCGGACGGAGCCGGGGCAACGGGTGCCGGCGCCGCCTTTTCGGCGGTCTCGGCCGGCGGCTGCTCG
Organism: Sphingopyxis granuli; assembly: GCF_001559015.1. Lineage (NCBI taxonomy): Bacteria > Pseudomonadati > Pseudomonadota > Alphaproteobacteria > Sphingomonadales > Sphingopyxidaceae > Sphingopyxis > Sphingopyxis granuli. The sequence continues at coordinate 4,489,096 of NZ_CP012199.1, forward strand.
TCGTTGCCGCCGCTGCACGCGGCAAGCAGCAGCGTGGCCGCCATCAAGCCCAGCCCCGTCGAGGAGGCGCTGCCGTTTCCAAGTCTCATCGTCTTTCTCCTTCGCAGGAGAAATGCCCGGCGGCCGGGTCCGGTTTCATCGGCGTGGCCGTCGTCAGCCCATCGTCGGGATGACGAAGGCGTTCGATCCGTCGCCGCCGCCGTCGGGCCAGCGCGCGGTGACCGTCTTGACCTTGGTCCAGAATTTGACGCCCTCCATGCCGTGCTGGTTGGTGTCGCCGAACGCCGAGCGCTTCCAGCCGCCGAAGGTGTGATAGGCGACGGGCACCGGGATCGGCACGTTGATGCCGACCATGCCAACGTTGACGCGCTGCGCGAATTCGCGCGCGGCGTGGCCGTTGCGGGTGAAGATGGCGACGCCGTTGCCGTATTGGTGCTTCGAGGGCAGGTCGAGCGCACTCTCGAAATCGGGGGCGCGGACGATCTGGAGCACCGGGCCGAAAATCTCTTCGCGATAGCTTTCCATGTCGGGGGTGACATGGTCGAACAGCGTCGGACCGACGAAGAAGCCGTCCTCATGCCCCTGCAGCGTGAAGCCGCGGCCGTCGATGACGAGTTCGGCGCCCTCGTCGGCGCATTTCTGGATCCAGCCTTCGACCTTTTCCTTGTGCGCGGCCGAGACGACGGGGCCGTAATGCGCTTCGGCATCGGTCGACACGCCGACGCGCAGCGCCTCGATCGCGGGGATCAGCTTGGCGCGCAGCCGGTTCGCGGTGTCCTCGCCCACCGGCACGACGACCGGCAGCGCCATGCAGCGCTCGCCCGCCGAGCCGAAGGCGGCGCCGGTCAGGTCGTTCACCACCTGGTCGAGATCGGCGTCGGGCATGACGATGCCGTGGTTCTTCGCCCCGCCCATTGCCTGCACGCGCTTGCCGTTCGACACGCCGCGATTGTAGACATAATGGGCGATGTCCGACGAACCGACGAAGCTGACCGCGCCGATGTCGGGATGATCGAGGATCGCGTCGACCATCTCCTTGTCACCGTGGACGACCTGAAGGATGCCCTCGGGCAGCCCCGCCTCGAGCATCAGCTCGCCGAGGCGCACCGGCACGCTCGGATCGCGCTCGCTGGGCTTGAGGATGAAGGCGTTGCCGGTCGCGATCGCCGGGCCGAACATCCACATCGGGATCATCGCCGGGAAGTTGAACGGCGTGATGCCCGCGCCGATGCCGATCGGCTGACGCATCGAATAGACGTCGATGCCGGGGCCCGCGCCCTGCGTATATTCGCCCTTCAGCACATGCGGGATGCCGCAGCAGAATTCGATAACGTCGAGCCCGCGCCGCACGTCGCCGCGCGCGTCGGCGACCACCTTGCCATGCTCGCTCGCCAGCAGTTCGGCCAGTTCGTCGAGATGGGATTCGACGATCCGCTTGTAATCGAACATCACGCGCGCGCGGCGCTGCGGATTGACCGCCGCCCAAGCGGGTTGCGCCGCCTTTGCGGCGGCGACGACGCGGTCGAGCAGCGCGGCGTCGCCGAGCGCGACCGCGGCCTGCACGCCGCCGTTGTTGGGGTCGAAGATGTCGCTGTGGCGCGAGCCGCCGCCGGCACCGCCGACGATATGATGGTCGATCTGTCGCATGGTCAAGTCTCCCGTCTGTCCTTGCCTTTCGCCACAGACCAACGGCGGGCCGATTGCAAGGGATAGACTTGCAGTTTAATCCTGCATATCTGCAGGAATATGGACTGGGATGGGCTGCAATATTTCCTGATGGTCGCGCGGCACGGCACGCTGGCGCGTGCCGGACAGGCGCTGCAGGTCGACGCGACGACGGTGAGCCGGCGGGTCAGCGCGCTCGAACGCGCGTTGCAGCAGACGCTGTTCGAGCGCGCGCCGACGGGATTCGCGCTGACCGCCGCGGGCCGCGCGCTCGTCCCGCATGCCGAGGCGATGGCGGCGGCGGCTTCGCGCGTCGATTCGGCGAGCGAAGGCGGCGCGGCGCTGTCGGGCCACCTTCGCCTGAGCGTGTCGGAGGGCTTCGGCAGCAGCTTCATCGCCCCGCGCCTCGCCGGCTTCGCCGCCGCGCACCCCGAACTGGAGATCGACCTCGTCGCCTCGTCGGGGTTCCTCAACCCCTCGCGGCGCGAGGCCGACATGGCGATCCTGCTCGCGCGGCCCAGAAGAGGCCCGCTGATCACGCGCAAGCTCGCCGACTACAGCCTCGGCCTCTATGCGCCCGCGGATCGGCCCGACTGGCAGGCGGCGGCCGAGGAATCGCCGCTGGGGCGCGCCGGCCTGCCCGTGGTCGGCTATGTCCCCGACATCCTCTATGCCCCCGAACTCGACTATCTGGACGAGATCGAGCCGGGGCTGCGCGCGACCGTGCGGTCGTCGTCGATTCTCGCCCAGCGGCGGATGATCGCGAGCGGCGCGGGTGTGGGGGTGCTTCCCTGCTTCCTGGCGGCCGAGGATGCGGCGCTGGTGCGGGTGCGGCCCGACCAGACGATCAGCCGCAGTTTCTGGCTCGCGCTCCACCGCGATATCGCGCCGCAACCGCGGATTCGCGCCTTTATCGACTGGCTCGACGGCGCGGTGCAGACGCATCGGAAGTTGCTCGTTCCCTGATCGGACGACAAAAATGTCGCAAATTGTCGCACGGCGGCTATTTCCCTTGCTTCCTTCGGTTCAATCGGTTGAATAGGCCCTAATTCCCGCTCCCTCCCCGCGGATCGACACGAGATTTATCGACTATGCCCCACAAGAGGCTGCCGTCCCTGAGCGGGACCCTGGTCGCAGCGATTCTGTTGCTGACCGGCTGCGCGAACAAGGATGACGATGCCGGCCAGCGCGGGCAGGCCGCGCAGGTCGGCTATGTGGTCGTGACCACCGCGGCGGTGCCGATCACGACCGAGCTCGGCGGGCGCACCGTCGCCTTCGAAACGAGCGAGGTGCGGCCGCAGGTGAACGGCCTGATCCGCCAGCGCCTGTTCACCGAGGGCGCGACGGTGCGCGCGGGCCAGCCGCTGTTCCAGATCGACGCGAGCCTCTATCGCGCCGCGGTCGCGCAGGCCGAGGCCAATCTGGCGAGCGCGCGGGCCAATGCGCAGGCGGCGGAGGAAAAGGCGAAGCGCTTTGAACCGCTCGCCAAGATGCAGGCGATCGCCGAGCAGGATTACAGCGACGCGCTCGCCGCCGCGCGCGTCGCCCGCGCCGCTGTGGCGCAGACCGCCGCCGCGCTCGACACGGCGCGGATCAACCTGCGCTACACCGCGATCGCGGCGCCGATCAGCGGCCGCATCGGCCGATCGCTGGCGACGCCCGGCGCGCTCGTCAGCGCAAACCAGGCCGAACCGCTCGCCGTCATCCAGCGCACCGATCCGCTCTATGTCGATATCCAGCAGTCGGCGGCCGAACTGACCGCGCTGCGCCGCTCGCTCGCCGCCGGCGGGGTGCAGCCGGGCAGCACCGCCGTGCGCCTGCGGCTCGAGGACGGCAGCCTCTATCCGATCGTGGGGACGGTGCAATTCTCCGAAGTCACCGTCAACGAGGCGACGGGCACGGTGACGCTGCGCGCGCGCGTCCCCAATCCGCAGGGGCTGCTGCTGCCCGGCATGTTCGTGACCGCGCTGTTCGAGCAGGCGGTCGATCCGAAGGCTATGCTGGTGCCGCAGACCGCGGTGCAACGCGACTTCGACGGATCGGCCTTCGTCTATCTCGTCGGCAAGGACGACAAGGCGGCGCGGCGCAAGGTCGTCGCCGAACGCACCGTCGGCGCCGACTGGGTCGTCACCGACGGGCTGAAACCGGGCGACAGGGTGATCACGCAGGGGGTCGGCAACCTTCGGCAGGGCGCGCAGGTGAAACCGGTTCCCGCCAGCAGCCCGGAACGCGTGGGGGCATCCGCGGGCAAGGATGCGAACGAAGGAAAATAGCAGCCGATGTCGCGCCTCTTCATCGACCGGCCGATCTTTGCCTGGGTGCTGGCGATCATCGTCATGCTCGGCGGACTCGGCGCGCTGCGCGCGCTGCCGCTCGAACAATATCCCGACATCGCACCGACGCAGGTCAATATCCGCGCCTCCTATCCGGGCGCGTCGGCCGAAACGATCGAGAACAGCGTCACGCAGGTCCTCGAACAGCAGCTGACCGGGATCGACGGCCTGCTCTATTTCAGCTCGCAGTCGAGTTCGCGCGGGCAGGCGAGCATCACCGCCATCTTCGCCAAGGGCACGGACCCCGACATCGCGCAGGTCCAGGTCCAGAACAAGATTCAGACCGCCGTTTCCCGCCTGCCGCAGCAGGTGCAGCAGCAGGGGGTGCGCGTCACCAAGTCCAATTCGGACTCGCTGCTGCTCGTCGGCGTCTATGACGAGACCAACACGCGGTCGAACCAGGACGTGTCCGACTATATGGCGTCGAACATCCAGGACCCGCTGTCGCGCGTCGAGGGCGTCGGCGACGTCAATGTCTATGGCGCCCCGCACGCGATGCGCATCTGGCTGAACCCGCAGCGGCTCGCCGCGGTGTCGCTGATGCCAAGCGACGTGATCAACGCGATCAGCGCCCAGAACAGCGAGATCGCGGCAGGCGACGTCGGCGGCCTGCCCGCGCCACAGGGCCAGATGCTCAACGCGACCGTCACCGCCCAGTCGCGATTGCAGACCCCCGAAGAGTTCGAGGCCCTCGTCCTCAAGACGCTCCCCGACGGAGCGACGGTGCGGATCAAGGATGTCGCGCGGGTCGAGATCGGCGCCGAAAGCTATACGACGATCAGCCGGATCAACGGACACCCGGGCGCGGGCATGTCGATCTCGCTGTCGCCGGGGGCCGACGCGCTCGAAACCGCCGACCGCGTCAAGACGCGGATGGAGGAACTGGCTGCCGACTTCCCCGACGGCCTCACCTACGGCTACACCAACGATTCGACCGCCTTCATCAAGCTGTCGGTCAAGGAAGTGCAGAAGTCGCTGTTCGAGGCGATCCTGCTCGTCGTCCTCGTCATGTTCGTCTTCCTGCAAAGCTGGCGCGCGGTGCTGATCCCGGCGATCGCGGTGCCCGTCGTGTTGCTCGGCACCTTCGCCGTCTTCTACATATTGGGTTTCAGTATCAACACGCTGACGCTGTTCGGGCTGACCCTCGCGATCGGGCTGCTCGTCGACGACGCGATCGTCGTCGTCGAGAATGTCGAGCGATTGATGGAAGAGAATCCCGGCATGTCGGCGCGCGAGGCGACGATCCAGTCGATGAAGGAATTGCAGGTCGCACTGATCGCGATCGCGCTCGTGCTGTCGGCGGTGTTCCTGCCGATGGCCTTCTTCGGCGGCTCGACCGGCGTCATCTATCGCCAATTCTCGGTCACCATCGTCTCGGCCATGGCGCTGTCGGTGCTCGTCGCGCTGATCCTGAGCCCGGCGCTGACCTCGACGCTGCTCAAGCCCCGCACGCACGGCGGCGAGCGGCCGCATCGCTTCCCGCGCCTGCATGCCGCGATGATCCGCGCCCGCGACGGTTTCAACACGCGCTTCGACCGCACGGTCGACCGCTATGTCGGCAATGTCACCACCGTGGTCGACCGCAAGTGGCTGTTCCTCGCCATCTATGCGCTGCTCCTCGTCCTGCTCGCGGCGATGTTCGTGCGGCTGCCGGGCGGCTTCCTGCCCAACGAGGATCAGGGCCGCGTCTCGATCCAGTTCCGCCTGCCCGCGGGCGCGACCCAGGCGCGGACGCTGGAGGTGCGCGACCAGATCGAGCGCTATCTGCTGACGGAGGAGAAGGCGAATGTGCAGTCGGCCTTCCTGATCGCCGGCGGCGGCGGGGGCGGTGCGTCGGGGCAGAATACCGGCCAGGGCTTCGTCAACCTCGTCCATTGGGACGACCGGCCGGGCAAGGAGAACAGCGCCGACGCGATCGCCCAGCGCGCGCGCAAGGCGCTGTCGGGCCTGCGCGATGCGCAGGTGTTCGCGCTCGTTCCCGGCGCAGTGCGCGGGCTGGGCGACACGTCGGGCTTCACGATGGAATTGCAGAATCGCGGCGGGATGACCCACGAACAATTCGCCGCGGCGCGCGACCGGCTGCTCACGATGGCGAACGCCAATGCGAAGCTGCAATCGGTGCGCCTCAGCGACCTTCCCGACGTCGCGACGCTGAAGATCGACATCGATACGCAGCGGCTTACCGCCTATGGTCTGTCGAACAGCGACGTCAACAGCACGCTCGCGACCGCGTGGGGCGGGCGCTACGTCAACGACTTCATCGACAAGGGGCGCGTCAAGCGCGTCTATGTTCAGGGCGACGCCCCCTATCGCGCGCGGCCCGAGGATATCGGCCAATGGTATGTCCGCTCGTCGAACGGGCAGATGGCACCCTTCTCCGCCTTTGCCGACATCGGCTGGTCGACGACGCCGAGCAGCACCTCGCGCTTCCAGGGCGTCTCCGCCTTCGAAATCTCGGGCCAGCCGGCCCCCGGCACCAGTTCGGGCGAAGCGATGAACGAGATGGAGCGGATGGCGGCCGAGATTCCAGGCACTAGCGTCGCCTGGGCGGGCGCCTCCTATCAGGAGCGGCTGTCGTCGGGGCAGGCGCCGCTGCTCTACGCGCTGTCGCTGCTCGTCGTCTTCCTCTGCCTCGCGGCGCTCTACGAAAGCTGGTCGATCCCGCTCGCGGTGCTGCTGGTCATCCCGCTCGGGCTCGTCGGTTCGGTGTTCGCGGTGTCGCTGCGCGGGCTGCAGAACGACGTCTATCTGCAGATCGGCCTGCTGACGACGATGGGGCTCGCGGCGAAGAACGCGATCCTGATGATCGAGTTCGCCGAGCAGGAGGAAAAGAAGGGCAAGCGCGTGATCGAGGCGGCGGTCGAGGCGGCGCGCATCCGTCTGCGTCCGATCCTGATGACGAGCTTCGCCTTCATCTTCGGCGTGCTGCCGCTGGCGCTCGCGACCGGCGCGGGCGCGAACAGCCGCGTCGCCATCGGCACCGCGGTGATCGGCGGCATGATGACCGCCGCTTTCCTCGCCATCTTCTTCATCCCGCTGTTCTTCGTCCTCGTGCGGCGCGGGGTGCGCGACGGGTTCGCGGCGCTGCGCGCCCGTTTCGGCAAACGCGGCGCCGGGCGGGAGGCAGCGGCATGAGGCGCGCGCCGCTCGCTCTCGCCGCATTGCCGTTGTTGCTCGCGGGCTGTTCGCTCGCGCCGCAGACGGTGCTGCCGACGCCGCCGGTGCCGCAAAGCTGGCCGGTGGGCGACGCCTATCTGGCCCACAGCGAGGCGGCGCTGCCGATCCTGTCCTATACGCAGATCTTCACCGACCCGCGGCTGCAGACGCTCGTCGAGCAGGCGCTGGCGGCCAATCGCGACCTGCGCACCGCCTATGCCAATGTCGCCGCGGCGCGGGCGCAGGTGCGCGTGACGCGCGCGGCGCAATTTCCCGCGATCGGCGCAAGCGCCGGGGCCGGCTATGCCGATCGCGGCGCCGGCGGGGGCAGCGGCGATTTCGCCGTGCAGGGCGGGATCACCGGTTTCGAGCTCGACCTGTTCGGCCGTCTCGCCAATGCGACCGAAGCCGACCGCAACCGCGCGCTGGCGACCGAGGCGGCATCGCGCACGGTGCGCCTCGCGCTGATCGCCGACCTCGCGGGCGCCTGGGCCGCCTATGGCGCCGACCGCGACCTGCTGGCCATCGCCGAGGACACCGCTGCCAACGCGCGCGAGGCGGTGCGGCTGACCAGGGCCCGGCTCGACGGCGGCATCGCGCCGCGCACCGACCTGCGCCAGGCCGAACAGATACTGGCGACCGCGGAGGATTCGATCGCCCAGCAGAAGACGGCGCTGGCGCAGGACGAGAATGCGATCCGGCTGCTCGTCGGCGGCGAGGTCGACCGTGCGCTGCTGCCCGCGACCCTTGCCGAGGCCAGCGCCGGAATCGCCGCGCCCCCCGCCGGGGTCCGCTCCGAAATCCTGCTGCGCCGTCCCGATGTGATCGAGGCCGAATATCGGCTGCGCGCCGCCAATGCCGACATCGGCGCGGCACGCGCGCGGCTGTTTCCGGCGATCTCGCTGACGGGCCTCGTCGGTTTCGCGAGCGACGCGCTGTCGGGCCTGTTCGACGGCGGCGCCTTCAACTGGTCGGCGGGTGCCGATGCGAGCGCGTCGATCTTCGATTTCGGCGGCCGCCGCGCCGGCGTCGCGGTGAGCGAGGCGCAGCGCGACGCGGCGCTTTCCAGCTATGAAGGCGCGATCCAGACCGCGTTCCGCGATGTCGCCGACGCGCTCGCGGTGCAGGGCACGATCGCCGAGCGCGTCCGCGCCGCGGCGGCGAACAGCGAAGCGACGGCCGACACCGCGGCGCTGACCGAGGCACGCTATAGCGGCGGCGTCGACAGCTTCCTCTCCAGCCTCGACGCGCAGCGCAGCCTCTACAGCGCGCGGCGCAGCGAAACCGCGACGCGCCTGTTGCTCGCGCAGACGCGCATCGCGCTGTTCCGCGCGCTGGGCGGCGACAGCGGCGCCGGGAGCGACGCGGCGGCGCGCTGAAATCCCTTTCGCACGAAGACGCGAAGCAAGCCCGTGCGGCCTTGGTAAGCGGATCATTATGAATTTCGTGCGTCCATCCTATCTCCCCTCCCGCTTGCGGGAGGGATCGGGGGTGGGCCAGCGGCGTTGCATTCGCCCACCCCGCTGCGGCTAGCGAACAAGTTCGCAAGCCTCGTCGCCCCTCCCGCAAGCGGGAGGGGGACCGAGCCTTTGCAGCCTATTCAAAACGCCCCCACACCCGCCGTCTTGACAAGCGGCGGGACTCACGCGCTAATAGAACATATAGAGAACATATCATGCGCGATTCGTCCTCCCCTCTCGCCGGGCTGCGCCGCCGCATCGCCCGGATCGCCGCCGCCGGCGCGCCGCCCGGCGACGGCGCGTGGCTGACGAGCGGGCATGCGGGATTCGATGCCGCGCTCGGCGGCGGGCTGGCGATGGGGCGAGCGCATGAAATCTTCGCCGCCGACGCGCTCGATGCGGCCAGTGCCGCCGCCTTCGCCGCGCTGCTCGCCCTGCGCGGGCCCGGCGAAGCGCCGGTCCTGTGGCTGCGCACGGCGGACGGCGCGCGGCGTCAGGGGCATCTCTATGCGCCGGGCCTCGCCGAACTGGGGGGCGATCCGAACCGGCTGCTGCTCGTCGAGGCGCGCGATGCGACCGCGCTGCTCGCCGCCGCCAACGATGCCGTGCGCTGCCCCGGATCGGCGGCGGTCGTCGTCGAAAGCCGCGGCGCACTGGCGGCGCTCGACCTGACCGCGGGGCGGCGGCTCGCGCTCGGCGCGCGCGACGCGGGAACGGTGCTGCTGCTGCTGCGCTTCGCCGCCGAGCCGGTGCCGAGCATCGCCGAGACGCGCTGGCGCCTGGCCGCCGCGCCGTCGCGCGAACTGGAGGCGCAGGCACCGGGGGCGCCCGCCTTCGACCTGGAATTGCTGCGCTGGCGCGCCGGCCCTGCGGGCGCGCGCTGGCGGCTGGAGTGGAACCGTGACGAACGAGCCTTTGGGGACGCGGCGCTATCTGGCGCTCTTCTTCCCCTATCTTCCCGCCGAGCGTCTGTCGCGCACCGCGCCGCGGCCGCCTGACGCCCCGCTCGTCTTCGCCGAAAAGCGGCGCGGGGCGCTGTGTCTCGCGAGCGTCGGCGCCGATGCCGAGGCGTTGGGACTGGTCCCCGGCCTGCCGCTCGCCGACGCGCGGGCGCGCGTGCCCGACCTCGCCGTGGCCGCACACGATCCGGCGGGCGACCTGCTCTGGCTCGACCGGATCGCCGAGGGATGCGGGCGCTACACGCCGCTCGTCGCGCTCGATCCTCCCGACGGGCTGATCCTCGACATCGCGGGATGCGCGCACCTGTTCGGCGGCGAAGCGGCGCTGGTCGCCGATGTCGAGTCGCGGCTCGACCGGCTCGGGATGACGGTGCGCGCCGCGCTCGGCCCCACCGCCGATGCCGCCCGCGCGCTGACGCGCCACCCGGCCCCGCCCGCGCCCGACGAAGCGGCGGCGGTCCGGCGCCTGCCCGTCGCGGCGCTCGACCTCGAAGGCGAGGCAACGCGCGCGCTGCTGCGCGCCGGGCTGCGGACGATCGGCGATCTCGCAAGCCGGCCGATGGCGTCGATCGCCGCGCGCTTCGGCGCCGAAGCGGCCGGGAAGCTGCGCCGCATCCTCGGCGATGCGCCGAGCCCGCTCGCGCCGCGCCGGACGCCGCCGCCCGTCGCCGCCGCGCGCCGTTTCGCCGAACCGGTCGCAAGCACGGCGCATGCAACGACGGTGCTCGCCGAACTGACCGCCGAGGCGATCGCGGAGATGCGCGCGCGCGACAAGGGCGGCCGCGCGTTCCACGCCACCTTCTTCCGCAGCGACGGCCTCGCCCGGACGATCGCGGTCGAGACCGGCCGACCGACCCGCGATCCGGCGCTGGTGATGCGGCTGTTCGCCGAGCGCATCGATGGCCTGCGCGACCCGATCGATCCCGGCTTCGGCTTCGACATGATCCGGCTGGCGGTGCCGCGGCTCGAGGCGCTCGGCGCGAGCCAGCTGCGGCTCGAAGGCGGGGCGGTGCGCCGCGCGGCGATCGAGGATTTGGCCGACCGCCTCGCGGTACGGCTCGGGCGCGGCCGCGTGCGCCGCCTTCGCCCCGCCGACACCCATATTCCCGAGCAGGCGCAGCTCGAACTGCCCGCGACCGGCGCCGCGCCGCCGCAGCCCTGGCCCGCGGCGCCCGACGGCGAGCCGCCGCAACGCCCCTTCTACCTCTTCGATCCGCCGCAGCCGATCGAGGTGATCGCCGAGGTGCCCGACGGGCCGCCGCAGCGCTTTCGCTGGCGCCGCGCGCTGCACGCGGTGCGCCTGTACGAAGGGCCCGAACGCATCGCCGCCGAATGGTGGCGCCGCCGCGACAACAAGGGGCTGACACGCGACTATTACCGCGTCGAGGATGTGCAGGGCCGCCGCTACTGGCTGTTCCGCCACGGCCTCTACGACGAAAAGGACGGGCCGCGCTGGTATATCCACGGGCTGTTCGCATGAGCGAGACCTCCACCCCCGAACCGCCGCCCGAACCGGGTTTCGCCGAACTGGTCGCCGCGACCGGCTACAGCTTCCTGCGCGGCGTCGCACATCCCGCGGAGATGGTGGGGCGCGCGATCGAACTCGGCATGGCGGGGATCGGCATCGCCGACCGCAACAGCGTCGCGGGGGTGGTACGCGCCTGGGCGTTCCTGAAGGAGCTGGAGGTCAAGCAGCCCGAAAGCGTGGCGGGATTCCGTCTCGTCGTCGGGGCAAGGCTCGTCTTCGCCGACGGCACGCCCGATATCGTCGCCTATCCGGTCAGCCGGCATGGATGGGGGCGGCTGACCCGCCTGCTGTCGACCGGCAACCTGCGCGCGCAGAAAGGTGACTGCACCCTGTATCTGGACGATCTGCTCACGCATTCGGACGGCCTGCTGCTGATCGCGATGGATGGCGACGAAGCGCTGCTCCGTATGCTGCGGCGCGCGCGGCCGAAATCGGTGTGGCTCGCGGCGACGATGCCACGGTCGGGCGCCGACGCGCGGCGGCTCGACCGGCGCGCCCGACTGGCGGCCGCGGCGGGCGTCCCGCTGCTCGCGACCAACGACGCGCTCTATGCGACGCGCGAGCAGCGTCCGCTGCACGATATCGTCACCTGTATCCGCGAGGGCACGACCGTCCACAAGGCGGGCAGGCTGCTTCACGCCAATGGCGAGCGCCACCTGAAGGCGCCGGCCGAAATGCGACGCCTGTTCCAGCCCTATCCGCGGGCGATCCGCGAAACCGGCCGGCTGCTCACCCGCATCGGCTTTCGCCTCGACGAACTGCGTTACGACTATCCGCACGAACCGGTGCCGCCGGGGTGGAAGCCGTTCGCCTATCTCCACCATCTGGTGAAGACCGCAGCGGTAGAACGCTATGGGGTGCCGCTACCGCCCAAGGTCCGGCGGTTGATCGGCAACGAACTGCGGCTGATCCGGCGCCGCGACTATGTCCATTATTTCCTGACCGTTCACGATCTCGTCCGCTTCGCGCGTGCGCAAAAGCCGCCGATCCTGTGCCAGGGGCGCGGATCGGCGGCGAATTCGATCGTCTGCTTCCTGCTCGGCGTCACCTCGGTCGATCCGATGAAGCACGAACTGCTCTTCTCGCGCTTCATCTCGGCCGAGCGCGACGAGCCGCCCGACATCGACGTCGATTTCGAGCATGAGCGGCGCGAGGAAGTGATCCAGCACATCTACGAGCGCTATGGCCGCGACCGCGCCGCGATCGCCGCGACAGTGATCCATTATCGCGCCCGCAGCACGATCCGCGAGGTCGGCAAGGCGCTGGGATTCAGCGAGGACGTCACTGCGCGGCTCGCCGACACCAGTTGGGGAAGCTGGGGTCAGGAGGTGCCCGTCGAACGGCTGGTCGAGGCGGGACTCGACCCCGCGAACGGCGAGATCGAGCGGTTGCACCGCTTCGTCGGCGAACTGCTGGGCCTTCCACGCCACCTGTCGCAGCATGTCGGCGGCTTCGTGCTCACCGAAGGGCGGCTCGACGAACTGGTCCCGATCCACAATGCCGCGATGGAGGAGCGCACTTTCATCGAATGGGACAAGGACGACATCGACGCGCTCGGGCTGATGAAGGTCGACGTGCTCGCGCTCGGTATGCTGACCTGCATCCGCAAATGCTTCGATCTGATGCGCGAGCATGGACTGGGCGACCGGACGCTGGAGGTCGACATCGAATGCGAGGACGAAGCCGTCTACAAGATGCTGCAAAAGGGCGACAGCATCGGCGTCTTCCAGGTCGAAAGCCGCGCGCAGATCAACATGCTGCCACGGCTGAAGCCCAAGGAGTTCTACGATCTCGTCGTGCAGGTCGCGATCGTGCGCCCCGGCCCGATCGAGGGCGATATGGTCCACCCCTATCTGAAACGGCGGAATAAGGAGGAGGAGGTCACATTCCCTTCTCCCGCCCCTCCTCACGATCCGGACGAACTCCGCGACGTCCTCAGGAAAACCTTCGGCGTTCCGCTGTTCCAGGAACAGGCGATGAAGCTGGCGATGGTCGCGGCGGGCTTCACGCCTGAGGAAGCGAACGGTCTGCGCCGGGCGATGGCGACCTTCCGCAACGTCGGCACGATCGACGATTTCCGCGAAAAGATGATCGGCGGCATGGTGCGGCGCGGCTATGAACAGGATTTCGCCGAACGCTGCTTCAAGCAGATCGAGGGTTTCGGCAGCTATGGTTTTCCCGAAAGCCATGCCCAGTCCTTCGCGCGGCTCGTCTATGTTTCCTCGTGGATCAAGCATTATCACCCCGCCGTCTTCGCCTGCGGCATCCTGAACTCGCAGCCGATGGGCTTCTATGCCCCCGCACAGCTTGTCGGCGACGCGCGTGCGCATGGGGTCGAGGTGCGCGCGGCCGACGTGAACGCCAGCGGGTGGGACAACAGCCTCGAACGTCGGGACGACGGCCGCCTCGCGCTGCGGCTCGGTTTCCGGCAGGTCGACGGGTTCCGCGAGGCGTGGGCGCAGCGGCTTGTCGAGGTGCGCACCACGCCCCTTGCCTCCCCGTTCGTCAGCGTCGAGGATCTGGCGCGGCGCACCGGCCTGCCGCCGCGCGCGCTGCGTCTGCTGGCGGAGGCCGACGCGTGCCGCTCGATGGAACTCGAACGGCGTCCGGCATTGTGGAACGCGCGAAGGGTGCGGCAGGGGGTGCTGCCGCTGTTCGACGCCGCCGGGGCGGACGAGCTGGGGCCGGAGGCGGAGGCCGATCTGCCGCCGACGCCGCTCGTCGAGCATGTCCTCACCGATTATCAGACGACGCGCCTGTCGCTGAAAGGGCATCCGATGGCCTTTCTGCGCCGCGCCTTCGCCGGCGAGGGCGTGCTGAGCTGCACGGAGGCCGCGGCGGCGAAGAACGGGCGGATCGTCCGCACCGCGGGGGTCGTGCTGATCCGCCAGCGGCCGGGCAAGGGGAATGCGATCTTCATCACGCTCGAGGACGAGGGCGGGATCGTCAATGTGCTGCTGTGGGCGCGCCACTTCGAGCGCTATCGCCGCGCCGTCATGGCGTCGCGGCTGATGCTGGTCGAGGGCGAGGTGCAACGCAGCCGCGAAGGCGTCGTCCACCTGATGGCAAGCCGCATCGTCGATCGCACCGCGATGCTCGACGCGCTGGGCAACGCCGCGCCGCAGGCGCCGATGCCGCGCCCGGGCCATCCGCGCAACGTCCGCATCCTGCCCAAATCACGCGATTTCCATTGACAGCATGGAGGCTGAGAATATTCGCGCAGCGGCGCAAAGGCAGGGATACGGTCGCGCCGGGCGATGTCCCCGACTGAAAAGCCCCGTGCTCCCGCGCAGGCGGGAGCCCAGAGCGGATAGCGCCAAGGTCGGCGTCGGATCGCTCTGTGTCCCCGCCTGCGCGGGGACACACAAGCCTTACACAGGCTCCACCCCCATCGCCCCGGCGCCACCGCGCGAATCCAAACGAAAGACGCCCCGGTCGTGGGGAGACCGGGGCGTCTGGATCAGGCCAATAAGGGACCAACCAAAGTCGGCCTGAAAATCAGTCGTGCGATGTCTTAGCGCAACAGGTTCATCACGCCCTGCTGGCTCTGGTTCGCCTGGGCGAGCATCGCCGTCGAGGCCTGGGCGAGGATGCCGGCGGCCGCGAGGTTGGTCGATTCGGCCGAGAAGTCGGCGTCCTCGATACGCGACTTCGAGTCCGCCAGATTGGTGACGCCCGACGTCAGATTGTTGATCGCCGCGTCGAGGCGGTTCTGCTGCGCACCCAGGTTGGCACGCTCGGTCGCCACCGTCTGGATCGCGTCGTCGAGAATCTTCAGCGCGTCCTTGGCGTCGGCTTTACCGGCCGTCACGGTGGTCAGCGACAGGTCGATGTCGGCAACCGAGCTACCGGCAACCGGCGTATTGCCTGCCGTCGCAACCGTGCCCAGCGCGTTGGCATGCAGATCGCCGATCGTGATCGTCACCTCGTCACCACTGTTGAGACCCGTCTGGATATCGAAGCTGGCAGCGGTGGTGGCCGTGTTCGCGCCGCCATTGGTGCCGAACAGCTTGTTGTCGTTGAAGGTGGTGCGATTGACGACGTCGTTGATCTGGTCCTTCAGCGCCGTGAATTCGGTCTGGAGTGCCTTGCGGTCGTTGTCGCCAAGCGTGCCGTTCGACGCCTGAAGCGCCAGTTCGCGCATACGGACGAGGATGTCGGCGACGCTGCCGGCAGCGCTGTCGGCGGTCTGCGCCAGCGAGATGCCGTCGTTGGCGTTGCGGATCGCCTGGCTCATGCCGCGCGACGCCGCGTTCATGCGGGTCGCGATGGCGAGGCCGGCGGCATCGTCCTTCGCGCTGTTGATGCGCTTGCCGCTCGACAGGCGTTCCATCGCAGTGGCCTGCATCTGATTGGCAACACGCGAGCTGTTCTGCGCGCGCAACGCGCTCACATTGGTGTTGATGACAGTCATGTTGTTCCTTTCCGGCCGAGAGGCCATTCCCGTGGTGTGATGGCTCGGCGAGCGGTCACGGATGAGGTAACGGCGGGATGCTGCGCGGATTAAGCCGATACATCAAAAAAAGACGCCCCGGTCGTGGGGAGACCGGGGCGTCTGGATCAGGCCAATAAGGGACCAACCAAAGTCGGCCTGAAAATCAGTCTTGCGGCGCTTAGCGCAACAGGTTCATCACGCCCTGCTGGCTCTGGTTCGCCTGGGCGAGCATCGCCGTCGAGGCCTGGGCGAGGATGCCGGCAGCCGCGAGGTTGGTCGATTCGGCCGAGAAATCGGCGTCCTCGATACGCGACTTCGAGTCGGCCAGATTGGTGACGCCCGAGGTCAGATTGTTGACCGCCGCGTCGAGGCGGTTCTGCTGCGCACCCAGGTTGGCACGCTCGGTCGCCACCGTCTGGATCGCGTCGTCGAGGATCTTCAGCGCATCCTTTGCATCGGACTTTGATGCCGTCGACGCCGCCAGCGACAGGTCGATGTCGGCAACCGACTTGCCGGCCGCCGGCGTGGCGGTCGCCGTCGCACCCGTACCCAGCGCATTGGCGTGAAGATCGCCAAGCTTGATGGTCACCGTCTCGGTCTTGTTGAGACCGGTCTGGATATCGAAGCTGGCGGGCGTGATGACCTCGGCGCCGGTGCCGGCACCGGGGTTGGCGCCGAACAGCTTGTTGTCGTTGAAGGTGGTGCGATTGACGACGTCGTTGATCTGATCCTTCAGCGCCGTGAATTCGGTCTGGAGCGCCTTGCGGTCGTTGTCGCCCAGCGTGCCGTTCGACGCCTGAAGCGCCAGTTCGCGCATGCGGACGAGGATGTCGGCGACGCTGCCGGCAGCGCTGTCGGCGGTCTGCGCCAGCGAGATGCCGTCGTTGGCGTTGCGGATCGCCTGGCTCATGCCGCGCGACGCCGCGTTCATGCGGGTCGCGATGGCGAGGCCGGCGGCGTCGTCCTTCGCGCTGTTGATGCGCTTGCCGCTCGACAGGCGTTCCATCGCGGTGGCCTGCATCTGATTGGCAACACGCGAGCTGTTCTGGGCCCGCAGCGCGCTCACATTGGTGTTGATGACAGTCATGTTAATCCTTTCAGGCCGAGAGGCCGTTCCCGTGGTGTGAGGGCTCAGCGAGCGGTCACGAAGCCAGTAACGGCGGAGCGCGGGTCGGATTAAGCCGCGGTGTCAAAAAAATGTCGGACGCGGCGTCAAGCCTGTCGGCATCCGATCAAATCACTGAAAATCAGCCGATAAATATTCTGGCACGCGCCTTGCATTGTTCTTTGGCGTGCGGCGCGCCGCGCCACGACGGAACCGGATGAGAGCGAATGAGCACCATCGATCAGAGCCGACTGCTGCAGATGCGCAGCTCGATCCTCAATCAGAACCAGGCGCTGCAGCGCGCCGCGGGCCGCGGCGGCATCGACGCGGGCGGCGCCGCGGAAGGGAAGCCCGATTTCGGGTCGGCGATCTCGGCCGCGCTCGAACAGGTCAACGCCCAGCAGCATCGGGCGAGCGACGTCAGCGAAGCCTATGAACGCGGCGACACGCACGACATCGTCAGCGTGATGATCGAGCGGCAGAAGGCCTCGCTCGGCTTCGAGACGACCCTGCAGGTCCGCAACAAGCTGCTCTCCGCCTATCGCGACATCATGAACATGCCGGTGTAACCCATGGCCGAAGCCCAAGTCCTGACCCCCGTCGAAACCGCCAACCGCCTGCCCGTCCCCGCGATGGGCGGCCGGTTCGCGCCCGTCCAGCAATTCATCCGCCAGCCCGCGGTCCAGCGCGCGCTGCCCGCGATCGCCACCAGCACCGCGATCGGCATCGCCGCGCTCGCCTGGTTCATGACCTCGGCCGCGCCGCAGACCCAGCTCTTCGCCGGGCTCGACGACGCCGACAAGGCGGCGGTCGCCGACGCGCTGCAGACGCAGGGTATCGCCCACAGCATCGACCCCGCGACCGGCGCGCTGACCGTCGATGCCGACAAGCTCTATCAGGCGCGCATCGCGCTCGCCGGCCAGGGCCTGCCGCGCGCGCAGCCGAGCGGCGACAGCCTGATCGCCGCGCTGCCGATGGGATCGAGCCGCGCGATCGAGGGCGAAACGCTGCGCTCGGCGCGCGAGGCCGACCTGTCGCGGACGATCGAGACGATCGACGCGGTCCGCAGCGCGCGCGTCCATATCGCCGCCGCCGAGCCGAGCCTGTTCGTCCGCGATGACAAGCCCGCGACCGCGTCGGTGATGCTGACGCTGCAGAACGGCCGCTCGCTGTCCGAGGGGCAGGTGCAGGCGATCCGCTTCCTCGTCGCCTCGTCGGTGCCCGGCATGAACGCCGACCAGGTGCAGGTGATCGACCAGCGCGGCGCGCTGCTGTCCGACGGCGCGACGAGCGGCGACATGAAGGCCTTTCAGCTCCAGACGCAGATCGAGGACCGCTTCCGCCGCGCGCTCGAAACGCTGCTCGGGCCGATGCTCGGCGCCGGCAACTACAGCGTCGAGGTCCACGCCGACATCGACATGTCCGAAAGCCAGGCGACGCGCGAAAGCTTTCCCGAGAATGATCGCGCGCTGCGCAGCGAGCAGGTGACGCGCACCGTGAGCGGCCAGGGCACCCCGCCCGCGGTCGGCATCCCCGGCGCGCTGTCGAACCAGCCGCCGCCCGCCACCACCCTGTCGCAGGCGCCCGAGGCGGCGCCGGCCGGGGCGCCTGCCGCCTCGACCCAGAGCAACGAGAATGCCGCCCGCGCCTATGAGGTCGGCCGCGAGATTTCGGTGACGCACAGCCCGCAGGGCCGTCTGCGCCGCGTCTCGGTCGCGGTTGCGCTCAACCAGGGACAGAAGGCGCTGAGCCAGGGCGACATCGCCAAGATCGACGGGCTGGTGAAGGGCGCGATCGGATATGATCAGACGCGCGGCGACATGGTCGCGATCAGCCAGCGTCCCTTCGCCAAGGTCGAGGACAGCGCCCCCGCCTTCTACGATCAGGCCTGGTTCCTGCCGCTGGTCAAGCAGGCCGGCGCGATCCTCGCTGCCCTGCTCGCCTTCCTGTTCGTCGGCCGGCCGCTGATCAAGGCGGCGAAGGCGCGCACCGCCGCGCGTGCCGAGCGCGACGCGGCGATCGAGGAAAGCCTGCTCGCCGCCACCGAGAGCGGTCCCGCGCTCGCCGCGCCCGATGCGCAGCGTGCGAACCGCGAGATCACGCTGGAGATGATCGAGGCGGCGCCGAGCTATGAAGCGCGCGCCAATCTGGTGCGCGCCTTCGTCCGCCAGGATTCGCAGCGCGCCGCGCTCGTCGTCCGCCAGCTGATGCAGGAGGCGGCCCGTGGCTGATGTCCTCGACGCCGAGATCGCCCCGCCGGTGGAGGTCCGTCCCGCGATCGACGGGTCGTCGGCTGCGGCAATCCTGCTGATGCTGCTCGACGAAAGCGAGGCGGCGACGATCCTCAAGCATCTCGATCCCGACGAGGTGCGCCAGCTCGCCAAGTCGATGTTCGACACCGCGAACGCGTCGGAAGTGCAGATCGAGCAGGCGCTCGACCGCTTCGTGACGCGCAGCCGCAACGTCAGCGCGCTCGCGGTCGGTGCCGACACCCGCATCCGCGCGGTGATCAATCAGGCGGTCGGCAACGTCCGCGCCGACAATATCCTCTCCGCCGTCGCGCCGCAGTCGAGCGCCGCATCGCTCGAGATGCTGCGCTGGATGGATGTCGAGGCGATCAGCGCGCTGCTCGCGAGCGAACATCCGCAAGTCGGCGCGCTGATCCTGTCGGTGCTCGTTCCCGACGTGGCGGCGCGCGCGATCGAATCGCTCGACGAACTGCTCCAGGCCGACCTCGTGTTGCGCGCGGCGCAGCTCACCGCCGTCCCGGTCGCCGCGATCGAGGATCTCGAAGCGGTGCTCTCCGCCGCCAATGTCGGCGGGCAGCGCGTCGCGAAGCAGCCGATCGGCGGGCCGAGCGACGTCGCCAAGATCATGAAGGTGATGCCCCGTCACCTGTCCGAGCGCACCATCCGCGCGCTCAAGAAGCACGACAAGCAGCTGGCCCAGACGATCGAGGAGGAAATGTTCATCTTCGAGAATCTGCGCGATCTCGACATGCGCAGCCTCGGCACCATCCTGCGCGCGGTCGACGCCGCCCACCTCGCGCTCGCGCTCAAGGGTTCGGACGAGGCGATGGCCGACCTCTGCCTGTCGACGATGTCGAAGCGTGCGGCGGAAACGATCCGCGACGAGATGGCCGAAATGACGATGGTCAAGCGCACCGACGTCGACGAGGCGCAGAAGGCGATCATGCAGATCGTCCGCCAGATGGCCGCGAACGGCGATATCGTGATCGCGGGCGGAGCCGACGATTATGTCTGATCGCTCCGTCGAAACCGGCTTCACCCCCGTCCTGCTCGCGGCCGCCCAGGCGCGCGGCGGCGGCTTTCGCCCGCTGCACCTCGGTCCCGCGCCGCGCGCCGCCGAGGCCCCGCCGCCCGCCCCCGAACCCGCCGAGGCCGAGCCCGCCGACGATCCGTTCGCGCGCGGTCTGGCCGAAGGCCAGCGCCTCGCCGAGGCCGGCTTCGCGGTCGAGCGCCATCAGCTCCTCGCGCTCGTCGCCGCGGCCGAAGCGCTGCAGGACGAACCGAGCGAGGAACTGGCGCAGCTCATCGCCGAGACGGTCGAGCGACTGGTCCGCCAGATCGTCGAAAGCGCGCCGATCGACGCCGAATGGCTGCAGACGCAGGCCGACATCGCCGCCGCGATGGTCGCCGAGGCCGACAAGGCGCGCACGCTGTGGGTCAACCCCGCCGACGCCGTGCTGCTGTCGGGCAGCGGCATCGCGCTGCCGATCGAGGCCGACGCCGCGATGATGCGCGGCACCGTGCGCATCGAAACCTCGACCGGCTGGATCGAGCACGGCCGCGCCGTCTATCTCGACGAACTGCGCGCCGCGCTGGGCAGCCAGGACGCCGCCGCATGACGCGCCGGCTCGCCATGACCGCGCATCAGCTCCTCGGGCCGATCGACCTGACGCACGCCTCGCCGCGGCGCATCGGCACGCTCGTCGCGCACGAAGGGATCATGCTCGAAGTATCGGGTTTCCCGATGCCGCTCGGCAGCAATGTCCGCATCAGGTCGGCGACGGGCGATCCGATTCACGGCGAGGTCGTCGGCTTTCGCGGCCAGAGCAGCCTCGTCCTGCCGTTCGACGCCAACATGCCGCTCGTCACCGGCGCGCCGGTCGAGCCGCACGGCGCGAGCAGCATGGTCGCGGTCGGCAAGGCGCTGCTCGGCCGCATCATCGACGCACAGGGCCATCCGCTCGACGGCCGCCCGCCGGTGCAGTCGCAATTCCAGTGGCCGCTCGCCGGCCGCAAGGTCAATCCGCTGCGCCGCGGCCGGGTGACGAAGCCGCTCAACATGGGCGTGCGCGCGATCAACGGGCTGCTCACCGTCGGCGAGGGCCAGCGCGTCGCGATCATCGCCGGATCGGGCGTCGGCAAGTCGGTGCTGATGGGCCAGATGATCGCCGGCACCGAATGCGACGTGATCGTCGTCGGGCTGATCGGCGAGCGCAGCCGCGAGGTCAGCGACTTCGTCGAGACCAAGCTGCCCCCCGCGGTGCGCAAGAAATCGGTCGTCGTCGCGGTTCCCGCCGACCATCCGCCGCTGCTCCGCCTGCGCGCCGCGATGCGCGCGACCGCGATCGCCGAGGCGTTCCGCCAGGAAGGCAAGAAGGTGCTGCTGCTGATCGACAGCCTGACCCGCGTCGCGCACGCGCAGCGCGAGATCGGGCTGACGCTGGGCGAACCGCCGACGATGAAGGGTTACCCGCCCTCGGTCTTCGCGCTCATCCCCTCGCTCGTCGAGCGCGCCGGCAACGACAGCCAGACCGGCGGATCGATCACCGCGCTCTACACCGTGCTCGCCGACGGCGGCGACATCGATGATCCGGTCGTCGACAGCGCCCGCGCGATCGTCGACGGCCATATCATCCTGTCGCGCCAACTCGCCGAACAGGGCGTCTATCCCGCGATCGACGTCGCGCGCTCGCTGTCGCGCACCATGGCCGATTCGGTCGATCCCGACCATGCCGCGGCCGCCGCGCGCTTTCGCCAGCTCTGGTCCGCCTATGAGGAGAATCGCGACCTGATGCTGATGGGCGCCTACGTCGCCGGCAGCGACCCGGTGCTCGATACCGCCATCGCGCGCCGCGCCGACCAACTCGCATTCGTTTCCCAACCCGCCGCCGCGCAGGTCGATTTCCAGACCTCGCGTCAGTCCCTTGTCGAAGGATATTCCGCATGAACGCCCGTACCGCACGCCGCAAACGCATCATCCGCGTGCGCTCCGTCGAACATCAGATGGCGGAGGCCAATCTGGCGCGCGCCAAGGGCGAGCTGGCGAGCCTCGTCGAACTGGCGCAGCGGCTCGAGACGCTGCGCGTCGACCTCGCGATGGCGAAGGGCGCGGTCGCGGGACGCGCGCTCAATTCGGTCGGCGAACTCGGCATGCGGCTCGACATGGCGAAGGAGAATCTCGCCGCGCCGCTCAGCCACGCCAGCGCCCGCCGCGACGAGATGGGCGTGCGCGCGCAACATGCGATGGTCAAGGAGGAATCGGCGGTGCGCCTCTACGAACGCAGCCGCCGCTCCGACGAGGCCGACATGGAACGCCGCAGCGACGCCAACCGCCCCTTCCGCCGCCGCGCGATGAGCCTGCGCCTGATCGAGGGGGGCGCCGCATGATGAGCACCGCCCTGCTCCAGACACCGACGCAGCCGGGCCTCGCCGCGATCCTCGCGGCGATTGGCCAGGCTCCGGCGGGCGACGGCGAGAGCGGGTTCGACGAGTTGATCGCCGCCATGCCGGGCGCTGCCGTCACGGCATCGCCTGCTGTGCCGTCCGCCACGCCCGTCGCCGACGCGGCAGCGGCGCCGATCGCGGACGCCGAAACCACCTTGTGTATCCCAACCCCCGTCGTGCTGGGCGAAGCGGACGCCGCCCCGGCCGAAGGCGCGCCCGCGGTGCCAACAGCTGACCAGCCCGTGTCGACCGAAGGTCCGCGACCCGATCTCGCCGGAAAGCCCGCTCCGGCGCCCGCAGCGCAGGTCGCCGAGGGCGAGGTCGAAACCGCGCCGACCCGCACGACGCCGCCGCACCGCCGGCCCGTCGAGGCCGAGGACAACCCCGTTGCCGCCGACCGGCGCGCTGCCGAGGCGGCCGCCAGCCTGATCGCCGTCTTTGCCGGCAAGGACGGCCGCGACGCGGCACCGATTCGCACTCATGCCGCCGCGGCCGAGGGCGAAACGGACGGAGCCGTCCCGACGCCCCCCGATGGCGAAACGCCGACTACCGCGACGACGCTGCCCTTCACGGCCGCACAGGCTGACGCATCCGCGCCTGCGCCCGCCACTGCGGCGCCTGCGGCACCGGTGCCCGGCGCTGCCGCAGCCGCGCCGACGCCGGACTTTGCGGGACCGCGCGACGCGGCACCCACGACCCCGGTTACGCCGGCCGTCGTCCGCCCCGACGCGACGCCAACGGCCGATCCGCAGGCGCCGAAGCCCGCCGCGACCGATGGTGGTGCTTCGATGACGGTGCTGTTCACCCAGCCGGCGGCCCCCGCCGCGACGGGTGTCGCGCCGGCAGCGCAGCCCATCCCGGTCGCCGAGCGCACGCTCGACATGGGCAGCGACGATCGCTGGATCGCGCAGCTCGCCGCCGACATCGCCGCGACCAAATCGTCCGATGGTGACATCGCCTTTCGCCTGATGCCGCGTCACCTCGGCCGGCTCGACGTCGCGATGCGCCAGGGCGACGAGGGCGTGACGCTGAAGCTCGACACGCAGCATGAGGCGACCGCGACGATCGTCCACGCCGCGCAGAGCCGGCTGGTCGAGGATCTGCGCCAGCAGGGCGTGCGCGTCGCCGGCGCCGAAGTCACCTGCACCCCCGGGGAGACCGGACGCCAGTCGCAGCAGGGCCAGGGCCGCGGCGATCAACCCGCCGGCCAGACCGCCCATCTCATCGAAACCGCTACCGAGCGCGCCGAGCCGCGCGACACCGACCGAGCCGCCGATCGCCGCGGCCGGTTCGCCTGATCAGGAAAGGACAAAGGGTCATGTCCAAGGAACAGACCGAGACGCCCAAAAAGGGCGGCAAGATGAAGAAGATGCTGATGCTGGGCATCGGCGCCGTCGTGCTGATCGGCGCGGGCACCGGCGCCGGCATCTATCTGGGCGGCGGGCTCGCGAGCGAGGCCGCGAAGCCCGAGGACCATTATCCCAAGCTGGTGCTGCGCAGCGCCGGCAGCGAAGCCGCGGCCGAGGGCGAAGGCGAGGGCGGCAAGAACGCGCCGCTGAAGGTCGGAACCGTGTCGGTTCCCAACGACCGCTTCCAGATCGATCCGCGCAAATATGAGATCACCTATTATCCGATGCCCGACAGCTTCACGACCAACCTGGCCGACGGGTCGGGCTTCCTGCAGGTCGGGATCAGCCTGTCGACCTTCTACGACGGCAAGGTCATCACCAATATCAAGCGCCAGGAAGTGCCGATCCGCTCGGCGGTGCTGATGGTGCTCGCCGAGCAGGACCCGGCGCTGCTGTCGACATCGGGCGGCAAGCAGCAGCTTCAGCGCCAGCTCACCGGCGCGATCAACCAGGTGCTGCGCGAGAAGGAAGGCTTCGGCGGCATCGACAATGTCTATTTCACCAGCCTGGTGATCCAGTGACGCAGGCCGCCCACACCACCGCCGCGCCCGAAGCCAGGGCGTCGCTGCTGCTGCGCAAGGCGGAGGGCAGCTATGCCTTTCCCGCGCTCGACGGCATCGCCAACCAGTTCGCGCGCAGCCTGCGCGACCTGATCCGCGCGCTCGGCGCGCCGCTGGTGCAGGTCGAGCGCGCGGCGGCCAGCCACATGAGCTTCGCCGACTGGTGCGGGTCGATCGCGCCCGGCATCCACTGGCGCTATCACGCGCCGCCGCTCAAGGGACCGGTGCTGCTCGGCGCCGGACGCGGGCTCGTCCTCCAGCTCGTCGACATCTTCTATGGCGGCAAGGGCCAGCTCGCGGGCGACCGCGAGGACCTGACCGACGCCGAGGAACGATTCGCCGCGCGGATCGGCCGCGACATGGGGCGGCAGCTCGCGGTCGCGTGGCGCGGTACGATGGGGATCGAACCCGAACTCGATTGCGTGACCTGCGATCCGGCGAAGCTCGCGGCGGTGCGCGCCAACGACGAACTGCTCGTCCAGCGCTTCACGCTGCGCGGCGCGCCGTTCGACGGCCAGACGATCGTCTGCGCCTATCCGCTCGCCGCGCTGCGCGGAATCGCGGGCGCCGAGCCGGTTCCCGAGATCGACGACCATCCCGCGACCGACCCCGTGTGGGCGGCGAAGCTCGACGGCACGCTGCGCGGGGTGCGCCTGCCGGTGCGCTCGGTCCTCGCGCGGCCCGAGATCAGCCTGACGAAATTATTGTCGCTGCAGGTCGGTGATATCATTCCGTTAACCATATCGCGTCATGTCCCGATAACCATAGCTGGCCGGAACTTCGCGGTCGGCAGCATCGGCGAGGCCAATGGCAACGCCGCCATATTGATCGACCGAATCGAAAGAGGATCGGACCATGAGTGACCTGGAAGAAGCCCCGCCCGCCGCGCGCCGCGACCGCCGCGATGCCGGTATCGGCGCGGCGCCCAATTTCGATCTGCTCGCGGGCGTTTCGCTGCGCGTTTCGGTCGAGGTCGGATCGACCTCGATGACGCTCGCCGAACTGCTCGCGATGACCGAGGGCAGCGTCGTCGAGCTCGACCGCGCCGCGAACGACCTGCTCGACATCTATGCCAACGGCACGCTGATCGCGAAGGGCGAGATCGTCAGCGTCGACGGCCGCTACGGCATCCAGATCGCCGACGTCGTCGCCCCCGACAATCGCCTCGGCGGTTTCGAGCGGAGGGCCTGATGCTCGAATATCTCCTGCGTCTGCTGATCCTGCTGCCGCTGGTCGGTGGCATGGCGTGGGGCAGCCTGTGGCTGTGGAAGCGCGTCCAGATGGGCGGCCCGCTGGCCGGAGCGAGGCAGGAGCGGCCGATCGAGATGGTCGGCGTGCTGCCGCTCGGCCCCGGTACCAAGCTCGCCGTGGTCGAATTCGCCGGGCAGCGGATCCTGCTCTCGGTCTCGCGCGGCCAGGTCACGCGCCTCGCCGACAACAGCCAGGGCGATTTTCATGTCGGCTGATCCGGCCGGGACGACCCGCCGCCGCATCCGCTGGCTGCGTGCCGCCGCGATCGCCGGCGGCGTCGCGCTGCTCGCCGCGGCGCCCGCCGCGCATGCGCAGGCCGCCGACGGGCTGACCCGCGCGGTCGGCGAGATCGGCGGCAACGGGCGACCGCTGACGCTGTCGCTCCAGATCCTCATCCTGATGAGCCTGCTGACGGTGCTGCCGTCGCTGCTGCTGATGATGACCAGCTTCACGCGCATCATCATCGTGCTGTCGATCCTGCGCCACGCGCTCGGGCTCCAGCAGACGCCGCCGAACCAGGTGCTCGTCGGGCTCAGCCTGTTCCTGTCGCTGTTCGTGATGCAGCCGGTGATCAGCGAAGTGAACCGCGTCGCGATCACCCCCTACGGCCAGGAACAGATCGATATCGGCGAAGCGCTGGTCCGTTCGGGCGATTCGCTGCACGGCTTCATGATGCAGCAGACGCGCAAGACCGACCTGATGATGTTCGCGAAGATCGCCAAGGCGCCGACCTACGCGAGCCCGAAGGACGTGCCCTTCTCGATCCTGCTCCCCGCCTTCGTCACCAGCGAGCTCAAGACCGCGTTTCAGATCGGCTTCCTGATCTTCCTGCCCTTCCTGGTCATCGACCTGATCGTCGCCTCGTCGCTGATGTCGCTGGGCATGATGATGCTGTCGCCGACGGTCATATCGATGCCCTTCAAGCTGCTGCTGTTCGTCCTCGTCGACGGCTGGGCGCTGACGATGGGCTCGCTCGCCTCCTCCTTCGGAACCTGAGGGCCTGACCATGGAAGCGGACTATTTCATCGGGGTCGCGCAGCAGTCGCTGTGGGTGCTGGCGCTCGCCGCCGCACCGATCCTGATTCCGGTGCTCGTCGTCGGCGTGCTGCTCGGCATGGTGCAGGCGGCGACCTCGATCAACGAACAGACGCTCAGCTTCGTGCCGAAGCTGATCATCACCGCGGTCTGCCTCGCCATCTTCGGCAGCAGCATCCTCGTGCTGCTCACCGACTTCACCCGCGATCTGTTCGCCCAGATACCCAATCTCGTCCGCTAGCGCCGCGATGGACCCCGCCGACATCCCGAACGTGGAGGCGATGCTCCAGCTCTGGATGCTGGGGATGATCCGCCCCGGCGCGGCCTTTCTGGCGGCGCCGGTGTTCGGCGCGGCCAATGTGCCGGTGCAGCTGCGGCTGATCGTCGCGCTCGCGGTCGGGGTGCCCGCGGTCGCCGCCTCGGGCCTTGCGCTTCCCGCCGAGGGAATCGTCTCGCTGCCCGGCTTCCTGCTGATCGTCGGCGAGGTGGTGATCGGGCTCGGCATCGGCTTCGTGCTCCAGATGGGGCTCGCCGCCGCGCTGCTCGGCGGCGAGACGATCAGCAACGCGATGGGCCTCGGCTTCGCGTCGATGAT
The DNA here is from genome assembly GCF_001559015.1 of Sphingopyxis granuli. NCBI lineage: Bacteria > Pseudomonadati > Pseudomonadota > Alphaproteobacteria > Sphingomonadales > Sphingopyxidaceae > Sphingopyxis > Sphingopyxis granuli. Next base: position 4,516,280 of record NZ_CP012199.1, read on the forward strand.
CGATCCGCTGAGCGGCACCGCCAGTTCGGCGATCGGCCAGTTCCTCTCGATGCTGGCGACCGCGCTCTTCCTCGCCGCCGACGGCCACCTGCTGCTCGTCGGCATCATCGTCGACAGCTATACCGCGCTGCCGCCGGGGGGCGCCTTTCCCTCCTTCGCCGCGATCGGCGGCATCCTGCGCTTTGCGAGCCTGATGTTCGCCGCCGGGCTGACGATCGCGCTGCCGGTCGGCTTCGTGCTGATCCTCGTCCAGATGATCATGGGCGTGATCGGACGTTCGGCGCCGGCGATGAACCTGTTCGCGGTCGGCCTGCCCGCGACGCTGCTCGCCGGCGTCGTGCTGCTCGCGATGGCGACCCCGGTGATGGCGGAGGCGATCGCGCGCTTCCTGTCCGACGCGCTCGACATGGCGCGGCAGATCGCGGCGGGCTGACACGATGTCGGGCACCACCGAAAAGGACCAGAAGACCGAACAGCCGACGCCGAAGAAACGCGCCGACGCGGCGCGCGAAGGCGATGTGCTGATGTCGCGCGAGCTGGCGACGGCGCTGATGATGCTCGCCGGCGCGGGGTGGCTGTTCGCGGCGGGCGGCTGGCTCGTCCGGTCGGCGGGCGAGCTGGTGCGGCGCGGGCTGACGCTCGACGCCGACGACGTCGCGCATTTCGCGCCCGGCGAGGCGGTGCTGCGCAACGGGGTCGAGGTGCTGCTGCCGCTCGCCAGCCTGTTCGCGCTCGCGCTGGTCGCGAGCATCGCGGCCCCCGCGATGCTCGGCTCGCTCGGCTGGCGCGGCAAGGCGCTGGGCTTCAAGGGCAACCGGATCAATCCGCTGAGCGGCATCAAGCGCATCTTCGGCATGCAGGGGCTGATCGAGCTCGCCAAGTCGATCGCCAAGGTGCTGCTGCTCGGCACCATCGGCTATCAGCTGATCGCGGTGAACCTGCCGGCGATCATGACGATGGCGTCGACCGACCTCAACGCCGCGCTGGGACTGGCGGGGAGCGCGGTCGCGCGGGCGATGCTCGCGATGGCGGGCGGGCTGGTCGTCATCGCGCTGATCGACGTTCCCGCGCAATGGTATCAGCGCAACCGCAAGCTGATGATGAGCAAGCAGGAGGTGAAGGAGGAGATGCGCCAGACCGAGGGCGCCCCCGAACTGAAGCAGGCGCAGCGCCAGCGCGCCCACGACATTTTGAGCGGGTCGGCGCGCAAGGCGGTGACCGAGGCGACCGTCGTCCTCACCAACCCCACCCATTTCTCGGTCGCGCTGCGCTATCGCCCCGGCATCGACGCCGCGCCGGTCGTGGTCGCGCGCGGGCGCGGCGACGTCGCGCTGTCGATCCGCACGCTGGCGCGCGAGGCCGCGGTGCCGATCCTCGAATATCCGCAGCTCACCCGCGCCATCTATTTCACCGCGCGCGCCGGCCGCGTGATTCCCGAGGAACTGTTCGTCGCGGTGGCGACGGTGCTCGCCTTCGTCTTCCAGCTCGAACGCGCGGTCGCCGAAGGGCGGTCGCAGCCCGCGGTCGACGTGCCGTCGTCGCATCGCTTCGACCCCGATGGCCGCCGCGCCGCCTGACCGCCGCCGGCGCGCTTAAGGAATCGCGCGCGCCGCCGTTAAGCAGAGCGAAGGAAACGCACCATGGTCAGTTCAATCGCCAACAGCCTCGGCTTCGGCTCGGGCCTCGACATCAAGCAGCTCGTCACCGACCTGTCGAACGCCTCGCGCGAACCCAAGATCGCGCGCATCGCGACGATGACGCAACAGAACCAGGCGCGGATCAGCGCCGTCGCGCAGGCGAAGTCCGATCTCGAGGGCTTCGCCGATTCGCTGAGTCAGATGATCGCCGACGGCGCGCTGCGCAGCAGCCCGACGGTCTCCGACGACAGCATGCTCGGCCTCAGCGCGCGCGCCGGGCTTCAGGCCGACAGCTTCGCCGCCACCGTCACCGTGTCGCAGCTCGCGCGCGCGCAGACCGCCTATTCGGGGGTCGTCGCCGACCGGGCCGCCGCGATCGGCCAGGGGACGATGACGCTGAGCGTCGGCGGCGTCGACCACAGCATCACCATCGACGCCGCCAACGACAGCCTCGACGGCCTCGCCACCGCGATCAATGCAAGCGGCAGCGGCGTCACCGCGTCGATCGTCGCCGACGAGGGCGGCTATCGTCTGATCCTGAAGGGCGCGAGCGGCGCCGCGAACGGTTTCACCCTGTCCGCCGACGCGGGCGCCGACCCGGCGCTCGCCGCGTTCGGCTATGGCAGCGGCGGCGCCATGACGCTCGGCCAGAGCGCCGCCGACGCGCAATTCACCATCGACGGCGTCGCGTTCAGCCGCCCGAGCAACACGATCGACGACGTCCTGCCCGGCCTGTCGCTGACGCTCAAGAAGGCGGCGCCCGGCCAGCCGGTCGACATCGGCGCCAGCCGGCCGCTCGACATGATCCGCCAGACCGCGGGCGATTTCGTCGACGTCTTCAACCAGCTCAAGAAAAGCCTGACCTCGGCGGCGAGCCTGGCGGGGGGAACGACGTCGCTGCGCCAGCTCGAAAGCGAGCTCGGCAGCCTGGTCAGCAAGACCCTGACCAGCCACGGCAGCATCAACAAGCTGAGCGACATCGGGATCAGCCTGACCAAGGACGGCCTGCTCGCGCTCGACAGCGCCAAGCTCGAAAAGGCGCTCGCCAGCGACGCGGGCGCGGTCGAGGCGCTGTTCAACCCGCGCCGCGACGCCACCCACACCGAGGCCACCGATCCGGGCATCGCCTTCGTGCTCGACGCGATCCGCGACAAGGCGGTCGCCAGCGACGGCGTGCTCGGCCGCGCCACGTCGATGCTCGACGCCCGCCGGGCGTCGCTCGCCGAGCAGCTCGAAAAGGTCGAGGCGCGCGAGGACATCTATCGCAAGCGGCTCGAGAAGCAATATGGCGCGCTCGATGCCAAGCTGGCCGCGTTCAAGGCGACGCAATCCTATCTCGAACAGCAGATCGAGATGTGGAACAACCAGTATAAGAATTAGGGACGTCCGCCGTGGCAGCGACCGCATCGACCGTCCGGGCGGCCGGACAATATCGCAGATTGCAGAACGAAAGCCGCGCCGAGTCGGCCGACCCGATCGAACTCGTCACCATGCTCTATGACGAGCTGGAGACGGCGGTGGGCGTGCTCGCCGCGATGGTGCGGCAGGGCCAGCGCATCTCGGCCACCGAACCCGCGCACCGCGCGCGCGCGATCCTGATCGCGCTCGACGCCGGGCTCGACCACGAGGCGGGGGGCGACGTCGCCGCGTCGCTGTCGCGCGTCTACCGCAGCATGCGCCGCAAGCTCGATACCGCGGTCGCCGCGAACAGCGAATCCGACCTCGTCGAGCTGCTCGACGGCATCCTGACGATCAGTTCCGCCTGGCGACAACTACGCTAGAGCATCGAGCCTTAGATCCGACCCATCGTCCCGTTCGTGTCGAGCGAAGTCGAGACACCCATCGGCCTTGCGCCACACAGATAGGTGTCTCGACTTCGCTCGACACGAACGGATAAGGGGCGGTGCAGGTTTATGGTACGCCGCTCTGGACTCTGATGACTTCTGTTCGGCCCTTCGCCACCCCGGACCTGATCCGGGGAAGCAATCCAGAGCGGTTTGCGCACGCTCTGGATTGCCGCGCTGATACAGGAAAGGCCTTTCGGGGGCGGCCCGAAACGACCTTGCGCCCGGCCGCCCTAGGTGGGGACGGGCGGCCGGGCGACTGGGCAGGGGCGGACCAGAGCCCCTTGTTTCAGCGGTGCTGAACCCGTGTGCGGCGATCACGCCGCCTGTTGGTGGACGCCATATTTGCGCATCTTCTCGATCAGCGTCGTGCGCTTGAGCGTCAGCAGGCGCGCGGCCTCCGAAATGATGCCGTCGGCCAGGTCGAGCGCGACGTGGATCTGTTCGAGTTCGATCGTCTCGATCTCGCGCTTGAGGTCGATCGGACGCCCCGGCGCCGGCGTCTTGGGATGCGCGGCGTGGAAGGCGGCGTCGTCCGCGCTGGCCTGCACCGCGGCGAGGCTGCTGGGGACAGCCGGCCGCGGCGCAGGCGCTGCGGTGGGGTTCAGAAGGCGCGCGACATCGTCGGCGCCGAGCGTCTCGCCGCCGTGCAGCACGCTGGCGCGCTCGACGAAATTGCGCAGCTCGCGGACGTTGCCCGGCCAGTCGTGGTGCAGCAGCACCGCAAGCGCGGCATCGTCGTAACGGCATTTGGCGTCGGCGGGCATCTTGCGCTGGAAATGACGGATCAGCGCCGGAATATCCTCGACCCGGCTCGCGAGGCTGGGGACCTGGAGCACGATGACGCCGAGGCGGAAGAACAGGTCCTCGCGGAATTTGCCCTCGGCGATCGCGGCGCCCAGATCCTGGTGCGTCGCCGAAATGACGCGGACGTCGACGCGGCGCATCTCGCTGCTGCCGACGCGGACGATCGTCCGCTCCTCGAGCACGCGGAGCAGTTTCACCTGCATGTCGAAGCGCATGTCGCCGATTTCGTCGAGGAACAGCGTACCGCCGTCGCTCGCCTCGAAATGGCCGATGCGGCGGGCGTGGGCGCCGGTGAAGCTGCCCTTTTCATGCCCGAACAGTTCGGATTCGATGAGGTCGGAGGGAATGGCGCCGCAATTGATCGCGGCAAAGGCCTTGCCGGCGCGGACGCCTTCGTCGTGGATCGCGCGGGCGACGAGTTCCTTGCCCGATCCCGACGGGCCGCACAGCATCACCGAGGCGTTCGACCGCGCGACGCGCCGGATCATGTCGCGAAGCTGACAGATCGCCGGACTGCTGCCGATGATCGATGCCTCCAGCGCCGCCGCTGCCTTGTTGTGCCCACCCTCGGTCATTTTTGTCTCCACCGCGCCCCCCGTCGGCGCCTCTGCGATGGGCAAGAGATTGAGGAAAGTGGTAAACAAAAGATTATCCATCCCGACATAACCCCTTCAAAACAAAGGGATATTGCCATAATGGAAGTAATAGGAACGTAATTGCGTTCTTAACCGTCCGATATGCTGCCAGATTGGCACTAATTATAAGCGGCGGTCCGCCAGCCGAGGGTGATCGAGATGCGGCGGTTGCGCGGATCGAGTCGGTCGGCGGGGACATAGGGCTCGCGATCGGCGACCCCCTCGATGCGCGCGAAGCGCTCGGCGGCGATGCCGCGGAACTGAAGATAGTGGCGCGTCACTTCCGCCCGGTCGACCGACAGCCGCCAGTTGTTCATGCCGCCCTGCGCCGACCAGGGCGCCGCATCGGTGTGCCCGCGGATCATCAGCTGGTTCGGCGCCTCGGCGATCGGCGCCGCGATCTCCGCAAACAACCGCGCACCCTCAGGCGTAAGCTGGCTGGTGCCAATCACGAACATCGAGAAGTCGGCGTCGTCGACGACGTCGATCCGCATCCCCTCCGACGTTTCGGTGAAGCGCAGGTTGCGCGCGAGGCGCTTGAGCTCGCCCTTCTTCTGCACCCGTTCGCGCAGCGACTTGGCGACCTGCTGGAATTTCTCGCGATCCTGCTCGCGTCCCGACGCCTCCTTCGGCCCGCCGACGACGTCGCGCGGGATGGTGATCGAGCGCGTCCCGGTCTGGCCCGCGCGGTGCGGATAATTGTCGGCCGCGATGATCGAATCGCCGCCGAACATGCCGTTCGACCCGGCACTTTCCTGCTTGGTCTTGACGATCGTCGGCGCGAAATAGTCGGCGAGCGCCTTGCGCTGCTTCTCGGTCGTCGCGCCGAGCAGCCACATCAGCAGGAAGAAGGCCATCATCGCTGTCACGAAGTCGGCATAGGCAACCTTCCACGCACCGCCATGATGACCGCCATGCGCCTCCTCGATCACCTTCTTGACGATGATCGGGCGCAGCGGGGTGTTGGGGCGCGCGGCCATTAGCGGCCTCTCATTCCATCAAAGACCTCGGCGAAGCTCGGCTGGTTGTCATGCGCGACGCCCGAACGCGCCGCCTCGATCACCAGCGGCTGCGGATGGCCGTGGAGCGAGGCGATGATGAGCTGCTTCACCGTCTGGTAGATGGCGGCGTCGCTTTCGATCACCGCGCGCGCGCGCGTCGCGAACGGGCCGACGAGGCCATAGGCGAGCAGCACTCCCAGAAAGGTGCCGACCAGCGCCGAGCCGATCATCGCGCCCAGGATCTCGGGCGGCTTGTCGATCGAGCCCATCGTCTTGACGACGCCGAGCACCGCCGCGACGATGCCGAGCGCGGGCAGCGCGTCGGCGAGGTTCTGCAGACCGTCGGCGGGTTTGATCGCGTGGTGATGGTGCGTCTTCACCGCATGGTCCATCACCTCCTCGACCGCATGCGGATCGAGCGTCCCCGACGACACGACGACGAGGCGCAGCGTATCGCAGATCAGGTGGACGAGCGTCTTGTCCTTGAGCAGCTTCGGATATTGCTGGAACAGCGGCGAGCTGGCGGGGTCCTCGATATGCGGTTCGACCGCGACCGGCCCTTCGGTCCGCATCATCTTCATCAGCGACGAGACGAGCAGGATGCAGTCGAGATAGTCCTGCTTCTTGTACTGCGGCCCCTTGAACACCTTGCCCAGCCCGGCGCCGAGCGCCTTCAGCTCCTGCCCGGAATTGCCGATGATCAGCGAGCCGACCGCGGCGCCGCCGATGATCAGCATCTCGTGCGGCAGCGCATGCATGACGGGACCCAGATTGCCCCCGGTCAGCGCAAAGCCCCCGAAAACCAGCAGGATCAGAACGACGATGCCGATAACGGGAAACATGCGGGGTCAACTCCAATCGGGCCAGTGGGGGTCCGGTAAAAAGGGGGGCGCCTTATGCTTAACGGCAGCGCGCGCCGGATATTGAGGGCGATCAGTTCAAAATATCGAACAAGGTCTGGCGATTGATCTTCGCGAAGGCCGCCTGCGCCGCGCCGAGCGTCAGGTCCTGGGCGTTGAGCTGGGCGATCGCGATCGACAGGTCGGTGTCCTCGACCGCCGAGCGCTCGTCGGCGAGCGCGATGCCGCGCGCCTTGAGCCCGTCGCCGATCCGTTCGAGCCGCCCGGCCGACAGGCCGATCGCGGCATGCTGGTCGGCGACATGGCCGATCGCCGCCGACAGCGCGTCGAGCGCGTCGCCCATGCCGGCGCTGTCGCTCGCCGCCACGGCGGCGGCGGCATCGCGCAGGCCGGTCGACAGGCTGTTGCCCCCGACGACGAAAACATCGGCGGCCGAGGGTACCGGCGCGAAGGTCACGTCCGAATCGAAGCGCATCACGCGCGCCGCGCTGCCGGCGAACAGCGGCTCGCCGTTCGAATCGCGGGTCGCTGCCAGCGCGTCGAGCTCGTCGGCGATGGCGCCCAGTTCGGCGGCGACCGTCGCGCGGTCGGTCGGACTCATCGACCCGGTCGATGCGGAAAGCGTCAGCTCGCGCGCGCGACCCAGCAGGTCGCTCGCGGTCTTGAGCACACCGTCGGCCTGCGACGCGAGCGCGGTCGCCGTGTTGAGATTCGCGGTCCAGCCGTCGATGCTCGCCTGCGTCTTGCCGATCGTCGCGATGCGGCGCGCCGCGACGGCGTCGTCGGACATGCGCTGGAGCCGCTTGCCGGTCGAGATCTGCACCTGCGTGCGTTCGAGCTGGTCGGCGAGTTTCTGCTGGCGCGCGATCTCGCGCGTCATGCGATTGCCCACGGCGTTGATCATGGCGACCGCCTTTCCCTTAAAGTGAGCTGAGCAGCGTCTGGATGGTTTCGCGCGCGACCTGGATCGTCCGCGCCGCGGCCGAATAGGCCTGCTGGAAGCGCAGCAGATCGGCCGCCTCGCGGTCGAGATCGATTTCGCTCACCGCGCCGCGCGCCGCGGCCGCGGCATCGCGGCGCGTCGTCGCCGCGGCGTCCTGCGCCCGCGCCGATGCGGTCGCCTGCGCCTGGGTGGCGAGATGCCCCGACCAGGCGCTTTCGGGATCGCCGTTGCCGCGCATCGCGCCGAGCGCGAGCATGGTGCCGTTGCCGCTCGTCGCATCCGCCGCCGCGACCTGATTCGCGGTGAGCGGCGCGGCGGTCAGCGTCGCGGCGCTTGCGGTGCCGGTGAACAGGGCCGCGCCGGGATTGCCGCCCGCATCGAGCCCCGCCTGATGCGCGGCGTTGAGCTGGCCCGCGATCTGCGTCGCCATTGTGTCGAGCCCGGCGCGCTGGTCGGCGACGTGGTTCGCCGCCTCGGCCAGTCCCGCGAGCGAACCGGTCGCATTCGGAAAGGGCGCGCCGCCGATGGTGAAGGCGAGCCGCCCGTCGGCCGCGCTCGTCACCGCGATCGGCGTGACCACGCCGCCGCCGACCAGCAGGTCGCCGCTGCCCGACGCGCGCAGCGTCACCGCGCCATGATTGTCGAAGGTCGCGGTGACCCCCGCCTGCGACGCGAGCTGGTCGAGCAGCCGGTCGCGCTCGTCGAGCAGGCTCGCCTCGTTGGTCGAGCCGGGCCGTGCCTTGCGCAGGCCGATGTTGATCTGTTCGAGCGCGTCGAGGTTGGCGTTGAATGCCTCGACCTCGCTCGTCGCCGCGCCGGCGATGCCGTCGGCCATGCCCGAAAGCTGGCCCGCTGCGGTGCGAAAGCCCGACGCGACGTCGTCGACCGCCTGCAGGAACTGGCTGCGCAACGTCAGATTGTTCGGATCGGCGGTCAACTGGTCGGCGGTGGTGAACAGCCGGGTGAGCCCGGTCGCGATGCCGTTGGTCTCGTCGCTCAGCGCACCCTCGACGCGGTTCATCCAGTCGAGCCGCGTCGCCGAGCGTTCGGCATCGCCCGAAGAGATGCGCGAATCCTCGATCAGCCAGGCATCGACCGACCGGGTCACGCCGCTGATCTGCACCCCGCCCGGCTTGATCGCGCTGCGATAGAGCGGCATGTCGCCCGCCGCCTGGTTTTCGGTGAGCTCGAGCGTGCGCCGCGCATAGCCCGGCGTCTGGGCGTTGGCGATATTGTCGCCGATCGTCGACAGCGCGCGCGAATAGGCCTTGAGCCCGCTCGCGCCGATGGCCAGCAGGTCGCTCATTGCACGCCTCCCGCCGCGCGGGCGCGGAACTGCGCCTCGACCATGTCGGCGATGCCGAACTGGCGCATCGCGGCGATGCTGTCGGCGGTTTTCGAATCCGCCATCTCGCGGAAATTGTCGGTCGCGCTCGATCCGAAGATGTCGTCGCCGAGCTTCGCCTGGCGCATCGATGCCATGAGCTGGCGCAGGATCACCGCCTCGAAGGCCTCGGCCGCCTTGCGCAGCCCGCCGTCGCCCCCGCCGGCGGCGGCCGGCGCGGCGGTTGGCACGATCGAAGAAAGAGGAGCCGTCATATGATCACCAGTTCGGCTGTGAGCGCGCCGGCCTGGCTCAGCGCCTCGAGGATGGCGACGAGGTCGCCGGGGGGCACGCCCATGCGGTTGATCGCATCGACGAGCTCGGACAGCGACGCGGTCGGCTGCACCATCATCACCGGGCGGTAGGCCTCGCTGACCTCGATGTCGCTCGACGGCTCGATCGCCGTCTGGCCGCGGCTGAACGGCGCGGGCTGGACCACGGTCGGCGATTCCTTGATCGACACCGTCAGCTTGCCCTGCGTCACCGCCGCGGTGCCGACGCGCACGGCGCCGTTGATCACCACCGTGCCGGTGCGCGCGTTGACGATCACCTTCGCGGGCGGCTCGGCGCGCTGGACGGTCAGATTCTCGACCCGCGAGATCAGCCGCATCCGCTCGTCGCCATTGCCGGCGGCGCGGATCGCGATGCTGGCACCGTCGATCATCGAGGCGGAACCGGGCATCGCGGCGTTGATCGCATCGGCGACGCGCTTGGCGTTGGTCGCGTCGAACTGGTGCAGGTTGAAGGTCAGCCAGTCGCCCGCGGCGAAGCCGGTGTCGACCGCGCGCTCGACCGTCGCGCCGCCGGCGATCCGGCCGCTCGACGGCACGTTGACCGTCAGCTTCGACCCGTCGGCGGCATCGACGCCGAGACCGCCGATGACGAGATTGCCCTGCACCATCGCGTAAATCTGGCCGTCGGCGCCATAGAGCGGCGCGAGGACGAGTGTGCCGCCGCGCAGGCTCTTGGCCTTGCCGATCGCCGAGACGGTGACGTCGAGGCGCTGGCCGGGCTTGGCGAAGGGCGGCAGTTCGGCGGTGATCATCACCGCCGCGGCATTCTTGAGCGCCGGGTTGATCCCGGCGGGCAGCGTCAGGCCGAAGCGCGACACCGCGCCCTTCATGCCGAGCGTCGCATAGTCGAGACTGTCGTCGCCGGTGCCCGCGAGCCCGACGACGATGCCGTAGCCGGTGAGCTGGTTGGCGCGCAGGCCCTGGAACTGGCCCATGTCCTTGATGCGCTCGGCATGCGCCGGCGCCGCGAAAACGAAGCTCGCGAGCAGCAGGGCGAAGAGGGCGAACAGGGTGGGACGCTGGGCCACGGCGGGTTCCTTCACGCTTTAAAAGGGGCTGATCATGGAGAAGAAGCGCTGCAGCCAGCCTTGCTTGCTGGCGCGCGCAATCTCTCCCTTGCCGACATATCGGATGTTGGCGTCGGCGACGCGGGTCGATGCGATGCGGTTGTCGGGGCCGATGTCGATCGCGCGAACGATGCCCGAGATCTGGACCCGCTCGTCGCCGCGATTGAGGGTGAGCAGCTTCTCGCCCTTCACCAGCATCGTGCCGTTCGGATAGACTTCGGCGATCGTCACGCTGATCTCGCCCGCGAGCTGGTTCGACTGCGATGCCTCGCCCTTGCCCTTGAACGCCTGATCGCCGCCCATGCCGATGTCGCTCGGGTTGAACAGCGACAGCGGACCGGTCGACGGCGGCGACAGGCCGATGCTGCCGCCGCGCTGGGTGCCGGCGGCGTTGCTTTTCGACGCGATGGTGCGCTCGACGAGCTGGATGGTGACGATGTCGCCGACGCGCCCCGCCCGCCCGCCAGAGGTGAGCGCGACATAGCCGCCCTGGAAGATCGCGCCGTTGGCCGGCGCGGCAGGCGGCGGCACGGGCGCGGTGGGCGCGAAGGCGTCCTCCGGAACCCGGTCCTTCGCCGCCGCCGCGACGGGCAGCGCCGCGACCAGCAGGATCAGCGCGCTAGAGAGTCTGCGTCGCATTTTTCATCATCTCGTCGGTGGCCTGGATCATCTTCGAATTGACCTCGTAGGCGCGCTGCGTCTCGATCATGTCGACGAGTTCCTCGACGACATTGACGTTCGATCCCTCGAGCATCTGCGCGCGCAGGATGCCGCGCCCCTCCTCGCCCGCGGCGCCGACCTGCGGCGCGCCAGAGGCCTGGGTTTCGACGAGGATATTGTCGCCGATCGCCTGCAGGCCCGACGGGTTGACGAAGCGCGCGATCTCGATCCGGCCGAGCTCGGTGGCCTCGGCCTGACCGGGGACGGTCGCCGACACGGTGCCGTCGGCGGCGACCGAGATGCCGGTCGCATCCTCGGGCACCTGGATCTGCGGCTGCAGCGGCTTGCCGTCGGAGGTCACGATGGTGCCGTCGGCGGCCATCGAAAAATTGCCCGCGCGGGTATAGCCGGTGCGTCCGTCGGGAAGCTGGACCTGAAAGAAGCCCGCGCCCTCGATCGCCATGTCGAGCGCATTGCCGGTGGCGTTCAGCGTGCCCTGCGTGTCGATACGCGCGGTGCCGCTGAGCTCGACCCCGGTGCCAAGGTTGAGCCCGACCGCATAGCGGTTCTCCGACGAGGAGGGCGCGCCCGGCTGGGTCATCATCTGATAGCCCAGCGTCTCGAAATTGGCGCGGTCGCGCTTGAAGCCGGTGGTGTTCACGTTCGCGAGGTTGTTCGCGATCACCTGCATGCGAAAGCTCTGGGCATCCAGCCCGGTTCGCGCGACGTGCAAGGCACCGAAGCTCATCGTCTGTCTCCTTTAACGGGGGAGCTGCATCAGGTTGGCGGTCGCGCTATCCATGTCGCGCGCGTCGCTGATCAGCTTGAGTTGCGAATCCCACTGCTTGCTCGCCTCGATCATCTCGACGAGCGCGGCGGTGGCGGTGACGTTCGATCCTTCGAGCGAACGGGTGACGACGCGCGCCTCCGGATCGTCGGGCAGGATGCCGCCGCCGCGCACGCGGAACAGGCCGTCGAGTCCCTTGACGATCTCCGACCCCGCGGGGGTCGCGAGCCGCAGCCGGTCGATTTCCTGCGGGTTTTCGGGGTCGCCGCCCGCGGGCACGACCCAGATGCGCCCTTCGGCGTCGATCTTCACCGAATCGGCGGGCGGCAGGGTGATCGGACCCTGTGCGCCCTGCACCGGATGATTGTCGCCGGTGGTCAGCAGGCCGCTCGGCGAAAGCTGGAGGTCGCCGCGCCGCGTATAGGCCTGTTCGCCGTCGGGCGCCTGGACGACCAGCATCGCGTCGCCCTGCATCGCGATGTCGAGGTCGCGCCCCGTCGCCGCGATGGTGCCGGCGCGCATGTCGGCGCCGACCACCTCTTCGGACGCCATGGCGCGCGCGTCGAAACCGGCGCCGTGCAGCCACAGGCTCTGCGCCTCGGCCATCTCGCCCCGGAAGCCCGGGGTCTGCACATTGGCGAGATTGTTCGCGATCGCCGTCTGCCGGGCCATGCTGCCCCGCATCGCGGTGAGGCTGGTATAGATGAGGCGGTCCATGGATCAGTTCCCGGCAGGCGGCGACAGCGGCGTCAGGACCGCATGTTGATCAGGGTCTGCGTCAGCGTCGACGCGCCCTCGATCGCCTTGGCGTTCGCCTGGAAGTTGCGCTGCGCCGCGATCAGCAGCACCAGTTCCTCGGTGATGTCGACGTTCGACCGTTCGAGCGCGCCCGAGCGGATCGTCCCCATCGGACCGTTGGTCGCGGCGTCGATCGTCGGCTGGCCGCTTTCGCCCGTCGACTGGTAATGCGCGTCGCCGATCGGCCGCAGCCCTTCCATCGAGGGGAAGGTCGCCATCGCCACCTTGCCGAGCATCTGGTCCTCGCCATTGGCGAAGGTCGCGGTGACAAGCCCGTCGAGCCCGATCGAGATGTTGACCAGCGACGCGGTGGGGTCCGAAGGGGCGCCCGTCGGCAGGATCATGTCGGTCATGCCGCCGAGCGTGCGGTCGGTCACCTCGCCATTGGCGTCGACCGGCAGCAGCTGCAGCTTCTGGCCCGTCGTATCGACGATATGGCCGTCGGCGGTCGGGGTGAAGGATCCGTTGCGGGTATAGCTCACCTGCTCGCGCGGCGGCTCGCCCTTGACGACGAACATGCCCTCGCCGGCGATCGCCAGGTCGAGCGTCTTCTCGCTCGCCTCGAGCGTACCCTGGGTGAACTGCTGGATGATGCCGTTGAGGCGCTGGCCCTGGCCCGCGACCATGCGCGTCGACTGGGTCGGCGACGAGGCGAACAGGTCACCGAACTGCGCGCGGCTGCGCTTGAAGCCGGTCGAGCTGGCGTTGGCGATGTTGTTCGAGATGACCGACATGTCGGTCTGGGCGCCCTTGAGGCCCGAAAGCGACGTATAGAATGACATGCTCTTATCCTTCCTGCGTGGATTGTGTGGTGGGGGTCGCGGCGATCTGCGCCGCCTTGATGTCCTTGAGCAGCGCGGTCTGCGCGCCGAGCTGGTCGGCGATGCTCTTCAGCGTCGTGTTGGTCTCGCTGATCCCGGCCAGGCTGGAGAATTGCGCCATCTGAGCGACCATCTGCTGGTTGTCGACCGGGTTGAACGGGTCCTGCTGCGACAGTTGCGCGGTCATCAGCCGCAGGAAATCCTGCTGGCCGAGCTGGGTGCCGCTGTTCTTCGGCACGACGGCGATATTGCTTCCGTTGACGGCAGAGGTGCTGGTCATCGCTTATTGTCCCAACCGCAGCGTTTCGTTGATCAGGCCCTTTGCGGTTTCGAGGACCTGGACATTGTTCTGATACTGGCGGGCGGTCTCGACCATCTCGACCAGTTCGGCGGCGCTATCGACCGCCGCTTCCCAGACGTTGCCGTCCTTGTCGGCGAGCGGGTTGTTCGGGTCGTACCGCTTCGTCGGCGCCATCTTCGACGTCGCGACCTGGTCGACCTGCACGGTCGCCCGGCCGGCGTCGTCCATCACGGTGCGGAACACCGGTTTCATCGACCGGAAGGCCGAGGTTTCGCTGCCCGCGACGGTCCCCGCATTGGCCAGGTTCGACGCGGTGGTGTTGAGCCGGACGAGCTGCGCCGACATCGCGCGCCCGCTGATGTCGAAGATCGAGAAGCCGCTCATCGTCATTCGCCCTTCAGCGCGCGCGTCAGCGTGCCGATCCGGCCCTGCAGGAACGCGAGGCTGGAGCGGTAGGCGAGCGCATTTTCGGCGAAGGCGGTCTGCTCGGTCGCCATCTCGACGGTGTTGCCGTCGAGCGACGACTGCACCGGCACGCGATAGGCGACCGCGCCTTCGAGCGCCTGCCCAGCCGACCCGCCCTGCTGCTGCGCGAGATCGAGCGCCTTGGAGAAATCGAGGTCGCGCGCCTTGTAGTTGGGCGTCGCGGCGTTGGCGATGTTCGACGCGATCAGCATCATGCGCTGGCTGCGCAGCTGAAGCGCCGTCGCATGTAGGCCGAAAAGCTTTTCCGAAGCCATCATCATCATCCTTCTTTCGCCGCCTGCCGTTCGAACCGGACGGACCGGAGCGGCATGCGGAAAAACACGCGGGACATGATGCAATGCCCATGCCAATTCCCGATTACGGCCATTTTTCAAACGCCTGAGCGAAGGTTTCGGTGGCCGGCCGTGCCCGGCGCGGCGGCTCGTCAAAAGTTTGACGGCGGCGGCGCGGTGGGCGCGGGAAAGCGCGGCGGCGCGTCCTTGGCACGCTTCCTGCACCGCGCGGGGCCGGCATTTGGGACCGACGAAGGAGATGGGTCATGCAGGGGAAGACGATGGCGAGCCTGGCGCTCGCACTGGCCGCGATCCCGGCGGCAGGCGCGCAGCAGGCGACCGAGGACTGGCAGACGATCGACACGCTCACCGCGATGGTGGCGAACGCGATGGGCCGCAGCGCCGCCCCGATCGACCGCCGCATCAAGCTGGCCCGCTGTCCAGAGCAGGCGTCGATCACAGCGATCGACAGCCAGACGCTCGCGGTCCGCTGTCCCTCGCTCGGCTGGCGGCTGCGCGTCCCGATGACAGGTCCGGCCGGCGCCATGCCGGTCACGGCGCAGAGTGCCAGGCCCGCCGCCGCGGCGCCGGCGATCCGCCGCGGCGATCATGTCCGCGTTTCGATCGACACCGAAAGCTTCTCGATCGCCTATACCGCGGTCGCCGCCGAGGACGGCAGCGTCGGCGAAGCGATCGCACTGCGCGGCAGCGACGCCAGGACCATGCTGAGCGCCGTCGTCACCGGCCCCGGCCGCGCCCGCCTCGCCGATTAGGGTCCGGGAGGATTCGGCCTTTCCACAGGCTGGCCTGCGCCTTCGTCATGCTGAACTCGTTTCAGCATCCATGGCCGGGCCCTTCCTTTTTCGCCGTCTTTCGGTCGAGGGTGGACCATGGACCCTGAAAAAAGTTGGCAATTATCCCCTTCCGACAAGTGAGCGTTCCCCGGCGAAAGCCGGGGTTCAGCTACGTGCGCCTGCCTCGCATGGACCCCGGCTTTCGCCGGGGATCACCAGTGTCCCTGTCTTAAGGGTATAAACGCCAAACAAGTTCAGGGTCCTCTCTGGGGATGACACATGACGTGTCTCCGCGCAGACGGGATCCGGAGCGGCGTGACACCGGCCTTGGTCCCTGCGTCACCGACCCGACGCATCCGACGGGCCGGTCCTTTTTTTAACTTTTTCACAACTTCCGCTTAATCCGTCGCCGCGCTCGCCGTTAAGACAGGCACAGACGGTTCCGTCGCTTTTTCGGCGGCACAGGATGGAGGCGAAGATGTCGGGTGACAGCAAGATCGGGCTGCAGGTCGGCGGCGTTGTCCGCATCGGCACCGCGCGCAGGATCGGCGGCAGCGCGCCTGCCGCGACGCAGGCACCGGCGCCCGTCCGTCCCGCGGCCGAATCGCTTCCCGTCACGCGTCTCGCCGGGCTCGCCCGCGACCTCGCGGGGCAGGACGCGCCGGTCGACGCCGAACGCGTCGCCGCGCTGCGCAGCGCGATCGCCGACGGCCGCTACACGGTCGATCCCGGCGCCATCGCGGGCGCGATACTCGATTTCCACCAGCGCCAGGATACGTCATGCTGATGCAGATGGACGAGATGCAGGCGCGGCTCGACGCGCTGGTCGAAGCGCTCGACGGACAGGACCCCGGCACGATCATCGCCGCGTCGGAGGCGCTGGCGACCGCGGTCATCCTGTTCCGCAACAGCACGATCCCGGCGGGCGCCGAACAACGCGCGCGCCTGCTGATCACGCGGACGCTCGGCCAGCTCGAAGCGGCGGCGATCCGCGTCAACATCCTGAAGAACTGGACGCGTCAGAGGATTGACAGAAACCATGCGATCCGTGGCATGGCGGCGCAGGGCGCGGCCCTAACCTATTGATAACCATATAATACACGGCCATTTATAAAAATGGCACGATGATTGCTTCAGGTTTCGCGAACCAGCGGAACCGACAGCATGACGTCTATCAATTCCTCCCTGCCCTCGACCAGAAGCCCGCTTCCCGTCATGGATGCGATGCACAGCGCCTCGGCGCGCACGGGGGTCGATTTCGACTATCTGGTCGACGTCGCACGCGTCGAAAGCCGCTTCAACCCGACCGCCCGGGCATCGACCTCGTCGGCGCGCGGGCTGTTCCAGTTCACCAAGCAGACGTGGCTCGCGACGCTGCGCCGGCACGGCGCCGGGCACGGGCTCGACTGGGCGGCGGGCGCGATCGGCCAAGACGGCGCTGGGCGCTTCTTCGTCGCCGATCCCGCGCTCCGCCAACAGATATTCGACCTGCGCGACGATCCCGCCGCGGCATCGAGCATGGCGGCGGCGCTGACCGCCGACAATCGCACCGCCATCGAAGGACGGCTCGGCCGCAGCGCCGAGCCCGTCGACCTCTACCTCGCCCATTTCCTCGGCAGCGCGGGCGCGGTGCGCTTCCTCGCCGCGTGGGAGGCGAACCCCGATCAGCCCGGCGCGACGATGCTGCCCGAGGCGGCCGCCGCCAACCGCTCGGTCTTCTATGCCGGCGACGGCAGCATGCGCAGCCTCGGCGAGATTCGCGAACGCTTCCGCGCCAAGCTCGACGAGGACGGCGGCCCCGCCGCGCTTCCCGCCGGGCCCGCCGCCGCACCGGGCTGGCAATTGCATATGGCCCGCTCGGCGGGCGTCGAAGGCGGCCGGGCGCCGCTGCCCATGATGGATATCGAACCGATGCCCCAGAAACTGTCGATGGACTTCGCCGCGCGCACCTATCGGCGCCTCGCCTCGCTGGGAGGCGCGGCATGATCGCCGGTTTCGACCTGCGCCAGGCGGGCCGCATGGCCGGCGCCGCCGCGCTGCCGGTGGCGATGCTGGTGCTCGTCGCGCTGATGGTGATCCCGGTCTCGCCGACGATCCTCGACATCAGCTTCATCGGCAACATCATGATCAGCCTCGCGATCCTGATGGTCGCGCTGTCGGCGTCGAAGCCGCTCGATTTCTCTTCCTTCCCGACGGTGCTGCTGCTCGCGACGCTGTTTCGCCTCGCGCTCAACGTCGCCTCGACGCGCGTCGTGCTCGTCCACGGGCACGAGGGGACGGCTGCCGCCGGCCACGTCATCGAGGCCTTCGGCCGGGTGCTGATCGGCGGCGACTATGTCGTCGGCCTGTTCGTCTTCGTCGTGCTGATGATCATCAACCTCGTCGTCATCACCAAGGGCGCGGGGCGCGTGTCCGAAGTGTCGGCGCGTTTCACCCTCGACGCATTGCCCGGCAAGCAGATGGCGATCGACGCCGACCTCAACGCCGGGCTGCTGACCCCCGACGAAGCCAAGGCGCGCCGGCAGGAGGTCGCGACCGAGGCCGATTTCTATGGCTCGATGGACGGCGCCTCGAAGTTCGTGAAGGGCGACGCGGTCGCCGGCCTGCTGATCCTGTTCGTCAACATCGTCGGCGGGCTGATTCTGGGCATGTCGAGCCACGGGCTCAGCTTTTCGGAAGCCGGCGCCACCTATGTCACGCTGGCGATCGGCGACGCGCTGGTCGCGCAGATTCCGGCGCTGCTGCTGTCGATCGCCGCCGCCGCGATCGTCACCCGCGTCGCGTCGCCGCACGACCTGTCGGGCCAGATCGGCAGCCAGTTCGCCTCGCCGCACGTCTGGATGGCGGTCGGCGGCATCCTGTTCATCCTCGGCCTCGTCCCCGCGATGCCGCAGATGCTGATCCTGCCCGCGTCGGCGCTGGCCTTCGCGATCGGCTGGCAGATGCGCCGCACCGCCGCAGAGGCCGAGGCCGCGCCGCCCCCCGCGGCGCCCGCACCCGACCCGCACCACATCGAATGGGCCGACGTCAGCGACATCGGGCCGTGCCAGCTCGAGATCGGCTATGCGCTCGTCGCGCTAGTCGACGACCGCAAGGGCGCGCCGCTGATGGGCCGGATCACCGGCATCCGCCGCCAGCTGTCGCGCGAACTGGGTTTCGTCGTTCCAGCGGTGAAGGTCACGGACGACCTGTCGCTGCCCGGCAACGCCTATCGCATCTCGATCGCCGGGGTGATCGTCGGCGAGGACGAGGTGTTCCCGCATGAGATGCTCGCGCTCGATTCGGGCGACCTCGTCACCAAGGTCACCGGACGGCCATGCAAGGACCCGACCTTCGGGCTCGACGCGCTGTGGATTCCCAAGGCGTCGCAGAACGACGCGATCGCGGCGGGATACACCGTCGTCGATCCGGCAACCGTCGTCGCCACGCATCTCAACAACAGCATCATCGCATCGGCGGCCGAGCTGTTCGGCATCGACGACGCGCAGGCGCTGATCGACCATCTGAAGGCGCATTATCCGCAGCTGGCGCAGAATCTCTGTCCGCAGGGCTATGCGCTGCCGCGCGTCGCGGCGCTGTGCAAGGCGCTGCTCGTCGAGCGCGTGCCGCTGCGCGATTTCCGCAAGATCGCCGAGGCGATGGTCGCGCTCGCCGGCCAGCAGCTCGGCGACGTCGAGCTGGTCGAGGCGGTGCGCCAGCGCATCGGTGCGCTGATCGTCCAGACGATCGTGCCATCGCGCATGCCCCTGCCCGTCGTCACCTTCAGCCCCGACGTCGAGATGCTGCTCAACCAGTCGGTGCGTGCCAACCCCGGCGCCGAATGGCCGTTCGAGCACGGCATGGCGATGAAGATCATCGAGCAGATCGGGCAGGCGGTCGAACCGCTGCTGCTGTCGACGCGCAGCTTCGCGCTCGTCGCCTCGCCGCTGTGCCGGTCGGCGCTGTCGCGGCTGGTGCGCGCGACCTTCCCCGACGTCGCCGTCATTTCCTACCTCGAAATCCCGGCGAACAAGGCGACCGAGATCGTCGCGACGATCGGCGCCGAAGTACCGCGCCTGACCGGCGATTCCGCAGCAGCGATGGAGGAGCATCAGCATGAGGATTGAGCCCGCCGCCCACTTCGCCGGGTCGGCGCAGCCGCTGCGTCCGCACGCCTACCTGGGCAGCGTCGAGGCGCTGGTCGAGGAATATGCGCCGCTGGTGCGCAAGATCGCCTGGCAGGTCTTTTCGCGCGTGGCGCGGACGAACGAGCTGGAGGACCTGATCCAGACCGGGCTGATCGCGCTGATCGAGGCGAGCCGGCACTATGAGGAGCGCGGCTATGCCTTTGCCACCTATGCGACGACGCGGATCCGCGGCGCGATGATCGACCAGCTGCGGCGCGAGGCCGATGTCGGCCGGTCGGCGATGGTCGCGAACAAGCGGCTGCGCGCGATGCGCGCGGCGCTCGAACAGCAAAATATGCGCGCGCCGACGACCGCCGAAATGGCGGCGGCGTTCGACATGACGGCAGAGGAATATTTCATGTTCGAACAGAATGCGGCGCAGCGCCGCTCGGCCTCGCTCGACGAGATGATGGAGGCCGGGAGCGTCCTGATCGCCGACGACGCGCTGGCGACGGGCGAGCTGTGCGAGCGAAGCGACCTGCTCGCCGCGCTGCGCGACTGCATCGACGCGCTGAACGAGCGCGAGCAGATGGTGCTGCAGCTCTATTTCTTCGAGGAACTGAACCTGCAGGAAATCGGTAGGACGCTCGACGTCAGCGCCGCGCGCGTCTGCCAGATCAAGCGCGACGCGATGGCGAAGATCGAGGCGATGATGCGCGCGCGCACCGAATGAGCCGTGCGCGGAGCGCGCGTCACATCGCGATGGTCCGGCGCGTTTGCCGGATGAGCGCGATCTCCTCAAAATAGCTCGCCATCCGCTCGATGCCCTTCTCGGTCAGCCGAACGAGCGACCGGCGGCGGTCGCGATCGTCGATCGAACGGTGCGCGAGGCCGAGCCGTTCGAGCGCCGCGATCATCCGCAGTCCCGACGACAGCGGCACCCCGGCGCCGGTGGCGAGGTCGCTGGCGCTCAGATTGCGTCCGCTCGTCTGCGCGACCATCAGGTCGAGCATCATGTCCCACGTCGGCCCCGAAAGCGGTTCGTCGCCGAAGTGCCCCTTGCGCAGCCGCCGGATCTGGATGTGAAAGGCCAGCTGGTCGAGCAGCCGGACATTCGCCGCGGCCGCCGTCGGCGCGTCTGGACCGTCATCCGCCTCAGGGCCGCGTGCGGCGAGAAGCGCATGGATCTGGTCGATGCGCGAGCGCAGCTCGGCAATGTCATGGTTCGAGAATTGCTGCATGCGATGCCATCCACCCTCTGGGATTCATCCCGTCAGGCCGCAACCTCGCTCCGTCTGGACGAACCCGATGCATAAAGGATCAGAAGCAGGATCGGGTAGGATATGTAGATCGAAAGCAGCGAATAGGGCCGCGCCAATATCTCCGGAAACATCATCTTCTGGATATGGCCGAAAATGGCGATCAACTGCCATCCGGTGATCCAGTAGGGCCAGAAACGCTGCGTCTTCAGGGCGATGAACCAGAAGCTCAACAGAACCAGCACGTCGATGAAGAAGATATTATATTCGATGCTCGTCCAGGTCGGGGCGGGTGCGACGAGACTGGTGAGGACCGAGGCGATCAATGCCGTATAGGCTGCCCCGCGTTCAAGGGGACCGCCGCGTCGAACCGCGACGGCCACCGTGATGAGCAGAACGGCATAATAGAGCGCCACGGACCCCATGGGACCTCGTCAACCCTGCGCCGGACTCACGACGCCCGGGCGAGCGGCAGCGCCACGACGTCGGCATCCGCCGCGCCGTCGGCGCCCTCGTCGACCAGCGTCGCGCTGGCGGGCTTCACCCCGGCACCGAACATGCGGGTGCCGAGGCCGACCTGCTTCTGCGTCACGGTCAGCGCCTGATGGGCGTCGATCAGCAGCTGGCGAACCTCCCCCGCGGCGGCGAGCGCATTGGCGATCTTCGCCACCGCTTCCTGGCCGACGATCGCCGACATGTTGGTTTCGCGGCGCGCCGCAGGCAGCGTCGCGGCGAGCTGGGCGATACGGATCATCGTTTCGTCGATCGCGTCTTCGGCCCGGTGCAGTTCGGCGGCTATCTTCTGCGCTGCGGAAAGGCGTTCGTTCAGCATGATCTTTGGTCCTTGAAAGAGAATGCCGACGGACCCCCCCGCAGCATTCGGTTCGACATCAGGTCAGAACCCGGCCGAGGCCGACAAGGATCGAATAGAGGGCGGAAAAGGCCAATATGGTCGCCAAGGCGATCAGGATCGGCCAGATGATCCTTTCCATCAACCCATGCCGGTTGGCCGGCTGGGACGCGGTGGGAAACGGCGTGCCGATATCGAATATCCGCCAAAGCCGACTGCGCCCCGGTCCCGCATCGGCGGGGGGCGGACCATCGCCTAGGTCGTCCAATTGATATGTCAAAGGCTGATAGGGAGTAACCTGACCGAAGACACCGTTACGCGCCAGGATGGTCGCCGCCTCTATCCTATTGGAAACATTGAGCTTTCTTAGCGATCGTCGAACCCGTTCATCGACGGTGTGCGGCGATACGTTCATCAGCCGCGCAATTTCCTTGGAATTTTTGTGCTCGAAAACGTGCCGCAACGTTTCGATTTGCGCGGCAGAAAGGAGGCTGATGTAATTGTCGGGGTCGCCCTGCACGGCGCCGTGCATAGAGCATCGGGTCCCGAAATCAAGTTTGGCGGGCCGCGACTCGCGGATGTAACCGTTACATGGTCCGACACGCGCCGCCATATCAACCGATGGCACGCCGCGACAGTGAAATCATTTTGCATGGGACTGCCGAACATCGTCTCCCACCCGCCTGCAGGAGGGGCAGCGAGGCTCGCGAACTCGTTCGCTAGTGCATGATGATGTGAGTTGGAATCGTCATTGCGAGCGGAGCGAAGCAATCCAGGGTGGTTTACACCGCTCTGGATTGCTTCGCTCCGCTCGCAATGACGAGGTAGATCGGTCAATGTCATCAGACTCTGGCCGCAGCGGGTTGGGCAACCGCAACGGTGCCGGTCCACCCCCGCCCCGCCCGCAAGCGGGAGGGGCGATCGAATGGCCGCATAGAGTTCGAAATGCCCCCGCTGACACCACCGCTATTCCGATTCCGCCGCTTATTTCATCACTTGTTGAATTAATCCACGGATCACGCTATCGGAACGATGCGGCCAGCGAGAAGGTTCCCGATCGATGCATGGAGCAGCAACGACAGGCGCGGCGTCGCGCCGCGGGCGCCGGCCCGCCGACCGCGGCGACACCGAACGGACGATCCGGCGCGCCGCGCTGCGGCGTTTCGCCGACCTCGGCTTCGACGCCGCCGCGCTGCGCGACATCGCGGCCGACGCGGGCGTCGATCCCGCGATGATCGCCTATCGCTTCGGGTCGAAGCTCGGCCTGTGGAAGGCGGTGGTCGAGGCGGTCGGCGCGGGAAAGATGGACATGCTGCGCCGCACCGCGGCGGCCAAGGCGAGCGCGGCCGCTTCGCCCCTCGCCGCGTCGATGGAGGCGCTCGTCGACCTCTATTGCGCCAACGAGACCGTCCCGCGCTTCCTGCTGCGCGACGCTGGTCACGATCCGGAACGTGCCGCCTGGGTGTTCGACCATGTCTCGCGCCCGCTGCTCGATCACTTCCTGCCGCTGATCCGGCGCGCGAACGAGACCGGGCGGATCGCCACCCCGGTCCCCGAAATGTTCCTCCTCAGCTTCGCCTATGGCGTCGCGGTCAGCGTCGTACGGCGCGAGATGCTTGCCGGCTTTGCGCCGCAACTCGCCAACGACAATGATTTCCGCGCCGCGCTCTACGCAACGCTGATCGAGCCGCGGCTCCGCCATGGCTGAGCCCGCCGCCCCGCCCGCGCCGCCCGCCGGCGGCTATGTCTTCAAGCCGCACGAGCGCCCGCTGATGCCGGGATCGCCCGCGTCGCCCGACCATCCGCTGCGCCGCCAGATCTTCTATCTGCTGATCGGCCTCTATCTCGCGATCGTCGGCGGCTTCCAGAACGGGCTGCTGATCGCCAACCTGACCGCGATGCAGGGACATCTCGACCTGACCCCGGTCGACGCCGGCTGGGTGACGGTCGCCTACAACATGACCAACGCGTGCATGAGCATCCTGCTCTACAAGTCGCGCCAGCAGTTCGGCATCCAGCGTTTCGTGCGCGCGGTGATGATCGCGCTGCTGATCGCCAATTTCGTGCAGCTGTTCGACGCGGGCTATCGCATGGAACTCGTGGCGCGCGGCGTGTCGGGGATCGCGGCGAGCGGGCTGTCGACGCTCGCCGCCTTCTACATGATGCAGGGCCTGCCGCAGAAGCTGCGCATCGCGGGCTTCCTGCTCGCGATCGGGCTGACGCAGGTCGCGGTGCCGCTGGCGCGCGCGATGTCGCCGCTGCTGCTCGCCGACGGCGACATCGCCAACCTGTTCGTCTTTCAGTTCGCGCTGTCGCTCGTCGCCGTCGGGCTCGTCAACATCCTCCATCTGCCGCCCGGCGAGACGATGCGCTCGTTCGAGAAGCTCGACCTCGTCACCTTTCCGATGCTCGCGGTCGGGGTCGGGCTGCTGTGCGCCTTCCTTGTCCAGGGTCGCATCCAGTGGTGGTCGACGCCGTGGCTGGGCGGCGCACTTGCGGCGGCGGTGGTGCTGATCGGCTTCGCCTTCCTGATCGAGCATTACCGCGCCAATCCGATGCTGCAGACGCGCTGGATGGGAAGCCGCGATCTCGTCAAATTCGCGCTCACCGGGGCGCTGGTGCGCGTCCTGACCTCCGAGCAGAATTTCGGCGCCACCGGCCTTCTCTCGACGGTGGGGCTGGTGAACGACCAGCTCGTCACCTATTATGTCGTGCTCACCGCCGCGACGCTGCTCGGCGCCCTGCTCGCGATCGCGCGGCTCGATCCCACCGACCTGCGCCGCCCGACGCTCGTCTCGCTCGGCGTGATCGCGGTCGGCGCCTGGCTCGACACCCATTCGGGACTGCGCACCGGCCCCGTGAATCTTTATTTCTCGCAAGCCGCGATCGCCTTCGCGGCGGTCTATTTCATGGGACCGATGCTGATGGAGGGGCTGCTGCGCGCGCTGACCAAGGGACCGTCCTATCTCGTCAGCTTCGTCGGCGTGTTCAGCCTGTCGCAGACGCTGGGCGGGCTCGCCGGGGTGGCGGCGCTGTCGGCCTTCCACACGCTGCGCACCAAGGCGCACCTGATGACGTTGGGCCAGACGCTGGCGACGACCAACCCCGACCTTGCGCGCGGAATCGAGACGATCGCCGCCGGCCTGACCGGCAGCATTTCCGACCCGGCGCTGCGCAGCGCGACCGCCGCGTCGCAGGTGGTGCGCGAGGCGGCGCGCGAGGCGACCATCCTCGCCTTCAACGACGTGTTCTTCGTGATCGGATCGCTGGCCGGGATCGCGTTCCTGATCATGCTCGCGCGCTGGGTTTACGATCGGCGGCGCGGCCACAATCCGCTCGCCGCCGAGCTCGAGGCATTGCAGAAGATGAGGGCTGCCAACCTATGACCGACGACCCGAAAACGCCCGCGCCGGCCGAGGCGCCCACCGCGCCGCCGGAAGAGGGCTGGAAACCCGAGCAGTCGCGCGGCCGCATCCTGCTGTTCGGCAGCCTCGTGCTGGTCGGCGCGCTCGCCATTCTCTACGCCTGGGGTCTGCCGCCCTTCCGCCCGGCCAGCCAGACCACAGACAACGCCTATGTCCGCGGCCAGACGACGATCATCGCGCCGCAGGTCGGCGGCTATGTCACCGAGGTGCTGGTGCAGGATTTCGAGCGGGTGAAGGCGGGCCAGCTGCTCGTCCGCATCGACGACCGCATCTATCGCGAGCGCGTCGCGCAGGGCGCCGCGAGCGTCGCCGCGCAATCGGCGAACCTCGACAACAGCGCGCAGAGCCTGCGCTCGGCCGAGGCGCAGGTGCGGCTTCAGGACGCCGCGACGGCGAGCGCGCGTGCGCAGCTCGCCCGCGCGCAGGCCGACATGCGGCGCGTGAACGAGCTGGTCGACGCCGGATCGGTGTCGCTGCGCGAGCGCGACCAGACGCTCGCCGCGCTCCGCCAGGCCGAGGCGGCCGTCCGCCAGGCCGAAGCGCAGCGCGCGATCGCCGCCGAGCAGCTGCGCTCGGTCGGCGTCGGGCGCGGCGGGCTGGAGGCGGGAGTCGCCAATGCGAAGGCGCAGCGCGAGCTCGCCGGCATCGACCTGCAGAACAGCGCCATCCGCGCCCCGCGCGACGGGCGCCTCAGCGAGGTGAGCGTGCGCGTCGGCCAGCTCGTCAGCCCGGGCACCCAGCTGATGTATCTGGTTCCCGAGCGTCACTGGGTCGTCGCCAATTTCAAGGAGACGCAGACCGCGGGCATCCGCATCGGCCAGTCCGCGACGCTGCGCATCGACGCGCTCGGCGGCGCGAAGCTGAAGGGGCATGTCGAGCGCATCGCCCCCGCCGCGGGCAGCGAGTTCAGCATCATCAAGCCCGACACCGGATCGGGCAATTTCGTCAAGGTGCCGCAGCGCATCGCGGTGCGCATCCGCATCGACGACGGCCAGGCGCTGAGCCAGCGGCTCGGCCCCGGCATGTCGGTCGTCGCGACCGTGCATACGGGGCGACCGTGACGATGCGCCCCGTCCCGCGCGCGGCGCTGGCCCTGCCGCTGCTGCTCGCCGCCTGCGCGCCGCCGATCACGCCGCGCCCCGAAGCAAGCACGGTCGCGCCGCCCGCCGACTGGCGCACCGACCTTCCCGCGAGCGGCGCGATCGACCGGCAATGGTGGGACCGCTTCGGCGACCCGCAGCTCGCCGTGCTGGTCGATCGCGCGCGCGCGAACAACAGCGACCTTGCGATCGCCGCGGCGCGCGTCGCCGAAGCACGCGCGCAGGAAAGGGTCGCGCGATCGCTGCTGCTGCCGTCGCTGAGCGCCAGCGCGCCGGGCGCCGAATCGCGCAGCCTCAATCCCTTCGGCGTCGCGACCGAGGGCTTTGCCGCGCAGCCCGTCTTCCAGGCCGCCTATGAAGTCGATCTGTTCGGCCGCAACGCCGCGCAGGTCGAGGCGGCGCGCGCCAACGCCGCGGCGGTCGCGGCGGCGCACGAGGCGGCGACGCTGTCGGTGAGCGCGGCGGCGGCAAGCGGCTATATCGCCCTGCTCGCGCTCGACGCGCGGCGCGAGCTGCTGCAACAGACGCTGGCATCGCGCGGCGAGGCGCTGCGCATCGCGCGCGACCGTGCCGAGGCGGGCTATACCTCGCAGCTCGAACTGCGGCAGGCCGAGGCCGAGTATCGCGCGACCGAGCAACAGGTCCCGGCGATCGAGGCGGCGATCGCGCGGCAGGAGAACGCCCTGTCGCTGCTCGCCGGCGAGACCCCGCACGCGATCGCACGCGGCGCGGGCTTCGGATCGCTGACGACGCCCGCCGTCCCCGCGATGCTGCCGTCGCAACTCGTCCGCCGCCGGCCCGACATCGCGCAGTCCGAATATGCGCTCGCCGCAACCGACGCCAACCTGCGCGCCGCGCGCGGGCAATTCCTGCCGCAGCTTCGCCTGTCGGCGTCGGCCGGCGCGGTGATCTCGTCGGCGCTGTCCGACCCGGTGGGCATCTGGTCGGTCGGCGGCAGCATCCTCGCCCCGCTGTTCCAGGGCGGGCGGCTGCACGGTCAGTTCGACGCCGCGACCGCGCAGCGCGACCAGGCCGCCTTCGCCTATCGCCGCACGGTGCTCACCGCCTTTCGCGAGGTCGAGGACCAGCTCGCGGTGATCGACCGGCTCGGCGCGCAGGAACAGGCGCTGGTCGCGCAACGGACCGCGGTCGCCGACGCGCTGCGCCACGCCACCAACCGCTATCGCGCCGGCTATTCGCCCTACCTCGAACAGATCGACGCGCAGCGCGCGCTGCTGTCGGTCGATCTCGCGCTGATCCAGATGCGCGCCGACCGCCTCACCGCCTATGTCGCGCTCTATCAGGCACTCGGCGGCGGCGCTGAACGCTAGATTGCCGTATTTGCAATCTTCACCACCTACCCCGCCTGTGCCGAGCTTGTCGAAGCACCGCCCTTCTCGCGGCGCGGAAAGAAAGAACGGCCCTTCGACAAGCTCAGGGCAAACGGCGCATATTTGTGGTGTGACCCTTTAGCCCTCACAAATCGGGAAGCGTCTGGCGCGCGAAGCCCCAGCCCTTGAGCTCGGCGCTCGCCGCGCGTTCGAGCAGCGCATCGGCGTCGGCGATCGTCCAGTGGCGCGGGCTGTCGATGTCCGCCAGCGCATCCCAGCCGATCGGCGCCGCGACCGGCGCGCCTTCGCGGGCGCGGGCCGACCAGGGCATGATCGCGGTGCTGCCGCGCTGGTTGCGCAGCCAGTCGATGAAGATCTTGCCCTTGCGCTTCGCCTTGCTCATCGTCGCGGTGAAACGGTCGGGCTCGGCGAGGCTGAGCGCTTCGGCGAAGCGCTTCGCGAAATCCTTGTGCGCGTCCCAGTCCGGCCCCGGGTCGAGCGGCACGACGACATGCACCCCCTTGCCGCCCGACAGCATCGCGAAGCTGATCAGGCCGATGTCGGAAAGCTGGCGATGGAGGTCGGCCGCCGCCTTGCGGACGTCGCCGAAATCGAGCCCTTCGTCGGGGTCGAGATCGAAGACCATCCGGTCGGGCGCCTCGAGCGTGTCGACATGGCTGCCCCAACCGTGGAATTCGATCGTCCCCATCTGGACGCAGGCGAGGATGCCGCCGGCGTCCTCGACATAGAGATAATCCTCGACCCCGCCGTCCTTCTCGCGGATCGGGACATGGTGGACCTGCGGACCGAACGATCCCGAATCATGCTTCTGGAAAAAGCATTGCTTGGCGCGTCCTTGCGGGCAGCGGACGAGGCTGACCGGACGGCGCGCCATGTGCGGCAGCATGATCGGCGCGACCGCGGCATAATAGTCGGCAAGGTCGCCCTTGGTCGCCTTCGATTCGGGAAAGATGACGCGGTCGCGGTTGCTGATCCGCACGTCGGCGGTCGGGCGGGGCGCCGCCTGCTTCGTCTCCGGAGTCACGTCCTTCGCCTCCTTGTCCTCGCGCAGGCCGACGAAGCTCGCGTGGCGCACCGATCCGCCGGCGGTATATTCGGCGAAGGCGATTTCGGCGACGAGGTCGGGGGTCAGCCAGCGGACGTCGCGCGCCGCCGCGCGTTCGACCGCCAGCGGCGGGGTCTTGCGCGCACGGCTCGCGAACTTGCGCGCCAGCATCGCCATCGTCGCAGCGTCGAAGCCGGTGCCGACATTGCCCTTGTAGACCAGCGCATCGCCCTCGCGCTGCGCGAGGAGCAGCGAGGCGAAGGGGCGCGCCTTCGCCGAAGACGGCTTCCAGCCGACGATGATGAATTCCTGGCGGCGGGTGCATTTGACCTTGACCCAGTTGCGCGTCCGGCGGCCGGCATAGGGAGCGTCGGCGCGCTTCGAGATGATGCCTTCCTGCCCCGCGCCGCACATCGCCGTATACAGGCGTTCGCCCGCGCCGATGACATGATCGGCGACCGCGATCGGCGGCGCGGCGGCGCGCAGCAGCGCTTCGAGCCGTTCCTTGCGTTCGAGATTGCCCAGCTTCGCCAGCGACTTGCCATCCTCTTCGAGCAGGTCGAAGGCGAAGAAGTTCAGCGCCGTATCGGCATCCTGCGCGCCATGGCCGCGCTTGATCACCGCCTGCAGCGACGAGAAATCGGGATTGCCCGCACCGTCATAGGCGACGATCTCTCCGTCGATCAGGCACGGCGGCAGGTCGAGCGCGGCGAACTGCGCGGCGAGCGGCGCGAACTTGTCGGTCCAGTCGAGGCCGTTTCGCGTATGGATGCGCACTGCGCTCCCCGCCGCCGCGACGAGCGCGCGATAGCCGTCATATTTGATCTCGTGGAACCAGTTGTTGCCGCCCGGCACCGCATCGACGAGCGTCGCGAGCTGGGGCTTGCGAAAGGCGGGCGGCTTGCCCCCGCCGGCGCGGCGCTTCGCGACCGCCGCATTATGCTTCGCCGCGGCCTTCATCTTCTGCGTGAAGGCGGCGCCCTTCGCACCGCGCAGCGACTGCGCGCCACCCACGTCGCCCGCGATCTCGGCCATGGTGCGGCCGGTGAGGACGCTCGTTAGATGGCGCCCGACCAGATCGTCGCTGCCGCCGGCATGGGCGTCGTCGATCTTGCGCAGCAGCCAGTTCTCGCGCTTTTCGCCCGCGCGCGGCTTCATGCGGACGAGTAGCCATTCGCCCTTCATCCGTTCGCCGTCGAGCGTGAAGTGCAGATGGCCGCGATCGATGTCCTTCGCGCTCTTGCCCGCGACCGGCGCCCAGGTGCCGCGGTCCCACAGCATCACCGTGCCGCCGCCATATTCACCCTTGGGGATCGCGCCCTCGAAATCGGCGTAGGCAAGCGGATGATCCTCGGTGCGCACCGCGAGCCGCTTGTCGGCGGGATCGGCGCTCGGCCCCTTCGTCACCGCCCAGCTCTTGAGCACACCGTCGGCCTCGAGGCGGAAGTCATAATGAAGGCGCGTCGCGTCGTGCTTCTGGACGATGAAGCGCCCGCCTTCCGCCTTCGCCGCCTTTCCCTTCGCCACCTGCCCCGCCGGCTCGGGGGTGGCGGCGAAGTCGCGCTTGGCCTTGTACTGCGCGAGCGGGTCGGCGCGCCGCGCCATGTCAGGCGCGCTTCTTCGCCGGCGCGCGGCGCGTCGAAGCCTTGCGCGCCGGGGCCTTCGTCCTTGCCGCCGGCGACGACTTGCGCCCGTCAACCGACGCCTTGAGCGCCGCCATCAGGTCGATGACGTTCGATCCCTCGCGCGCGGCGGCGGGCTCCTCGACATCCTCCAGCACCTTGCGGCCCTTCGCCTTGGCCTTCTTGGCGATCAGCCGCTTCAGCGCGTCGACATAATGGTTGTGATAGTCGCTCGCGTCGAACCGGCCGCTCTTCCTGTCGATCAGCGTCTCGGCCAGGTCGAGCAGGTCGGCGTCGGGCTTCGCGGCGCCGACGTCGCGGAAATAATTCGCTGCCCGATTGACCTCGTCGGCGTAGCGCAGCACTTCGAGGACGAGGCCCTTGCCGCACGGGCGCAATGCGACGAGCTGCTCCTCGCCGCGCAGCGCGAGCTGGCCGAGCCCGACCTTGCGCGTGCGGCGCAGCGCCTCGCGCAGGACGATATAGGCTTCCTCCGCCAGTTCGTCGGCGGGGACGACATAATAGGGCTTTTCATAATAGAGGATGTCGATCTCGCCCGCGTCGACGAACTGGACGAGCTCCAGCGTCCGCTTGCTTTCGAGCTTGACCGCCTCGATCTCCTCTTCGTCGAGCAGGACGTAACTGCCCTTCGACAACTCATAGCCCTTGACGATATCGTCCTTGTCGATCGGCCCGATGCCCGGGACGACCTTCTCATATTTAACCGGCTTGCCGCTCGGTTCGTGGATCTGGCGAAAGCTGACGCTTGCGCCCGACCGGGTCGCCGGATAGATTTCGACGGGGATCGACACCAGCGCGAGCCGGATCTGCCCCTTCCAATAGGCGCGGGCGGGCATGGCATCCTCCCATGAGCGTGACCCATGGGCAATGCGCGAGGGCGCGGTGCGGTTCCCTTTCGGCCGGGCGGTGCCCGATGCCGCCCGCTCCTAGCGGCACGTCCCGAAGCCGGCGCCGCGCAGCGCGCGGCCGGGCGTCGCGCCCGTCGGCTCGCCGCCTTGCAGCGCCGCGACGCCGTTCACGAACACGTCGCGCACCCCGACCGCATATTGGTGCGGCGCCTCGAAGGTCGCGCGGTCGGCGACGGTCTTCGGGTCGAAGACGACGACGTCGGCATAATAGCCGCGCCTGAGCGCGCCGCGCTCCTTCAGCCCCAGGTTGGTCGCGGGCAGCGTCGTCAGGCGATACACCGCCTGTTCGAGCGGGATCAGCTTCTCGTCGCGCACATAGCGGCCGAGCAGCCGCGCGAAATTGCCGTAGGTGCGCGGGTGCGCGCCCGATTTCAGGAACACGCCCTCGGTCGATTGCGACGCGGCGTCCGAGCCGAAGCTCATCCACGGCAGCCGGATCTGCTGGCGGACATTGTCCTCGGACATCAGGAAATAGACGGTGCCGACGCGCGAACCGTCCTCGACCACCAGGTCCATCGCGGTATCCTCGGGCGAGGTGCCGCGCATCGCCGCGACCTCGGCGAGCGTCTTGCCGGTGAGCGGCTTGAGCGCCGGATTCTTGAAGCCGGTGAGAATCATCTTGTCAGCCCCGGCGCCGAAATAGAGATTCTCCCAGTCATCGCCCGGCGCGCGCATCTCCGCGGCGACGCGCGCACGGACCTGCGGGTCCCTCAGCCTCTCGATCCACGCCTCGAGCCCGCCCACCTGCACCCAGGTCGGCATCGCGGCGTCGAGCCCGGTCGCCCCGGCGGTATAAGTGTACATGTCGGCGGTGATCCGCAGCCCCGCCGCGCGCGCCGCCTCGATCTTCGCGACGACGGGGGCCAGCTTGTCCCAATTGGCGCGCCCGCCCATCTTGAGGTGATAGATTTCGGCCGCCGCGCCCGACCGGCGCGCGATCTCGATCAGCTCGTCGACCGCTTCCTCGACCCGGTCGCCCTCTGAGCGCATGTGGCTGATGTACATGCCGCCGCAAGCGGCCGCCGCCTGCATCAGCGCGACCAGCTCGTCGGTCTCGGCATAGGAACCGGGCGCATAGATCAGCGAACTGCCGACGCCCAGCGCGCCCTCGTCCATCGCCTGGCGCACCAGCGCCTGCATCCGGTCCAGCTGTTCGGGGGTCGGATCGACGTCGCCTTCGCCCAGTTCGTGGACGCGCACCGTCGCGGCGCCGACGAAGCTCGCGACATTGGGCGCGATGCCGCGCTTTTCGAGATAGGCGAAATAATCGCCCAGCGTCGTCCATTCGATCGGAAAGCGGATGTCGCCCTGGCGTTCGGTCTCCTGCGCCTTCATCGTCGCGTTGAGCGGGCCCATCGACCAGCCCTCGCCCATCACCTCCAGCGTCACGCCCTGCCGGATGTCGCTCTGGCTGCGCGGATCGGCGATCAGCGATTCGGTCGCCCAGCTGAGCATGTTGATGAAGCCCGGCGCGACCGCCATGCCGTCCGCCCGGACCTCGCGCGCGCCGCGCCCCTCGACCGTGCCGACCGCGACGATGCGGTCGCCGCGGATCGCGACGTCGCCGACCAGCGGCGCGCCGCCCGACCCGTCATAGATGGTGCCGCCGCGGATCACGACATCATAGGCGGCGGGGGCTGCCCCGCCCGCCTGCACGGGGGAAAGGAAGGACGCGCCGAACAGCGCCGCCGCCATGCCGAAATATCTGCCCCTCGCCATCATCGCCAACCCCTTCCCTGTCCGTATCGACCGGCGGCCATTGTGCCGCAAGCGCGGGCGGGATCAAGGCCCCCGTCACGGTCAAATAAGCGATTGCGCGGCGCCGCATCTTCGGATCAACTGTGCCGGACGATCGGGACCGGACGATCGGAGGAGGGGCGATGGAGGCGTTGAACCGCAACGACTGGCAGGCCGTCCAGCGCCTCTTCGAGCAACTGGTCGACCTTCCGCCCGACATGCAGGCACAGCGCCTCGCGAAGGCGCCGCAATCCGCGGGGATCGTCGAAACGACGCACCGCCTGCTGCTCGCCGCGCGCGGCGACGGCATATTGGACGGCGCGCCGCCATCGCTGGCGCCCCCGTTGCCGGCGGGCGAGTCGGCGCCCGCAAACTTCGGCTCGCTCGCCCCCGGGCAGGCCATCGGCGGCTTCACCGTCGAACGGCCGATCGGACGCGGCGGGTTGGGCGAGGTCTATCTCGCGTATCGCACGGGGGCCGATTTCGACCAGCGCGTCGCGCTGAAGCTGCTGCGCGTCGACGCCGCCGAGCGTGCCGAGAGCTTCGCGCGCGAGCGGCGGCTGCTCGCGCGGCTCGATCATCCGGGGATCGCGCGGCTGATCGACGCCGGGGTTGCTCCCGACGGGCGGCCCTATATCGCGATGGATTATGTCGACGGCCAGCCGATCGACGCCTGGTGCACCGCACATGGCGCCGACCTCGACACGCGGCTCGACCTGTTCCGCACCGTCTGCGACGCGCTCGCCTATGCGCACGGCAACCTTGTCGTCCACCGCGACATCAAGCCGTCGAACATCCTGATCGACGCGGGCGGCAAGCCGCGCCTGCTCGACTTCGGGATCGGCAAGCTGCTCGACGACAGCGCGGCGCTGCCCGCGACGACGCAGGCGATGCTCACCCCCGACTATGCCGCGCCCGAACAGCTGGGCGGCGAGGAAGCGACGGTCGCGACCGACGTCTACGCGCTCGGCGTCCTCCTCTACGAACTGGTCAGCGGGCGGAGCCCCTGGCGCGGCGGCAAGGCGTCGGTGCCGATGATGATCCGCCGCGTCCTCTATGAGGACCCCGAACTGCCGAGCCGCGCCGCGGCACGTGGCGAGGCGCCGGTGCCGGCGCGGCGGATCGCGGGCGACCTCGACGCGATCGTCCTGAAGGCGATGCGGCGCGACCCGGCGCAGCGCTATCGCAGCGTCAGCGCGCTGGCCGAGGACATCGCACGCCACCAGCAATATCTGCCCGTCCATGCGCGCGACGGATCGACGCGCTACATGCTCGGCCGCTTCCTGCGCCGCTATCGCTGGGGGGTCGCGGCGACCGCCGCGGTGCTCGCGGCGCTGCTCGTCGGCGCGGGCGGCATCGCATGGCAGGCGCGCGAGACCGCGGTCGAGCGCGACCTCGCGGTCGCCGAGGCGCGGCGGTCGGAGGCGATCAACCGGATGCTGACGGTGATGGTGCGCGACACCGCCGAGGATGCGAACAGCGAGAATGTCACCGTCAAGCAGATGCTCGACCAGACCGCGACCCGCCTCGCCGCCTCGCTCGACACCAGTTCCAAATCGGCCGACCTGATCGTCACATTGTTCGACCTCTATGTGAATCTGGAGGATACGGCGGGTGCCGACGCGCTGATCCAGAAGGCGCTGGCGCGCGGCGTCGGACGCGGCGACCCGGTGGCGACCGCGCAGCTTCGCATGCGCGCCGCCGCCGCCGCGGGGGGCCTCGGCCGGACCGAGGAGATCGGCCCCAACATCGACGCCGCCGAGCCCGTGTTTCGCGCCGACCCCGCGCATTTCCGCCGCGAACTGGTCGAGATCGCCCTCGCGCGCGCGCAGTTGTGGCGGCGCACCGGGCGGCTGGAGGATGCGATCGCGCTGCTGATCCGGACGCTGCCCGATGCCGACATCGTCTATGCCGAGAACCACCGCGACCTGCTGACCACCTACAACAACCTGCTGGTCTATATGGCCGAGGCGAACCAGCTCGACGCGATGCCCGCGATCTTCGACCGCGCCGAGGCGGTGATCCGCCGCACCGGGCAGGAAGCGAGCATGCAGGGACTGACGATCGCCCAGTTGAAGGCCGTGCGCCTGCTCAAGCTCGACCAGCCGGCCGCCGCCGAGCGGATCGTCACGCGGGTGGCGGCGCAGCGGCGCGCGACCTTCGGGCGTTCGGCGGGGCTCGCGGTCGATCTGCTCCAGCTCGGCCGCGCCAGGCTGGCGCTCGGCAAATATGCCGACGCGAAAGCGGTTCTCGCCGAGGCGCGCCCGATGGCGGCGCAATATCTGAGCCCGCGTGCGGCGCCGACGCTGATCATCGCCGCGGGGCTGATCGAGGCGCAGGCCGAATCGGGCGATATCGCGGGCGCGCGCCGCACGATCGCCGAGACGCAGCCGTTGATCGACGCCTTGCCCAAACCCGGCCTGCCGCAGGCGATCTTCGCCCGCGCGAAGGCGGTTACGCTGCTCAGGCAAGGCAGGCTCGCCGAGGCGCGGCAGGAAACCGACCGCGCCGCAGCGCTGTTCGAGGCCGAGGGCGCAGCGGGCGCCTCCTACCTCAAATCCTTCCCCGCGCTGCGGGCACGGCTGGGGACGAGCTTATCCCATGCGTAGCGTGCGCACGCCGAAGTGGAAGTATATCTCCAATCTGCACCCCGAATATGTCTGTACGACGCATATCGACCAATATGTGCGAAACATCGACGATTCGGGACGCTATTTCCCGTCGTGGCGTCGTTCGACCGATCCCGCCGCTCAGCAGATCGTCAAAAGCTATTACCGGCGGCCGGCGGAGGAACTCTATGACCTCGAGGCCGACCCCGCCGAACGCAACAATCTGGCGGCGGATTCGCGCTACAAAACAGTCCTGCGGTCGCTTCGCCAGAAGCTGAAGGTCTGGCGAACGAAGCAGGGCGACACGCGTCCCGTCGAAGGGACGCCGCACTTCCAGGAAGGGCCGATCGACGGCAAGGTCGACTGAGCCGCTGAACGACGATCATCGGCGCGCCAGGTCCTTTCGCTCAGGGCAGGGATCAGGCCGCCGCCATCTCGTGGTGGATCCACGCGCGCGCCTGCACCCACCAGCGACGGATCGTGCGGTCGGAGACGCCGAGGATCAGCGCGGTCTCCTTCTCGTCCATCCCCGCGAAGAAGCGACAGTCGACGACCTGCGCGAGGTTGGCGTCGAGCCGTTTCAGTTCTTCGAGCGCCTCGCCGAGCCGGACGACCTGTTCGTCCTCCGGAACCGCGGCGGCGAGCGAGTCGAGGCTCTGGGTGAAGCTGTAGGTCGGCGCATTCCGTTTCGAGGCGAGCCGCGCGCGCGCCGCGTCGATCAATATGTGCCGCATCGCGGTCGCCGCGCAGGCTAGGAAATGCGACCGGCTGTCCCAGCCGTCGGCTTTGCGCAGCTTCACATAGGCTTCGTTGATCAGCGCCGTGGTCTGGAGCGTCTGCGGCTGTCCGGCGCGATAATGCTCGCGCCGCGCGATGGCGCGCAATTCGCCGTAAAGCCCCGCGATCAGCGCGTCCGGGCCCTCCGCCCCATTTTTTTCGGCCGGCGTGTCCGCTTCCTCGGAAATTTCCCGTCTCGCTCTCTGTCAGGCGTCCGCCGTTCTTCGCAGGTCGGCGGATGCAAGGCAAGCGCGGCAAGGCAAGCGCGCCGCGCGCGAACGGGAAGAGGCGCCGGGGCAGGCGTCCGCCCGCCGGGTCGAGACATCCACCGTGGGGGCCGATGGCCTTCGCCCGATAGGAGGGAAGAGAATATGCGTAAATTGAACCTGCTGATCGCCGCAGCCGCTCCGGCCATCGTCATCGCGATGCTGACGGCCGCCCCGGCGCGCGCCGACGTCACCCCCGAATGCAATGTCAATGCGGGCCCTGACGGCATATCCGGCAACGCCGATGACGTGAGCGGCAGCACCGAATGCGGCGAAGTCAGCGTCGCGAGCGGCCTCGTCAGCACCGCCGTGGGCAGCAACAGCTCGGCAACCGGCGAAGAAAGCACCGCGCTGGGTCAGGCGACCGAAGCAAGCGGCGAGCGCAGCACGGCGGTCGGTCGCAACGCCCGCGCCACGTCCGCAAGCAGCACCGCGCTGGGCCAATCGAGTCGCGCGACCGGGGACAACAGCACCGCCGTCGGCCAATTGGCGAACGCTGATTCGACCAACGCCACTGCGATCGGCAAGAGTTCCAACGCAACCGCCGCCTTCACCACCGCAGTGGGGCAGAACTCCGGCGCCACCAGCAGCGGCGCCACCGCACTCGGCGTATCGACCCAGGCCTTCGGCTTCAACAGCTCCGCGCTCGGCAACACCAGCAAGGCGACCGCCGATTACACTACGGCGGCAGGCGCGTTCAGCGAGGCCACGGCCGAATATGCGAGCGCGTTCGGAATGCTCGCCAAGGCGTCGGCGGAAGGCGCCACGGCGCTAGGCCAGAATGCGCAGGCATCCGCCGAGCGCAGCGTGGCGATCGGTGCGGGGTCGATCGCGGACCGCACGAACAGCGTCTCGTTCGGCACGGCGACTTACCAGCGCCAGCTCACCAATGTCGCCGCGGGCATGCAGGCGACCGACGCGGTGAACAAGGCGCAGCTCGACGCCGTGGCGGCGGGCGCCGTCAATCCCTATGTCGCGATCAATTCGGTGGGGGCAGGTGCGAGCGCCACGGGGATCAGCGCGATCGCGATCGGCCGCACTGCCGGGGCCACGGGGATCGACTCGGTCGCCCTCGGAGACGCCGCCAACGCCGCGGGTTACGCGGTCGCGGCAGGAGGCAGTTCCATCGCCAGCAAGGCCGGCGCCTCTGCATTCGGCTATCTGAGCGAAGCCTCCGGCTCGGCCAGCACGGCGGTAGGCGCCAACAGCAAGGCGGCGGGCGACGATGCGACAGCCGTCGGGAGAATGAGCGAGGCGACGACCTTTTACACGACGGCGCTGGGTACACTGGCCAAGGCAACGGTCATCAGCGCCACGGCGGTCGGCTATGGCGCGGAGGCCACGGCCGCGGGCAGTGTCGCACTCGGCACCGGATCGATCGCCGATCGCGCGAACAGCGTCTCCATCGGTTCGGCGGCCCTGCAACGCCAGCTCGTCAACGTCGCCGCCGGGACGCAGGCGACCGACGCCGTGAACAAGGCGCAGCTCGACGTCGTGGACGCGAAGGCGACCGCCGCGCAGACCACGGCCAACGCCGCGCTTGCCGCCGCGACGGCGGGTGCAGGCAGCGCGGTCGCGGCGCAGGCGACCGCCGACGCCGCCGTCGCCAGTGCGGCGGCTGCGCAGACGACCGCTGATATCGCCCGCAGCGAAGCGGCCGCGGCGCAAGGGACAGCGAACTCGGCACTCGCCAACGCCGCGACGGCGCAGGGCACCGCCGACACGGCGCTCGCCGGCGCGGCGACCGCCCAGTCCAGCGCCAGCGCCGCGCAAGCGACCGCAAACATCGCCGTGCTACGCGGCGACACCGCCGGGGCCGGCCTCGCCTCCGCGCTCGGCGGCGGCGCGGCCTACAATGCCGCGACGGGCGCGGTCAGCGCGCCGAGCTATTCGGTCGGCGGCACCGCCTATCACGACGTCGGTTCGGCGATCGGGGCTCTCGACGGCAATATCAGCGCACTGAACGGCCGGATCGACGCGCTGAGCATCGGCAACGACCGCCGCTTCCGCGAAGCGACGGGCGGTATCGTCACCGCGATGGCCATGGGCGGCACGATGATCGTCCCCGACAGCAATGTCTCGGTCTCGTTCAACCTCGCCACCTATCAGGGCGAACAGGGTTTCTCGGGCGCCGCCGTCGTGCGCCTGACTCCGCGCGTCTACGTCAGCGGCGGCTTTGCCGGATCGACGGTGAAGGGCACCACCGGCGGCCGGGTCGGGATCGCCTTCGGCTTCTGACCATCGTCCCTTCCCGGCCCGCCGGCCGGGAAGGGCTCCGCGCCCGATCAGGCCAGCAGGGCGTGCACCTCGCGCCGCAGCTCGGGCAGCAGGTCCTGCTCGAACCAACCGTGGGTCTTGAGCCAGCGATTGTTGTGCCACGACGGGTGCGGCAGCGGGACGATGCGCGGCGATGCGCCGGCGGCGCCGATCTCGCGCCAGGCGCGCACGGTTTCGGTGACGCCGCGCCGGGCCCATTCGGCACCCAGATGCCAGCGCAGCGCATGGCCGCCGATGACGAGCAGCAGCTTCAGGTCGGGCAGCCGCGCGAACAGCCGGTGCTGCCAGATCTCGCGGCACTCGCGCCGCGGCGGCAGGTCGCCTCCGGCGCCGACGCCGGGAAAGCAGAAGCCCATCGGCAGGATCGCGACGCGCGAGGCGTCATAGAATTGCGCCTCGTCGATCCCCATCCATTCGCGCAGGCGCACCCCCGACGGGTCGTCGAACGGACGCCCGCTGGTGTGCGCTCTTATGCCCGGGGCCTGGCTCGCGATGCAGATTCGCGCGCTTTCCGACAATTGCAGGATCGGGCGCGGCTCGTGGCCCAGCGGCGGCCCGTAGCGCGGCGCGTCGCGGCAGATGCGGCAGGCGCGAACGGCCTCGACGAGGCTTTCGAACGGCTCGTCCGCCTTCACCCCGTCCATTGCCGCCTTCCCTCCCCTTTGCCGATCGCCGAGTCGCGCGCCTGCGCCGCCCGCGCTATACGCCTTTTTCCGGCGCGGGGGCGGGATAGACGATCGAACCGTCGGACCGCGGGATCGCCCCGTGCGTCAGCCGCGCGGGCTCCGGGCCGCGCTCCATGATGTGCGCGACGGCGGCGCCCGACACGATCAGATAGTCGGCGACGATGCGGCGGTGGCAGCGCCACCAGACGGCTTCCGAGCACATGATCGCGCAGCGGCGCTCGCGGCCGACGTCGATCAGATGCGCCAATCCCTCTCGAAACGCGGCGCCGAGCGCATAGTCGGCATAATTGTGGAAGCTGGCGTTGGTCCAGAAGCCGTTGAGCGCGCGCGGCACCTCGCGCTCGCGTTTGCGCAGGCCGCCGAGCGCCGCGATGCGCTCCCACGACAGGCCGCGCGCCGCGAGCGCATCGGGCAGGACGTCCTCGTTGAACTGCGGGTTCGACCGCGATCGCGGCATCCGCCGGATATCGACGAGGTGACGGACGCCGGCGTCCGCGAGCAGCCCGGCGAATTCGTCGAACGAGCGGCTGGAATGACCGATGGTGA
The DNA here is from genome assembly GCF_001559015.1 of Sphingopyxis granuli. Taxonomy (NCBI): domain Bacteria; kingdom Pseudomonadati; phylum Pseudomonadota; class Alphaproteobacteria; order Sphingomonadales; family Sphingopyxidaceae; genus Sphingopyxis; species Sphingopyxis granuli. Next base: position 4,556,256 of record NZ_CP012199.1, read on the forward strand.
AGAAGGGGACGGCCTCAGCCATCTATGCGTTCGAGCGCGCCGCCCTTGTGCGCCGCGACATGGTCGGTCTTGTCGCTCTTGATCTCATATTGCGGATCGTCCTTCGACGCGCGGTGGGTGTGGCCCTTGTAGTCGAAGTCGGCGGTGTGCACCTTGATGATCTTTCCCGAGACATGGCCCGCCTCCGAATTCCAGCGAACATGGTCGCCGATCCTGAACCGCTTCGTCATCGCCTGCTCTCCTTTCCGCTTCGCCCCTTTCCATAGAGTCGCGGACCCGCGTCAAGGTTCCGTCGCTCCCGCACGCCCCTCCCCCGGCCGGGCGGAGCGTGCGGGAGCACGGCGTCAGAAGCGGGCGCGCAAGCCCGCGGAAACGGCGCGGCGCTCGACCGGGTAATAGATCGCCGATGCGGCGTCGGCGGCGATCACCGCGCTGACGTCGCCGATCGCCTTCTTGCCGGCGATGTTGCGGACGTCGACGAAGGCGTCGATCCCGTCGGCAATGCGCGCGCCGCCGGTCAGGCCGACCAGCGCATAGCCCGGCGTGCGCACCCGGTTGGCATAATCGGCCCACGGTCCCTGCGGCACCCATTCGAGCGTCGGCGCGACGTGCAGCGCCTCGCCGCCGATGCGGACCTCCGCCCGATAGACATGCCTCGGCACCACCGGCAGGCGATTGTCGCCGAACTGCGCGTCGCCCCGGAAGCGGAAGTCGCTGTAGGCATAGGTCTGGCGCAGCCGCAGCCAGGGTGCGAGGGTCAGCTCCAGCCCGGCCTCCACCCCCCGATGCAGCGTCCGGTCGGCGTTGAAGGTCGCGGCGGGGATGCTGCTGTTCACCGTATATTGCAGCATCTCGCCGGTGATCGCCGCGCGATACCAGGCGACGTCCCAACGCACCGGACCCATCGTTCCGCGCGTGCCGATCTCCGCCGTCCAGGCGCGCTGCGGCCGGATGTCGGCGATCAGCGCGCTGGCGGGCGGCATGCCGATCGACTGGAACACCTCCCCGAAACCGGGAAATTCGGCCGAGCGGCTGTAGTTGGCGAAGATCTGGACATGCTCCGCCGGTTCGACCAGCACGCCGAACTTGGGCGAAAAGGCGTCGAACGCGACGCGCCCGTCGCCGGCCGGGGTCGCCGAAAAGCCGACGCGCCGCTTGCGCATGCCATCGGCATAGACGCCCCCCGCGATCAGCGTCACTGGCGGCACCGGCCGCACGCGCAGTTCGCCATAGAGGCTCGCGGTCCGCGCCTCCTGATCGGCGTCGAGGGTCAGCGCGCCGCGCCGGCCGGCGACGTTGACGAACTGCCGCGCGTGGGTGCTGCCACGGCGAATCTCGCCCCCCAGCGTCACCTCGACCGGCCCCGCCGCATAGTCGATCCGCGCGAACCCGCCGACGTCGGTCGATTTCTGATCGATCAGCTGAAAGATCGGGTGAAAGAGCGATTTCGCGTTGACGAAACCCCCGACCTCGAGCGTCGCGGTGCCGAGGTCGAAGCGGGTGCGGTTCTGCAGGCGCAGCGAATCGATGTCGCGCCGCTGGTCGCCCGCGACGCTGCTCGCATTGGCGCCGCGCGGGGCGGTCAGCGCCTGCGCCTCGGTCAGCGCGCCCGGCAGTTGCTGGCGGATGCGGTTGATGCTCGCATAGAAGCGCGTCGCGACCCCGTCGCCGAGCGTCAGCCCGACATTGCCGTGGAAGCGCAGGCTGCGGCGCTGCGCATGGTCGCGGTCGCCGTCCGACGTGTCGGCGCTGACCGCGCCCCAGGCGTCGACCGGCCCGCTGGCGACGCCCGCCGAAACCAGGCCGCGAAGCAGGCCGAAGCTGCCGGCATCGCCGCGCAGATAGACGCCCTGGGCGGTGCGCCCGGTCGGGGTCACGCCGTTGATCGCGCCCCCCAGCGTTCCCGAACCGAAGCGCAGCGCATTGGCGCCGCGCCAGACTTCGAGATGGTCGAAGAAGATCGGCTCCAGCTCCTGAAAATCGCCATTGTCGTCGGCGAGGTTGATCGGCACCCCGTCCTGCAACAGCGTGACGCCGCGCATGTGGAAGCCGCGCGAGAGGCCCGAGCCACGGATCGCCAAGCGCACCTCCTGCCCATAGCGCGGCTGGAGGTAGACGCCGGGCGAGAAGGCGAGCGTATCGCGCAGCGACACGATCGTCTTGTCGGCATAATCCTGATGCGTGACGACGTCGGTGCCGCCGGGGGTCTGCGCCGCGCGCTGCTGCGCGGCGTCGGCGAGCGTCGGCGCGGTGACGATGATCGTCGCCTCCTCGGCGTGAGCGGCCGTGGAAAACAGCACCGGGGAAAAGGAAAGGACGAGGGCGAGCGCCGGCAGGGGCGCCGCACGGGTAACGGAACGGGTCATGGAAAATCCTTCGCTGAAAATCAGGCAAGGCCGGCGCGCGCGAAAGCGCGGCCGGCGATCGGTCTGAATCAGGCGAAGGCGGGCGGGCCGGTGCTGGGGGGAAGCGGCGAGGCGATGCCCGGCGCGAAGCCGAGCGAGGGGATCGCCGGCGGCGCGGGGTCGACCCGCACCGGCGCCGCGGGCAGCGCCGGGGCATCGGGCACGATCGGCGCCACCGCGAGCGCGCCCCACGGGCAATGCTGCTGCCCCTCTCCATCGGGATGATCGCCCGCGGTCTGGACCGGGATGGTCATCGTCCCGCCGGGGTTCGACGGGTCCGAACAGACGCGGACGGTGATCGACCCCCCGGCATCGGGCCCGATCATCCAGCCCGGCGCGACCAGCACCCGCGCGAGCAGCGCGAGAAGCACCGGCAGCAGCAGCCAGCCCGGTCGGCGGAAGGCGGAAAGATCGGCCACGCCGCGCTCCTAGTCCCGGCGGACGGTTCGGGCAAGCGCGCAGGCCCCGCAAAAGCCGATTGCCAAAATGCGCCGAGGCGCTATGGGCGGGCGCCGCAAGGGCAACCTTGCATTGATCGCGCCGGTGCCCCGATGGGGCTTAAAAGGGAACGCGGTAAGGGGGTCCGGCCGGACCTTCGAAACCGGGGCTGTCCCTGCAACTGTAAGCGGCGAGCGCGATGCACCGACCCGGTCCCCGACCGGGTCTGCCACTGGGGCGACCTGGGAAGGCGTGCATCAAGCGACGACCCGCGAGCCAGGAGACCTGCCGGCGTGGGTCGCTCAATGCCTCGGTCCAGGGAAAGGCCAGGGCACGGAGAACTCCGTCGAGCGACGACCCAGCGGCCGGGGCCGCTTCGGGGCACGAAATGCGGGCGCCTTGCGCCAGCCCGCCGCCCGTGCGCCGGTCGATCGCGCACGCGGCTCGGCAGGTCCCCGCCTTCGCTCTCGGCGCGTGGGGGACTCCCATGTTGAAATACGGCCTTTCCATCGTGGCGCTGGCGGCGACCTCGCCGGCGCTGGCCCAGACCGGCGATGCCGCCGCCGACCCGCGCCCCGGCGACGCGATCATCGTCACCGCCTCGCGTTCGGGCGAAGGGGTCCGGGCGGACCAGCTCGGCGCCTCGGTCACGGCGATCGACAGCGAAGCGCTCGAACAGCGCCAGACGCGCATCGTTTCCGACGTGCTGCGCGACGTGCCCGGCGTCGCGGTCAGCCGCACCGGCGGCCTCGGCGGCATGACCGATATCCGCATCCGCGGCAGCGAAGCCAATCACGTCCTCGTCCTGGTCGACGGCATCGAGGTCGCCGACCCCTATCAGGGCCAGTTCGATTTCGGCGGTCTGCTCGCCGACCCCGCCGCGCGGATCGAGGTGCTGCGCGGCCAGCAATCGTCGCTCTATGGCTCCGACGCGATCGGCGGCGTGATCCATTACATCACCCTGTCGGGGCGCGAGGCGCCGGGCCTGAGCGCCCGGATCGAGGGCGGGTCGTTCGGCACCGTCGCCGGCAGCGCCCGCGCCGCGGGCGCATCGGACAGCTTCGACTATGCGATCACCGGTACCTATTACGGCGCGAACGGCTATCCGACCGCGCGCGGCGGGGTGCGCGACGTCGGGATGCAGACGGTCGGCGCGAGCGCGAAGCTGGGTTGGACGCCGAGCGACGCCTTCCGGCTGAACGCCGTGCTGCGCTATGGCTTCAGCGACGCCGACAACAACGACAGCGAATATGACACGACGAGCCCGCGCTTCGGCTATATCGTCGACAGCCCCGGCGTCCATGTCGAGACCGAATCCTTCCATGCCCTGCTGGCGGCCGAACTGACCGCGCTCGACGGGCGCTGGGTGACCAGCCTGTCGGGGCAGCTTTCCGACACCGCGCGCCACGGCCGCTCCCCCTTCGGGTTGGACTATGGCAGCAAGGGACAGCGCTACAAGGGATCGCTGACCTCTAGCATCCGCTTCGGGACCGATGCGATCGCCCACCGGCTGACCGGTGCGGTCGATGTCGAGCGCGAGGCGTTCCGCACGCTGACGCCGGGCGCCTTTCAGGGAAAGCGCCACACCGACAATCTGGGGCTGGTCGCCCAATATGAGCTGACCGCGGGCGCGCTCTCGCTCGGCGCGTCGCTGCGCCACGACGACAACAACCGCTTCGACGATGCGACGACCTGGCGCGTCCAGGGCAGCTATCGCCTTCCGACCGGCACGCGCATCCGCGGCGCCTATGGCACCGGGGTCAAGAATCCGGGCTATTTCGAGCTGTTCGGCTATATCGACGGCCGCTACATCGGCAATCCCGACCTGAAACCCGAAAAGTCCGAGGGCTGGGAAGCGGGGATCGAGCAGAGCTTCGGCGCCGACGACTGGGCGACGATCGGGGCGACCTGGTTCGATTCGACGCTGAAGGACGAGATCTTCACCAACTATCCCGCGCCCGACTTCACCGCGACTCCGGCGAACCGCGCGACGACGAGCAAGCAGCACGGCATCGAGGCCTTCGCCAGCGCGCGGCCGCTGCCGCAGCTTCGCTTCGACCTCGCCTACAGCTGGATCAAGGCGCGCGAGAACGGCGCGCCCGAAGTGCGGCGACCGAAGCATATCGCCAGCTTCAACGCCACCGTGTCGAGCAGCGACCAGCGCTTTGCGGGGACGCTGACGCTGCGCTACAACGGCCGCACGACCGACCTCGCCTATATCAACCCCAGCTATGTCCCGGTCGTGGTCGCGATGAAGGACTATGTGCTCGTCAACCTTGGCGCCGATTACCGGGTGACCGACGCCATCTCGGTCTTCGGGCGCGTCGAGAATCTGCTCGGGGTCGACTATGAGGAAATTTTCAGCATCGCGACGCCGGGCCGGGCCGCCTATGGCGGCGTCCGCCTGCGCTTCTGAGGGAAGGAACGCGCTTGACGCCATACGCCGCCCTGCCCGCGCTCGCGCTGCTGCTCGCCGGCGGCGGCGCGCTGTGGGCGCAGCAGGGCGGCCGTACGGCACCAGCGGCGACGCCGCCGGCCGCGCCGCAGCGCGTCGTGTCGCTCAACCTGTGCGCCGACCAGTTGCTGCTCGCGCTTGCCGACCGCGACCGGATCGCCGGGCTGACGCGCAACGCGACCGATCCCGGCATGTCCGCGGCCGCCGCGGCGGCGCGCGGGCTGCCGCTGATCCGCAACGCCGCCGAACAGATACTGGTCGCGGCGCCCGACCTGATCGTCGGCATGCCCGCGAGCGGCAGCGCGGCGGTCGCGGCGCTGCCGCGCGGCAGCTTTCGGACGCTCGACCTGCCGACCGCCGACAGCTTCGACGTCATCCGCCGGACGATCCGCCTGACCGCGACCGCGCTCGGCGATCCGGCGCGCGGCGAAGCGCTGATCGCGCGGATGGAGCGCGACCTCGCCGGCGTGCCCCGCCCGGGGCGCGGCCGGGTCGCCGCCTATTACCAGCGGCGCGGCTACATGACCGGGACGGGGACGCTGATCGACGAGATGATGGGGCGCGTCGGGCTGGTCAATCTTGCCGCAAAGCTGGGCAAGCCGCCGCTGTCGCAGCTGAGCCTCGAGGAGATGGTGGCGGCGAACCCCGATTTCCTGATCGTCGAAAGCGCGAGCGACACCATCACCGATCAGGGCAGCGAGATGCTGCACCACCCCGCGCTTCGGGGCATTCCGCGGCTCAGCGTGCCGGAGGCGTGGACCGTTTGCGGCGGCCCCGCTTATGGGGCGGCCGTGCACCGCCTTGCCAGGCAGATCCAGCGCCACGACGGCGCGCGCCGATGACGATGCGCGAGGCCCGATCGCCCCGGCGGCTGACGCTGGCGCTGCTCGCGCTCGCATGCGGGGCGGCGGCGGCTTCGCTGTGCTTCGGCACCGTCGACCTGCCGCTCGCCCGCCTGTTTGCCGCCGCATCCGGCCGCGGCGATCATGTCGCGACCGTCATCCTCTTCGACCTGCGCCTGCCGCGCCTGCTGGTCGGGCTCGCGGTCGGCGCCATGCTCGGGCTCGCGGGGGCGGCGCTGCAAGGCTATCTGCGCAATCCCCTCGCCGAGCCGTCGGTGCTCGGCACCTCGAACGCCGCGGCGCTCGGCGCGGTCGCCGCGCTTTATTTCGGGCTCGCCAATCTTCACCCGGCGGCGCTGCCGCTGCTGTCGATCGTCGGTGCGCTGCTGTCGCTCGCGCTGCTCTTCGCGCTCGCCGGCCGCTCCGAAAGCCCGCTGACGCTGATCCTCGCCGGCATCGCCGTCGGCACCCTCGCGGGGGCGGGCATCAGCCTCGCACTCAACCTGTCGCCAAACCCCTTCGCGGCGATGGAGATCATGACTTGGCTGATGGGCAGCCTCGAAAATCGTTCGTTCGGCCATTTGTGGGCGGCGCTGCCGTGCATCGGCGCCGGGATGGCGCTGCTGCTGTGGAACGGGCGCGCGCTCGACGCGCTGACGCTGGGCGAGGACGGCGCGCAGGCGCTCGGCGTCGACCTCGCCCGCACGCGCCTGCGCCTGCTGCTCGGCACCGCGATCGGGGTCGGCGGCGCGGTCGCGGTGTCGGGCGCGATCGGCTTCGTCGGGCTGATCGTCCCGCATCTGATCCGCCCGCTGACCGACCGCAGCCCGTCGGCGATCCTGCTGCCCTCGGCGATCGGCGGCGCGGCGCTGCTGACGCTCGCCGATCTCGCGGTGCGGCTGATCGACACCACCAGCGAGCTCAAGCTGGGCGTCGTGACCGCCTTTCTGGGCGTGCCCGTCTTCCTGTTCCACCTGATGCGCGAGCGCCGGCTGTGGTGACGCTGACGCTCGATCATGTCGATGTCCGCCTCGGGCGGCGGCCCGTCGTGCGCGACGTCAGCGCAGCGCTGGCCGGGGGCACGCTCACCGGCATCGTCGGCCCCAATGGCGCGGGCAAGTCGACGCTGGCGCGCGCGCTGCTCGCGCTGGTGCCGAGCACCGGGCGCATCCGCATCGATGGCGCCGACGTCGCCGCGATGCCGCGCGCGACGCTCGCGCGATGCGCCGCCTATCTGCCGCAGGGCCAGACGCTCCACTGGCCGCTGACCGTCGAGCGGCTCGTCGGGCTCGGCCGCCTGCCGCACCTCGGCCCGATGTCGCGCCCGGGCGCCGCCGACCTCGCCGCGATCGAGCGCGCGATGACGCGCGCCGGGGTGCTCGACCTGCGGGACCGCGACGCGACCCATGTGTCGGGCGGCGAGCGCGCGCGCATCCTTCTGGCCCGCGCGCTGGCGGTCGAAGCGCCGATGCTGGTCGCCGACGAGCCGCTCGCCAGCCTCGATCCCGGCCACCAGATCGACGTCATGGACCTGCTGCGCGGCGAAGCGCACGGCGGCGGCCTCGTCATCGCGGTACTCCACGACCTGACCATGGCGGCGCGCTATTGCGACCGGCTGCTGCTGATCGACAAGGGCGCGATCGTTGCCGACGGTCCGCCCGCCGCGGTGCTGACGCGCGCGAATCTGCGCGCGGTCTATGGCATAGAGGCCGAGGTCGACCTTGGCGGCGCCTGGCCGACGATCACCGCGCTGGGGCGCAGCCGCGAATGAGCGGCGCGCTGATGCTGCAAGGCACGGGGTCGGACGTCGGCAAGTCGGTGCTCGTCGCCGGGCTGTGCCGCGCCTGGACCAACCGCGGCCTGCGCGTCCGCCCCTTCAAGCCGCAGAACATGTCGAACAACGCCGCGGTGACGGCCGACGGCGGAGAGATCGGCCGCGCGCAGGCGCTTCAGGCGCTCGCCTGCCGCGTCGAGCCGCACAGCGACATGAACCCGGTGCTGCTGAAGCCGCAGGCCGACCGCAGTTCGCAGTTGATCGTCCACGGCCGGGTGCGCGGCACGCTGGGCAGCAACAATTTCCGCGAAGCACGCGGCGCGCTGCTGGCCGATGTGATGCAGAGCCACGACCGGCTGCGCGCCGAATGCGATCTCCTGCTCGTCGAGGGCGCGGGGTCGCCCGCCGAGATCAATCTGCGCGCCGGCGACATCGCCAACATGGGCTTCGCCCGGGCGGCGGGGGTGCCGGTGGTGCTGGTCGGCGACATCGACCGCGGCGGCGTGATCGCATCGCTGGTCGGCACGCGCGCGGTGATCGACCCCGCCGATGCCGCGATGATCCGCGGCTTCCTGGTCAACAAGTTCCGCGGCGACCCCGCGCTGTTCGCGGACGGCTATCGCGCGGTCGAGGCGCGGACCGGGTGGCGCGGTTTCGGCATCGTTCCCTGGCTGCCCGCCGCCGCCCGCCTGCCGAGCGAAGATGCGGTGATCCTCGACCGGCGCTCCATGCCCGACAGCGGCCGCCGGATCGTCGCCTGCCCGATCCTGCCGCGCATCGCCAATTTCGACGACCTCGACCCGTTTCGGCTCGAACCCGGCATCGAGCTCGTCATGGTGCCGCCCGGGCGCCCGATCCCCGCCGAGGCCGCGATCGTCGTCCTGCCCGGATCGAAGGCGACGATCGCCGACCTCGCGGCGTTGCGCGCCGAAGGCTGGGACATCGACATCCGCGCGCATCATCGGCGCGGCGGCCTGATCGTCGGCCTGTGCGGCGGCTATCAGATGCTCGGCCGCCGCATCGCCGATCCGCACGGCATCGAGGGGGTGCCGTCGGAGGTCGACGGGCTCGGCCTGCTCGACGTGACGACCACCCTCTCCCCCGTGAAGGTCCTGCGCCGCGTCCGCGGCGAAGCGCTGGGCGTCCCGGTCGAGGGGTATGAGATGCACATGGGGGAGACGCGCGGCCCCGGCACCGCGGCGCCCTTCGCCAGGCTCGACGGAGGCGGCGCCGACGGCGCGATCGACCCGGGCGGAACGGTGATGGGAACCTATCTCCACGGCCTGTTCGCCGCGCCGGCGCTCCGCCGCGCGCTGCTCGCCCATATCGGGGTCGCGGCCCGCGCGCACGACCATGGCGCCGACGTCGATGCCGCGCTCGACGCGATCGCCGAAACGCTGTCGGACCATATCGACATCGACGGCCTGCTCCGCCTCGCGGCCAGCTGACGGACCGCGGTTAGGGTCAGTTGCTCGGCTTCGTCCAGCCGGCGCGATCAGACCGCGCCGGGGAAGGGGTTCTTGCCGCCCTCGGCGGTCCAGCGCTCCATTTCCTGCTCGAACACGTTGAGCGGCACCGACCCGAGGCTCAGCAGCTTGTCGTGGAACCAGCGCTGGTCGAAGGCGGGACCCAGCGCCGCCTCGGCTTTCGCGCGCTGGCGGCGGATGGCCAGTTCCCCCAGCTTGTAGGCGAGCGCCTGTCCCGGCCAGCTGATATAGCGGTCGACCTCGGTCTCCACCTCGTGCCGCGACAGCGCGCTGTGATCGGCGAGGTAGGCGATCGCCTGATCGCGCGTCCAGCCATAATGGTGGATGCCGGTGTCGATGACGAGACGGCAGGCGCGCCAGATTTCGTAGGACTGGCGGCCGAACTCCTCATAGGGCGTGCGATAGATGCCGATCTTGCTGCCCAGCCATTCGGTGTAGAGCCCCCACCCCTCGCCATAGCCCGAAAAATAGGTCTGCTTGCGGAACTCGGGCCGGTCGGGAACGGGCGCCTCCATCGCGATCGCCCCCTGCAGGCTGTGCCCGGGGGTGCATTCGTGGAGCGTCAGCGCCGGAATCTGATACAACGGGCGCGACGGCAGGTCATAGGTGTTCATCAGGCACGCCTCGCGCCCGCCGCGGCCCGCGGTGAAGAAGGGCGCGATCGCATCGGGCACCGGCCGGATGGTGAAGCGGTAGCGCGGCAGGAAGCCGATGGTGGTGCGGAGCAGCCCGTCCATCCGCTTGGCGGTATAGGCGGACACGCCCATCAGCTCGTCGGGCGTCCGCGCATAGAATTGCGGATCGGTGCGCAGGAAATGGATGAACGCCTTGAGGTCGCCCTTGAACCCGGCGGCTTCCCGGGTCTTCTCCATGTCGGCGGTGATGCGCGCCACTTCTTCGAGGCCGATGCGGTGGATCTGCTCCGGGGTGAGGTCGGTCGTCGTATATTCGCGGATCTGCGCCTGATAGAAGGCCTTGCCGTCGGGCATCGCCTCGGCCGCCAGCGTCTGGCGCGCCTGCGGCAGATATTCGTTGCGATAGAATGCGAGCAGCTTCGCATAGGCGGGAACGATCTTCTGCGCGATGATCTGCCTCGCCTCGGCCTGGATCGCGGCCTTCTCGCTCGCCGGAATCGCGGCCGGCAGATCGGCGAACGCCCCCCAGAAGGGATTGTTTTCGGGGTCGGCGACCATATGCGCCTCGATCGACTTGTCGCGCCCCGCCAGCGTCACCCCGGGCACGCTGAAGCCGCGCTTCAGCCCCGCGCGCATGTTGACGATCTGCTCGTCGAAATAGCGCGGCAGGTCGGAAAGGCGGGCGAGGTAGCGCCGATATTGCGCCTCGGTCCGATAGGGGGTGCGCGCCGCGATGCCCGACCAGAACTGGCTGTCGGCGTTGAACGGCATCTCCCAGGTGCGGAACCGCCCGTTGGCGACGAACGCCTCCAGGCTGGTGCGGAACACCGCGGCGTTGATCCGTTCCTCGGGCGACAGCCGGTCGACCGGAATCCGGTCGAGCGCCTTCAGAATATCCGCCCAATGCGCAACGCGCGCCTGCTGGCTCGCGGCATCCACCCTGGGGAAATGGTCGAGCGGCCCGGTCTCGTCATCGCCGCGCCAATGGCCCAGCTCGGTACCGCGCCACGCCCATTCGGCCTCATAGAGTGCGCGAAGCTGCTCGTCGGCGCTGTCCGCCGGGGCCGGCGCTTGCGCCTGCGCAACGAGCGGCGCCGCAAGCGCCAGAAACAGGACTCCAGGGCGACCGTAGCTCATCGAAACTCTCTCCCGCGTTGCCGGACGCGCCGTCGGCGATGGCGCCACGCCATGGCATCGTCCGCGGCGGGACTATATCGACGTGCGATCTTGTCCCACAAGCGCATAAATTTGCGGGAAGAAAAGCGGGCGTCCGCTTGCTTCGCGCCTCAGCAAGCCCGGATCATCGACACATGGTCGAAGCGGACGTCGCCGACGATCGAGCCCGGCCGTGCCGGCTCCTCGCGCGCGAGATCGGTCGACAGATAGCGCAGGCTGTTGTCGCAAAAGACCGTCGCCACCACCGCCGCCTCGTCCAGATCGCGCGCGACCTCGATCGCGGCGAGCAGGTTGGCGCCGCTCGAGATGCCGACCCCCATGCCAAGCTCGCTCCCCAGCCGCTGCGCCATGCGGATCGCGCAGCTGTCGGAAATCGCCACCGGCCGCGCGAGCCGGTCGAGCCGCACGATCGGCGGGATGAACTCGTCCGAAATGCCCTGGATGCGGTGATGGCCGACCTTGTGCCCGGTCGACAGCGTCGGCGATTCGAGCGGCTCGACCGGGTGGACCGACGCCGCGATCCCCGCCGCCGCGAAGCATTCGGCGACCCCCATGACGGTGCCGCCGGTCCCGACCCCGGCCGCAAAGGCATCGGGCCGCAGCCCGAGCGCGGCGAGCTGGCGCAGCAGCTCGGCCCCGGTGCCGTCGCGATGCGCGCGGACATTGTCGGCATTGGCAAACTGCCGCGTCAGGAACGCCCCGCGCTCCGCCGCATAGGCTTCGCTCAGGTCCAGCGCGCCGCAAAAGCCCCCCTCGTCGCGGCTCACCAGCCGCAAATTGGCACCGAAGGAGCGCAGCAGGCCCCGCCGTTCCTCGCTCATCCAGTCGGGCATGAAGATCGTCACCCTGTGCCCGAGGCTGGTGCCGATCGCCGCCAGCGCGATGCCGGCGTTGCCGCTGGTCATCTCGACGATTTCCTGGCCGGGCGCCAGCTCGCCGCGTTCGCGCGCGCGCAGGATGACCGATGCCGCCATCCGGTCCTTCGTCGATCCCGTCAGGCTGTGGAACTCGGCCTTGGCGAAGATGCGGCAGGCGCGCCCCGCGACCGTAAGGTCGAGCCGGATCAGCGGCGTGTTGCCGATCAACGCATCGAGCCCGAAACCGGTGGCGGCCGTCGGTGAGCGAAGGGCGGTGACAGCATTCATAGGGCGGCGTCCTCCAGATTTCGACAGGACGGGCCTAGCAAAGCGGGCGCGATGAAATCATCGCAGAATCCCCCGATTATTCTGGCATATCCGGGAAAATATTCCTATAAATCCCCATATGGTCGAACTCGATGAGACAGATCGCCGCCTGCTTCGCAAATTACAGGCGGATGCCTCGCTTTCGCTCGAACAGCTCGGCGCGGCGGTGCAGCTATCGACGAACAGCGTGTGGCGGCGCGTCAAGCGGCTCGAGGCGGAGGGCGTCATCACGCGGCGGATCGCGCTGCTCGATCCGCAGGCGGTCGGGCTGGGGCTGACGGTGTTCGTCGCGATCAAGACCGGCGATCACAGCTTCGCCTGGCTGTCGCGCTTTCGCGAGGCCGCGTCGGCGCACCCGGAAATCGTCGAAATCTATCGCATGGCGGGCGACACCGACTATCTGCTCAAGCTGCACGTCGCGGGCATGGAGGATTATGATCGGGTCTACAAGAAACTGATCGCCAAGGTCGCGCTCAGCGACGTGAGTGCGAGTTTCGCCATGGAAACGCTCAAGAACGAGCGCGCCCTGCCGGTATAGCCATGGCAGGGATTCCCCGCGCCGGTTCCGGCGGTGTCACCCGGAACTCGTATGGCAATTGCCCCCCCCTTTTTGACAAGGAACCGTTCCCCGGCGAAAGCCGGGTCCCACGCGGGACAGCGCCATGCCATCTGGACCCCGGCTTTCGCCGGGGAACGGGCAGGCTATCGGTCGCACCCGGGAGCGCGCCGCTTCAGCCGCGCGAGATCAGGAAGATCGCGTGCTCGGCGCGCCAGCTCGCCGCGGCGGCGCTCGTCGGCCGGTCGCCCGACAGATACCAGGCACGCTCGACGACGATGCCGCGCTCGCGCAGTAGCTCGCGGAAATCGCTGACCGTCAGATGGTGGATGTTCGGCGTCTCGTACCACGCGACGGGCAGCAGCCGCGTCACCGGCATCCGCCCGTTCCACAGCAGCGCGAGCCGGATGCGCCAGTGTGCGAAATTGGGAAAGCTCACGAAGGCGTGCGGCGCGATGCGCAGCAGCTCCTCGATCACCCGGTCGGGGCGCTCGGTCGTCTGCAAGGTCTGCGACAGGATCGCATAATCGAAGGCGCCCGCCGGATATTCGCCGAGGTCGTGGTTCGCGTCGCCCTGCACCACCGACTGGCCGCGCGCGATCGCCGCGGTGACGTTGGCGGGGTCGATCTCCAGCCCGCGCGCGTCGACGCCCTTGTCGCGCAGCGCCGCGATCAGCGTGCCGTCGCCGCAGCCGACGTCGAGCACGCGCGTTCCCGCCGGCACCGCGTCAGCGATGATGGCGAGGTCGGGGCGCAGCGCCATCGTCAGCCGCCGTTCCGCAGCGCGCCGGCGACGAGGCGGTCGAGCGCGGGCACGTCGAGCAGGAAGCTGTCGTGGCCGAAGGGCGCCGACAGTTCGACGAAACTCGCCGCCGCGCCGACGCTTTGCAGCGCCTGGACGATGCGCCGCGATTCGGCGGTCGGATAGAGCCAGTCGGTGTCGAAACTGACCAGCGTGAACCGCACGTCGCCCGCGCCGGCGAAGGCCGCGGCGAGCCGCCCGCCATGCGCTTCGGCGAGGTCGAAATAATCCATCGCGCGCGTGATGTAGAGATAGGCGTTGGCGTCGAAGCGGTCGGTGAAGGCCAGCCCCTGATAGCGCAGATAGGATTCGACCTGGAAATCGGCGTCGAAGCCGAAGCTTTTCGCATCGCGCGCCTGCAGGCGCCGACCGAACTTCTCGGTCAGCCCGGCTTCCGACAGATAGGTGATGTGCGCGGCCATGCGCGCCACCGCCAGCCCCTTGGTCGGGGCGTGCGCGGCATAATATTGGCCGCCCTGCCAGTCGGGATCGGCCATGATCGCCTGGCGGCCGACTTCGTGGAAGGCGATGTTTTGCGCCGAATGACGCGCCGCGCTGGCGATGACGATCGCCGAGACGAGCCGTTCGGGATAGGCCGAAGCCCAGGCGAGCGCCTGCATCCCGCCCATCGATCCGCCGACGACCGCGTGCAGCCGCGCGATGCCCAGATGGTCGAGCAGCATCGCCTGCGCGCGCACCATGTCGGCGATCGTGATCACCGGAAAACCCATGCCGAAGGGCGCGCCCGTCGCCGGATCGACCGTCGCCGGTCCGCTCGTCCCCATGCAGCTTCCCAGCACGTTCGCACAGAGGACGAAATAGCGGTCGGTGTCGATCGGCTTGCCCGGCCCGACCATGCGCGCCCACCAGCCGGGCTTGCCGGTCGTCGGATGGTCGCACGCGACATATTGGTCGCCGGTCAGCGCATGGCAGACGAGCACCGCGTTCGACCGGTCGGCGTTGAGCGTGCCATAGCTCTGGTAGGCGATCGTCACCGACGCAAGCTGCTGCCCGCTGTCGAGCGGCAGCGGCCGGTCGATCGTCACGTCCTGGTGCCGAAACTGGTGGAGGAGGCTCGCCATGGTTTGCGCGGGGCTAGGCGCGCGCACGAAGGCTGTCAACGTGCTGGACTCGGGGCGCGCAGGCGCTAAACCGCGCGGCATGACCGACACGACCGCTCCCCTCACCCCCAAGCCGTGGATCAGCGGCATCGCGCCCTATGTCCCCGGCAAGTCGGCGGGGGCCGACGGGCGTCCGCTGGTCAAGCTCAGCGCCAACGAAAATCCGCTGGGCACGGGCGAAAAGGCGCGGGCCGCCTTTCGCGCCGCCGCCACCGACGCCGACGCGCTGTCGCGCTACCCCGACCCCGGCGCCGCGGCGCTGCGCGAGGCGATCGCGGCGAAGTTCGGGCTCGACCCGGCGCGCGTCATCTATGGCACCGGGTCCGACGACCTGCTCCACCTCGCCGCGGGCGCCTATGCCGGGCCGGGCGACGAGATCCTCTATGTCCGCTATGGCTTCGCGGTCTACGAGATCGCGGCGCGGCGCGTCGGCGCGACGCCGGTCGAGGCCGACGACCGCGACTATGCGACCGACGTCGACGCGCTGCTCGCCCGCGTGACCGAGCGGACGCGCGTCGTCTATCTCGCCAACCCCAACAACCCGACCGGCACGCTCGCGACGCGCGAAGAGGTCGCGCGGCTGCACGCGGGGCTGCCGCGCGACGTGCTGCTCGTCATCGACCAGGCCTATGCCGAATATCTCGACCCGCAGCAGGACGACGGCGGGCTGGAGCTGGCGAAGAGCGCCCCCAACGTCTTCGTCACGCGGACCTTTTCCAAGATTCACGGCCTGGCCGCCGAACGCATCGGCTGGGGCTATGCCAGCGACGAGGTGATCGCGGCGCTGCACCGCATCCGCCTGCCGTTCAACGTCACGCGCTGCGGACAGGCGGCGGCGATCGCGGCGCTGGGCGACGAGGATTTCGTCAACGCCAGCCGCGCCCACAACGCCCGCTGGCGCGCATGGCTGGCGCGGGAACTCGACGGTTTCGGCAACCACGGCGTCCGCGTGGTGCCGTCGGCGACCAATTTCCTGCTGGTGCTGTTCGAAGGCGACGTCACCGCCGAGGCGATGTACCAGAGGCTGATGGAGGCGGGCTATATCGTGCGCTGGCTGCCGGGACAGGGCCTGCCGCACGCGCTGCGGATGACGATCGGCACCGAGGACGAGACGCGCGGGCTCGCGGCGGCGATCCGCGCCGCGCTCGAAGGCTGAACCGCGTGGCGCGCACCATCGGGACGGTGACGGTCGTCGGGCTCGGGCTGATCGGCTCGTCGATCGCGCGCGCGGTCGTGGCGCAGCTGCCCGACGTGACGGTGACCGGCCACGACGCCAGCGCCGGGGTGCGCGCCGAGGCACGCGCGCTGGGCCTGTGCCACCGGATCGCCGACGATCCGGCCGACGCGGTGGCGGGCGCCGACCTCGTCATCCTCGCGGTGCCGGTGGGGCGGATGGCCGAAGCGGCGCGCGCCTGCGCGCCGGGGCTGAAGCCCGACGCGATCATATCCGATGTCGGGTCGTCGAAAAGCGGCGTCGGCGCGGCGCTGCGCGCGGCGCTGCCCGATCATCTCGTCATCCCCGCGCACCCGGTCGCGGGGACCGAGAACAGCGGCCCGGCGGCGGGCTTCGCGACGCTGTTCGAGGGGCGCTGGTGCATCGTCACCCCGGCCGCCGACGCCCCAGCGGACGCGGTCGCGGCGCTCACCGGCTTCTGGCAGGCGCTCGGCGCGCGGATCGAGACGATGGACGCCGCGCACCACGATCTGGTGCTCGCGGTGACGAGCCACCTGCCGCACCTGATCGCCTATACGATCGTCGGCACCGCCAGCGAGCTCGAAGAGGTGACCGAGAGCGAGGTGATCAAATATTCGGCCGGCGGCTTTCGCGACTTCACGCGCATCGCCGCGAGCGACCCGGTGATGTGGCGCGACGTCTTCCTCGCCAACCGCGACGCGGTGCTGGCGACGCTCCAGCGCTTCAACGAGGATCTGACCGTGCTCCAGCAGGCGATCCGCCGCGGCGACGGCGACAAGCTGGAGGCGTGGTTCACCCGCACTCGCGCGATCCGCCGCTCGATCATCGCCGAGGGGCAGGACGATCCCGCCCCCGATTTCGGGCGAAAGCACTGAACTCCATCGTCGTCCTGACTTTCGCTAGAGTTCGCTAGAGTACGTGGACAAATTCCGATTGTGCATTCTGGCAGGTTTTGGTGGATAGCGGTCAGTGAAGACCGTTCATGGCAATGTCCACTCCGACCATGAGAATGATCCAAATCGCATAAGCACATAAGGCGGCATACCCAGCCGCAACGATCCAGAATGCGACGGGCGAACTCTCGCGATCCTCGTTGTTTCCGTAGGGCATTGGCATACGACCAGTCTTAAGGCCCACGACGAGCAACCACCCCACTAACTGGGGGATCATGAGAAAGGAGGTTCCACCAACGAAAGCGCCAAGTTCGCCGGGAAACCACCCGAGTAACATCCACGGCGCCGCAGCGATGGCTAGCATTGCTGCCAGCAACAGTAGCTTTTGCTTCGTGGTCCAGTCCCACCAAAACATAGCCGTTCCTAATCAAACCGACCAATGCCCGCTATGGGGTCGCTTGCAGTCGCCCGAATTTGTCCACGCTACCTGGGACGACAATTATTCCGATACCGTTTCCAACGCTTCTGGCGGATTGAGCGCGTTGATCGCGCGCCAGACGCGGTCCTCCGCCTCGTCGCGCGGCAGGCCGGCGGGAATCGTCTCGCCGATCCGGTAGGTGATCGTGCCCGACCATTTGACCCAGCGGCGCGGCGGATAGGCGACGCCGCTGTTCACCGCGACCGGGATCACCGGCACGCCCAGCATCCGGTACATGCCCGCGAATCCCGCGCGCAGCGACGGTGCCTGGCCGTGCGGCACGCGCGTTCCCTCGGCGAACAGCACCAGCGGCCGGCCGTTGGCCAGCGCCGCCTTCGCCGCGGCGAGCATCGCGCGCATCGCCTTGCCGCCGCCGTCGCGGTCGACCGGGATCAGGCCATAAAAGCGCGCCGCCTGCCCCCAGACGGGGATCGAGAACAGTTCCTCCTTCGCGAACACCGCGGGCCAGCGGAACAGCATCGGCTGTTCGATCGTCTCGAACGCGCTTTCATGCTTGAAGACATAGAGGACCGGCGTGTCGGGCATCGCGCCCTCGACCACGACGCGGTGGCCGAGGATGAAGCGGCAGATCAGGCGGTGGAACTGCGCCCACAGCCGCACGAACCAGCGCGTCGCATGGTGCGAGACGGGAAGCGCGACGACCGCGCCGATCGAGCAGATGCTGCTCATGATGACGAAGGCGATCCAGAACAGGATCGACCGGACAAGGGCGAGCGCGTATCTCACAGGCCGAGCAGGCCGCCCGCGAGCCCGGCCAGAAATTTGTGATATTCGCGGAACAGCGTCGAAAAGCTCGGCTGGCTGCGCACCGCGTCGGGCAGGATCGTCACCTTGTCGCCGAGCGCGCGACCGAGTTCGTAGCGGGCGCGGCGCATGTGCCAGTCGGTCGTCACCAGCCGGATGCTGCGATAGTTGCGCCGCGCAACCCAGCTGGCGACCTCGGTCGCGTTCGAGCGCGTGTCCTCCGCCTCGAACCCCAGCGCGATGCAGCAGTCGAACAGCGCCTGCGGCCGCCGGTATTCGGCCGCCAGTTCCTTCGGCTTGACCTCGCGCGCGACGCCGCTGATCAGGACGCGCTTCGCCTGTCCCGCCTCGAGCAGGTCGAGCGCGCGGTCGATACGCCCGGGGCCGCCGGTGAGCACGACGATCGCGTCGGTCTTCTGCGGCGGCGCAGGCATCGGCGGCAGCAGCGCGAACCAGGCGAAGCCGAGCACCCAGGCCAGGAACAGGAGCGAGATCAGGCGCTTGATCATAATATCTTCTTGAGCGCGGCGAGCAGCGTCTGGCGCGCCGTCAGAGCGGCTAGCGCGATAGCCAATAGGGGCAGCGCCAGCAAGAGCGCCCAGCCCGCCGGGCCGAGCGAGGCGGTCGCGGCGAGGCCGGCGGTGACGCCCGACCATTGCCAGCCGATCAGCAGCAGGATCGCCGCCGCGACCGCGCTGCCGAGCGCGATGCCATAGGCGGTGTCGATCGCGATCCGGCGCTGGAACAGCCGCGCGATCTGGCGGTCGGTCGCGCCGATCAGGTGCAGCATCTCGATCGTCGCATAATGGGTGCCGAGCGCGGCGCGTGCCGTCATGATGACCACCGCGGCGCTCGCGGCGATCATCAGCAGGACGAGCCCGCCGGCCACCCAGGCGAGCGAGCGGATCAGCCGCGCGACGGGGCCCAGCCATTCGGCGTGCGGGATGATGCGCGCGCCCGGCGCCTCGGCGGCGACCAGCGCGCGCAGCCGCACCATCTGGCCGGCGCGGTCGCCGCCGCCGACGAAGTCGATGTCGACGAGCGCGGGAAGCGGCAGCGACTTCAGCACCGGGTCGTCGCCCCCCTCGCTGCCGAACCATTGCCCGAGCGTCGCGAGCAGTTCGTCCGGTTCGACAGCGCGCGCCGCGCGGACATAGGGCTCGCCCGCGGCACGGCGCCGCAGCGCCGCGGCCTGCGCGGCGCGCGCCACGGGGTTCGCCGTGACGATCTGCACCGTCACCCGCCCGGCGATCGCGTCGCCGATCGCGTTCGCCGATCGCGCCAGCCCGATCCCGGCGGCGGCGGCGAGCAAGGTCAGCATCATCAGGATCGCGATCACCCACGGGGTCGGCCCCGTCAGGCGGCGGTCGGGAAGCAGGCGGCGGTGCTGGACGGGAACGCGCGGGATGATCATGACGTCACGCGCGATTGGGCGGATAGCGCAGCGCGCCGGTGGGGTCGGACAGCCGTCCCTTTTCGAGCCGCATCATCTGGGCGTTGTCGATGCGGCTGATCAGGTGGATGTCGTGCGTCGCGACGACGACGGTGGTGCCCAGCCGGTTGAGCGCCTCGAACAGCCCCAGCAGACGCATCGCCATGTCCGGGTCGACGTTGCCGGTCGGCTCGTCGGCGACGAGCAGCTGCGGCCGCGCGATCACCGCGCGCGCGATCGCGACGCGCTGCTGCTCGCCGCCCGACAGCGTCGGCGGAAAGGCATCGGCGCGCGCGCTGAGCCCGATCCAGCTCAGCATCTCGCCGACCGGGCCCGCCAGATCCTCTTCGCTCACCCCCGCGATGCGCAGCGGCAGCGCGATATTGTCGCGCGCGCTCAGGTGCGGGATCAGCCGGAAATCCTGGAAGACGACGCCGATGCGGCGGCGAAAACCGGGCAGGCGATGGCGCGGCATCGCCACCAGATCCTCGCCGAACAGCCGTACGATGCCGCGGCTCGGCCGCTGCGCCAGATAGAGCATGCGGAGCAGCGACGTCTTGCCCGCGCCCGACGCGCCGGTGAGGAAATAGAAGCTGCCGGGCTGGAGGTTGAAGCTGATGTCGGACAGGATTTCGGCGTCGGGGCCGTAGCGCAGCCCGACCCCGCTGAACTCGACCATCGCGCCGCCGGGGCGCGGGGGCGCGGCGTCCGTCATGGCGTCACCGGCGCGCGGCATCGCGCCCCGCCGGGTTGCGGAAGAAGGGAGCCTCGGCGCTCATCCGCTGCCTGTTGCATGCCTTCCCCGCGACGTAAAGCGCTTAGCGGTGCCGTTTGCGGCCCCGGCGGCGCGCGGCCCGCCACGCGGCGCTTGCCAGCGCGCGACTCAGCGTGTTTAGAGGGGCCATGATCCTCGCCTGCCCTTCGTGCCACACGCGCTACGTCGTTCCCGATACGGCGATCGGACCGAACGGCCGCACCGTGCGGTGTGCCAACTGCCGCCACAGCTGGTTCCAGGAGCCGGCGGCGGCCGCCGCGCAGGCCGAAAGGATCGTCGTGCCGCCGCCCGCCGTCGAGCCTGCGCCGGCCGCACCGCCAGCCCACACCGCCGCCGGCGTCTCCGCCGCGCCACCGGCCGAACAAGCCGCCGATCCGGCGCCGCCCCCGCCGCAGGCTTTCGCCGCAGAGGCGCCTTCGCGCCCCGCCGCGCCACCGGCCGAGGAGCCGCTGCCTTTCCGCCGTCCGCGCCGCAATCCCGCGAAGCGCTGGACGCTGGTCGCCGCGGCGGCCGCGGTGCTGATGATCGGCGCGACCGCCGGCCTCTACATGTTCGGCCTGCCGGGCTGGGCGCAGGGGCTCGGCCTGCCGGGCACCGCCGCCGAGCCCGATCTGGTCATCGAACTGCCGCCCAATCAGGATCATCGCGAGCTTGCCGACGGCACCATCTATTTCGCGGCGAGCGGCACGATCATCAACCCGACCGACCGCGCCCAGACGGTGCCCCCGATCCTCGCCGAACTGCGCGACGCGCAGGGAACGATCGTCTACAGCTGGACGATCAAGCCGCCCGTGCGCACGCTGCCGCCCAACGAGAAGGTCAATTTCTCCGAAGCCAAGCTCGACATTCCGCGCCGCGCGACACAGCTCACGGTCAGCTGGTCGCTGCCGAAAGGCTGACCGCGCCGCCAGCCGCCGCGATGCCATGACGTCACCAGCGCAGGCCGAATGGTCGCCGGACGGCCATCACCGGGTTGTTTCGCCCAATGCCGCACAACGGTCGATAGACCATTGCTGGCACGCCACGCTCTTGCTAGAGGCCGCGCTCTACCGGCACCCGTAGCTCAGCTGGATAGAGCGCTGCCCTCCGAAGGCTGCACTCCTCCGTCAAGGCAAGGGTTTTATATAATAGTTTCCGTTGCTTGCAAAGATCGAAGAAAGGCCAGATTAATAAACTCACCAAAAACTCACCAATGCCGCTAGACTGCGGATTGACGTTTTTCGGTACTTTTCATAGGGCTTCAAGCCTCACGCATCCGTAGCTCAGCTGGATAGAGTACTGCCCTCCGAAGGCAGGGGTCACAGGTTCGAATCCTGTCGGATGCGCCAAAATTTCTAATTAAATCAAGCAGTTCAGACCGGCCAACGGCCCCTCTTCGAGCAGCGGCTTTTAAGAAAACTCACCAAAGAATCACTGGATTCAGCACAAGCACCTGTAATTACTTTATAAATTGAACGCCTGGTTCTCACCAACCCTTTGCGGACGGCCGTAAGCTGCAGTGAAAGGCGCTTTCTTTCATTTGCCTCCATGGTCGTACTCGCCAAATGCGATTAATGCTTGCGAATAGGTCGCATTAGCGATTATGCGCCCCTTATTGCCGTTCAAGGGGCCTATCAGGATGAAGAGAGTTTCGCGCGGCCGCTATCGTACTCTGTCACCGCGCATATTTTCGGTTTGCGCTCAGGGATCGTGCGTGATCGCCAGCCTCCTTGGTGTATCGGCTGCATGGGCACAGACGTCTCCATCGGCCGACCCTGCCCTTGCCGCGGAAGACGCCGGTACGGCTTCCAATGATATACTCGTCACCGCCCAGCGCACGCGCAACACCATTGTCGCGCCTGGCCATCAGGTCACGACCCTCGATCGTACGATGATCGAAACGAGCCGATCGGTGTCCGACACGCTTTCCACGATTCTGGCCAAGGCCGTGCCCGGGCTGGGCGATTCGAGCCACACGATCACCGATTTTGGCCAGACGTTGCGTGGGCGCGGTGCGCTCGTGCTGGTGGATGGCGTGCCCTACAACACCAACCGGGACAGTGCCCGCAACCTGATCAGCCTTGATCCGTCGAACATCGAGCGGATCGAGGTGCTGCGCGGTGGCAGCGCGATCTATGGCAGCGGCGCCACCGGCGGCATCATCTCGATCAACACCCGCCCCGCTGGCGGCCCCTTGCGTATCGAGACGGTCGTGGGGGGCACAGCCTCTCTCTCGAAGCTGTCGAGCGCGGGGTTGGGTGGGCGCATTCAACAGTTCGTATCCGGCTCCGTGGGCGACGTGGATTTCGCGCTGGACGGCGGTTATCGGCGTATCGGCGGGAGCTTTGACGGGCATGGCGATCGCCGGGCGCCCGAGCCGAGCCAGGGGGATCTGTTCGACAGCAATGTCTGGAACGTCGGCGGCAAGGCGGGCGTGCGCCTTGGCGCGGACCAATATCTGCAAGTGTCGGCGAGCTATTACCGGGCCGATCAGAACACTGATTATGCCGCGGACCCTCGGGTAAACCTTCTGCCTGCGGGAACGCTATTGGCGCGGCCGCTCAAGGGCCTCGACCTCGCCGACCAGAACCAGATCCGCAGCACGGTCGTCACCGCCCATTATAGCAACAAGGATGTGCTCGGCAGCCGGCTGAGCCTGCTTGGTTATTATCGCGACTTTTTCACGCGCTTCACGCCTTTCGATGCGCGCGGGGTCGCGACGCGTGGCCGTAACGTCGATCAGGTCATGCAGAACAGCCAGGTTCTGGGCGGCCGCCTCACCATCGACACGCCGATCGCCGAGCGCACTTCGCTGACCTGGGGCGGCGACTTCAATCAGGAAAAGAGCGACATGCCGGACGATATCTTCGATCCGGCCGCCTATGATTCGAGCGGTGGACTGGTTTTCGATCGCATCGGTACGTTGATCTATATGCCGAAGCTCACCACCCGCACCTATGGCGGGTTCGCGCAGCTTCAGCACCGCTTTGCCGGCTGGTTGGCGGTCGAGGGCGGTGTGCGCTATGATCGCGCCACCGCATCATTCCATGATTTCGTGCCGCTTTCACAATATCGCGCCGCCAACCCGGTCACTATCCCCGGCGGCAAGCTGTCCTTCGACGCCTGGACCTTCAACGGCAGCGCGACGGTGACGCCGGTGGACGGGCAGGATTTCTATGCCTCCTTCAGCCAGGGCTTCCAGCTTCCCGATATCGGCCTGCAACTCCGCAACGCCACCGCCGGTTTCAACATCAACAATTCGGACCTGAAGCCGGTCAAGATCAACAGCTATGAAGTGGGCTGGCGCGGTCGCTTCGGCCGGGCGCGCGGCACGCTGGCCCTGTTCCGCACCACCTCGAAGCTCGGTGACGTGCAGAGCTTCAACAATGGGCTCATCCTGCTGCGTACCGCCGAAAAAATTCGCGGCGTCGAAGCGACCTTCGACCTTGGCGAACCGACCGACCCGATCCGCGTTGGTGCAACGATGACCTACATGACGGGTCGCGAGAAAGCGGCGACCGCCGCTGCATCGCAGATGATGAGCGGTTATCGCATCCCGCCGCTCAAGGTGACCGCTTACATCGAAATTTCTCCAACCGAACGCTGGGACGTCCGTCTGCAAGGCTTGCTGTCTGGCGACCGTGATTATCGGTTGAACGGGGTCACGAGCTTTGGACGCCGCAATGTCAGCCAATATGCGACGTTCGATCTTCTCAGCCGCTACCGCGTGACCGATAAGGATCAACTGACGCTCGGCATCGAGAATGTGCTGAACAAGCAATATCTGCCTGTCTACAGCCAGCTTCTGCGTAACAGCCTCAACACTAGCCGAGTGCCCGCGAACGGGGCGACGCTGACCGCCACCTACAAGCATATCTGGTGATCTGCGGAAATCGCCTATGACGCGACGGCAGAGCGGGGCGATGCGCACCATCAATCTTTTACACCGTTGGGCTGGGGGGCTGATCGGTTTGCTGCTGGCGGTGATCGGCGCGAGCGGTACGCTGCTGATGCATCAGGATGCCTGGTTACGGGCGATCGTGCCGCATGCCGCCGATACGTTTGTCCAACAGGATAGCGCACGGCTGGCGCCGATCGTGACGCGCTTGTTCGCCGATCCGGTAAACAGGCCGAGCGGCATTCTGTTTGCCCGCGAGGGATTCGGGCTGGACCGTTTATCCTATACGAATCGCGATGCCGGGGCTTATGTCGGCCAAGCCGGTAATGTCGTCACCCGCTGGTCCAGCAAATGGGAACGGCCCGAAGTCTGGCTGTTCGATCTCCATCATCATCTACTGGCAGGGCCGGCCGGCGATATCGTTGCCGGCATCGCGGGTCTGGCCGGCATCGGCTTCGTCGTCACGGGCGGGCTGCTGTGGTGGCGAACCCGGCGGACCTTTGCCTTCCGTCTGTGGCCCAGGCGCCTGTCGCGCGCTGCCATCCTGCGCCATCATCGCGATCTCGGCATTGTGGCAGCGCCGCTGCTCCTGCTCTCCTTCGTCACTGGCGCCATGATGAACTTGCCGCCGGTGGAGCGGCTCCTGCTGCGGCCCTTCTCGGCGCCTGCGGAAATAGCTCCGGTGCAAGCTCGGCCGAAAGGGATGAGCGGGTCGCTTGTTACGCCTGTCGATTGGCGCGGCATCCTCGATACGGCCCATGCACGTTTTCCCGATGCGGAGTTGCGGTGGATCGGCTTGCCCGCGGAACCGGGGGGGCCGATCAAGGTGAGGATGCGCCAGCCCTCCGAATGGACGCCTAATGGCCTGACGATACTCTGGTTCGATCCGGCCAGCAGCCGCCTTGCGGGTGTGCAAGATGCGTTGACCCTGCCGAAAGGCGCGCGGATCGCGGCCCTCGAATATCCGGTTCACGCGGGCAAGGTGGGCGGACTCGCATGGCGGTTCGTCATGACGCTTTCCGGCTTGGCCCTGACTATTCTTGGCACCATGGCGGTCTATGCGTTCTGGTTAGGCAGGGGTAGCCCGAATTTTTCTCGTAGATGACAGGCCGATTAGCGTGTTGTCGGTTCCAATACCTCCGCTGTGCGGAAGCGTCTCACCAGCCCTTTGCAAATGGTCGTAAGCTGCAGTGTAAGGTGCCTTTCTTGCATTTGAAGCCCAGGCAAGGCAGTCTAAAGCTCCGATGGTCGGAGGTCGCAATAACGCAGTTAGCGCGTATCCGAACGGCATAGATCGCCTTTTATCATCGCGTGGGCCAATGAGGATGTAGTTTGCCCTGCGGTATTTTAGGTGGGGCGGGCTTGGGCATAACCACTCCCTAAAGCGCTCGGTTCGGGATCCCAAAACGCAATTGCGCAACAAAGTGATATGACTGAAGGCACAGGATCGGCCTGTCTCAATGAGGCAGGCCGATCCGGAAATAATATCCCCGTCAGAACCAGGAGCGGATTCCGATCAGGAACTTCCATCCTCCCACCTTCTCGTCCCGGGCACGCCGGAAATTGGCCGTATCGCCAAACGCGCGCTCGTAGCTCACGCCGACATAGGGCGCGAACTCGGGCACGAATTGGTAGCGCAGACGCAACCCCAGCTCGGCAGTAGAAAGGCCGGAGCCTACGCCCAGTTCGGGAACGTCCTGCGCAGCGAAGTTCAATTCGGCTGCGGGCTGGAGGATCAGCTTTTGCGTCAGACGCAGATCATATTCCGCTTCGATCCGCGCAGTGACATCGCCCTTGTCCGATAGAAACAGGGCACCGTCGACTTCAAACCAATAGGGAGCAAGGCCCTGCACACCCAGCACGGCATAGCTGCGATCCCGGCCGGCTCGAAAATCGTGACGGACGCCGGCCTGGAGGTTCCACCACGGGTCGAGAGCACGGCTCCAGAGCGCCTGTACCTCAACGCTTTCCAAACGCTCGCCGAAGCGGCTCTCGCCCTCGGTCTTGAGCCAGAGCCTGTCGATATCGCCGCCATACCAGCCCTGCGCGTTCCACGCATAACCGTCCTTGCCCTTGCCGATGACTGCTTCGAGTTGATCGATCAGGATCATGCCGCTTTTGATATCGCCATGCTCCTTGCGAACCACTTCGCGCGCGGGGGCCATTGTCGCGGCGCCGAAAAAGGCATCCGCAGCGTGACTGGGGCCACTCAATGCCGCCGCCGATGGCGGCCCGACCGGCGGATCGGGAATGCCGGGCTCATGCCCGGCATGAGCATGGTGCGCGTCCGTTGCTGGGGCCGAAGGCATCTGGTGGCCGGCGTGCGGATCTGTCGGCTCGGAAGGCTTCGGCGGCATGTCGTGCCCGGCATGGGGATCGGCTGATTTTTCATCCATCTGATGCTGTGCATGTGGATCGGCCGGGGCCTGTTGCACGGCGGCGCCATGATTATGCTGTGCCAGGGCAGGCGTTGCGATCGTGACGAGGAAGACACCCAGGAGAGACTTCATGCTGCTTCTCCCTCAAGCGGGCGGACGGTGACGACACGAAACATCCCCGCGTGCATGTGGAGCAGCAAATGGCAGTGAAACGCCCAGTCACCCGGAGCATCGGCAGTCAGGTCGAAGCTGACCTTGCCGCCGGGCAGCACATTAACGGTGTGCTTGCGCGGATAGCTGCCGGTGTGGCCGTTCACCACCTCGAAAAAATGGCCATGCAGATGGATTGGATGGGTCATCATCGTATTGTTGATGAGGACGACGCGCGCGCGCTCGTTGCGTTCGAAACGGATCGGTTCGACGCCTTCGCTGAATTTTTCGCCATCGAACGACCACATGAAGCGTTCCATGTTGCCGGTGAGATGAACCTCGATCGTGCGCTGCGGAGGGCGCGTGTCAGGGTTAGGAGTGAGCGACATGAGGTCGCGGTAGGTCAGCACCTTATGGCCCACATCCTCCAGTCCGACGCCCGGGTCGCCGGTGCGATCGACCGGAGACATGGCGATGGCGTCCACGCCGACGCCAACCTTGACGCTGTCGGGCACCTTCGACTTATCGCGCATGTTCATGCCGCCCATCGAATTGGAACTGCCATGGTCGGCTGCCGCCGCACTCGCACCGGCGGCCATAGCACCATGATCCATCCCGGACATGGCACCATGGTCCATTCCAGCCATTGAACCATGATCCATGCCGCCCATGCCCATATCTTTCATGGTGAGCGTGGGACGCGGGCGAAGTGGCGGAACGGGCGCAGTCATACCAAGACGCGGCGCGAATGTGGCGCGCGCCATACCGGAACGCTCGATCGTTTCTGCTACGAAAGTGAACGCTTTGTCCTCGGTCGGTTGGATAATGACGTCATAGGTCTCGGCATTGCCGATCTGGAATTCGTCCACGGTCACAGGTCGGACATTCAGTCCGTCGGCGCTGACCACGGTCATTGGCAGGCCGGGAATGCGGATATTGAAGATCGACATGGTCGCCGCGTTGATGATGCGCAGCCGCACCCGCTCGCCGGGGCGGAACAGCCCGGTCCAGTTTTCCTGCGGTCCGTGACCATTGACGAGATAGGTGTAAGTGGCCGCCGTCACGTCAGCGATGTCGGCGGGGTCCATCCGCATCTTCCCCCACATGGCACGGTCGGACGCGGACATGCTCTCCTCGGGACCGCCACGCAACATACCGAAGACTGTCTGCTTCTGGCGATTGAAATAGCCGCCTTCTGCCTTGAGCTTGGTGACGAGTTGGTGCGGATGCAGGAAGGTCCAGTCACTTAAAACGATCACATGCTCGCGGTCATAGGCAACGGGATCGGGTTCGGCAGGATCGATGATCATGGGACCATAGTGGCCCTGCTGTTCCTGCAGGCCGGAATGGCTGTGATACCAATAGGTGCCGCTTTGCCGCAGCGGAAATTCATAGACGAAGGTCGAGCGCGGTTTGATCCCCGGGAAACTGACGCCTGGCACCCCATCCATCTGAAAGGGAACGATCAGGCCGTGCCAGTGAATCGAGCTGTCCTCATCGAGCGTGTTCTCGACGTGGAGGCGCACATTCTGTCCTTCGCGCAGGCGGATCAGCGGCGCCGGCAGCACGCCATTCATGGTGACGGCGTGGCCGGTGCGTCCGCCGACCGTGAAAGCCGTATTGGCAATCCTGAGGCGGATGTCCTCCCCAGACAGAGTGGGCAACGTCGGAGCGAGACCGGGGGAACCGGAGCGCGCCCAGGCAGGAACAAGTCCCGTGAAACCCAGCCCAGCCAGGCCGATAGCTCCGGCTCGTAAAAACGAGCGGCGTTCAATGGTTTGTGTCATGTTTAAATGTCCTACGGGCTCCTGACAAATCAGAAACCGTGAATGAAGGTCGAGGAAACCGGACGGAGAACGAACTGCCTTCAGCCCGGTCCAATTCTAATGATTATGTTCCGAATGTTGTCCGGCGGGCGTGTCGCCACTCGCCTTCTCGCAACACGCCATCTTCTTCATGTCGTCGGCCTTATTGGCCGCCGGGCTATCGCAACAGCAGCAATCTTTGGCGCTCCGATCAGGCGCGGACGTGCCATGATCGGAATGGACGGGATCGGCGGTCTGCGCGGCAACTGGGGTTGCGGCCGCAATCGCAATTGCGGTGACAAGCATTTTCATTGTTTCTTCTCCAGAAGGTTGTTTGGCTTCAAGCTTCTGGAAACAGGCGTGGAGGCCGACTTAACGCATCAGGCCCAATCCCCTTGAGGAGTGGGACAGGTTGCGACTCCAGGATTTGTCGAACATGGCCCATACCGGTTGCCATTTGTGGCTCTGTGGGTCGAACCGCTGCACAGGCGATCGCACAATCGACCATACCACCCATTTGCCTATCGGGGGATGTCCCGTGCTCCCCAATGCAATGCCTCGTATCCGACAATACAACCGGTGTGGTATGCGCCATCGCTGGTCCACTCGACATAGCCATGGGCATGAAGGACAAAGTGAAAGCCACGAATATTGCGGCAACGAGCCGCAACAGCGCCACGCGACCGGTCCCCTGACGGGAGTCGGATTGGCCTGCCTCTACTTTGGTCCGCCTTGCCCGCACGTCGCTTTAATTCCTTTGAGTCGCACAAGCCTATCGCACTTGACACTGTGGTAAGGTCAAGTGGCTATTGACTCTAACATCGTGTCAAGTCGCAGATAGTTGTGCGATGGAAGGAGACGGTTGATGACCGAGTCGAAGCATAGCGCGCATTCCGGGGGCCATGGTTGTTGTGGAAGCCATGGGGGGCAGGACGAGGGAACTCCGCTGGGCCTGGTGGTCGATCCCGTTTGCGGCATGACTGTCGATCCACAGAAGACAGCGCATCATGCAACCCATGCCAACCGTGAGTATCATTTTTGTAGTGCTGGCTGCCGCGCGAAATTCGTCGGCGATCCAGAACATTATCTGATCCCGGCGGCCGTCCGGATGGTGGATGCCCCGCCGGGGACGATCTGGACCTGCCCGATGCACCCCGAAATCCGGCAGGACCATCCCGGCGCCTGTCCCATCTGCGGCATGGGGCTCGAGCCGGAAATGGTCACCGCCGACGCTGGGCCGAGTGCCGAACTGATCGACATGTCGCGTCGCTTCTGGATCGCGCTGGTGCTGACCATCCCCGTCTTTGTCCTTGAAATGGGCGGCCATCTGTTCCCGGCACTGCATCATCTTGTGCCTGCGAAGCTGTCGACCTGGGTCCAGTTCGCGCTGGCGACACCGGTGGTGCTGTGGGCCGGCTGGCCCTTCTTCGAGCGCGGCTGGGCCTCGCTGAAAACGCGCAACCTCAACATGTTCACGCTGATCGCGATGGGGACAGGGGTTGCGTGGGCCTATAGCGTTGTAGCGACCCTGGCGCCCGGCATTTTCCCGGCAGCCTTCCGGGCTGGTGATGGAACTGTCGCCGTCTATTTCGAAGCGGCCGCCGTGATCACCACCCTGGTACTGCTGGGCCAGGTTCTCGAACTGCGGGCGCGCGAGCGGACCTCCGGTGCGATCAAGGCGCTGCTCAATCTGGCCCCTAAAACCGCGCGCCGCATCGCCGAGGATGGCAGCGAAGAGGAGGTTTCACTTGACTTGATCGCGGTGGGGGACCGGCTGCGGGTGCGGCCGGGCGAAAAGGTGCCGGTCGATGGCATTGTCGAGGAAGGGCGATCGGCGCTCGATGAATCGATGGTGACGGGCGAATCCATGCCGGTCACCAAAACCGTCGCCGACGTGGTGATCGGCGGGACGATGAACCAGAGCGGCGCGCTGGTGATCCGCGCCGACAAAATCGGGCGCGACACCATGCTCGCGCGCATCGTCCAGATGGTCGCTGAAGCCCAGCGGTCACGGGCGCCGATCCAGCGCATGGCCGATCAGGTCGCCGGTTGGTTCGTGCCGGCGGTGCTGGCGGTCGCGGTTGTCGCCTTTATCGCCTGGGGCATCTGGGGACCGGAGCCACGTCTGGCGCACGGGTTGGTTGCAGCAGTGGCGGTGCTGATCATCGCCTGTCCCTGTGCGCTGGGGTTGGCGACGCCCATGTCGATCATGGTCGGCGTCGGGCGCGGCGCGGGGCTTGGCGTGCTCATCAAGAATGCCGAGGCGCTGGAGCATATGGAGAAGGTCGACACGCTGGTCGTCGACAAGACCGGGACGCTGACCGAAGGCAAGCCCGCCGTTACCCGGATCATCGCGGCGGACGGCTTCGAGGAGCGCGACCTGCTGCGGATCGCCGCCGGTGTCGAACGCGCGTCGGAGCATCCGCTGGCGCTGGCGATCGTTGATGCGGCATTGGCCCGCGACATCGAGATCCCGGCGGTCAGCGACTTCGATTCGCCGACTGGCAAGGGCGCGTTGGGCACGGTCGAAGGCAAGCGTATCACGCTGGGCAATGCCCGCTTCCTGGAGGAAGAGGGCGTCGCCACCTCGCCCCTTGCGACGCAGGCCGACCAGCTTCGCGCGGATGGTGCCACTGCGATCTTCATGGGCATCGACAATCGGGCCGCAGGCGTGTTCGCCATCGCCGATCCGATCAAGCCGACCACGGCGGAAGCCTTGGCTGCGCTTCGCGCCGACGGCATCAAGGTGGTGATGCTGACGGGCGACAATCGCACCACGGCCGAAGCGGTGGCGCGTCAGCTCGGCATCGACGCGGTCGAGGCGGACGTGCTGCCCGATCAGAAGGCGGCGGTCGTCATGCGGCTGAAAGCGGAAGGGCGGGTCGTCGCCATGGCGGGCGACGGGGTCAATGACGCGCCGGCGCTCGCAGCGGCGGACGTCGGCATCGCGATGGGGCATGGCACCGACGTCGCGATGGAAAGCGCGGGCGTGACCCTGCTCAAGGGCGACCTCAACGGAATCGTCCGCGCGCGCCAGCTCAGCGAGGCGACGATGGCCAACATCCGGCAGAATCTGTTCTTCGCCTTCGTCTATAACGCGGCGGGCGTGCCGATCGCGGCGGGGCTGCTCTATCCGGTCTTCGGCATCCTGCTCTCGCCGATGATCGCGGCGGCGGCCATGGCGCTGTCTTCGTTCAGCGTCGTCGCCAACGCGCTGCGCCTCAATCGAGTGCGGCTGTGAACATCGGTGCGGCCTCGAAAGCGAGCGGCGTCTCACAGCGCATGATCCGCCATTATGAGAAGATTGGCCTGATCCCGGCGCCGCTACGCCGGGACAGCGGCTATCGCGACTATACGGATGCCGATGTCCATCGTCTGCGGTTCATCGCTAATGCACGGGATCTCGGCTTTCCGATCGAGGATATCCGAGGTCTGCTGGGGCTGTGGAGCAACAACCAGCGTGCCAGCGCCGAGGTAAAGGCCCTCGCTATCGCCCGCGCCGAGGAACTGGGCCGCAAGGCCGAAGCGCTTCAGGCGCTGCGCCGGACATTGCTCGAACTGGCTGAACGCTGCCATGGCGACGACCGGCCAGACTGTCCAATTATCGAGCGTATGTCCGGCGACGCGGACGGTGCAATCAGTTACATGTGAAGTTTTGGGTCACAGCCAATGTAGGTGAGCGTGTTGGACTCCGCCGCCGGAATCAGGCGGCACCTCTCAACCGGTAACCGCTGCGGGCCATTCGTGTGCGAAACAGGATCTTCGAAATCTGAGCCTGTGCAGCGCGCCCAACCGACGGATGCCATTCGCTGATCCTTTTGAGCATCTGGCGTCTGCCGAGCGTCTGCCGTCGCGCTTGCTTGAGGCGCTTCTCGTCACCCTGCGGATGCTGGTGGTAGTAGCGTTCCCAGCCATGCGACCAAAGCGAGGATGAGCACCGCAGCGCCACCTTCGAGCCAAAGGCTTCGACGCAGCCGCATTACGGCCCCTTCTATGTTGCCGTCCTCGATTCCTGTCGCCAGCGCCGGGGTCAGGTTGAAGCGATTGCTAGCTGCCAGCGCAAGCATCAGTCCGAAAAGAACGAGCTTTATGAAAAGCAGCTGGCCATAGGCACTCTGGAATAGCCCCGATATATTTTGCGGCCCGATCAGCGCGTAGCTGTTCACGATGCCCGTCACGACGACCAAGCCGACGATGACCGTGCCAGCAGTGGCGAACCCGGCGAGCGCACGATGCGCTGTATCGAGTTGCTCAAAGATCGGTGAGCGGCGTGACAGCATCAGGATAAAGGCGGCCAGGGCCCCTATCCACGCTGATCCGGCAAGCAAATGAAGGATGTCACCGGCAAGATGGACCATCCCAGTGAGTCCTTCCGACGCGGCACCATGACCTGACCAGGCGAGGCTGGCGACGGGGATAGCGGCAATAAGGGCAAGAATTGTTATCCCCGTCCCTCGGAACGCCCAGGGCGCAAGGACGGCAGCGCATAATATCGTCAGCGCCAATATACGCGCGAGCAGAGCCCAACCGACGGGCGTCTCGGTCAATATCATCATGACCGAGGCATGGTCGACGTCCTTCAACGCGACGCCAAGCATCGCTGCGACGGCAAGAACGAAGCTCAAGCCGCTCAGCACGATGCCCAACCCGGCCAACGCTGTTGTCAACCAGCGGAGCGGGAGCAGCCTCTCGCGCTCAGACGCCTTCAGGGCATAGAGCGCGAAGAGGAGCAACCCGAACAGCAGCCCAAGATCCGCATAGAGAGACCAGCGGATCGCGACGAGCGAACTGTCCATTCTTCAGCGCACCGTAAAGGTCAAACTGCCAACGATCCGGTGGGTGTCGGCTGCGACGGCGTGCCAGTCGACCTTGTAGCTGCCAGCGGTCAGCGGACGCGCCAGGGTCACGATGAGCGTCTTGCCATCCTCTCTGAGGTGGTCCCGCCTATTTGGACAGTTTGGCGGCTAAGTTAAGCTAATCCCGGTTGTCGTTCATGCCGCCTGTTTGATCATCAGATCATGGGGGGCATGCCCCCCATGATCTGATTGCCCGATCCGCCGATAGGCCTCTGCCGGGGTCCTCCCGGCAAGGCCCGAGTGTGGACGCTGGGTGTTGTAATAGGTGATCCACCGGCCAAGACCAGCCCGCAACTCGGAGCCGGTCTCGAAGGCGTGCAGATACACGCATTCGTATTTCAGGGAACGCCAGAGGCGCTCGATGAAGACATTGTCCATCCACCGCCCCCGGCCATCCATGCTGATGCGGACCTCTGCGTCGCGCAGCACGCTGGTGAAGGCAAAGCTGGTGAACTGGCTACCCTGATCGGTATTGAAGATCTCGGGGCTGCCGAAGCGCGTCAGCGCTTCCTCCAATGCCGTGACGCAGAAGCCCGCGTCCATGGTGTTCGACAGTCGCCACGCCAGTACCTTTCGGGTGGCCCAGTCCATGATCGCGACCAGGTAAAGGAAGCCCCGGCGCATCGGGATATAGGTCACGTCAGCGCACCACACATGGTTGGGCCGCTCGATCGTCAGCTTGCGCAGCAGATACGGATAAACCCGGTGCTGCGGGTGCGGATCGCTCGTGCGCGGCCGCTGATAAATGGGCGATAGCCCCATCTTCGCCATCAGCCGCCGCACCCGTCGTCGCCCAACGTCATGACCATTACGGCGCAGATGCCGGACCATCTGCCGACTGCCGTACCACGGCATGTCGAGGAACGCCGCGTCGATCACCCGCATCAGCGCCAACGTCTCCTCGGTCTCCGGCACTGGCGCGTAATAGTAGCTCGACCGGCTGATCGACAGCAGTCGGCATTGCGCCGCGATCGACAGGCGACGGTGAGCAGCCTCGATCATCGATCGCCTCCGTGCCACGCTCATCGACCGGAGGCTTTCGCTAAAAATCCCGCTCGACCAGCAACTGCCCGATCTTCGCATGCAGCTTGTCCACTTCGGCCTCGCTGGCCGCCCTGGCCGCTTCACCTGCGCCGGAAAATGTGCCTGCCATCCCCGCAATCGCCTGCCGCTTCCACGACGCAATCATCGTGTGGTGAACGCCATGCTTGGCTGCCAGCTCCGCCAGCGTCAGATCGCCCCGGATCGCTTCAAGCGCAACCTTCGCCTTGAAATCCGCGCTGTACCGCTTCCTCGTCGTCTTCATTCCCGTACCATTCCTTCAGGTCGGGACTAGCTTAACACCCTGTCCAGAAAACCGGCACCACCTCACTCCAACCGCAGTTGTCGCTCCGCCAATCTTCATCGGGGCATGGTTTGCCATGCCCGGCATACCGGTCATCGCAAGATCGACACCGGACAGGCGCGGCATCAGTCGCTCGCTGAATGTCAGCGTCAGGCGGTTCGTGGCACCAACCGTCGCACTGGCCGCTGGCGTGGAGCTAACGAGCTTGGGATGGGCCAGCGCCGGCGTTGACAGGCCGATTGACAGAATTGCCAGAAGGGCTGCGAATTTGGTCTTTATCTTCATCGAACATCTCCGTTGGGTTCGATGTACATTACGCAGCCTTGACGCTTACCCCTCATTACCAAGCTTCGATTAGCGATGAGGGGTTTTCCGCTACCATGCGTAAACTACCATGCGTAATGTGGCGGATTGGGGCGGGAGTAGTGAGATGATGGACATAGATGCGGCGCTCAGGCGCTTAAGAGAGCTTCCAGCAGACCCCAGGCTGGAACAAATCGATGGCGCTGTAATGGAAGCGATTGTCTTCCAACGTCGGCATGGCACTCCGTTGTCAAGCACGGCTTTCGGCGTGGCGGCCGTCTTTGCGCTCTCGATCGGATTGCTTGGCTCTGTGATACCAGCACATGAGACCCGCGCCCCATCGATCGCTCCTCTCGGCGCACCGCCGGCATTGGCGCCCTCGACGCTTCTCGGTGCGAGCGAATGACGGACCGTCGTCGCCTATTGCTCATCGCGGTTATCGCCTTTCTCGCAGCGATAGCGGGTGCGTTTATTGGCCGCGCGTTCATTGCCGCGCCGGCACCAGTCGAAAATGAACTTCACTCCTTGCTTCACCATAACCTTAAACTCGACCGCGCACAGCAAACGCAAATGGACGAGATCGAGCGTCGTTTCGCTATCCGTAGGCAGGCACTGGAGCTAGAGCTGCGCGCTGATAATGCCAGGCTTGCCGATGCCATTCAGGCCGAACACGGCTATGGCCCTGCTGTTGGCGCTGCGATCGACCGTTCACATCAGGCGATGGGCGAGCTTCAGAAGGAAACACTTGAGCATGTCTTTGCTATGCGGGCCGTTCTCACACCTGAACAGGCCGCCAAGTTTGACGCCACAGTAGTCAGGGCGCTGACGGCCAAGGAACGGTGAGTCTCGATCTCGCCGCCTGCTCGGACGGCGAGCTGGCAGCGCTCGCGTTGGGCGGACGACAGCCAGCCTATAGAGAATTGATGCTCCGTCACCGAGGCAGCGTGTTCCGCTTGTTGCGCAGTCATATCGGTGACGCGGATGCCGCCGTCGACCTTACCCAGCAGAGCTTCATCGCCGCATTTTCGGCTTTGCACAGTTATGATGGCGAACGCCCTTTTCGGCTATGGATCTCGCGCATCGCAATCAACAAGGCGCGGGACTGGGCACGACGCCGCGCCGTCCGCCGCTTCTTTACCTTTGCCCGCCCTATTGAAGAAGCGTGGCACATTGCGGACGGGACCGCAGGCGCCGATGTCGAATTGGCCGATCGACACGAACTGGAACGCACGATGGCGGCTATTGGCACATTGCCGGCCAATCTCCGAGAAGTGCTCGTACTCCGCACGATCGAGGAGTTAAGTCAGGCCGAAACGGCAGGAGCGCTTGGGATTAGCGGGAAGGCCGTAGAAACCAGACTCTATCGCGCCCGTGCCAGGCTTGCAGAAATATTGAGGGGTTGAGGCTGGCTATGCGTAATCCCTGAAAATTCAGGACAGGGATTGCGGGTTATGGAGTTTACAAACCTCGATCGCCGAGGGCTTCTGCGAGGAATAGGGTTTGCAGGCGGCGCAGCCGCATTCGCTGCCTGGATGCCAGCATGGGCTCAGCCTGTATCCCTGGGCCTTGCCGCTCCTCTTCCGACTGTGTCGGGCACCGACATTACCCTGCGGATTGCGCAACACACCATGGTCATCGACGGACGCCAGTCCGCTGCGATCGGCGTGAACGGCACGGTGCCTGCCCCCCTCATCCGCCTTCGCGAAGGCCAGATGGTGCGTCTCAACGTGATCAATGATCTCGACGAAGACAGCTCCATCCACTGGCACGGCTTGCTCCTGCCGCCCCAGATGGATGGCGTGCCCGGGGTCTCGTTCTCCGGCATCAAGCCACGCTCCAGTTATCTATACGAATTCCCTGTCCGACAGAACGGCACCTACTGGTATCACAGCCACTCCGGGTTTCAGGAGCAGCTTGGCCATTACGGTCCAATCGTGATTGATCCCGCTGGGACCGACCCTGTTCAGTTCGACCGCGAACATGTGATCGTACTTTCAGATCATAGCCCGATCTCGCCCGAAGCAATTTTCAGACGAATGAAGGTGGATGCCGGGCATTTTAACTATCAACGGCAAACCCTGGCTGGCCTTCTCGCTGGCCGAGACCAGCGCCTGAAAGATCGCCTTGACTGGGGTGCCATGCGCATGGACCCGACCGACATTTCGGACACGACGGGGGCTGCTTACACCTATCTCGTCAATGGCCATGGCCCGAAAGACAACTGGACCGCCCTGTTCTCTCCCGGTCAGCGTGTGCGTTTGCGGTTCGTCAACGCGTCAGCGATGACGACCTTCAATGTCCGCATTCCTGGGCTGCGCTTCACCATCGTCCAGGCCGATGGGCAGAATGTCATGCCCATCGAGATCGACGAGTTCCAGATCGGCGTCGCCGAAACCTACGACGCTATCGTCACTCCCACTGAGGATAAGGCGTTCACACTGGTTGGAGAGGCCATCGACCGTTCGGGCATGGCACGCGCGACCCTTGCGCCGCGCGCCGGTATGACGGCTCCCGTGCCACCTCTACGCCCGCGTCCGATCGCGACGATGAAAGATATGGGCATGGATATGTCCGGGATGCAGGGCATGGAAGGAATGGACATGTCCGCCGGTAAGGGTTTGACACGAGGAATCGATCCGACAGCCGAGCAGAATGCTTCCGCGAAGCTTGCAATAGGCGTTGCCGCGGCCGTCGCATCCCAGACTGGAATGGCCGGAATGGATCATTCCAATATGCAGGGCATGCCGGGAAACAGCGGGACAATGGACCATTCTGCAATGGGTCATGGCGCCATGGCAGGCGATCAGACCATGGCCGGCATGGACATGGGTTCGATGAACATGCGGGACTTCTCCAAGGCGCCGCAGGTCAAACGCGGTCCCGGTGTACAGACAATCTCGCCGATGCCGATGGATCGCACGGGCGAGCCCGGACAAGGGCTGGAGGACGTCGGTCACAAGGTTCTCGTCTACAAAGATCTCATAGCACTCGACCGCAATCCCGATGTGCGGGCGCCCTCGCGGAGCATCGACATTCATCTGACGGGCAACATGGAACGTTTCATGTGGTCGTTCGACGGCCAGAAGATGTCCGACGTGCATGAACCCATCCCCTTCATTGAGGGCGAGCGGGTGCGCGTGAACCTTATCAATGACACCATGATGGGCCATCCGATCCACATCCACGGCCATTTCTTCGAACTCGTCACCGGCCATGGTGATCACGCTCCGCGCAAACATACGGTAATCGTCCAACCGGGCGGTAAGGTGACTTGGGATTTTACCGCTGATGCGGTCGGCGATTGGGCGTTCCACTGCCATCTGCTCTATCACATGGAGGCCGGCATGATGCGGATCGTGAGCGTGCGACCGAAGGGAGAGGCGCAATGATCCGTCTCGCCGCGGCCTTAACCGCATCAGCCTCGTTGCTGGTCAATCAACCGGCGCTTGCGCAGGACCATTCGCGGCACCAGGGTATGAGCATGCCGGGTATGCAGATGCCCACGCCGCAAAAACCTGCGGCCAAAAAGGCCGTAGCGAAAAAGCCTGGAGTGAAGAAACAGCTCCGCCGGCAAGGAAAGCCCACTCCGGCCCTCAAGCCGTCACCGCAGGCGCCGACTAAGCCCGATGAAGCGATGAAGGGCATGAACCAAGCCTCAATGCCCGGTATGGACATGGCTCCGCCGGCATCGGCAACCCAGTCTTCGCAGTCGATGCCCAACATGGACATGCAGGACCACAGCCAGCACGGCGCCACGCCACAGGCGGCGCACGCCGGAATGGAAATGACCGGGACGGCGCTTCCCGCCGGCGACGCACCCGCGCCACCGCCGCCAAGCGATCATTATGCCGATCGACTGTTCCCTAAGGTGGAAATGGACCGTGCCCGCGCCAAATCGATGCGCGAGCAAGGCGGGCGAACTGTCTACCAGGTGATGTTCAACTTGGCTGAATATCAGGCTCGTGCCGGACGCGACGGCTATCGTTGGGATGGTGAGGCGTTTGTCGGCGGCGACATCAATCGCTTCTGGCTCAAATCCGAAGGCGAAGGCGCGTTCGGCGACCGCCTCGAGAGCGCTGAGGTCCAGGCACTCTACAGCCGTGCAATTGGACCCTATTTCGACCTGCAGGCCGGCGTTCGCCAGGATTTCGGGCAAGGGCCGAACCGGACCTATGCGACGGTCGGCTTCGAAGGGCTCGCGCCCTATCTGTTCGAGGTCGAAGGCGCCCTGTTCCTGAGCAACAAGGGTGATCTGCTCGGTCGGCTCGAAGGCTATTATGACCAACGCATCACCCAGCGACTGGTCTTGCAGCCGCGTGTCGAGCTGAACCTTTCCGCGCAGGACGTCCCTGAGAACCGACTCGGATCGGGGCTCACCAATGCCGAGCTAGGGTTGCGGCTGCGCTATGAAATCACCCGGCAGTTCGCTCCCTATATCGGCGTGTCCTACGATGCGAAGACGGGCAGGACCGCCGACTTCGCACGAGCAGATGGCGAGGATCCCACCACCACGAGCTTTGTCGCAGGCGTGCGGCTCTGGTTCTGAGCCGCACAACACATGATATTGCGAGGAGATGACTATGGACAAGAAATCTCTTCGGCGACACTGGCCGAGTTGGCCGTTCGTCGGTATACTGGCAGCACTCCTGTTCATCTTTACGGCCGCATTCATCTATTTCGGCATTTATAATATCGCGGCCGACGCGCCGCACACAAAGCCGGTCTATGCGTTGCTGGAAAGTCTCCGCGATCGTTCGATCACGGTGCATGCTCGCGGTATCGCTGCGCCCAAAGACCTTGATGCGCCGCAGCGGGTAGCAGTAGGCGGCGGGCTCTACGGCGAGATGTGCGCCGGCTGTCATCTTGGCCCTGGTGTCGAGCGCTCCGAACTGAGCCAGGGCCTCTATCCGCAGGCGCCCGAGCTTGCAAAGCACTCACATCTGGGGCCCGCCGAACAATTCTGGATCATCAAGCACGGTGTCAAGCTGAGCGCGATGCCAGCGTGGGGCAAAACCCATCCCGATCCCTTGATCTGGGACATGGTCGCCTTTGTGCGTCGGTTGCCTGGCATGTCGGCCGCAGAGTATCAGCGGTTGGTCGCCAGTGCACCTCAGGACCATGACGCGATGATGCAGGGCATGAAGGACGAGCACATGCACGGGGAGTGAAAGATTCGGCAGGCGTGGACCGAGTAGGAGCCAGGGACAGACGCTCGATGATCCACGGTCATTCAGATGCGACTCTGATGCGTCGTGGTGCGGACCTGCGCAATGGGCAAGTCACACGGCTATTCGGCCAAATCATCGTATCACGGCGCTGGGAAATCGACGAGATGAAGGCGGTGCTCAATCGAATAGACTGACAATCGACAAATTTCGAGGGATCCGCCTCGCGCGTGCGTATAGGTGGTGGAACATGAGAGGACTCGGAGCATGAGATTTCACCTAGCTGCGGCAGCGTTGATGCTATCCGCAACGGCGGCCAGCGCGGCAGGACCGATCGTGGTGCATCGCGACCCAGGCTGCGGCTGCTGCGAGCAATGGGCCGCCCAGGTGCGGACGCAATTCGACAGGTCCGTCAGGATGGTCGACGATCAGAACCGATCGGCCCTTCAGCGCGCTCGCGGCGTTCCTGCGTCGCTTTCCTCCTGTCATACCGCTCTCATCGACGGCATGGTCTTCGAAGGTCATGTTCCCATGGCAGACATGAAGCGGGTGCTCGCCCAGCGTCCGAAAGGCGTATCAGGACTGGCTGTCGCCGGAATGCCGATTGGATCGCCCGGCATGGAAGTGCCGGGGCGACGCGGCGATCCCTATGTCGTCACGGCCTTCGGCGCCAACGGCACCCGGATATTCGCACGGCATCAAGGATAGGTTGGCAATTGCCGTCAGGACTGGGTTGTTATAGATTGACTTAACCGTGAAACGCTTTCTCGCCTCGCTGCTCCTCATCGGAGCCCTGATCGGCCTCTTCGGAGCTGAGTTGGCCTATGCGCGAAGCGTTCCTGCGACCGCGCCGGCCAAGACAATGGCGATGGACGCGGATTGTATGGCCATGATGGCCATGCAGCAGCCGGCGCCAAAGGAAAAGCCATGCAAGGGGCTCACCCTTGACTGCATCGCGGCCATGGGGTGCGTGGTGCCGTTGATGGCCGCCGATCTAACTGGAAGTATTGCTGCGCCTCATATTCACGGCAAGCCCAATTTCTGGTCGGCAACGACCGTGCTGGCGGGCAAGAATTTCGCCCCCGATCCTGATCCTCCCATGAACCTTGGCTGATTGAGCGATCGCGTCTGTTCGGCGCGCGGCAGTGTCGCGCCCGACCCAGCGATCCCCCTCCATTCAGTCAAAGGATATTCGTGATGACCATGAAGACGCTTTCGGTCGCCCTCGTTGCGGCCCTCAGCCTCACCGCACCTGCATGGGCGGCCGACAACAGCCAGACCACGCCCCAGGGACATTGGGAGTGGCGGTCGGCACCTCAATATGGTCCGCGGGCCACCGGCCCTGCGCAGAAGCGCGTGTGGGTGCCTGATCAGGCACAGATGGCGAACTGCACGTGCGACATGATGAAGACGCATGCCGCTGATTGCATGAAGTCCATGCATGATGGGCATTCGATGCCATCGGCCGGCTAAGATCAGCCCCGGCGCCTTCGGGTCGCATCATTGCCGGGCTGGCGGTGGCGACGGAACGCCCCCCGTTTCGTCGCCACCCATATGCCCGCGATCCTGTCCCGTGCTGCTCCGATCTCTCCACCGGGAGTTTTCCATGCGTTATGTGTTCGTTGCGTTGCTGTCCGCCGCAATGCCCGGCCTTGCCTTCGCGCAGCCGCTGACCTTCGAAGATGCCCTTTCCAGGGCGGAGGCCGCGCCGTCAGTCCAGGCTCGCAGCCTCGATGTCGAGGCGCGCCGGTCGGCCGCCATAGCCGCCGGCCGGCTTCCTGACCCCAAACTTGGCGTCGGTCTCGACAATTTCCCCGTCTCGGGTCCACCCGCCTTCACCTATGCCGGCGACAGCATGACGATGGCGCGCGTGGGCATCAGCCAGGATGTGCCCAATGCCGCCAAGCGTCATGCCCAGCAGGCTCGCGCCCAGGCCGACATCGCGGCAGCCGAGGCCAATGGCTTCGCCGAAGTCCGTCGCGTCAAAGTGGCGACCGCGCTCGCCTGGATCGACCTCTATTATGCCGAGCGGCGTCTTGCAGCGATTGATGCCGTTATCGCGCGGCAGAATGGCCTCGCGGTCGCAGCGCATTCGGGCGTAGCGTCGGGCGCGGCCCGACCCGCGCAAACGCTCGATGTGCGCCAGGCAATTGCTGCGCTTGAGGACAAGAGAAGCGAAGCTGCGGCCGATTCCGCTCGCGCCCGCTCGACACTCGCCCGTTGGACGGGCGATGCGAACCCGGAGGTCACTGGCACTGTCCCCGATTTCGCGATCAATCCGACCGCCTTGCGTGAGGCGGTCGGCCAGCATCCCGATCTGAACGCAGCGATAGCGCGAACACGGCAGGCCGAGGCAGATGTCGCAGCGGCACGCGCCACGAAACGGCCGGACTGGAGTTTCGATGTCGCCTACCAGCGCCGCGCCGATCGCTATGGCGACATGGTGTCGGCCGGCGTCACGATCAGCCTGCCGTTGTTCGCTGGCAAACGGCAGGACCCGATAATCGCGGCCAGCAGCGCGAGCGCGAGCGCGGCGCTGGCCGAGCAGGAAGACATGCGGCGCGCGCTGGCGGCCGATCTCCAAGCAGGGATTGCCGATCATGTCATGCATCATGAGCAATGGATGCGGTCTCGTGACACGCTGCTGCCGCTGGCGCGACAGAAGGTCGATCTCGAGACCGCCAGCTATTCGGCGGGCCGCGCTGGATTGCTCGACGTGATCCAGGCCCAGACGATGCTGGCCAACAGCGAAATCGAAACGCTCGACCGCGAGGCGCTGGTGGCGCGTGACGGCGCGCGACTTGTCCTGACCTATGGGAGCGACCGCCGATGAACCTTGATCTTTCGCCGCGCATAAAGCTTGGCCTCGCCGCTGCCGCCATTGCTCTGACCGCAGGGGGAGCGGGCTATGGGATTGCCACCTTCAGCCATGACCAGGCAGCTGATCCAGGAGCCGATGCGAGCCGGAAAATACTCTATTGGTATGACCCGATGGTCCCCAGCCAGCATTTCGACAAGCCCGGAAAATCGCCGTTCATGGATATGCAGCTCGTCCCCAAATATGCCGACGAGGGGCAAAGCGAAGCCGGGGTCACGATCGATCCGGCACGCACGCAGAGCCTTGGCCTGCGCGTGGTTGAGGCCCGGATGGGATCGTTGGGGTCCAGCATCACCGCCACCGGCACGATCGATTTCAACCAGCGTGATGTCGCTATCGTGCAGGCGCGCGCTTCCGGCTTCGTCCAGCGCGTTTATAGCCGCGCGCCGGGCGATGTGATCGGTGCAGGCGCACCGCTCGCAGATTTGCTCGTCCCCGAATGGGCGGGTGCGCAGGCAGAGTATCTGGCGGTTCGCCGGACAGGCGACGCGGCGCTGACCCGCGCCGCGCGCCAACGGCTCGCGCTGTTAGGCATCCCATCGAGCACCATCGCCGCAGTTGAACGCGGCGGACGGCCGAACAATGTCATCACCGTGTCGGCTCCAACCGGCGGTGTCATCAAAACGCTCGGCGTGCGTGCCGGCATGACGGTGGCGGCGGGCCAGACGCTGGCGGAGATTAATGGCCTTGGCACCGTTTGGCTCAACGCCGCCGTACCGGAAGCCGTTGCGGGCCAGCTCAAATCCGGTCAGCCAGTACAGGCAACGCTGACCGCCTTTCCCGGCCAAACTCTCTCTGGACGAGTGTCGGCGATCCTCCCCGATGTCCAGGCCGACAGCCGGACGCTGTCCGTGCGGATCGAACTGCCCAACCGCGGCGGTCGCCTGAAGCCAGGCATGTTCGCGACGGTATCGTTCGGTGGCAGTGCGCAGACCGCGCTGCTCGTGCCATCGGAGGCGCTGATTCGAACCGGCAAGCGAACGCTCGTCATGCTCGCGCTCGACAAGGGCCGTTATCAGCCGGCTGAAGTGCAAACGGGCCGGGAGTCCGCGAACGACACCGAAATCCTCGCAGGCTTGAGAGAAGGTGAGAAGATCGTTGCATCAGGTCAGTTCCTGATCGACTCCGAGGCAAGCCTCTCCGGCGTGGAAGCACGGCCGATCGGTGGTCGCGCACCAACGGCAGCCGCCAAACCCGTCAACGGGCCAGCGCTCTATGAAACCGTCGGCAGGATCGAACAGATCACGCCCAGGTCTGTGACGTTCAGCCACGAGCCGGTCCCCGCCCTTGGCTGGCCGGCGATGACCATGACCTTCCGGCTCCTCGATCCGACGATCACACGAGGTCTCAAGACCGGCGATCGCGTTCGTTTCGACTTCGACCAACCACCGACCGGGCCAACCGTGCGCCGGATGACCAGGATGGGGGCCGATCGATGATCG
Source organism: Sphingopyxis granuli (assembly GCF_001559015.1). Lineage (NCBI taxonomy): Bacteria > Pseudomonadati > Pseudomonadota > Alphaproteobacteria > Sphingomonadales > Sphingopyxidaceae > Sphingopyxis > Sphingopyxis granuli. Next base: position 4,600,868 of record NZ_CP012199.1, read on the forward strand.
CCGCCCTCATCCGCTGGTCAGTCCACAATCGCTTCCTTGTCGTGATCGGGGTCCTTGCTCTGGTCGGCGTGGGGATATGGGCGGTGCGATCGACCCCAATCGATGCGCTGCCCGACCTCTCCGACACGCAGGTCATCATCCGCACCTCCTATCCGGGCCAGGCGCCGCAGATCGTCGAGAACCAGGTCACCTATCCGCTCACCACCACCATGCTGTCGGTGCCGGGCGCCAAGACGGTGCGCGGCTACTCCTTCTTCGGCGACAGCTTCGTCTATGTGATCTTCGAGGACGGCACAGATCTCTATTGGGCGCGCAGCCGCGTGCTCGAATATCTCAATCAGGTGCAGGGGCGATTGCCGGCCGGCACGCGCAGCGCGCTCGGGCCGGACGCAACCGGTGTGGGCTGGGTCTATGAATATGCGCTGGTCGATAAAAGCGGCCGGCACGACCTGTCGCAACTTCGCTCTTTGCAGGACTGGTTCCTGCGCTACGAGCTGAAAACCGTGCCGGGTGTCGCCGAGATCGCAAGTATCGGCGGCATGGTGAAGCAATATCAGGTGCTGCTCGATCCGGTGAAACTCGCCGCCTACGGTATCACCCACGCCCAGGCGGTAGAGGCCATTCAGAAGGCCAATCAGGAAGCCGGCGGCTCGGTGCTGGAGATGGGCGAAGCCGAGTATATGATCCGCGCCTCAGGCTATCTGAAGACGCTCGACGATTTCCGAGCCATTCCGCTGCGCACCGCTGCTGGCGGCGTCCCGGTGACTTTGGGTGATGTCGCTATCATTCAGATTGGACCCGAGATGCGACGCGGCATCGCAGAACTCAACGGCGAAGGCGAAGTGGCGGGCGGTATCGTCATTCTTCGCTCGGGCAAAAACGCGCGGGAGACGATCGCAGCGATTAAGGACAAGCTCGATACACTCAAGACGAGCCTCCCGCCTGGGGTGGAGGTCATTACCACCTATGATCGTTCGCAGCTCATCGACCGCGCAGTGGAGAACCTCACCCATAAACTGCTCGAAGAGTTCGTCGTCGTCGCGATCGTGTGTGCGCTATTCCTGTGGCACGTCCGCTCGGCACTGGTCGCGATCTTTACCTTGCCCCTGGGTGTTTTGGCGGCGTTCGTCGTCATGCGGTTCCAGGGGGTCAACGCTGACATCATGTCCTTGGGCGGCATCGCCATCGCCATCGGCGCGATGGTCGACGCGGCGGTCGTCATGATTGAAAACGCCCACAAGAAAATCGAGCATTGGGGGCAGGATCATCCCAGCCAGCAGCTCGATAATGATCAGCGCTGGGCGATCGTTACAGAGGCCGCCGCCGAGGTCGGGCCGGCTCTTTTCTTCAGTTTGCTGATCATCACGCTGTCGTTCGTTCCGATCTTCACGCTCCAAGGGCAGGAAGGTCGGCTGTTCGCGCCTCTGGCTTTCACCAAGACCTATGCGATGGCAGGGGCCGCGATCCTGTCGGTGACTTTGGTGCCGGTGCTGATGGGCTGGCTGATCCGGGGGAAGATCCCGGCTGAGCAGGCCAATCCGATCAACCGTTGGCTTACGCATATCTATCGTCCCGCCATCGACTGGACACTGCACCGGCCGAAAACCGTGCTGCTGATCGCGGCGCTGGTGTTTGCGACCACAGCCTTTCCGCTATCGCGGTTGGGCGGCGAGTTTATGCCCAATATGGACGAGGGCGATCTGCTCTATATGCCCTCCGCGTTGCCGGGCATGTCGGCGGCGAAAGCCTCGGAGCTGCTCCAGCAGACCGATCGGCTGATCAACACGGTGCCTGAGGTGCAAAGCGTGTTCGGCAAGGCCGGTCGCGCCGAAACCGCAACCGATCCGGCGCCGCTAGAGATGTTCGAGACAACCATTCAGTTCAAGCCGAGAGACCAATGGCGCCCCGGCATGACGCCCGCCAAACTGGTCGATGAACTCGATCGCACGGTGAAAGTGCCCGGCCTCACCAATGTCTGGGTGCCGCCGATCCGCAATCGCATCGATATGCTCGCGACCGGTATCAAAAGCCCGATCGGGGTCAAGGTCTCTGGTGCCGATCTCGCCCAGCTCGACCGCATCGCCCATGATATCGAGACGGTGGCCAAAACCGTACCGGGCGTTAGCTCGGCGCTGGCCGAGCGGCTGACCGGCGGGCGCTATGTCAATGTCGACATCGACCGCTCTGCCGCCGCTCGGTACGGGCTTAACATCGCCGACGTGCAGGCGATCGTCTCGGGCGCGATCGGCGGTGAGACGATCGGCGAGACGGTCGAGGGGCTGGCCCGCTATCCAATCAGTGTGCGCTATCCACGCGAGTTGCGTGACAGTCTGGAGGGCTTGCGCACGCTGCAGATACTGACCCCGTCGGGCCAGCAGATCACCCTTGGCACCGTCGCGAGCGTCTCAATCGCTGAGGGGCCACCGATGCTCAAGACCGAGAACGCTCGGCCTTCAACCTGGATCTATGTCGACGTGCGCGACCGCGATCTTACCTCAGTGGTTGGCGATCTCCAGCGAGTGGTTGCAAAGCAAGTGCCGCTCTCGCCCGGCGTCAGCATCGCCTACTCGGGTCAGTTCGAGTATCTCCAGCACGCCATTGCCAAACTGAAGCTGGTGGTGCCGGCGACGCTCCTCATCATTTTTGTCCTCCTTTATATGACCTTCGGCCGGTTTGATGATGCGGCGCTGATCATGGGCACGCTGCCGTTCGCGCTCACCGGCGGCATCTGGTTCCTTTACCTTCTGGGTTTCAACCAATCAGTGGCGACCGGGGTCGGATTTATCGCACTCGCCGGTGTGTCCGCCGAGTTCGGCGTGGTGATGCTGATCTATCTGAAACACGCGTTGGCGGAGCTTGGCCCCGATCCGGATACCGCCCAGGTCGAAGCCGCCGTGCGGGAAGGGGCGCTCCTGCGTGTCCGGCCCAAGGCGATGACGGTCGCGGTGATCTTCGCGGGACTTTTGCCGATCCTGCTGGGGAGTGGCACCGGATCAGAGGTAATGAGCCGGATCGCGGCCCCCATGATCGGCGGAATGCTCACTGCACCGCTGCTCTCCATGCTCGTTCTGCCGGCAGCCTATCTGCTGCTACATCGGCCGAAATCGAAACCTGTTTCATGAAGGAGAAAACCATGCACTATTTGCGATTAAGCTTCGCCTTGGGCCTTGCAAGCCTGACCGCCGCCTGTGGCCAGAAGGCCGAGACGCCGGACTCTTCTGAGATGACCGGCAGCACGGATAATATGGCGATGGCGCCCGCCGCCGCCACACCGATCCTGGCCAAAGGGCACGGCACCGTCACCGCGATCGACAAGGGAGCGGGCACCATCACGCTGGCGCACGGCCCGATCCCGGAAGCCAAATGGCCGGCGATGACTATGGCGTTCAAGGCAGCGCCCGCAATAGCGGATACGGCGCAGGTTGGTGAGAAAGTGGATTTCGAACTGAAGATCACCGGCAGTGCGGGTGAAGTGACGGCCCTTACCAGACAACCCTGACGGCAACGCGCTTCATTGCTATCATGAAGCAACCATGATGCAGAGAAATGCGCGATGCGGGATCGTCGGAAAATTGGGGCGCCGGGCATAAGGCTGGCGTTGCTGTCGGCGCTTTTGTTTGGCGCCAGCACACCGCTCGCCAAACTGGTGCTAGGCAACGGCGTCAGTCCCTGGCTGCTGGCGGGGCTGCTCTATCTGGGCTCGGGCCTCGGCCTCGCGCTGGTGCATGGCGGCCGCAGGATGACCGGGCATGGCGCGGCGGAAGCCCCGCTCGCCCGCGCCGATCTGCCCTGGTTGGCCCTCGTCATCCTGTGCGGCGGTGCGATTGCGCCGGTCCTGCTGATGGCGGGCCTCGCGACGACGCCTGCCTCAACGGTTTCGCTGCTGCTTAACCTGGAAGGCCTCGCAACGCTTGCTATCGCCTGGCTGGTCTTCCGCGAAAATGTTGACAGGCGGCTGTTGGTCGGCGCGGCGGCGATCCTAGGTGGCGCGCTCTTGTTATCCTGGCGCGGTGGCGGTCCGAATGGTGGTGGGGTGGGGATTTTGGCGATCGCGGGCGCGTGCCTTGCTTGGGGCATCGACAATAATCTCACCCGCAAGCTGAGCAGCGCTGACCCTGTGCAGATCGCTATGATGAAAGGCGTGACTGCCGGTGCCGTCAATCTCGTGCTGGCGCTGATGCTTGGCGCATCGCTTCCGCCCTTGCCTATCCTTGGCGGTGCGGCGTTGATCGGCTTTCTCGGCTATGGCGTCAGCCTGGTGCTGTTCGTACTCGCCTTGCGGCATCTCGGCACGGCGCGATCGGGCGCTTATTTCTCGACGGCGCCTTTCTTGGGCGCACTGCTGGCAATCGCGCTGTTCGGCGAGCCGATCACGGTAACTCTCCTTCTTGCCGGGGTGCTGATGGCGATCGGGCTCTGGCTGCATCTGACCGAAATGCACTCCCACGAACACACCCACGAAGCACTGGAGCACGCCCATCGCCACGTCGATGACAGCCACCACCAGCACGACCACCCGCCCGGCGTCGCGCTCGGCGAGGCGCACAGCCATTGGCACCGGCATCCGCCGATGGTGCATAGCCACGCCCATTATCCCGACCTGCACCATCGGCATCGACATCCGCATTGACGGGTAAGTTCAGGCAGCGAGGCTGTGCGGCCCCAACAGGATGATGCCCGCACCCGCCAGGCAGGTCGCTCCGCCCAGGATGTGCCATTGATCGGTCGTGTGTTTTCCACCGCCCATAAGCCCGCGATCGCGTTAGAGAACTGCGCTGCTCCCCGCTGCAGAGCATCGGGGAGCAGCGCGACGACTAGTGGGCCAGCGTAAATCGCAGCTTCGCTGCTGGAACAACCGGATTACCGAACCTGCTGGCGGCGGCCGACAAGCCGCATACCATTGAGCACGACCAGGAGAGAGGCCCCGGCATCCGCCGCGATCGCACCCCAAAGCGACGCCATGCCAAACAGCGTCAACCCTGCGAAAACGAGCTTTACCGCCAGCGAGAAGCCGATGTTCTGGCGGATCACGAAGAGCGTTTTCCTTGAATGGCTAATGAGCCATGGCAGGCGAGAGAGATCATCCTGCATCAGCGCGATATCCGCCGTCTCGATCGCCGCGTCGCTGCCAATCGCGCCCATGGCAATACCCAGACCTGCGCGCGCCATGGCTGGCGCGTCATTAACGCCGTCTCCGACCATGGCGACGCGGCCATGTTGCGCGACCAGCCTTTCAATCGCCTCGACTTTCTGCTCGGGAAGCAGTTCGGCGTAAACCTCATCGATGCCGGTTTCGCGCGCGATGGCGTTTGCAGGCCCGCGCGCGTCTCCGGTCAGCATGGCAACCTGCGCGATGCCAAGTTCGTGCAGTTGTGCGACGATCTGCCGGGCTTCGGGCCGTGCCGTGTCACCCAGCGTTATCAATCCGACGACCGAATTTTCCTCACCGACAATGATCCCGGTCAGCCCGGCGACAGCGGTGCGATCCAAATGGGCGGCAAGCGCTTCATCGCTCGCGTCCCCAAATCGCTCTTGAAGATAGCCGGGAGACGCTGCCCAGATCTCGCGACCATCAATCGTACCAACGACGCCCTTGCCGGGCAATGCCGTCACGGATTTGGCGGGGATCACTTCCACGCCGCGTTCCGTTGCGGCATCGAGGATCGCGCGCGCAATCGGATGCTCGCTTCGCGCTTCGATAGCAGCCGCAGCCGTCAGAAGCTCAAGCTCGCTCCGCCCGCCAAGCGGGATCAATTCGACCACTTTGGGACGCCCGAGCGTGAGCGTGCCCGTCTTGTCCATGGCGATCGCGGTGAGATGGGCGGGGGCTTCGAGATAAACGCCGCCCTTGATCAGAACGCCCTGCCGGGCAGCCCCGGTCAGTCCCGCGACAATGCTGACGGGCGTCGAGATGACCAGCGCGCAAGGGCAGGCGATGACCAGCAACACCAGTGCCTGATAGAACCACGTCGCCCAACTTTCCCCGAGCAGGAGCGGCGGCACAAGGAAGACCGCCAGCGCTAGCGCCATCACCACCGGCGTATAGATACGCGCAAAGCGCTCAACCCACTGTTCGGTGGGCGCCCGCTTGCTCTGTGCCTCGCCGACCATGCGCACGATGCGCGCGAGCGTCGTATCCGAGGCAGCGCGGGTCGTGACGATTTCGAGCGCGCCCATGCCATTGATGGTCCCGGCAAAGACCGTCGCGCCTTGTGTGACCGTGACGGGGACGCTCTCGCCTGTAATCGGCGCCTGATCGACCGCGCTCGTGCCCGCAATCACATGGCCGTCGAGTGGAACCTTGCTGCCTGGCGGAACGATCACATGCGTTCCGACCGCAACATCAGCAACCGGCACGTCCTGCTCGACACCAGCGGCATCCCGTATCCGGGCCGTGTCGGGCGCGATGTCCATCAGCGCGGCAACGGCGCGGCGGGCGCGTCCCAGGCTCCATGCTTCCAGCGCGAGTGCGACAGCGAAGAAGAACGCTACCGTCGCGGCTTCAAACCACTGCCCGATGCCGATCGCGCCCGCCACTGCGACGATCATCAGCAGATTCATATCTGGACGCAGCCGCCGTGCCGCAAGGATCGCCTTGGGGGCGACGTATCGAACCGCCGAGAGGATCGCCAGGGAATAGGCGAGCATGGCGAGCAGTGGTGGATGGGCCTCACGGGCCAGACTTTCGTGCAGCACAGCGGCAAGGCCGCTCGCACTTGCATGGATCGCAAAACCCGTCGCGACCAGCACGCCGCTCGCGACCGTCAACACCACCTGGATACGGCGCCGACGGTTCTCATCTTGCGCGGCTGCACTGTTCTCGCCCTCTCTCCAGAGTTCGGCGCGCATTCCGGTGCGCTCGACGGCCTGCAATACACCAGCGTGATCCACGCCACCCGTCGCGCCCGCGACCGACATGCGGCCATTGATGAGATCGAACGACAGGTTCTGCGACCCAACGACCGGCCCGACTTCGCGCTTGAGAAGTGTCACCTCGTCAGCGCAGTCCATTCCGTGGATTTTGAAGATGACGCTGTCCGGACGCTCGGGAATCACCTGGTTGGCAGGCGTTGGTTCCCCCGAGCAGCTGTTGCAATCTGTCGGGACGGCACTCGCGGCGGCCTGATCAATCATAATGTCACCTCGACTCTTCGACATGACACCCTCTATAAAGTCTGAAGTCACTAGAGGGTCAACCATTATGTCTGTCGAGCCATTCAGCATCGGAAAGCTCGCGAAAGCGACCGGAACGAAGGTTGAAACAATCCGCTATTATGAAAGCGTTGGCTTGCTCGCCCCGCCTGCGCGGACGAAGAGCAATTATCGGGCATATTCTGCACAACATCTCGCGCGGCTGAGTTTTATCCGGCGGGCACGGGCACTGGGTTTTTCAATCGAGCAGGTTCAGGCACTTCTCAAGCTCGCCGACCAGAAAGACATCTCGTGCAAGGCCGTGGATGCGATCGCCCGCGAACATCTTGCCGAGATCGACCGAAAGTTGCGGGATCTGAATACCCTCAGAGCCGAATTGAGCAGCGTGATCGTCCAGTGCGGACATGGGAACATCTCTGATTGCCGCATCATCGAGACATTGGCGCCAGATCCCGCTGCGCTTCGCTAAGCGGGAACCGAATTGACAACGATAGGCCAGAGATCACTAATGCAAACAAGTCGCAAATGTGCTTGACCCTCTAGCTGCTAGAAGGTCTAAGGAATGGGGATGCTATCGCCCCCGAACAGCCGCTGCTATTTGACGACTCGCAAGCGAGCGACTTCCTTTCACCGATTGATGCTCCGTATTTTGGCCGTGCTTGGGGCGGCGTCCTGTATGTTGGGCACAAGTGCGGTTGGTTATGCCAAAACGGCCGACGTCCAAACCGCATGGCGGCTGTTGGACTATATGGCGGTGGACTATGGCGGTGCGGTCTCCGGCGGTCAGGTCAAGAGCGCGTCCGAATATGCCGAGATGACCGAGTTCGCTGCCTCGGTCTCCGCACGCCTCACCACGTTGCCGCCAACGCCTGAACGCGCCAAGCTTATAGAGGGCGCGACACGACTTCAGGCGATCGTTGCCGCCAAAGGCCCACCAAGCCAGGTTGCCGATCTTGCCCATGGTCTCGCCGGTGATTTGCTCAAAGCCTATCCGGTCCCGCTCGCTCCAGCCAGAGTGCCCGACTTTGCCCGTGGAGCGACCCTTTTCGCCGAGAATTGTGCGAGCTGCCATGGCGCGGCCGGCGACGGTCACGGCCCTGATGCCGCCAAACTCACGACCCCGCCGATTGCGTTCTCCGACATCGATCGCGCCCGCCAGCGCAGCCCCTTTGCGTTCTATCAGGTGATAGATCAGGGCATCGACGGCACCGCGATGCAGAGTTTCTCGTCGCTGCCGAGCGACGATCGTTGGGCGCTTGCCTTCTATACCGGGCATTTCGCCTTTTCGAACGCCGTCGCGAAGGAAGGGGAGCGCCTGTGGAAAACCGATCCCGGCATTCGCCAACGGCTTCCTGATTTGACGGCACTGGCCGGCATGACTCCCGATGCTCTCGCCAAGAACATTGGAACCGAAAGGGCCGATGCGGTCATTGCCTATCTGCGCCGCCATCCTGAAGCGGTCGTCCAGCAGGCACCGGGCTCGCTTGATGTCGCGCGCACCAAATTGTCACAGAGCCTCGCGGCCTATCGCTCGGGCAATCGCCCTGCGGCGCAGGAGTTGGCGCTGGCGGCATATCTTGACGGATTTGAGCCCCTCGAACCGATGCTGACCGCGCGTGACGCAGCGCTGATGGGACGCATCGAAATCGGCATGGGTGAGCTGCGCGCTGCATTGGAACGTGGCCAATCTGCTGACCAGGTAGCATCGCGCGTCCAAGTGCTCGATGGTCTGTTTGACGATGCGGAAGTGGCCCTGTCACCCGACGCCGCCAGCGATGCTTCGACATTTGTCGGCGCTTTCACAATCATGCTGCGCGAAGGGCTCGAAGCGCTGCTTATTGTCGTCGCCATGATTGCTTTCCTGCGCAAGGCGGAGCGAAGCGATGTTCTCCCTTATGTCCATGCGGGCTGGATCGGCGCGCTCGCTGCCGGAGGCATGACCTGGGCGATCGCGACCTATGCAATCGGAATTAGCGGCGCAAGCCGCGAGCTGACCGAAGGGTTCGGCTCGCTCATCGCGGCCGTTGTTCTACTATCGGTTGGGATCTGGATGCATGGCAAAGCGCAGGCGGATCAATGGCAGCGCTACATTCGCGAAAAATTGTCGCGTGCGCTCTCTCGCCAATCTGCCTGGTTCCTGTTCGGACTCGCCTTCATCGTCGTCTATCGGGAGGTGTTCGAGACTATCTTATTCTATGCCGCGCTGTGGACGCAGGGGAATGGCGGCGTGATGGTGGCTGGAGCTGGGTCGGCGGCGCTTATACTCGTGGCGGTCGCTTGGGCGATGCTTCGCTACAGCCAGACACTGCCGATCGCCAAATTTTTCACATATAGCGCTTGGTTGATGGCTGTCCTGACGGTCGTCTTAGCTGGCAAGGGGGTATCTGCCCTGCAGGAAGCCGGAATCATCAACATCGCTCCGATGGCCTCCGTGCCGCGGGTCTCCATCTTGGGTATATTTCCCACGCTCCAATCTATCGGCGCTCAGATTTTCATGCTGCTCGCCATTGGAGCGGGATTTGCAATGAACCGTCGGCGCGGGATAGCCAGATCCCGTTCGTAGTGCTTAGCGATTGCGACTAAAGTCGAGATGGAGCGGTCGTGCTGATGCTGTACCGCTTGCCGATCGGGCAAGCCGATATGTGTTCGGTCTGGATCACCTCGTGCAATCGCATTCGGCCATATCGTCGACGTGCCAGCGGCTGCAGGTGCATTCGGCACTGGCAGGATTATCTCGACTGGGCGGTCGAATGCTTCCGCATCTCTGCCTCGGGGGTGCAGCCACATACCCAGGTCCACACCGGTACTGCCTGGGCCCAGCTTATAATCGTCGCGAGCATCGTGGCGACGCTCAGGATCAACGGCAACTTTCAAATCATCCAACACGTTAAAGGTGAGTTTGGTTACTCAAGAAAGGTGTCAATGCCGAAGGGTGAAGAGCTCTTGCAAAGCAACGGTACCAAACACGATAGATGAGTTTAGCATATTAGAGTCATGGCATAACATAACATAACCTTGGCAAGGATCGGAACTGCCTGCCAAAGTGACCCTGGTGAAATGCAGAATTATCCTCTTCCTTTCCAACTCAAGAGAGGCTAGACGACATAGCAGATGAACCGGTGGCTTCACATCATAGTTAGTCTGTTCCTCGCCCTTGGTGTGGCGACGATGCCAATGGCGCATGCCGCCGAGTTGAGCTTTGGCACCGGTACTGTTGCGTCGGTCGATAGCTTTCCAGGCTTTTCGAAGAAGAGCAACGATAAGCAGTCCGATCCTGCCAAAGCCTCAGTCAATTTCCATGGTTGCCACGGCCATCATATCGGGATTCCGGTAGGCGCCTCGCCGACACCCGAACTGGTGATCGCGGTCAAGGCTGTGCCAGCACGAAACGGCGCAAGCCTTGCTCCACCGGCGCAGTCCAATACATTCCGACCTCCAATCGCCTGACAACTGAAGCTTCGCCTGGCTGAGCCCGGGCGCGCCCTTCGTTTGTCAGGAGTTCTTCGTTCATGCACCCCATGTTTGCGGCCGCCATGGCTGCAGCGCTCGTGGCCATATCAGCCACGCCCGCTGCCGCGCAGGTGGACAGCCGGCCCATGGCTGGCCCCCCAGCACCATCTGTTCCACCTTCGGTCCGCACCGGACCTCTTCCCACGGTCCTGACTCTCGCGCAGGCGCTTGAGGAAGCCCAAGCCCGTTCGCCGGTTCTTGCCGCAGCCCGCGCCGATGTCGAAGCGGCCCGCGGGCGACTGCGCCAAGCAGGCTTTCGGTTCAATCCAATGCTCAATGTCGAGGTCGAGAATTTCGCCGGAACCGGACCTTATTCTGGTTTCAACGGCACCGAAACCACCGTCTCGATCAACCAGCGACTCGATCTTGCTGGCCGCAGGCGCGCACGAATGACGCTCGCCGAAGCCGAACTGAGGGCGGAAGAATATCGTCTTGCCATCGCGCACGCCGATCTCACCCGACAAGTCCGTATCCAGTTCGCGCTCGGCATCGCTGCGCGCGATAATTTGACCCTGGCTCAAGAAAACGAGGTACGAGCGCGCGAGCTTTCGCGCATTGCACGCGAACTCGTCGATACCGGAAAGGAGCCGCCGTTGCGTGGCCTCCGAGCCGGGGCGGCGTTGGCTGAAGCAACGGCCACGTTGCGGAGCGCAGAAGCCGACGAAACGACAGCCCGGCGCTCACTCGCAGCGCTCTTCGGCGTCGATGCTCCTCCCGCAGAACTCGCCGGCAGCGACATGTTGCCGCCGCCACCGCCTGTCGATGCCTCGCAAACGCTGGATGTGAAGCTCGCCGAAATCAATCGCCTCATTGCCCAGGCGCAATTGGGCCAGGCGCGGGCAGAGGGTCGCCTTGATCCTTCAATTGGCGTGGGCATGCGTCAACTCCGGGAAACGGGCGACCGGGCCATGATCGCCAGCCTTTCCGTCCCGCTGCCGGTGTTCGACCGCAACCAAGGGAATATCGCCGCTGCCAGGTCAGGCATGCAATCGGCTGAGGCCCGACGCAATAGCGTTCTAGCCAATACGCAAGCGGAGATCGCCAATGCCCGAGCAACGCTGCAGGCGGCAGAGGCACGTGTTGCTGCGCTTGAGGGCAGTGGTATCAACCAGGCGCGAGAGGCACTGCGGCTTGCGCAACTCTCGTACCGTGCTGGCAAGTCATCGCTGCTCGAGCTTCTCGATGCGCAGCAGGCCTATGCCTCTACGCAAGGCGAGCTCATTGCAGCACGTCGCGCCCGGGCGGACGCCCAAGCAACGCTGACGCGCCAAGCTGCGACTGCCAACGAGGCGGATATCACGCCATGACGCATGGGCACCTGTCAGCACGCACTGGCGTCCTTTCTCTGGCCACCAGTTCGATAGGCTTTGCCGAACCCCGAGGAGATGGGTCGCCGGGCACCGCGACCTTGGCAACGGGTCATGCCACGCCATCGTCGAACGCCCTTCCTTCCCTGTTTGCAGCGACGCGTCGATGCGCGCGGACGGCCCAGATGAAATTCGGAGATGTTGAATGATCACACAGGATAAACGCCTCCTCGGCGGCGTGGCTGGCGCCGTGCTGCTCGCCGCAATCGGTGGATTTAGCGTCGCTCGCTACACAGCGGAACCGTCCCCCGAAGCTCAAAAGACCGAAAATGCAGAGGAAGGCACCGTAGCTCACGCCGATAACCTTGCCATGACCGAGGAGGCCATCGGTAAGGCTGGAATCGCTGTCGAAGCAGTGCGGGCCGGCGGACTTGGTTCCGAAATCCTCGCGCAAGCCACCGTCACAGCGGCGCCCGCGGGCGAGGCAATCGTGACCGCGCGCGCGGGCGGTGCGGTGACGCAGGTATTCAAACGGCTCGGCGACCCGGTGAAGGCGGGAGAGACGCTTGCAGTGGTGCAGAGCCGGGACGCGGCGCAGATCGCCGCCGAACGTACGGCGGCAAACGCCAAGGCCGCACTCGCGCAAAAGAACCTCGCGCGAGAACGCCAGCTTTATGAGCAAAAGGTGTCGGCTCGTGTGGACTACGAGCAGGCGCAAGCAGAAGCCGTCGCTGCGACGGCGGAGGCCCGTCGCGCTCAGGTCGCGGCCAGCGCCGCAAATATCACGCGCGACGGCGGCGGCGCGATCGTCGCCAGCCCCATTTCCGGGCGAGTGACGGCAGAAAGCGTCACCCTTGGAGCATTCGTACAACCCGAGACCGAATTGTTCCGCGTTGCCGATCCATCGAAGGTCCAGATCGAGGCCGCGGTTGGGCCGACCGACGCCCAGCGACTCGCTCCCGGTGATCGGGCCGTCGTCGAGTTGCCCGATGGCCGAACGATCGAAGCGCGCGTGCGCGCCATTACGCCCGGCCTTGCCGGCGATACGCGTTCCGCCACGGCAGTCCTCGATGTTCGGGGCAGTCTGCAACCGGGACTCGCGGTGCGCGTCCGCCTGTTGCCGAGCCGGGGGGAGGCTTCCAATGCGATCGTCATACCCGATGAAGCACTGCAAACCCTGGAAGGAAGGGACATTGTCTTGGTGCGGACCAAGCAGGGTTTCCGAGCAAGAAACGTCACGATCGGCCAGCGTAGCGCCGGTCGAGTCGAGATTAGTTCAGGCCTGAAGCCGGGCGACATGATCGCAACCAAGAATGCATTCCTGCTCAAAGCCGAACTCGGCAAGGGCGCGGGCGAGGAGGAATAAGCCGTGATCGCAAGTTTGATCGCATTTGCCGTCCGCCAACGCTGGGCCGTCCTCTTCTTCTTCCTCGTCGTCGCCGGCCTTGGCATCTGGCAGCTCACCAAGCTGCCGATCGACGCAGTACCCGACATCACCAACAAGCAGGTGCAGATCAATACGATCGACCCGCGCCTCTCACCGGTCGAGATCGAGAAGCTCGTCACCTACCCGGTGGAAATCTCACTCGCCGGCATTCCGGGTCTCGAAACGACACGCTCGATCTCGCGCAACGGCTTCAGCCAGGTGACGGCGATCTTCAAGGATTCGACCGACCTCTATTTCGCGCGGCAGCAGGTTGGTGAGCGGCTTCGGCAGGCCACTGAAAACCTGCCCGATGGCGTCCAACCGCAGATCGGACCGGTGACGACCGGCCTCGGCGAAGTCGTCATGTATACGGTGGGGTATACCAATCCCGACGGCAAAGGCGCGAAGAAGATGGCGGGCCAGCCGGGCTGGCAGCCCGATGGCAGTTACCTCACGCCCGAGGGTGACCGGATGGTCGATGAGGTCCAGAAAGCGGGCTATCTGCGCACCGTCCAGGACTGGATCGTCAGTCCACAGCTCAAGGCCGTCCCAGGCGTGGCAGGCGTCGATTCCATCGGCGGCTATGCGAAAACCTTTGTTGTCGAGCCCGATCCGACCAAACTCGCCAGCTTCGGCATTTCATACAGCGAACTCGGCGAGGCGCTCGAAAAGGCCAATCTCGCCGTCGGTGCCAATTACTATAATCGGTCGGGGGAAGCCTATCTCGTCCGTGTCGATGCGCGGGTGCGCACCGTCGAGGAGATCAGGAACGCGGTTACAGCGACGCGTGGCGGCGTGCCCGTGACTGTCGGCCAAATCGCCAACGTCAGGATCGGGGGTGACCTGCGCACCGGTGCGGGCAGCATGAACGGCGAAGAAGCCGTGATCGGTACCGTCCTCATGCTGATCGGCGAAAACAGTCGAACTGTGGCACAAGACGTTTCGGCCAAGCTCGATCAGGTTTCGAAGACCTTGCCACCCGGTGTTGAAGTGAAGACCGTTCTTGACCGCGCCAGTCTCGTCAATGCGACTGTGGGCACGGTCGAACGGAACCTGACCGAGGGCGCTTTGCTGGTCGCGGCATCACTGTTCCTGCTGCTCGGCAACTGGCGGGCGGCCATTATCGCCGTGCTCGTCATTCCCTTCTCGTTCCTGATGATGGCGATGGGGATGAACGCATTCCGCGTCCCCGGCAACTTGATGAGCCTTGGTGCGCTGGATTTCGGTCTGATCGTCGATGGCGCCGTGATCATCATCGAGAATTGTCTAGCGCGTCTGGCATATCGCCAGGAGCATGAAGGGCGGCTGCTAACGCTCCGAGAAAGACTCGAAGTGACGATGCATGCCGCGCAGGAGATGATCAAACCCACTGTGTTCGGCCAGGCAATCATCCTCCTCGCCTTCGCGCCGCTGCTCATGTTCACCGGCGTCGAAGGCAAGACCTTCTCGCCGATGGCAATCACCATCATGTTGGCGCTCGTCGCGGCCTTCATCCTCGCGATCACTCTGGTTCCGGCGCTTGTCGCCCTTCTGATCCGTGGCCGTGTGGCGGAGAAGGAAGTGTGGCTCATCCGCAAGAGCAAGGATCGCTACCTGCCGCTGCTCGATAAGGCCATCGCTCGGCCGTGGCCGTTCATCCTCGGAGGCCTCGCCTTTTTCCTGGCGGCAGTTCCGGTATTCGGACTGCTTGGCTCGGAGTTCATTCCACAGCTCGATGAGAAGAACCTGGCGCTCGCCTCGACCCGCGTACCGTCCGTCAGTCTGGAACAGTCTCTGGTAATGCAGCGTAAGGTCGAGGAGGCAGTCAAGAAACTCCCCGAAGTGGAGCTGATGTTCTCCAAGACGGGTACCGCCGAAGTTGCCACCGACCCGATGCCACCGAACATTTCCGACGGCTTCGTTATCCTGAAACCACAGGACCAATGGCCGGCAGGCGTGGAAAGCAAGGCCGACGTGATCGAAAAGATCGAAAAAGTTGCGGGTGGGCAGCTCGGACAGCTCTATGAGGTCAGCCAACCCATCGAACTGCGCTTCAACGAACTGATCGCTGGCGTCCGAGGCGATGTGGCCATCAAGCTCTACGGCGACGATCTCGACAAGATGTCGCAGGCAGCCAACGAGATGGTGCGCGTACTCCAGTCGATACCAGGGGCCGGGAGCGTCAAGGCTGATCAGGTCGGTGGTGCCCCAACACTCGACGTCAAGCTCGATCGGGCACTAATCGCGCGCTACGGCCTGACCGTGCAGGAGGTCGCCGATACTGTCGCGGCGGCGCTCGGCGGTCGTGAATCGGGGCTGATTTACGAAGGTGACCGGCGCTTCGATGTCACAGTTCGCGTGCCCGAGGCGACGCGGGTCAATCTCGATGACATCCGCTCGTTGCCCGTCCTACTGCCCCAGGACGGGGGTGGAACGCGACGACAGGTGCCTCTCGCCCAGGTAGCGCAGATCCGCCTCACCGAAGGGCTGAACCAGGTCTCGCGCGAGAATGGCAAGCGCCGTGTCGTGGTCCAGGTCAATCTGGAAGGCCGCGATGCCGGATCCTTTGTGCAGGAGGCGCAGGCCAAGATCGCGCAGGTAAAGCTGCCGGCCGGCTATTATCTGGAATGGGGCGGTCAGTTCGAGAGCTTGCAGGCTGCGTCGAAACGATTGTCGATCGTTGTGCCTCTGTGCTTCGCGGGCATCTTCGTGCTTCTCTATATGGCGTTGGGTGGGTTCGGACGGGCCACCGCCGTCTTCCTGGCGGTGCCTCTCGGACTTGCGGGCGGCGTATTCACGCTTGCCATGACCGGCATTAACTTCTCCGTCTCGGCAGCAGTCGGCTTCATCTGCCTCGCCGGTGTTGCGGTTCTAAACGGCCTCGTGGTGATGAGCGCCATCCGCGAGCGGATGGAAAATGGCCTGCCGCTGGCCGAAGCCATCCGCGAGGGCATGGCCGAGAAGATGCGCGCCGTGGTGATGACCGGTTTCGTGCCCGCGATCGGCTTCGTACCGATGGCGCTGGCGCACGGCACAGGCGCCGAAGTTCAGAAGCCGCTCGCAACTGTCGTGATCGGCGGCCTCATCGCCGCCACCATTCTCACACTGCTCGTGCTGCCTGCCATCGCCAAGGTTGTCCTCGGCGCAAGTGAAAAACGGAGCCGCAAACGCGATGACAGCACCGAGCCAACCGCGCCCGAAGCAGGATGAAGGAGAAGATCATGACCAAAGCGACAAAGCTGTTGCGGATCTACACGGACGAGGATGCCTATCTTGGCGATCGCAGGGTATTTGAGGTCATTGCTTCTCGCGCGCGGGACACGGGCCTGGCGGGCATCACGGTTCTTGAAGCCCGGTTGGGGTTCGGCAGGTCGGCACACATCCACCAACGCCGCATTTTCGAGAATGGCCGTGCTCTCGTTATCGAGATTGTCGACGACGAAGCCAAGTTGAGGAGCTTCGTCACATCGCTCGATGACATCCCTGACGTCGGACTTGTCACTCTGGAAGCCGTAGAAATTCTTGCCGGAAAGACCGAGCAGGCCCTTCCGGGCAAGAGCGTATGACGAGCGTCCGAAATCGGCTCAAAAAGCCCGCTGCGAGCTCCACGCATGACAGGCGATACTCCGCCCGAGAGCTTGGTGTGTCCGTCCACGAGGCGCCGGCAGCCTTAGGCGCTCATCTAATGACCAGATATGTTTACGGTAGAGAACTCCATCCTATTGCCCGCGCCTCTGGCGCGGGTCTGGCGGCTGGTTGTCGATGTGGATCGCTATCGCGACTGGCATCCAGACATAGGTCTCGAGAGCGACCCGAACGATCCGAAGAAGCTTATCTATACCTATTGGCGCCCAGGTTGGGCGGATCCCATCATTTCGGTCGAGGGTTCCATCATTCGCCTCAAACGACCATCCGAATTCGCCTGGCGCGTCGGCATCAGAGGGCTGTTCGAGATCGAGGAAGGATTTCATCTGGAGAAGGCGCCGCAAGGCACCCGGCTCACGCAGCAGCTGTCCTGTTCGGGAATCGGTTCATGGTTCGGATTTCTTCTCATGAAGCCGTTCATGCGTCGACGGCTTGCCGGGACCGATGGCTCGTTGGAGCGCCATCTTCGGCGGGGCACAGTAATATCGCGCTATTCGCACCGAAACCCCCGCCATCATTAGGCGGTGCGCTATCCTGCCGAAAATCGACCGCCTTCCAGACACGGGCCCTGTTCCGCTCACACGGAAAAACGTTCTGTCGATTCCGCCAGTACTGGCGTCATGAGGTGCGGGCGTTCGACGCGCCCGCACCTCACCATCAACGAGCGGATATCGCTCCAGCGCATGAGTTTCCCATGGGCGCGCCGACAGGAAGAGGGGAGCGGCGATGAAAGACCAGGTGCGCCTCGACATTCCGCTCCTCCTTCCGGAGGTCCACGATGAGGCTGATCGCTGCGTAGACCGACTTACCACTGAGTTGCGAGGGCGGAAGGGCGTTCAGGACGCGCACGTCGTCGCCGCCCGAGGCGACAGGCCCGCACAACTGTGCATCCATTATGACCCGGATAGCCTATCTCTCGAGCGCGTGCGCGAAATCGCCAGAGGCACCGGCACGGCGCTCACCGAAAAATATCAGCATATCCATTGGACAGTTGAAGGGCTGACCCACACCCGCAAGGCACGCACGGTCGCCGACCGGCTTCGACAATTGCCGGGAATTATCGAAGCCGAGGCCAGCGCCGCCGGGACTGTTCGCGTTGAATTCAGCAGATCCGAAACAACCGAAGCGGATATCAGTAAGGCCTTGGCGGACGTAGGCGTGCAACACCGGCCAGCACCGGGCATGCCCGAAGCCTTGGCCGGAAAGCCTCATAGACACGATCATGCCGAGCACGATCATGGGGCAGGGAAGCATGAGCATGCCAATGGCGGCCTCTTTGGACCCAATACAGAATTGATTTTTTCGTTGATTTGCGGCGGAGCGCTCGCAACCGGATTTGCGATCGAAAAATTTACCGCGCCCCCTTCGTGGATTCCGCTCGCCTGCTATCTCGTTGCTTATCTGTTCGGCGGCTGGTTCACGTTGCGCGAGGCAACCGAGAATCTGCGCCTTAAACGCTTCGAGATCGACACGTTGATGCTCGTCGCGGCGGCCGGCGCTGGCGCGTTGGGCGCTTGGGCCGAAGGCGCGCTCCTCTTGTTCCTGTTCAGCCTGGGGCACGCGCTTGAACATTTTGCCATGGGCAAGGCCAAGCGCGCGATCGAAGCTTTGGCCGAACTGGCCCCACGCACGGCCATGGCGCGGCGCGGCGATGGTGAACTGAACGAGATTCCTGTCGAGGAACTCGTCATCGGCGATACTGTGGTCGTAAAACCCAATGAACGGTTGGCCGCCGATGGGTTCGTGGTGGCCGGACGGTCAAGCGTCAATGAGGCGCCCGTGACCGGCGAAAGCGTGCCCGTTGACAAAGAGCCGGTGCCGGAGCGCGCGCATGCCGCAGCCCAGCCGGACAAGGTGCCGGCTCGGCACCGCGTCTTCGCGGGCACCATCAACGGCCCGGGCGCGATCGAAATCGCCGTGACGCGTCTCGCCGCTGACACTACACTCGCCAAGGTCGTCAAGATGGTGAGCGAGGCCGAGACCCAGAAGTCACCCACCCAGCGTTTCACCGACCGCTTCGAACGGTTGTTCGTGCCCGCAGTGCTCGCGTTGGTGGCCGTGCTGTTGTTCGCCTGGGTTGTTATCGATGAGCCCTTCCGTGACAGCTTCTATCGCGCAATGGCCGTGCTCGTTGCGGCCAGCCCTTGCGCGCTCGCCATTGCAACGCCGAGCGCCGTTTTGTCAGGTGTTGCACGCGCGGCACGCGGGGGCGTATTGATCAAGGGCGGCGGGCCGCTCGAGATGCTCGGCTCGCTGGATGCTCTGGCGTTCGATAAGACCGGCACGCTCACAGAAGGGCGGCCGCGCATAACCGACGTCTTACCGACGATCGGCGTCGATGTCGCCGAACTCATGACGATTGCGGTGGCCGTCGAAAGACTCAGCGATCACCCACTGGCTGAAGCCATTGCGCGGGATGGTGTACGATTCTTCGATAATCGACCGGTTCCAACTGCAGCAGATCTCACCAGCTTCACAGGGAGCGGCGTACAGGCCCGTGTCAACGGCGAGACGGTGCTGATCGGCAAGGCCGAGATGTTCGGCCGGGATGGCCTCGCCCCGCTCTCAGAAGAGACAGCGCAGACAATCGAGCGCCTGCGCGAGCAGGGGCGCACGACCATGGCAGTGCGCAGTGGCGACCGCGATCTCGGCGCGATCGGCCTTATGGACACGCCGCGCGCCGCGGCAAGGGAAGCGATTACGCGGCTCAAGGCGCTCGGGATTCGGCGCATGATCATGATCTCGGGGGACAATCAGCGGGTCGCAACCGCGGTCGCGGCCGATGTGGGCATCGACGAAGCTTGGGGCGACCTGATGCCCGAAGACAAGGTCGCAGCGATCAAGAAACTTCGCGCCGAAACCCCCGTCGCAATGGTCGGCGACGGCGTCAACGACGCGCCGGCCATGGCCAATTCGACGGTCGGCATCGCCATGGGCGCGGCAGGCTCGGATGTCGCGCTGGAGACCGCCGATGTTGCGTTGATGGCCGACGATCTCGCACACCTGCCGTTCGCCGTCGGCCTTAGCCGTAGCACGCGCTGGATCATTCGGCAAAATCTGGTCGTCAGCCTGGGCGTGGTCGCGCTGCTGGTGCCGGCGACGATCATGGGTCTGGGCATAGGCCCGGCGGTCATGGCGCATGAAGGCTCGACCCTGCTTGTCGTGTTCAACGCACTCCGGTTGCTGGCCTATCGTGACAATGGAGATGGGCGATGAGCAAGGGCTTCTTGAAATGGAGTTTCGTCGCATTTCCCCTGGTCGCCGCCGGCCCTGCTTATGGCGAAACCCTGCGGCAAGCGCTCATCTATGCCTATCGCACCAACCCGAGCCTGACTGCAGCCAGGGCCGGCCTGCGCGCCACCGATGAAGGCGTGCCCATCGCCAAGGCGGCCGGGCGTCCGACACTGAGCGCCACCGCCGACTATCAGGAATTTGTCCTACGATCCGCCAATAGTTTTTCCGCCCCCTTGCGCGCCGCGAATGCGAACGCCAACCTGTCATTTCCCCTCTATCAAGGCGGCCGCGTCAAAAACTCCATTCGCGCCGCCGATGCACGCGTCGAATCCGGGCGCGCGAACTTGCGCTTCACGGAAGCCGATGTCTTCACGGCAATCGTCTCGGTCTACATGGACGTCATGCGGGATGCTGCGATCGTCGAGCTCAACCACCGCAATGTCGCCGTCCTCGAGACGAACCTCCAGGCTTCCCGCGACCGGTTCGAGGTGGGTGACCTGACCCGCACCGATGTCGCTCAATCCGAAGCGCGTCTCGCTGTAGCGCAAGGGCAGTTGGAGACGGCGCTGGCGCAGCTCGATACCAGCCTGGAGAATTATCTTCGCTTCGTCGGTCTGCCCGCGCGCAATCTCGAGCAGCCACCGGCATTGCCAGGATTGCCCAGGACACCCGCCGAAGCGGTTGCGATCGCTATCGAGAGCAATCCTCAGCTTCTCGCGGCCAGCGCCGATGCGAAGGCCGCGCGCTACGACGTCCGCGTCGCTGCGGCGTCCCGCCTTCCCAGGCTCTCGGCCGTGGCAAGCAGTGGTTACAACAACTATCTGGGTTCGCTCACTAGCAGCCTTCCCGGACGCGTATTCCAGCAAGCGCAGACCACGGCAACCATTGGACTTTCGGCAACGATCCCACTCTACCAGGGCGGCCTGCCAGCAGCCGAAGTTCGACGCGCAACTGCCCTTGAGAGCCAGGCGCTCGAGCAAACCATATTCGTCGAACGCCGTGTCGTCGCGGAAGCCCGGGCCGCCTATTCGCGCTATCAAGCGACGCAGGCCGTGATCCGGTCGTCCAAAGCCGCAATCACGGCCAATGAGCTAGCTCTTGAAGGCGTCCGTGCCGAAAATAGCGTCGGCACGCGCAACGTCCTCGATGTGCTCAATGCCGAGCAGGAGCTTCTCAACAGCCGCGTACAGCTCGTGACCGCCGAGCGCGACGCCTATGTCGCGGGTTTCACGCTGCTCGCGGCCATGGGCCGGGCCGAGGCGCGCGATATCGATCTTTTCGGCGGCACGCTGTTCGAGCCGGGCTTCAGCCGCAAGTCGACCCCAGGGCCGGTGCCTCCCAGGATCGATTCCGACCCCGCTCCCGGCGGTAGAATAGAGTTTGTGCCAGCGCCGGCCGAACAACATCTCGACGACAACGCGCGATCATCTGCCACCTACCCAGCAGTGGACGAAGCACGCTCAACGGACAGAGGGGCCAGCAACCCATGAAGCAGGCTTCCTCATCCGTCAGAACACTCTCCGAAGCGCGGGAGAAAACGGCAAGGCCTGACCAGCGCTCCGTGCCAGCCTGGAGCGGGAGCAAGGATATGGAAGTCTACACCAGAACGTGGATCGCTTGCAGCGCCCTCCATCTCTGGATCATTCTTCGCCGCGTGGAATGGGTCGAGCGCTGGAATCCTTATGTCATCGCCAGACGTCTCACGTCCGACCCAAATGCCATCCGATATTATTTCTCGAATAATCCACGCTCCGCAGTACGCACGATGTTCAACGGAACCCTGGTGATCGACGACCCAGGCATGACCGTCACCATAGAATTTGGAACACGGAACCATTTCCGATTTACCGAGACCCTGAGCATTGAGCGAACGCCGGATCGACAATGGCTTCGCCATGATCTCACTGGCGAAGGCCTCGGCGTCAAGTTGATAGGCCGGATACTGACGCGTCGGATCAGGCCGATGATGCTGCATGCCAACACCATGCTCGATGAGTTCATGACGTCGTTGCAGGCGCCCGTCGAGCGACAAGGCCGCCGCAATGTTCACATGCAACGGGCCCGTTTCGGTTCGGCGAGCCAAATGAAAATGTGCGCCAACGATCTGCGAAAAGGAGACGATCCGTGTCCGAAAACGTAGATGTTCCCGTTGTCGCCGGGTCCAATGGCGCGGCACGACTGGCGCATGAGCATGTCAAGAATGCGAACAGCAGGATGCTGCTGCTTGCACTTATCCTGACGGGCACATTCCTGATCGCGGAAGTGATTGGCTCGTTCGCCTTCAACAGCCTCGCCCTCCTCTCCGATGCCGCGCATATGCTGACCGATGTCGCTGCGCTAACCATTGCCCTGATGGCTATCCGGATCGGAGCGCGAGCGGCGGACGACCGACGCACCTTTGGCTACAGGCGATTCGAGATCCTCGCCGCCGCGTTCAACGCCCTCATGCTGTTCGCCGTGGCGATCTACGTCCTCATCGAAGCCATCAACCGCTTCCGCGATCCCGAGCCGGTTCAATCGACGGGCATGCTGATCGTCGCCGTGGCCGGACTGATCATCAATCTGATTTCCATGCGCCTGCTCCGGTCGGGGAAAGAACGGAGCCTCAACCTCAAAGGCGCCTATCTTGAAGTCTGGGCAGACATGCTGGGTTCGATCGGTGTCATCGGCGGCGCCGTTGCCATTCGTTTCACCGGCCTCACCTGGATCGATCCGGTGGTCGCTGTCGGAATCGGCTTGTGGGTGCTGCCTCGGACATGGATTCTACTGCGCGACACGGCGAACATCCTCCTGGAAGGCGTACCGCGCGGACTGTCCCTGGATGCCATTCGTCAAGCCATCGCCGGCGTTCCGGGAGTGCAGAGCGCCCACGATCTCCATGTCTGGTCGATCACGAGCGACTATATCAGCTGCTCGGTCCACATTGTCGTGAAGGACTTTTCGCTAGCGGAATCGATACGGGGTCGTGTCGCACAGATGCTGGCGCAGTCCTTCCAGATCGAACACGCCACCATCCAAACCGAGAGCAAGCCGTGTGCGGAGATAGGCTCCGCTCACACCTGACGAGCAATGCTTATTTGAGGTTCGGAAGATTTGAACCTCAGCCAACCGAGAGGAGATAATCATGAGTTTATCTGCGGAAGCCAGCCAAGGCATGCTCTGCCCCGTCTGCAAAGTCACGCTGTCGATCTCGGAGCGACAGGGCGTTGAGATCGATTTCTGCCCGCAATGCCGGGGCGTGTGGCTCGATCGCGGAGAACTCGACAAGATCATCGAGCGCTCTGAAACCGCAGCGCCTCCGCAGCCGCGTGCCCCGGAGCGTGAATACGATGAACGCCATCGCTCCGGCCATCACGAGCGCAAACGCAGGCGTGGATTTCTTTCGGACCTGTTCGACTGATCATGAAACGGAGCCGCCGCGGAAACGATGGGCCAGGAGAGAAGCGTGTTTGCAGAAGAAAATGAAACAATCCTGCATTTCTCACCGCCCAAAGTGTGGGCGGCGCTGACCCGCTTTGAGGACTATGAATGGTGGAATCCGTTCATCCGCATTGCAGGCCGACCCGAGGCAGGTGCGCTGGTCCAATATTCGTTCAGGATGAAATCGAACAAACCGCGCTTCTTTACCATCGATGTACGCATCATCACGCTTGAGCCTCAAAGACGTATGACCTTTCGGTTCGGATTTGGGGGGCTGCTCTCTTTCGAGGAGAGCTATGCCGTCGAGCCCGTTCCTGTTGGGTCGCGCCTGGTTCACAGCTTTCGCTGCACCGGCCTTCTTTCTGCGCTCAAACTCAAGAAGATGAAGCGGAACTTCAGCGAAATGCTCGAGATCATCGACCCGCTGTTCGAGCGGTATCTGGGGCCCACTCGGCCGCCTGCTTCGGCCAAGAAGCGCGTCAGGAAGGGATTTCGACCAAATGCCTGACGGCCCGACAAGTTTGGTCCCTCTGCAAGCAATTTTGCGGAAGAATGGCCTCCGCCAGATGAGGCCATCTTCCCTTGCGGTCCGGACCACGCCGTGGGCGCGCCCCCCGCGCCCACGGCGAAACCTACGCAAGTCTGGTCAAACCCGGCATTGGCGCATCCTTCGGGGCCCAGAATGCATGAAGGAACAAGCATGACTTCTATGTCGAAGGGTGATGGCTGGGCCCGTCGAATCGCGCTGTCACGATGCCTCGTATTGTTGACGGTCCCCCTTGCTGGTCTGCTGGCCGGATGCTCTGAATCCGATCAAGCCGACACATCCAATATGTCCGCGAACACGACTCTCCCCATTCAAATGCCCCCCGCCATCGTGGCGAGCCACACCTATAGATGCACCGGCGGGAACGTCCTCTATGTCGACTTCTTGGCGGACGGCACCTCGATCAATGTGAAGCAGCGGCCTTCCGGCCCGTCGCTTCGACTGACGGCGCCCTCGCAAGGACTCACCTATGTCGGCGACGGCATGAATCTGGCGCTCAATGGCAAGGACATCGAAATTGATGAGCCGAAGAAGCCGTCGCGCATGTGCAAGCGATCTTGAGGTCATAGGCGACAGCGATGTCGAGACGACGAAAGAACGGAATTTGAGGGAGAGAACGTGATGACAAGGCCCTTCAGACCTGCGCTTATCATCACATTCCTCGCCCTATTGACGGGCTGCATTTCTGGTCCCCCCCTCCAGACTACGGTTATCACCAACCCGAGCAAGCGCCTGGCGATCTATGGCGTCCGAACCTACCAGGCTAAGAAGGGCGTCCTTGTGATGGGCACCGTTCGCCGGCCGGCTCTGGCCAAAGGGGCGATATGGGGCCATCTGCATATCGTCGGCCTATTCGACGATCGACGACCACCAATCACTGTCGACACCAGATGGGGTAGCCTATCGTCTCGAGGGAGCAGATCCGCGCCCTTCAGTACGGTGTTACCAACATCCGACCCGCTTGCGATCAAAAGCGTCAGGATTGAGTATCGAGCCGAGCGGGATCGCGCTAGGACACCTCATCTCGACTAAGCTCGCGCGGCCGCCCCGGGTTACCCAGCCACCGTATGCCTCCCGGATGAACGATAGCATGGCTTCAAGCCGAAGCCGTCGACGCCTTTGCCCGATGCCTTATCGGAGAAGATCTTGTCGAATACTACATCCTCGAGCTGGCGATCAGCATCGCAATCGAACGCGCTGAATCGGACGTGTCCGACCCTCTGCCCCCATCGCCTGCTTCTGACAAAACAAATCTGTCAGGTTGAAATCCCTGAAATCCACCGACGGATGTCAAAAAAATCCAGCGTTCTTATTTTATTCGTTCTTATGAACAGCATAGCATCAGATCAAGCTATATTCAAAGTTGGCGCTAGAAGGCCAAGACCCTGAGCAATTGTGGTCTCACTGGCTTCAATCAGGTGAAAACTGAAGTGCGTCCAATATAGGACATTCGGCAACGTCGCCACCCGTACATTTAGCCAGCGTTGTCGCCAACGTCGCCTCTATATTCTGCAAGTCGGCGATGCGGTGTCGAACATCTTCAAGATGAATTTGAGTTCTTCCCATCACTTCTGCGCAAGTCTGCGCCCCTTTGTCGGTCAGTGATAACAGAGACCGTATTTCATTCATTACATAGCCAAGATCGCGAGCACGCAGGATAAACTGCAACCTTTGCACCAACTCCGGCGAATAGACCCGATAGCCGTTAGCGCTGCGCGTCGGCGCTGGCAGCAATCCTACCTTCTCATAATAGCGGATGGTTTCGAGATTGCAGCCGGTCTTCCGGGCCAGCTGGGCGCGTAAAATGCCAGATTGTGGCTGCATGAAAAACTCTCTTGAGTCTGTACGTACTACAGACATTACACTGCGAATCGCAAAGTCGGAAGAAAGGATTTGCGGCATGGCCTCAGCGCCTGAGTCGGGGCGGCCAACCCTCACTGAAAACCGCGAGCCGCAGCGGGCAAGCTGGTTTGCCACAGGCGCGCTGATCGGCGCGGGGCTAGCCTCGGCCTGCTGTGTCGTGCCGCTCCTTTTCGTCACACTTGGTATTTCCGGCGCGTGGATCGCCAACCTGACCGCGCTCGAACCCTACAAGCCCTATGTTGCGGCGGTGACGCTCGCGTTGGTTGGGCTTGGCTTCTGGCATGTCTATTTCAAGACACAACCGCGCTGTGAAGACGGCTCATGCTGCGTTCGTCCGCACTCGGCCCGCACCACCAAGGTCGCACTGTGGTTGGGTCTCGTCATCGTCATCCTTGCGCTCACTATCGACTGGTGGGCGCCCTGGTTCTATTGAAAGGATACTCCCATGAAGAAGACATTACTCGTTGGGCTGGCCGTACTGGCAATGACTAGCAGCGGGGTCGTCCTGGCGCTTGGAGATTCTGCACAGGATCGTCCGGCTGCTACCGCAACCGCGCAACGGCAAACCACCTTTGCCATTGAAAACATGACCTGTGCTACTTGCCCAATCACCGTGCGCAAGGCGATGAAAGGTGTCGCCGGAGTGACGGCGGTGAACGTCGATTTCGCGGCCAAGACGGCGCGCGCCACCTATGATCCACGACGCGCGAATGCCGCGCAAATTGCGGCAGCATCGACCGATGCGGGTTATCCGGCACGCTCTATTCAAAACTGAATGACGGCGCTCATCGCGCCTTGAGAAAGCGGTATCCAATGAACGGCTGTCGCAACCGCCCTAGGCGGGATGGGTATGACGTGGCCGTCGTCGGCGCGGGCTCGGCGGGTTTTTCAGCCGCGATCACCGCTGCCGAACTCGGGGCGAAAGTAGCGCTGATCGGCCATGGCGCGATTGGCGGCACCTGTGTCAATGTCGGCTGCGTTCCGTCCAAGACGTTAATCCGCGCCGCCGAGGCGGTGCACGGTGGGCGAGCGGCCACCCGCTTTCCCGGCCTTGGCGGTAACATCCAGCTAGGCGATTGGGCTCAGCTCGCGGCGTCAAAGGATGAACTGGTCAACACGCTGCGCCAGGAAAAGTATGTCGATCTGCTGCCCGCCTATGAGGATGCAAGCTATATCGAGGGCAAGGCACGCTTTGCCGATGGTGCGTTGATCGTGGACGATGTGCCGGTACAAGTCGGCAAGGTCATTTTGGCGATGGGCGCGCGGGCCAGCATTCCGGCGATTCCCGGGCTGGATACCGTGCCCTTTCTCACCAGCACGACAGCACTGGCGCTTGATTGCCTACCTCGATCGCTGGTGATCATCGGTGGTGGGGTGATCGGTGTTGAATTAGGCCAGATGTTCGGCCGCCTTGGTGTAGCGGTCACCATCTGTTGCCGCAGCCGCTTGCTCCCCGAAATGGACCTGGAAGTGAGCACTGCGCTGCAAACCTATCTGGAGACCGAAGGCGTGCGTGTATGCACGGGCATCGGCTATCAGCGTGTCGCAAACACAGTTAACGGGGTCGAACTTACCTGCGAAAGCCGGTCCTGTGACGGTGAAGATTGTTCCGACACCGTTGTAACGGTTCAGACTATCAGGGCAGAGCAAGTGCTGATTGCGGCGGGGCGACGACCCAACAGCGACGGACTCGGGCTAGCGGAGCGCGGCATATCTCTTGCCCGCAGTGGTGGGATCATCGTCGATGACTATCTCGAAACGGCCGCTCCCGGTGTTTACGCGGCCGGCGATGTCACGGGACGTGACCAGTTCGTCTACATGGCCGCCTATGGCGCAAAGCTGGCGGCGCGCAATGCGGTCGAAGGCAATCAGCACCGCTATGACAATAGCACTATGCCAGCGGTGGTGTTCACCGATCCGCAGATCGCCAGCGTCGGGCTGACCGAAACGGCTGCGCAGGCGAAAGGGCTGGATGTCAAAGTGTCACTGCTTCCACTCGATGCCGTACCAAGGGCGTTGGCGGCGCGTGACACACGCGGCCTTATCAAGCTGGTCGCCGACAAGGCGAGCGACCGTCTGCTGGGAGGTCAGATCATGGCACCCGAAGGAGCGGACTCCATTCAGACATTGGTGTTGGCGATCCGACATGGCATGACCGCCGCAGAACTCGGCGCGACGATCTTTCCTTATCTCACCACCGTCGAAGGGCTGAAGCTCGCCGCCCAGACATTTGACCGGGATGTTGCCAAACTATCCTGCTGTGCGGGATGACCTCCAGGGCTTCAATCTACGAAAGCAGGGTTCGCTCCCGTACCAAAGCTGTTCCGCTACGAAATCGAGGAGTTGGAGGCCGTACATAGCGGCCTCCAACCCGGCTCACGATGAGGTTAGCGGCTCTGGATCTCCGTTCTGTGCAGCCTCCTCGACGCGCCGACCGTATCGGGCGTAGAGTGTCGGCAGCACGAACAGCGTAAGAAGCGTCGCCGAGAGGAGCCCGCCGATCACCACCGTGGCGAGCGGCTTTTGGACCTCGGCGCCCGAGCCAGTGGCGATGGCCATGGGCACGAACCCGAGCGAGGCGACGAGTGCCGTCATCACCACCGGTCTCAGCCGCATCATCGCGCCTTCGTAGGACGCCTTTGCCCGGTCCATGCCATTCGCGATCAATCCCTGGATTGACGTGACCATGACGAGCCCGTTTAGCACCGCGATGCCCGACAGCGCGATGAACCCCACCGCCGCCGAGATCGAGAAGGGCATGCCTCTCAGGAACAGCGCCAGCACGCCCCCGACGAGCGCCAATGGCACGCCAGTGAACACGATCGCCGCGTCGCGAACGCTTCCAAGCGCACCATAGAGCAGCAGCATGATCAGTGCAAAACAGGCGGGAACCACCAACATCAGCCGTTCGCTGGCCGATTGGAGGTTCTCGAACTGACCACCCCAATCGAGATACTGGCCGGCAGAGAGGCGCACCTCCCGGTCGATCGTCTCCCGCGCATCAGCAACGACACTGGCAACATCGCGGCCACGCACATTGGCCTGAACCACGACGCGTCGCTTGCCGTTCTCGCGGCTGATCTGGTTGGGACCATCGGAAACGCCGATGTCCGCAACGCTCTGGAGAGGCACGAACCCACCATTGGGGAGGGGCACCGGAACCTGTGCCAACGTCTGCAGATCGGCGCGTGCCATATCCGACAAGCGGATGGTGACCGAAAAACGCCGGTCACCCTCGAAGATCATTCCGGCATCGCGTCCGCCGATGGCGGCGGAAACAGTGTCCTGAACGGTCTGGGCAGTGATGCCGAGCCTCGACATGATGTCACGGCGCGGCCGGATATCCAGCATTGGCAAGCCTTCCGTCTGCTCCACCCGAACATCGACAGCGCCTTCGGTCTTGCGCAGGATTGCAGCGATCTGGTTCGCCGTGTCGTTCATAGTATCGAAATCGTCACCGAAGACTTTAATCGCGACGTCACCGCGCACCCCGGCGATCAGTTCGTTGAAGCGCATCTGGATCGGCTGGGTTATCTCAAACGCGCCGCCCGGAATGCTTTCGAGGACTGTCTCCACCTTTGCCACGAGATTAGCTTTGGACAGGCCCTTGTCGGGCCACTCGCTTTTCGGCTTCATGATGATGAACGTATCGGAGATGTTAGGCGGCATCGGATCGGATGCGAGTTCCGCCGTGCCCGTCTTTGAGAAGACGAACCGCACTTCCGGAAGCTTCGCAATCTCTTGCTCGATACGGGACTGCATCGCCTGACTCTGATCGACCGATGTCCCCGGAACGCGCAACACCTGTGCGGTCAGATCGCCCTCGTCGAGCTGCGGAAGAAACTCCTGCCCAAGAAACGAGAACGTCAGGATCGCGGCCAGAAAGGCCCCGACGCCAACCCCCATAGTGAGGGTGGCTCGCTTCATCGCCTTGTGAAGCCCCGGCTCATATCTGCGCTTGAGCCAAGACATAATCCGGCCTTCCTTCTCCTCGACCGGCTTCGACAGCCAGATTGCGAGCATCGCCGGCACGAAAGTGAGTGAGAGGACAAATGCCGAGACCAACGCCATGATGACGGTCAGCGCCATCGGCGTGAACGTCTTGCCTTCGACACCGGTCAGCGTCAGAAGCGGGACATAGACGAGGATGATGATTGCCTGTCCGAACACGGTTGGACGGATCATCTCGCGCGCGGCCTGGGCGACGACCGACAACCGTTCTTCGGGACGCAGAGTGCGTCCGTAATGATGTTGGCGTTCGGAAATACGCCTCAGCGCATTTTCTACGATGATGACGGCACCGTCGACGATGAGGCCGAAATCAAGTGCGCCGAGGCTCATAAGGTTGGCCGAAACACCGCCCCTGAGCATGCCGAAGCTGGTCATCAGCATGGTGATCGGAATCACCAACGCTGCAATCAGCGCCGCGCGGAAATTGCCGAGCAACAGGAATAGCACGACGATGACGAGCAACGCGCCTTCGATCAGGTTTTTCGAAACCGTCTTGATCGTGGAATTGACCAGCGATGTGCGGTCGAGCACCGGCTGCACCACCACGTCGGTCGGCAGCGAGGCATTGATTTCATCCAGCCTTGCCGCCACCGCCGAGGCGACCGTTCGGCTATTCTCACCGATCCGCATGACCGCAGTGCCAACGACAACTTCCTTGCCGTTCTCCGATGCCGAACCATAGCGTATCGCCTGGCCGAGACGAACCTGCGCCACTTGATCGAGCCGGATCGGCACGCCTTCACGGGTGGCGATAACGGTTCCAGCAAGCTCCCCAATGTTGCGGATGCGCGCATCGGAACGCACGGCCAACCCTTCGCCACCACGGTCGACAACGCCGGCGCCGACCCCAACATTGTTCTGCTCCAGCGCCTGCGCGAGAGCCGTCAAATCCATGCCGAGCGCGGCGAGCCGCTGCATGTCAGGGATCACTTGGAACTGCTTTACATAGCCGCCAATCGTATCCACCCCGGCAAGACCCGGCGTGTTTTTGAGCAGCGGCGCAACGATCCAGTCCTGCGCTGTGCGCAGATAAGTCGCCTTATCGGCTTCGCTGACAAGGCGATCCCCTTCCGGCGTTATATAGCTGCCATCGGGTTGTAGTCCTGGCTCTCCGGGCTTGTGGGTGTCTTCGCCGCGATGTTCGAGATGGACCGTCCACATATAGACTTCGCCGAGTCCGGTCGCGATCGGCCCCATGGTAGGCGTTGCGCCTTCGGGCAGACCTTCCTCCGCGACGCGCAAGCGTTCCGACACTTGTTGGCGCGCGAAATAGATATCGGTCGATTCTGAAAACACGGCCGTGATCTGAGCAAATCCATTGCGGCTGAGGGATCGGGTGTATTCGAGACCTGGCACGCCCGCGAGCGCGGTTTCGATAGGAAAAGCGACTTGTGTCTCGACCAGTTCAGGCGAGAGTGCAGGCGCAACGATATTTACCTGAACCTGGTTGTTGGTGATGTCGGGAACGGCATCGATCGGCAGACGACTGATCGCCCAGCCTCCGATCACCGCGGCGATAAGCGTCATGAGCAGGATGAACCAGCGCCGCTCGACTGAGAATGTGACAATACGGTCGATCATGATCAATGTCCGTGCTCCGCTTCACCCTTGCCTAGCTCTGCCTTAAGGGTGAAGCTGTTCAGCCCGGCGAGCCGTTCATCACCCTTCAGTCCCGACGTCACCACCACGTTGCCTCCGCTTGGGCTTCCAAGCGTGACGGGCGTGGCCTTGAAGCCATGATCGGTACGCACAAACACGGTGGGGCGCCCCTCAACCGTCTGGATCGCGTTTTGCGGGACGAGCACCGATCCGGCACCGCCGCCCGGCAGTCGGATCGAGGCGGTGACGGGCTCCCCGACCCGCCACTGTCCGGAGCGATTGTCAATGATGGCGATCACCGTTGCGAGGCGAGTAGCCTCGTCGAGTATCGGTGATACGAAGTCGACTCGCGCTACCGACTTGCGGTCGCCGGAGACGATCTCGATTTCAGAGCCGGGCCTTACCCTTCCGGCATCGGCCGGGGAGAGCGCGACAGTGACCGCGACGCGCGACAGGTTGGCGATGCGGAACAGCTCGGCATCGGCCGCGACGGTTTGGCCCAGGGTTGCGCTGCGCGAGACGACCTGCCCCGACAAGGGTGCCGTCACTCCGATACGGTTGAGCGCACCACCTCGGCCACCCGCTGCAGCGACTTGCTGCTGAGCAAGGCGCTGCGCGATGCGGGCCTCGGTCGCGGCAGTGCGAGCGGCGATCAGATCCTGTTCGGGCGAAACGCGCTGGTCGAACAGGCTCTGCTCGCGACGCAGGTTTGATTCCGCAAGGGTCAGTCGTGCCCGAGCCGCTTCGATCTCGGCATTGAGCGAAGCGGCCTCACGGCTTTCGATGATCGCAAGCGTCTGCCCTTGCCCAACTGACTGACCGAGGTGACGGGTCAGTGAAACCACCCGTCCGCCGATGGCGGCGGACACGACCTGCATCCCTTGCGGATCGCCCTCGATCGTCGCCGGCAACGTCAACGCACCGCCGCCGCTACGGACGACACGGACCAGTTCGATTCCTGCCTTGCGTATCTGTTCAGGGCTGAGGTCGATGACGCCCTCATCTTCGGCGTGGCCGGCTTCTTCGGCGGTGGCGGCATTTTCGGTCGTTTCCGGGGCCGGCTCACGACTAGAGCAACCGGCCAGCAGCAATGCAGCGAAGCTGAGCGGCAATGCCGCTCTCAAATAGGACTTCATGGTCAATTCCCCTGTTCGGGCGCGGGAGCGGTCAGGCGCTCAAGCCGCGCCTTGGCATTCTGATAGACAGCGCGCGCATCGATTGCGGCGAGCCGGGTCTCGGCCAGCGTCCTTTCGGCATCGAGCAGTTCGAGTTGCCCGAACTTGCCTTCGCGATAACCGATCCGCGCGATGCGGGCGGCTTCCTGTGAGGCTGCAAGAGCAGGACCGTTGGCTGCCCGCGCTAGGGTAGCTGCGTTGTCTGCTTCTGTCCGGGCATCAAGGATCGCTTGCTCAACATCGAGCCGGGTCATGCGGCGTTGCGCTTCGGCCCGGCTGCGCTCGGCGCTTGCCTGCCCTACGGCGGCTCTACCCGAATTGAACAGCGGGATCGGAACCGAAATGCTGAACAATACAGCAGTGTCGTTCGATTCAGAGAATCGCCGCACACCCGGCCCAACTGTCACGTCTGGAATGCGCTGTGACCTTGCAAGCCGCACACCGGCATCGGCAACCGCAAGATCCGCATCGGCGGCAGCGAGCGCCAAGGTGCCCTCGGCACTTGGCACCAGTTGGGGACCATAGGAGCCAGACAGAGTATCCAGCCAAGCAAGATCAAGGGGCCCGACCACAGGCTGTCCGACCCTGCGACCGAGATTAATGCGCGCACTCTCGAGGATTCGCCGGGCGTTTTCGGCCGCCGCCTCGGCGTTGACACGGGCAACGTCCGCTCGCTGTTCTTCGATTGGCGAAGCCCGTCCGGCCCGAACGCGCACGCGCGCGCCATTCAAAGCGTCGTTCGCGATGCGTGTCTGATCAAGAGCTGTCGTCAGCCGCCGTTCGGCTGCCACCGCATCGATGTAGAGCTGCGTGACCTGAAGCCGGATATCGACCTCTGTGATGGCGGCGGCAAGCTGCGCGCGTGTCGTACGCGCGTCGGCAACGGCGATCCGGGCTGACCGCTTGCCGCCAAGCTCGATCGGGATCGAAACTCCGACAGTCGTTTCAGCACCCCGAAGCCCACGATAGAGGCCGGTGCCGGAAATATTCTCTACCTCTGTCGAAACGGTTGGATTGGGACGCAGGCCCGCGATAGTCCGGCCTGCCTCGGCAGCAGCGATGTCGGCGCGAGCCGCGTCGGCGGCGGGGGCGCTGCCTCCCGCGGCCGCCACCGCCTGATCAAGGGTAAGCGGCGGGGCCGCAGGGGGAGCCGTTGTGGCAATATCCTGTGCTTGCGCCACGGCGACGCAAGACACGGCAGCCAACAAGGCTGCAAACATTCTGTGCATGCTGATTTTCCTGATTAACACGAGCAAGGCTCGCCGCCGCCACGCAGTGCGCGGCGACGGCGAGCTGACTACGAATCAATCAGGCCATGGGCGGGCGTAGCGGTGGCCCGACCCACCATCGAGCATACACATCGCTAGCGGGGAAACAGAACTTTGCGGGCACTCCGCAAGTTAAATCATGGGACGTGCCGGAAACAGCTGTGAATAGGCAATGGCCAGCGCAACCGCCATGATTGTGCGGTACATCTTGGTCGGAGACATCGGATGACCGCTCCGAGTCACGGTCAGCGTGCATTTCTCCCGAACATTCAAGCGCTACGGTAGCTGGAAGCTCGCGCGCATGCACCATCGTCGACGCGATCAGTGACGTCATCAAAAGACAAAAAAGGAGCATGCTCCAGCGCAACATGATGTGTGCCATAGCGGACTATCCTTTCCATGTCACAGGAAAGGTTCGAAAGTGACCGTCACCTCTCGCACCACCGAGTCGTGGTTACCACATTCTTCGCACGTTCCACATGCCGCAGCCCTCAGAAGTGCATGTCGGCAAAAAATGCGGTCAGTAGAAGCGGCGACACATATTGTCGGCCTTGTCCAGTTTCGGGCATCAAATACCACTGTGAGCCGTCACATCCCAGGCTACGCCAGCGTAGTAGATGTGGCGGCCCTTTGCGGCAATGACGTTCGAATCCATCACTGGCATGACTGTTCCGCGCCTAATTCCGATCATTCCCGATGTCCCATGACCAGACTGAAACCGGACGACCAGCATTCCGGTGTTTGCCCAAAATCCACCTCAGCGCCCGCTGATCGCGATGCTGGAGAGATCCGAGGCCGGATCAATGGCTACACCCGATTCCTTCCGCTCGGAATAGCGGTTCACCAGCGTATCCGCATGCGACCGCAGCAGCACCGTGAAGCGGACCAGTTCCTCCATCACATCGACGATGCGATCGTAATAGCTCGACGGCTTCATCCGCCCGGCCTCGTCAAACTCGTTGAACGCCTTCGCTACCGACGACTGGTTGGGAATGGTGAACATCCGCATCCAGCGGCCCAGCAGCCGCAGCGTATTGACGCTGTTGAACGACTGCGATCCGGCCGACACCTGCATGACGGCCAGCGTGCGCCCCTGGGTTGGACGCATACCGCCCATCGCCAGCGGCAGATGATCGATTTGCGTCTTCATGATGCCCGATATCTGGCCGTGCCGCTCGGGGCTGCACCACACTTGCCCCTCCGACCAGAGGGAGAGTGCGCGCAGCTCATGCACGGCGGGATGATCGTCATTTGCAACCTGATCGGGCAGCGGCAGGGTCGATGGATCGAAGATACGGGTTTCACACCCGAACAACCGGAGAAGGCGTGCTGCCTCCTCGATGCACAGGCGTGAGTAGGAACGCTCGCGAAGCGATCCGTAGAGCAGCAGGATGCGCGGCGCGGGATCGTCAGGCCCCAGGCCCACTGCCGGGCGATCGATTACATATTTGCGATCCAGCGCCGGTAGATGTTCCGGATCGGAAAGATGACGGAGCGACATAGCTTATCTCGCTAAAGCTGGCGCAGTGGCAGGGAACCAGCGCCGCCCGAGCCATAGAGCAAGGTGGACCAGCAGGATCAGGACCGGCACCTCGACCAGCGGGCCGATCACCGTCGCGAAGGCAACGGGCGAGGCCAGGCCGAACGCGGCGATGGCGACGGCGATCGCCAGTTCAAAGTTGTTGCCGGCGGCGGTGAACGCGATCGCGGTGGTGCGCGGATAGTCCGCCTCGATCAGCTTGCCCATGAAGAAGCTTACGAGGAACTGGACGACAAAGTAGATCGTCAGCGGGATAGCAATCCGCACGGCATCAACCGGCAGCCGCACAACGTCTCCCCCCTTCAGGGTAAACATGGCGACGATCGTGAAGAGCAGTGCCACCAGCGTGATCGGTCCGACCCGCGGCAGGAACCTGCCCTCATACCAGGCGGCGCCGCGCTTCGCGACGAGAAGCCTGCGTGTCAGGTATCCCGCCACAAACGGCAGGCCAAGATAGAGCAGCACGGCTTGGGCGATGGTCCAGAAGCTGACGTCGATGACGCTGCCTTCAAGCCCGAATAAAGGTGGCAGGACCGTCAGGAAGAACCAGGCGTAAACGCTGAAGAAGGCGATCTGGAAGATCGAATTGAAAGCAACCAGGCCGGCCACATACTGATTGTCGCCCTTGGCGAGTTGGTTCCACACCAGCACCATAGCGATACACCGGGCGAGACCGATGAGGATGACGCCGGTCATATATTCAGGGCTGTCACGCAGGAAGATAACGGCGAGCGCGAACATCAGCGTCGGCCCGATGAGCCAGTTCTGCACCAGCGACAGCACCAGCACACGCTTGTCGGCGAATACCTTGGGCAGGTCCTCGTAGCTGACGCGCGCGAGCGGTGGATACATCATCAGGATCAGCCCGATTGCGATCGGCACATTGGTGGTGCCAATGGTCAACCTGTTGAGCGCTGCCGGCAGACCGGTGAAGGCCGTGCCCAGAGCGACGCCCAGCGCCATGGCGGCGAAGATCCAGACCGTCAGGTAGCGATTGAGAAAGCCAAGGCGCTCAGGCTTGGAGAAGTGCTCCATCAAATCACTTTCCGGCCGGCGTCATCGATGACGCGTTCCCCATCTTCCTTGGCGAAAGCACCACGCTGCGGTGCAGGAAGAATATCGAGGACCGCTTCAGAGGGGCGGCAGAGCTTTACGCCGAGCGGCGAAACCACCAGCGGCCGGTTGATGAGGATCGGAAATTCCATCATCGCATCGATCAAGGCCTCGTCGCTAAGACTTTCATCGCCAAGCCCGAGGTCGGCGTAGGGCGTGCCCTTCTCCCGCAGCAGCGCACGCGGCGATATGCCCGCGCGCGTGATAAGTTCGACCAGCAGCGCCCGGCTAGGCGGTGTCTTCAGATATTCGACGACATGCGGCTCGATCCCGGTGTTGCGGATCATGGCCAGTGCATTGCGCGAGGTCCCGCACTCCGGGTTATGGTAGATGATGATGTCGGTCATTTTGCGCTCCGTCAGCAGCAGGTGAGTTCGGCCAGAAGGGGCTCGCACAGCTCCGCGCGCCCCTGGCAGCAATCCTTGGCCAAGAAGACCATCAACCCCGTCAACGCATCAATGTTGGCTCGCTGGATCTGATGGCGTCCGCGCTTCTCGGCGAGCACAAGTCCTGCCTTCACGAGAACGGCGAGATGCGTGGAAAAGGTGCTTTGGCTCAGCCCCGAAGCCTCGACGAGATCGCCCGTCGACAAGCCCTCAGGCTCATGCCGAACCAACAGGCGGAAGGCTTCCAATCGCGTTGGATGCGCGAGCGCTGACAGGATCGAAAGGGCGTTATCTGTGTCCATGCATCGGAATTATACGATGCGTTCGGTGGCGTCAATAATTCATCGATAATTTCCGATGAAATGTCATCTTTGCCGGCGACCCAGTGATACTGGGGCTCAATCAAATTCTTACGCAATGGCGCTTGTTGCTCCGTTGGCAGTTGTCAACGCCGTTGACCACCGCTTGCGAACAGGGAACGCCTTCCTCCTGACGTCGAGCCCTGCGGGTCTGGCCCTACCTCCATCAGCGGGGACACCCCGCAACGCCCCGAGAGGGAGAGTGCGGCCGGATTGGCCGTGACGGGTTGAAAGGCAGAGGGAGTGTCCACTGCCGGCCCGTCGCGGAGACTCGCGATGGCACGTACCAACACCACCTCTCGCACCGACAGCGATCGGACAGACCTCTATCAGTCCATCACCGACAAGATCATCACTGAGCTGGAGGCCGGCCGCGTTCCCTGGGTGCAGCCGTGGGCTTCGTCGAAGGCATCGCTAGACATGCCGCGCAACGGCAAGACCGGCGATCGTTATTCCGGGATCAACATTCTGATCCTCTGGGACGCCGTGGTCGCCAACGGCTTCTCGACCAACAGCTTCCTTACCTTCCGGCAGGCGCTCGCACTGGGCGGCAATGTGCGCAAGGGCGAGCGCGGCACGACCGTCGTCTATGCCCATCGCTTTACGCCGGACAGCGAACGCCGCCGCGCCAGCGAGGACGGTCGTGAGCCGGGTTCGATCCCCTTCCTCAAACGCTACACCGTCTTCTCGACCGACCAGTGCGAGGGATTGCCGGATCGGATCGCCGCCCCGCCGCCGCCCGTGCCCGAAGGGCTCATCCGGCCTGAAGCCGAAGCGCTGATTGCCGCGACCGGCGCCGACTTCCGCATCGGCGGCGACCGCGCCTTCTATGCGCCCGGCCAGGACTATGTGCAGGTGCCGCGCCCGGACGCCTATTTCGACCCCATAAACTGGCATCGGACAGCATTTCACGAGCTATCGCACTGGGTCGGCGGTCGAAGCCGGCTCGACCGCGATCAGACTGGCGCGTTCGGTTCGAAAGAATATGGACGCGAAGAGCTGATCGCCGAGATGGGGGGCGCCTTCGTCTGCGCCGCGCTCGGCATCGTGCCGACCGTCCGGCACGCCGATTACCTCGGTTCCTGGCTGGACATCATCCGCGAGGATAATCGGGCCATCGTCCGCGCGGCCAGCGCCGCCTCGAAAGCCGCAAACTTCCTGCTCGACTTCCGTGGTGAGCTCGCCACGGATCAGCCCGATACAGGCGGTCCAACGACGTGGCGGGAGGCGGCATAATGCGCTTGCCCCTCCAGCGCTAGCGCCTGGGCCCAGGCCGCAGGGAGAGTGAGGGGATGGCCTTCGGCTTTGTGACGGGCTTGCAGCCGAGAGAGAGTCTCCCGGCGGCCCGTCATGGAGTAACCGACATGGTAAAAGCTGCCCCCAAGATCGTCCTCAGCGGCGCGCGGGATATCCCGCTCGACCTGATCGACCTGTCCCAGTCCAATGTCCGGCGCGTAAAGGCCGGCGTCTCGATCGAGACGCTTGCCGACGACATCGCCCGGCGTGGCCTCCTGCAAAGCCTGAACCTGCGGCCAACCCTTGATGATGAGGGTCAGGAAACCGGCCGGTTCCATCTGCCTGCCGGCGGCCGGCGCTTTCGCGCGCTGGAACTGCTGGTCAAGCGCAAGCGGCTGGCGAAGAACGCCCCGGTCCCCTGCATCGTCAAGAATGCTCATGATCCGATCTCGGAGGAGGAGGATTCGCTGGCCGAGAACACCCACCGCGAACAGCTCCATCCGCTCGACCAGTTCCGCGGCATGAAGCGGCTCATCGACCAGGGCGACGATATCGAGACGATCGCCGCCACCTTCATGACCACGCCCGCCGTGGTGCGCCAGCGCCTGAAGCTGGCGTCGGTGTCGCCCGCGTTGCACGAGATCTATGCCGAGGACGGCATGACCCTCGATCAGCTCATGGCCTTCTCGGTCAGTGATGACCATGCCCGCCAGGAACAGGTGTGGGAGCTGCTTGCTCATAGCTGGAACAAGGAACCCTCGTTCATCCGGTCCAAACTGACTGAGAACACGGTGCGCGTCTCGGACAAGCGGGCGCTTTTCGTGGGCATTGACGCCTATACCGAGGCGGGCGGGTGCGTACTGCGCGACTTGTTCACGACCGACGATGGCGGCTGGCTTCAGGACGCGGCGCTGCTCGACACGCTGGTCGCCGCGAAGCTTCAGGCCGAGGCTGAACGGATCGGCGGCGAAGGCTGGAAGTGGGTCACGGCGGCCGTGGACCTGCCTTATGGTCATCTGGGCAGCCTGCGCGAGATCGACAGCGATCCGGCGGCGCTTACCGATACGGAATCGGCGCGGGCCGAGGCGTTGACGGCTGAAGGCAACGCCATCGAAGCGGAATATGAGGACGTCGAGGAACTGCCGGAAGACGTGGCGGCGCGGATCGACGCGATCGATGATGAGCTGGCCGGCCTGATCGAGCGGCCGAGAACCTATGATCCCCGAGAAATGGGTATCGCCGGCGCCTTCGTCAGCCTCGACACCGACGGGTCGCTCTATATCGAACGTGGCTGGGTCCGCGCCGAGGATGAGCCGCCGGTCGAGGCCGAAACGGGCGATGATGGGATTGAGGGCGATCAGGCCACCGATCCGATCGGCCTGCAGCAGCCGGCTTCGTCGGCGCGGTCCAGCGTCGTCACCGTGGCCGCAGCTGCGACGGATGACACCGATGACGATGATGAGCAGATCATCAAGCCGCTGCCCGATCGCCTGGTGTCGGAACTGACCGCGCATCGCACGCTTGCCTTGCAGGATGCGTTCGCCGCCAGCCCGTCGACGGCCTTCGCCGCCGTGCTGCACTCCATGGTGTTGTCCGCCTTCTATCATGGGCGCACCGAATCCTGTCTCGGCGTCTCGGTGCAGCGCACCAGCTTTCCGAACCAGGCGCCCGGCATGAAGGACAGTCCCTCGGCCCGGTCGATCGCGGCGCGCCACGAAGCCTGGGAGAAGCGGCTGCCCGATTCCGACAAGGACTTGTGGGACGCGTTGATGCTGCTTGACGGCGGTGATCAGGCGGCGCTGTTCGCCCATTGCGCCTCGTTCGGGGTCAATGCCCTGTGGGAGCCGACCAGCCGCTATGACGGCCGGGTGTCGGCGCATGGCGTCGAGCGGCGGCTCGCGCACAGCCATGTGCTGGCGCGTGCGGTCGGTCTCGATATGGTGGCGGCGGGCTGGAAGCCGACGGTCGAGAATTATCTCGGCCGGGTCGCCAAGCCGCGCATCCTGATGGCGGTCGCCGAAGCCAAGGACGACCAGACGGCAGGTCTGATCGACCATCTGAAGAAGGGCGACATGGCCCGCGAGGCCGAACGGTTGCTGGCCGATGCGGACTGGCTGCCAGAACCGCTTCGTACTCCGATGATCGAAGATGCGTTCGGTCCGGCGGCGGTCGATCGGGACGAAAGCGTCGAGGGTGATGCCGAGGCGCTGCCCGCGTTCCTTGGCGGGGACGACGACGAGGGGATGGCCGAGGACGATCTGTCCGACGCCTATGCAATCGCGGCGGAATAGCCCTCCGCTCCGGGCGGGGCGGCCCCGGTCGCCCCGCCCCCCTTTCCAACACCCATCACCAGAAGCCCGGCCACGCGCCGGGTTTTTGCGTATCTGGAGATATTTCATGACGTCCAAATCCATAGTCGGCGCCGATGAGCTGAGCGATCTCATCCGCGCCGCGCCGCTCGGCGCGCTCCTGCGCTATGCCGACGGCCAGCCCAGACCGCCGGCCCGGTTCAACAAGAAACTCGCGGCCTGGGAGCGGACCAATGGCGTCGGCCGTCTGATCAAGAAGACGCCGGCTGTCGTGCGGCCGACCTATTCCATACCCGAGGGTTTCACGCTCCATCATGGTGACTTCGGCAGCGGCGGCGTCATCGTGATGGTGGTGACGATGACCTGGCACGTCACCAGCCCGCTGTCTTTCGAGGTCATCGAGGCGCCCGCGCCGGGAATGGTCCGTGTGCTCACCCAGTGGGAAGGCGTGGACGAACTTCGCCATCTCGCGCCCGACATGGCGACGGCGCAGAGCTGGTTGGCCAGCCATCGCTATTCAAACGCCCGGTTCGAAGTCGTTGGCGACGAGGCGAACGCCATCCTGCCAGATCTCGGGAGGGCGGCATGAACGCGGATGATGTGATCGCCGTCGTCTTTGGGCGCTCGGCCGACGGCTATCTGGCCGCTCGCGTCGAGGATATCGCCTTCATCGCCATCCCGGTGAAGGACGGGCTCAGGATCGCAACCGGTTGGCGGCTCAGGAAGTCGATCGACCAGTGGACCGCAGCCGATGTCTATGGCGCGTCGGCGACTGTCGCGGATGGAGCGGCCTTTCAAACTCATGTCGAGGAGAACGCCCAACATCGCCGCCAGCTTCGAACGCTTGGGCGCCGGGAGGTTCGCCAGCGGCTTTCCACACCCTGGGGCCTGGCGCAGTCGAGTGAGATCTATGCCAATGGCGTTGTCTTCCATTCGACCGCCAGCCATGGCGGGATTAAACTCGACCGAGCCCGCAACATGGCAATGCCCGGCGTACTGCGCGTTGCGGGCGGCTGGTATGAGGAAGATTGCGAATGGGCCAAGGTCGCCATCGGCTTTCCTGACCTGTTCACCGATTACGAGCGCTGTCACGCCGATCGCACGCTGCGCGACTATTATCCCGAATGCTGGGAAGCCGTGCACGGCCGCGCCCAGAGTAAAACTACGGGAGACGGCCGCTTCAAGCGCAGCGTTCTCCGGCTGACGCCAGCTCCAGAGTGAGAGGCAGGCCGGAAGGGAGCGAGCCGGTCGGATCGAGAGAGAGCGTCCGCTGGCTTGCTCCAGTCCCGCTCTCCTCGGACACTTCCCATGACCCCTTCCACATCCGTTGCCCGGTTGGCGGCGTCATTGCCTGTCGCGCCCGGTTTCGCCGCGACCGGCCAGGCGATCCTCGCCGCCGCTAATCTCATCCTGCCCGATCTTGAACGGGGTCGCGCCATTGACGCCCGTGCGCTGCGCTCCGCGATGGAGACCGCGTTTCACGGCTCCGACGCGGACGGCGCCTGGGACTGGAAGACCGCCTATGACGCCTGCGAAGCGGCGCAGATCCTGTTCCTGCGTAAATATGGTTCTACGATTCTCCGTAAATCCGTATCGCCGGCCGCCGCCCTGGCGATGATCGAGAAAATCGGCGCCCTGCTGCCGACCCATACGCGCCGATCCCAAACCTCCCAGGCGTTGCAGCAATTCTCGACACCTACCGGACTAGGCGTCGTTGCGGTGATCGCCGCCGCCATCCGACCCGGCGACGTGGTGCTGGAGCCATCGGCTGGAACCGGCCTGCTCGCCGTCCACGCCGAGAACCGACGCGCGCACCTGCTCCTCAATGAACTGGCCGAGATCCGCGCCGAAGTGTTGGCCGGGCTGTTCGGCGATTGCGCCGTCACCCGTTACGACGCCGCGCACATCCATGACCATCTAGACGCGGGCCTGGTCCCCAGCGTGGTGCTGATGAACCCGCCATTCTCGGCCGTGGCCCATGTCGACCGGATGATGAAGGACGCGGCGCTCCGCCATATCGCCTCGGCTCTGGCGCGTCTGGCGCCGGGCGGCCGTTTGGTGGCGATCACCGGCGCAAGCTGCGCGCCGGACAATCCGGCCTGGACCGACGCCTTTGCCCGCTTGCAGGAGCGCGGCCGTGTGGTCTTCTCGGCGGCGATCGACGGCCGGGTCTATGCCAAGCACGGCACCACCATCGACACGCGCCTGACCGTGATCGACCGCGTGCCCGCCGCCGACCCCAATGCCTTTCCAGTCTCGCCGGGCGTCGCGCCCGATACCGCGACGCTGCTGACTTGGGTGCTCGACCTCGTGCCACCGCGCGCGCCTTCACCAGAGGTGCCGCCGCCCGTCACGCCGATTGCCATCCAGCCGATGACTGCGAAGTCGGCCCGCCACCGCGTCGCGCCGGTCCTGGCCCCCGTTCCCGCGGTCGCGCCCGATGCCCTGGAACTGGCCTATGAGGCCATCGACTGGACCCCAGCCGAGGCCGGGCGGCTG
This sequence comes from Sphingopyxis granuli, assembly GCF_001559015.1. Lineage (NCBI taxonomy): Bacteria > Pseudomonadati > Pseudomonadota > Alphaproteobacteria > Sphingomonadales > Sphingopyxidaceae > Sphingopyxis > Sphingopyxis granuli. Next base: position 4,644,446 of record NZ_CP012199.1, read on the forward strand.
ACCGATGCGATCTACGAGCCCTATGCGCTCCAGTCGATCTGCATCCCCGACGCGAAACCGCATCCGACCCCGCTGGTCCAGTCGGCGGCGATGGCGTCGGTCGCCCCGCCCAGGCCGTCTTATCGTCCGATCCTGCCGGCCCGGCTGATCGCCGACGGCACCCTGTCCGACGCCCAGCTCGAATCCATCATTCTCGCGGGCGACGCCCATAGCGGCCATCTCGCCGGATCGTGGAACGTCGATCCGACCTGGGACATCGTCAAGGCGGCGGCCGATGAGACCGACGCCGCCGTCCGGTTCCGGCGCGGCTGGTTCCTCGGTGATGGCACGGGCGCCGGCAAGGGCCGCCAGGTCGCGGGCATCATCCTCGACAACTGGCTCAAAGGACGCCGCCGCGCGGTCTGGGTGAGCCGTTCGGACACGCTCCATCACGACGCGATGCGCGACTGGGAGGCGCTGGGACAGGAACGATTGCTGGTGACGCCGCTCTCCCGGTTCCGCCAGGGCACGCCGATCAAGCTCGATGCGGGCGTGTTGTTCACCACCTATGCGACGCTGCGTTCGCAGGAACGCGGCGAGAAGGTTAGCCGCGTCCAACAGATCGTCGACTGGCTGGGCGCCGACTTCGACGGCGTGATCATCTTCGACGAGGCGCACGCGATGGCCAACGCCGCCGGCGGTAAGGGCGAGCGCGGCGAGCAGGCGCCCTCGCAACAGGGCCGCGCCGGTCTGCGGCTCCAGCACGCCTTGCCCGATGCCCGCATCGTTTATGTCTCGGCGACCGGCGCGACGACGGTGCAAAACCTCGCCTATGCCCAACGTCTCGGCCTGTGGGGCGGCGAGGATTTTCCGTTCTCGACGCGCTCGGAGTTCATCGCCGCGATCGAGGATGGCGGGGTCGCGGCAATGGAGGTGCTGGCGCGCGACCTGAAAGCGCTCGGCCTCTACGCGGCCCGTTCGCTGTCGTTCGACGGCGTTGAATATGAAATGCTCGAACACAGGCTGACGCCCGGACAGATCGGCATCTACGACGCCTATGCCGGCGCGTTCCAGATCATCCATAATAATCTCGACGCGGCGATGCAGGCCGCCAACATCACCGGCGCGACGGGTACCTTGAACGCCCAGGCCAAATCGGCGGCGCGCAGCGCCTTCGAATCCGCCAAGCAGCGCTTCTTCAACCATCTGATCACCGCGATGCAAACGCCGTCGCTGGTCGCCAGCATCGCGCGCGACCTGGAGGCCGGCCACAGCGCCGTCGTCCAGATCGTCTCAACCGGCGAGGCGCTGATGGAACGCCGGCTCGCCGACATCCCCTCCGAGGAATGGGATGACGTTCGCGTGGACGTGACGCCGCGCGAATATGTGCTGTCCTACCTTGAGCACAGCTTCCCGGTGCAGCTCTACGAGCCTTTCACCGACAGCGAAGGCAATCTCTCCTCCCGGCCCGTCACCGACAAGGATGGGCAGCCGGTCCAATCCCGCGACGCCGTCGATCGTCGCAACCGGCTGATCGAACATCTGGCGTCGCTGGCGCCGGTGCCCGCCGCGCTCGACCAGATTCTCCACCACTTCGGGACCGATCTGGTCGCCGAGGTGACGGGACGCTCGCGGCGTATCGTCCGCAAGCGCGGTTCCGACGGCATCGACCGCTATGTCGTCGAGACCCGACCCGGCTCGGCCAATCTCGGCGAGACCGATGCGTTCCAGGCCGATGCCAAGCGCGTGCTTGTCTTCTCGGATGCGGGCGGCACCGGCCGCAGCTACCATGCCGATCTCGGCGCGAGGAACCAGCGGCTGCGTGTCCATTATCTGCTGGAGGCTGGCTGGAAGGCCGACAGCGCGATCCAGGGGTTCGGGCGGACCAACCGCACCAACCAGAAGCAGCCGCCGCTGTTCCGGCCGGTGACGACCGACGTGAAGGCGCAAAAGCGCTTCATCTCCACCATCGCTCGCCGTCTCGACACGCTGGGCGCGATCACCCGCGGCCAGCGCCAGACCGGCGGCCAGGGCCTGTTCCGACCGGAGGACAATCTGGAATCCTGGTATGCGCGCGACGCCCTGCGCCAGCTTTACCGTCTGCTCTACGGCGGCAAGATCGAGGGCTGTTCGCTCGGGGCTTTCGAGGCGGCGACAGGATTGTCGCTCAGCGACAGCAATGGTCTCAAGGACGAACTGCCGCCGATCACCACCTTCCTCAACCGGATGCTGGCGCTGACCATCGACCTCCAGAACATCCTGTTCACGGCGTTCGAGGATTTGCTGACCGCGCGTATCGAGGGAGCGATCGCCTCAGGCAGCTATGAACTGGGTCTGGAGACGCTTCAGGCCGAGAGCTTCACCATCGTCAACCGGACCACCATCTATACCCATCCGGGGACCACGGCGGAGACACGGTTGCTGACGATCGAACGCAAGGACCGCAACCGGCCGCTGACGCTGGACGGCGCGCTCGCCCATCTCGGCGATGGCGAGGCCGCGCTGTTGGTCAACGCGCAGTCGGGCCGCGCCGCCGTGCAGATACCGACGCGCGGCCTGCTGCTCGACGACGGCAGCGTCGAGCGCCGCGTGCGGCTCGTCCGGCCGATGGAATCGACGCCGATGCCGCTGGCGGCGATGAGCGAGACGCAGTGGCGCGCAGCGACCCGCACCGCCTTCGCCCGCGCCTGGGAGGCCGAGCTTGCCGAGGTGCCGGCGTTCGCGACCAGCACGATGCACATCGTCACGGGCCTGTTGCTGCCGATCTGGAAAAGGCTTCCCCAGGAATCCAGTCGCGTCTATCGGCTCCAGGCCGATGACGGCGAACGTATCGTCGGCCGCCGGGTCGCGCCCGCCTGGGTCGCGACGGCGACCGCCAACGACAGTCGCCCGACCCTCGATCCGCAGGCGGCTTTCACCGCCCTGATGGACGGGCGCACGATCCTCGATCTGGACGAAGGTCTCCAGCTGCGCCGCGCGCGCGTCATGGGGGTGAACCGGATCGAGCTCTGGGGGTTCAGCGATGCGATGCGCGAGCGATTGACCGCCTATGGTCTGTTCCATGAGATCATAAGCTGGAAGCTGCGGATGTTCGTCCCCGTCGATGCGGGCGGTGTCGCCGTGCTCGACCGGGTGATGAAGCGCTGGCCGATCCAGCGCGTCGGCGACCGGGCAGCGGCATAATGGGCCGTCTGTCGGATCAGGCAGGTGAGCTGGCGCAGCGTCTCGGCGATCAGGCCGAGGCGGTGTGCCGTCACTATCTGTCGAAGGGGCATCGTGAGGGCCGCTACTGGCTGGTCGGTGATGCCCGTAACACGCCGGGCCGCAGTCTCTATGTCCGGCTTTCCGGCTCGGACGACGGACGCGGCGCGGCGGGCAAATGGACCGACGCATCCACCGGCGAACATGGCGACCTACTCGATATCGTCGCGATCGCCTGTGGTCATCACCGTCTGCGCGACACGCTCGACGAGGCCCGGCGTTTCCTCAGCCTGCCACGCCCCGAGCCCGCTGACGAGGGTCGGCGATATCGGCGCGAGCCGAAGGCGCCGACCGGCACGCCGCAAGCCGCGCGGCGCCTGCTGGCGGCCTCGAAGCCATTTCTGGCGACAGTCGTGGAAGCGTATTTACGGAACCGTGCGATTACGGATTTACGGAAAGGCGATCCGCTCAGTTTCCATCCGCATTGCTATTACCGTCCATCGCAGGGTGATCCGCCGGGGACACGTCCGGCCTGGCCCGCGATGATCGCTGCCGTCACCGATCTCGACGGCGGCGTGACCGGCGTTCACCGCACCTGGCTCGACCCGGCCGCGATCGACAAAGCGCCTGTAGCGTCACCGAGACGCGCCATGGGTCATCTTCTCGGGCACGGCGTCCGCTTCGGGGTCGCAGATAGCGTGATGGCGGCGGGTGAAGGGATCGAGACCCTCTTGTCGGTGCGACAGATCCTGCCCGCCATGCCCATGATCGCTGCTCTGTCCTCTCCGCACCTCGGAGCCATCCTGTTTCCCGCAGCGCTGCGGCGCCTCTATGTCGTGCGCGACAATGATCCGGCCGGCGATGTGGCGTTGACGACGTTGAGCGAGCGGGCTTCCAGCGCCGGGATCGAAGTCGTGCCGTTGTCGCCGATGCTCGGCGATCACAACGAGGATCTGCGCCTGGTTGGGCCGGAGCGGATGCGGGCGGCGTTGCGGCCCCAGCTCGTGCCCGCCGATGTCGGCCGGTTCCTGATACCGTCCCGGTGAAGCCGGAAAGGCGGTGGGTGCGCGCGAAGGTTCGTACGGAGCGCGACCGCCGGGTGTCAGGGTGACGCAGAGATCGGAATGGCCAGCCCTCGGCCTTCTCTAGAGGGCGATCGGAACGGCAAACGCCCCTGTCCGGCAACGGCGGGATTCAACTTTCTTCCCCTGGCGGCAGAGCCGCCATTCCTCGCGAGACAAGAAAGCCTTGCCCGCCGTCCTCCGCTTCGCTGCGGCCCCTCCGCAATCGCTCGGGGTGCAGGTCCGGTTCGCCCGCCGTCTTTCGTCGCCTGCGAAGGCCGCGAAGGGCGCGGCCAACCGAAAAGGCGTCACCATGAAAACCGACAATCCGCTTCCCGAGCACGAACCCGAACACGCAGAATCCTCCACCGCCTATCTTCTCCAGGAAATGGCCCTCTACGGATATCGGCCTTACTCCGACGAACCCGATGACCGGCCGCTCCCTGATGCCCGTGCCGCCACCGGCGCCATCATCGATATCTTCGACGCGATGATCTCGACATTCATCGACACCCGGCTCGAGCCCGACCTTGAAGACCTGCTCTGGAACCTCACCAACGTCTTCCACCGCGCCGGCGAACGGATCGAGCGCGAGCTTGACGACAATGAGGTCGCCCAGAAGCGCAGCCAGACGGAACAGGACGGCTCCGAGGTGAAGTCGGTCGAGCTGGAAACGCTCCTGCGCGAAGGCGCAACGATGCTCGAACGCCGCGACGCGATGGAGTTCTTCCGCGACGGCTGCGCCGATCAGTTCCGCATCCATATTCGCAAACCCTGGACGCCGCGCTCAGGCTCGAAGGTCAACCGCAAGGCGCTGACCTCGGCGGTCGTCTCCAGTCGGGATTTCGTCAATGCGCGACAACGGGCCGAAAAGCAGGTGCTGATCCCCGCCGGCACGCTGATCGCCTTCAGCTCGGGACCGAGCTTCAACGATCATCACTTCATCTGGGACCTGCTCGACCGCGTCCACGCCAAACACCCGCAGATGGTCCTGGCGCACGGGGCAACGCCGACGGGCGGCGAGAAGATCGCTGCCCTCTGGGCCGATCAGCGCAACGTGCCGCAGGTCCCCTTCAAGCCCGACTGGAACCGGCACAAGAAGGCCGCGCCGTTCAAGCGCAACGATGCGCTCCTGGAAGCCTTGCCTGCTGGCGTCATCATCCTGCCCGGCACCGGCATCCAGGACAATCTGCACGACAAGGCCAAGGCGATGGGCATCAAGCGCTGGGACTTCAGGCATCAGGGCGGCGCTTGAGCGCCGCCGCAGCGGTTCGCCGCGATCATTTGCGCTTTGTCCACGCGCGCCCTTTCTTACACTATCGACGCGCTGACATCGCCGCCTTGTCCGCGACGTTAGTTGCTTCTAGTTCTGAAATGGATTCGCCGGTCATAATCCCAATTAGGAGAATAGAATGAACAACGCCGACCTCGCCGAGACGATCGCCACCGATTACGGCCTGACCAAAGCAGACGCGAAGAAGATCGTGGATGCCGTTTTCGTCGCGATCACCGATGCTGCCGCGACAGGCGCAGAAATCTCGCTCCCCGGCTTCGGCAAGTTCAAGGTCAAGGACAGCCCAGCGCGGGAGGGCCGCAATCCCGCCAATGGCGAGACGATCCAGATCGCGGCGTCGAAGAAGCTGACTTTCGCTGCCGCCAAGGCGGTCAAGGACAAGCTGAACGGCTGAGCCGTGAACTTGGAAGCCGCTAGGGATAATTTCATCGTCATCACCGGCGGCCCGGGTTCGGGCAAAAGCACGCTGATCGGCGCCCTGGCGGCTTCTGGCCTGTGACATATGCCCGAAGCCGGGCGGGCGATCATTCAGGATCGGGTGGCGATTGGGGGCGCCGCGCTGCCCTGGGCCGAACGCAGCGCCTTTGCCGCACTGATGCTGGGATGGGAACTGCGGTCCTAGCGGAAGCCCAAGGCACACAGCGGGATCACCCTGTTCGATCGTGGCGTTCCCGATGTCGTCGGCTATCTCACGTTGTCAGGCTTGCCTGTGCCGCAGCACGTCCGAAGTGCGGCGGCGCTGTTTCGCTATAATCGCCGAGTGTTCATCGCGCCGCCGTGGCGGGCGATCTTTGGGCAGGATACCGAGCGTAAACAGACGTAGGAGGAAGCCGGGGCGATCTATCACGTCATGGTCGATGTCTATTCCGCGCTCGATTACGAGCTGGCCGCAATTACATAGCGGCTATGAACGCCGTGCAGGCGGCGCGTTGGTTACAAGGTAATAGCTGTCGGTGGATTTCCGTTTCTACGGATTTGCGCCTTTACGCTTTTTCTATTCGCTTCTGATCGGCAGCGAGGTGCCAATAGGCGTCGATGGCCAGACTGCTCGCGGTTGCGATCCTGGCATCGGGCTACAGATTGAACAACTCCAGCGGCGCGGGCCGATACGGGGGGGCACACCGGATGCGCGCCGATCTCCAGAGCCACGAACCGACGTCGGCATTCAGCGACCATGTCCGGATAGTGGCAGTCTGGGCCTGCGCCATCATTTTTCAGACCTACGCGCTAATTCGGTCGTCAGGCATTTCCCCAGCCAGCGTGCTTGGGACCACCCGCATAGCGATGCGATAATCGAGCGTGAAACCTCGCTTGCCGCCTTTCGTCCGGTTGGGGTGCAGTGGCCACAAACTTCGCTCCTCCAACGGCTACGTTAGACCAACCCCTATTCATGCCGCCCTTGTAGGCAAACGCCCGCCTAATGCCGCCAACCCCGCAAGGGGGTTCCCCCGCGCTTACGCTCCGGTGACGGCGGCGTTCGTCCGCCTCCTTCGGCGTCATCGGGGATGGTCCCCGATCAACCGAAGGAACAGACATCATGGCCACCATCGCAAACCTCACCCAGAAGCAGGACGGCAGCCTGGAAGGCACGCTTGCCACCCTCAACGTCACCGCCCAGATCGCGCTGATCCAGAACACCCGTAAGACCAAGGAAAACGAGCCTGACTACCGGATCATCAGCCGCAAGAACGGCTTTGAGCTGGGCGCCGGCTGGAACCGCTTCTCCCAGAACACCGGTGCGGAATATATCTCGGTCTCGCTGTCGGCTCCTGAGTTCGGCACCATTTACGGCAATGTCGCTCCAGCCCCCGGCGACGACCCTCTGAAGAAAGTCATCATCTGGAACCCGCCGAGCTGATCGCCGCCCCGAGCCGGCCTCGCTCCCCAGCGAGGCCGGCTCTTTCCTTGTCACCATCGCGAAGGAGGCAATCATGAGCCGCTACGCCATTACCCTTCGAACCGATGCCGCGACCGACGAAAACGCCGTCGTCGGATACGATCCGCCGCTTCGCACCTACTTCATCCTGGGGTTCGAGATCCGAAGACCGAGCAGTCGGTTCTCTGGCTCAGCACGCGCCTTGAGCAATATCCGACCTTGCTGATGCTGCCCGCCGATCTCGATGCCCATATGGCTACCAGATCGACGACCTCACCGCCGACATCATGGCCGGCATGGGCACAGAGGCGTTCCGCCCTTTGTCGCCGAGCCTTGTCGAGCGATACGGCTAGCAGCTCCGATAAGCCCGAACAGCGGCGGCGGCGATGCGTCGCCGCTGACCGCCCTGCGCAAATCGTCTCCTCCTCACATCCCGTAGGTCTGTCTCTGGTCGACAACCGGGATCGCGGTCCCATTCGGCTACCACTGCACCAAACCTGAGAATGTCCGCTCAACGCTGGTTGGGAGCACTCGTGCGTGTCCGAGAGGCCAGGACCAGGCAACGGCGGTCAGGTCCGTTAGGACAAGCAACTCCTGTTCGTCGGGAGCCACCCCGCTCTTGGAGGCTCATTCCTTGGTCCGGCGCATGGCCTGACGCCATCAACCCGTAAAGGGTCCGCTTACGCTGCGCGTGCGGCCTTCAGGCTGCGCCTGCGCGGTGATCGCGGCCATGCGTCCGACACTTCGGGAGCCTGTCGAGCGGGGATGGTCCCCGCCTCCGAGACAGGAGCCGCAAATGTCCAACTCCTTGAAAACCGCCCAAGCCTACGCCTGGAGCCTCGCGCGGAGTCTCATGGTTTGCATCATCGTATTTCGCGCCGAGAACGGTATGTTTGGCGCCATGCCGACCACCGAATGGGACGGCGATCCGGACCTCATCCTCGCGGAACTCGATCCTTTCGGGCGGTGAGCCAGACACGGCGATCAGCCAGTGCGTGCAACACTACGCACTGGCACCATCCTCGCTACAATCAGCGAGCAGGTCGACGGGCCTCACCCCTAATGCCGTGGCCAGATGGAAAAGCGTCACCACCGTCGGATTACGCCGTCCCCGCTCGAGATCGCTGACATATTGCTGCGTGAAACCGGATATCTCGGCGAAACGCTCTTGCGTGAATCCTTGCTCACGCCGCAACCTTGCAAAGTTCAGTCCAACGAGGCGGCGCATATCCATACGCGGCACGCTGGACGATACATACTATCGGGTTTATCCTTTATAAGGTGTATTTGTCCGATCCAGCGGCCATCATGTCACGCGGCGTTTATGTTCTGGAAGCCAATCGCTGGAGAGCTTTGAGCATTTTGAATGTATCCATTAGGGAGACGTCCATGAAAACCCCGCCGCTCGATCCTGAGGTATCTGATACGGCCCCAGAAGCCGCCTTCCTCACGCCTTATGATGAAGAGCATCTGATCACTTATTTGCGTTTGCTTGATGCCCAAAATGATGGCGCGGTCTGGGAAGAGGTTGCACGCATCGTTCTGCATATTGATCCGGAAGAAGAACCCACGCGCGCCCATACCGCCTGGGCGACGCATCTCGCGCGGGCGCATTGGATGGCGAAATCCGGATATAAGCATTTGCTTCGCGGCGGCCCACCGAACTAATAGCGCGTCGCAAAGCAACACTCAGCTATCACCGTTCGTGATGGGGTGATAACCGAACTGCGTCTAGCTAAAGATTCGCTCTACGCGAACCTTACCAGCTTGTGCCGTGGCGCACGAACCGCGGCCATTTGGGAGGTGTCGCGATGCACAAGATCGATTGGCGCTCTCCGGCGGAATACCGGTTCTTACAAAACTATGACCGCGCCGGATTTGCTTGGGAGATCGTTCGACGCAACCGGGACTACTGTCGCGAATACAAGAAAATACTTCTGACGAAGCCGCCAGATCCACTTCTGGTCGAGAGTTTCGTCAAGCGCTGGGGGTTGCGATTTCGGCTCTGATCCGAACATCGCCTACGAAAATCAATCTGTCTTCTGGCGGCCGGAAGTTCTGCCCACGGTTTTGCACATATGCCCTGCACCGCCGGGAATGACGGCCTGGCCGCTCGACGCCACTACACTGATGTCGACATCGGACACGCTGCAAAGCCCGGAGGGAGACAGTATCATCGTCGCGCCAGACGCGATTCATCGTCTCTGGCGTGATGGTTACGCCAAGGGCGTAATGGCCGTCGTCATACCGTTCGACCTGCTGTTCGCCGACCGGGCGGCCGCCGCGATACGTTTCTGGAATTCTGTCATGGACAATCGGGCGGGACCAGAGCCGAAGCCGCTCACACCCTATGCGCGCGGCCAGCTCATCCTCGCCATCCGTTTGCTTGATGCCGAACGGGATGGCGCCAGCGAACGCGAAATGGCCGAATATGTTCTGAACGAAAGGACACGAACCCGGCGCGACTGGTTGGCGACCGAGCATAGGTCGCGTCTTCGCCGTCTACTGGCGAAGGGCCACAAGCTGCTGAGCGGTGGTTATTTGCAGATTCTATGTCCACCGCCACGCCGCCGGAGGTCCAAGGTGAAATAATTACACCCCCGGAAGATCGACTCTCCCTCTGCGCCGCCGCGCTTCGCCAATCTGCCCTCCGACGCGCTGACAGCCACTGCTGTCCGCCCTGGCCCATTCGGAAGGCAGGACTAAGATGCACCCTGATACGGATTTCGACTCGCTTCCCCGATCGAAATATCTTCGAACGCCTGATGCGGCTCAGCTTCTCGGGCTTTCTCCGAGAACACTCGAAAAGCATCGCACGTTCGGAACCGGACCCACCTATCGCAAGCTCGGGGGCAGGATCGTCTATCGCGTGGATGACCTGCGCCAGTGGGCCGATCGCGGCGTGCGCCAGTCAACCTCCGACCCAGGCGCGGGCACGGTGTTCGCCGCGAGACCTCTGACGGCCGAGGAAGTGGCCGTGAGCGGCGGTCGTTGAACCATCATGGCCGGAAACCATCGACCACTGGGTCAGAGCGAACGCGCGCGCCTCGATCCGTTTGAGGCGCTGTCCGGAACCGTGCCGCCGCGTGACCAGCGCGACCTCATGGAGCGCCCCTTCTTCTCGCTGGCGAAGGCCCGACGCATCGCGCCGATCCTCTACAAATCCGGCGATACAGAAGTGCAAGTCTATGCCGTGCCCGAACATGGTCTCGCGACCATATGGGACGCTGATGTCCTTATCTGGGCCGCGAGCCAACTCCTCGCCGCCGACGATCGCGGACTGCCGATCTCCCGCTTTTTCCGCTTCACGCCTTATCAGCTACTCACCTCGATCGGCAGGGGAACGGGCGCGCGCAACTACCACCTTCTCAAGGGCGCCCTGACGCGGCTGCAATCGACGGTCGTGCGCACCACCATCCGGCACGGCGAGCATTGGCGGCGCCAGCAATTCTCCTGGATCAATGAATGGGAAGAGCTGGTCACACGAACGGGCCGTATCGAAGGCATGGAATTCGTGTTGCCCGACTGGTTCTACCAGGGCGTCCTCGATCGCCGTCTCGTGTTGGCGATAGATCCTGGCTATTTCCGGCTCACCGGCGGCATTGAGCGCTGGCTTTACCGGGTCGCTCGCAAACATGCTGGCCGACAGCTAAATGGTTGGCGTTTCGAACTGCGCCACCTTCATGCCAAAAGCGCCAGTCAATCGCGCTTCTCCGATTTCGCGCTCCATATTCGCGCCATCGTGCGGAGCCAATCACTTCCCGGCTACGTCCTGGAACTTGTGCCAGGAACGGGTTCCGAGACCCTCCTCGTGATGCGGCCGAGCGTCATTGAAATCGGCCTCCGGCCTGTGGATAACTTGCCGCGCCAGAAACGCCGTATCGGTACTTCGGACGCAATGCCTATCGGTACTTCGAACGCAGTCCTATCCGTACTTCGGACGCATGCATCTCAATTAAACCTTTGGCCTTCCAGTAAAAAATACGACTCTAAAGACTCTAAATCAGAATCTAAAGAAGTAGTAGAGACACGCGGCGCTGGGGATAAATCGAGCAACTCCTCGCTTAGCGATGGCCGCTCGGACGGCTCCCGCACTCGACTCGAGCGCCGCTCATGATCGTCGCGCTCCTCAATCAGAAGGGCGGTGTCGGCAAGACCACGCTCGCGCTGCACCTTGCCGGACAATGGACGAGGCAAGGGCGCCGCGTCCTGCTGATCGACGCCGATCCCCAGGGTTCCGCGCTCGACTGGTCCCAGCAACGCGCCACCGAAGGACTGCCCCGGCTCTTCAGTGTGGTCGGCCTCGCCCGTGACACCCTGCACATCGAAGCACCCGAGCTGGCGCGCGGCATGGATCATGTCGTCATCGACGGGCCGCCGCGTGTCGCCAACTTGTTGCGTTCGGCGTTGTTCGCTTGTGACCTCGCGCTGATCCCGGTGCAGCCATCGCCGCTTGACGGCTGGGCGTCGGCCGAGATGCTGAAGCTGATCGACCAGGCGCGTATCTTCAAGCCGGAGATCGGCGCGCGGTTCCTGCTCAACCGCTATCATGCGCGCACGCTGATCGCCCGCGCCACCGCCGAGAGCCTGGCCGAGCACGACCCGCCGCTGCTAGCGCACCATGTCGGCCAGCGCGTCGTCTTCGCAGACGCCATGCAGACCGGGCGGCTTGTGTCGGAGATCGATCCCGAAAGCGCCGCAGCCCGTGAGATCACCGCGCTGGCCGCCGAGATCGAGGCGATCAGATCATGACGACGCGCAAGCCCAGGACGGGTTTCGCGTCCCGGCCCGGTGCGGCCGATGCGTGGATTGCAGGACCGGAGGGCGCCGAAGCACCAACCGCCCCGTCGCCACCGGTAAACAGCGCCAGACTGACGATCGACGTGACGCCCCAGTTGCGTCAACGCCTAAAGCTCGCGGCGCTCCAGCGCGGCGCAACGGTTGCCGACATGCTGCGTACCTTGCTGCACCGCGAATATCCCGATGGCGAGGAAAACGGATCATGAGGACCGCCGACCGCGATGATCGCACCCGCGTCGATCTGCTGTGGATCGAGCGCCGCATCGAACGCTGGATACGTTTCGGCCGTCTAGTCGAGGACCAGATTCTCGACCGTCGGCGTCGCCGCGTCGCCTTCGTGCCGGACAGCGTGTTCGCCTATGTCCGTTGGGCGTCCAACGACTTCGGCACGCTGGTGTCGCGCATCGACATCCTGCGCGCGGTCCTTCCAGGCGAACCCTATCAGACCGTGCCGGGCGTCACCCCCGGCGGCGAGGTTCTGCTGCGCGTCAACGGCTGGCCCAAGGTCCAGCGCGTGTTCGAGGCTATCGACACCGTGGACGCGCTGGGCATCGACCCCGCCGACGCCGCGCCCGACCATTGGCGGCACGTCCACAACCGTCTCGCGGCAAATGAAAACCCGCGGCCCTACACGCTGGAGCGTCATCGCGCCTGGCTCGCCCGCAAGGGAGCATTGCAATGAGATTTCGCTGGGGAACGCTGGTGACGATGGTCGCAGCCGTCAACGTCGTCGCGATATCGATGTGGATCAATCCGCCACCGAAGCTGATCTGGAACGCCTCTGCCAGCGTGCCGATCGGCTTCTACACCGTCCGTCCGGCCAGTGATCTGCGCATCGGCGACCTCGCCGTCGTGACGCCGCCGGACGATGTCGCCGTGTTCCTTTCGACGGGTGGTTATCTGCCACTGGGCGTGCCGCTGATCAAGCCGGTCGCGGCGCTGCCAGGACAGCATGTGTGCCGCAACGGCGTCGCCATCACCATTGACGGAAAGCCGGTCGGCGCTGCGCGCGAGCAGGATCGGATGCATCGACCGCTGCCCGTTTGGGAAGGGTGCCGCGTCGTCGCGCCCGACGAGATTTTCTTCATGAACGCGGATCGGAGCGACAGCCTGGACGGCCGCTATTTCGGGCCGCTCCCCGCATCGTCCGTGATCGGTCGCGCGACGCCGCTGCGTACGCGGGCACCTTTCTGATCGCTTTCCCCCTGCCAGCACAAAGGAGATTGGCAATGTACGCAGGCACGTTCAAACCCACCGCAGACGGCTATTCGGGACGCATCCGGATGTTCGGGATCAACGAGGCGATTATCGTCGTTCCCGCCGAACCGAACGACGCCGAGAACGCACCCGACTACCGGGTTCATCTCGATGAGGAAGCCGGTCCGGAGATCGGAGCGGGATGGAAGCGGGTCGGTGAGAAGGCCGGCGACTATATGTCGATCGAGATCGACAGCGCGATCTTCGCCGGTCCGCCTTTGCGCGCCAATCTGTTCCGTGCCGATGACGAGGGCACGATGTTCAACCTGTCGTGGAACCGACCGCGACCGCGCGAAGACCGGAGCTGATCGGTTGCGCCCGCGTCGCCATTCCATGCGCGGCCGGGCGCTGTCGCTGGTATGGCTCGCCGTCATGGCGAGCCCGCTGGCGATAGCCTGGCCCGATGCCACCGCCGCGCAAACGACGGCGCCGCAAACCGTCGATCCTGTCACACGCCATGTCGCGGAAGCATCGCGACGGTTCGGCATTCCGCAGGCGTGGATATGGGCGGTGATGCGCGCCGAAAGTGCGGGCGACGTGCGCGCCGTCTCCCATGCCGGGGCGATGGGGTTGATGCAGATCATGCCTGCCACCTGGACCTATCTGCGCGGTCGATACGGTCTTGGCGACGATCCCTATCATGTCCGCGACAACATCATCGCGGGCACAGCCTACCTTCGCGAACTGCATGACCGCTTTGGATCGCCCGGCTTTCTCGCCGCCTATAATGCGGGACCGGGGCGCTATGAACAGTATCTCGCAACCGGCCGGCCGCTTCCCCGCGAAACCCGCGCCTATCTCGCGATCCTCGCGCCGATGGTCGGCGGATCGCAGCCTGGCCGCGCAACGATCGCATCCGCCGATCCGCTGGCGTGGACGCGCGCGCCACTATTCGCCATGCGCGCGGACGACGCCCGTGCCGCACCGCAAACCGAAGCCGAAACGCCGCCGGACGACGAAACGTCCGCACAGGCTGTTGCGCCCGAAGTGCATCCAGACCGCTTGTTCGTCCCTCTTTCCGGCCAGGAACCGTCATGACGCGGGCTGGCGCGCCCTTTCGCATCATAGGGGGCGAACGGATACGGTCGGTCGGAAGCTGCTGGAATTTGGGGAGAAGCAGGGAGGCATGGCCAGATAAAAGGACCGCCGTCTGCCGGGGTCCATGTGGTTGGTTGGGCGCGCTTTTCTTGTCGGCTCTCAAAATGAGCCTGCCAGCCGCACTTTCAGAAAACTGCGTGAAATCAATCCCCGCGCGTATGGCAGCCGCCATTCGACCCGAAATCCGCGCCCGATGAGCGCCCGCGACGACGATTTCATGGTCCGCCCAGGACGGCCACGTGACGGCGCCAGTCAGGGCAGGCAGGCGAAGTCGTTTGTCGGCCAGGTAATGCGCGCCGCCAAGAAGGCCGGACACACCGGACGCGGCTTCGGACCTCGCCGGCAAGGCGGCGGAGGATCGCGCTTCGGTCGCGGCAACGCCGCAGGGTCAAGCCGTGCCCGACGGCCCGACATGCGCCGCGTCATCGTCAAGATGCGCGTCGTGCGCCACGCGGGAACAAAGTTCCGCGCGGCGCCGATCGCCCGGCATGTCGCTTATCTGGAGCGCGAGGGCGTCACCCGCGATGGCGCGCCGGCCCAGATGTTTGACGCCGGCTCCGACCGGGCCGATAGGGAAGCCTTCGCCGCGCGCTGCGAAGACGACCGGCACCATTTTCGGTTCATCATCTCGCCCGAGGATGCCGGCGAAATGCAGGACCTGCGCGCCTTCACCCGCGAACTGATGGCTGACGCCCAATGCGATCTCGGCACATCGCTCGACTGGGTAGCCGTCGATCACTGGAACACAGACAATCCCCATATCCATGTGCTGGTGCGCGGCCGCGCCGATGACGGCGGCGATCTGGTCATCAGCCGCAACTATGTGCGCGAGGGATTCCGGGGACGAGCGGAGGATCGCGTCACACTCGAACTCGGCCCGCGCAGCGAGCGCGAGATCCAGGCGGCGTTGCGCAAGGACGTGGAGGCCGAGCGCTGGACCGGCCTGGACCGAACCTTGCGCGGCATCGCCGACCATCATGGCGGCATCGTCGATCTTCGCCCCGAAAACGGTTCGCACGATCCGGAGGAACGACGCCTGCTGGTCGGCCGGGCGCAGAAGCTCGAACGGCTTGGTCTTGCCGATCCGATCGGTCCCGCGTCATGGACGCTAAAGCCTGGCAGCGAGGAGACGCTGCGCGCCTTGTCGATCCGAGGAGACATCATCAAGATCATGCACGCGGCGATGTCGCGCGGCGTCAACACACCCGATATCGCGTCCTTCGCCATCCATGACGACCAGATCGCTGATCCCGTGCTGGGCCGCCTGGTTGAACGCGGCCTGCATGACGAGCTGGCGGGCACGGCCTATGCCGTCGTCGAAGGCGTGGACGGGCGCACCCATCATCTGCGGTTCAGCGATATCGACATGACGGGCGACGCAAGGCCAGGGGCGATTGTCGAACTGCGGTCATGGGAAGATCACAAGGGCCAGCAACGGCATTCGCTCACCACCCGCTCCGACCTCCCGCTGGACCATCAGGTCACGGCCGAGGGCGCGACCTGGCTCGACCGCCATCTGATCGACCGCGATCCGCCCCCGCTGGGCGGCGGGTTCGGCGCATCGGTGGCGACCGCGCTCGATGCCCGCGCCGATCATCTCGTTGATGAGGGGTTGGCGCGGCGGCAAGGTCAGCGCTTCATCTTCGCCCGCAATCTGATCGGCACGCTGCGGCAGCGCGAACTGGACGGCGTCATCGCCCGGATCGCCGCCGAGACCGGAGTTCCACACATACCATCAGCGCCCGGCGATCATGTGACCGGAATCTATCGTCGACGCCTCACGCTAGCGTCTGGGCGGTTCGCCATGATGGAGGATGGCTTGGGGTTCCAGCTCGTGCCCTGGCGGCCCGCGCTCGATCCGCAGCTGGGCAAACACATCTCCGGAACGATGGCGCCCGGCGGCGGTGTGGATTGGAGTTTCGGCAAACAAAGGGGGTTAGGAATTTAACCCGATGCGAATAATCCGTCGCGGGAATCTCTGGAAGCAAAAGCAGGAAACGAACGGGCGAGTATGACACTGGTATTGACGGCCATGACCCCTCGCTACGTTGTGCAGGCTGCCGATCGGCTGCTGACGAAAGGGGCCGCCGTTCACGATGCGATGGCGAATAAGACCATTATCTACCGCACGAGAGATGGCGTCATGGTTCTGTCCTATTCCGGTATTGCCTATCTTAGTCGCCAACCCATGGATGAATGGATCGCGGAGCAGCTCTGGGGCGATGCCATTGGCCGTGGGCCAGACGGCTGCGGTCCCGCCGCCATGATGATGGGGCAGCGCCCAAACAACTGGACGATCGACCAGACAATCGCCGTGCTGAAGCGACGCATCGAGAGCATTCCGCAGCGAACCATCAACCTGGGAGGCCTCTACCTGGCAATTGCTGGATGGCGCGTGAGCCGTGAAGCACCTCGCCCATTCCTGATGGAGATCGAGCGGGAACCCAAGGCGACCACTGCGACGGTCTCCGGCACTCCGCGACGGCAGCGGTTCAAGCGAGAGTTCGCCATCGGGAGAATTGGCGCTTATGTCGCGCCGCGCGTGCTGAACGCCGCTTTCGATCGCTATCGGGCAAGCCGGACGCTTACCATGGAAGATGTCGAACAAACGTTCGTCGATCTCATTCGGTCGGTGGCCTATCGAAATCGCACCGTAGGACCGAACGTCCTCTGCACGATGTTCCCAATCGATGGCCCAGCTCTGTTCCGTTTTCATCCGGCGGCGGCCCACTCAGCTCGGGTGGGTTCCGCGCGAGGCGAGATGATCGTACCTGTCGCGCATACGCCCTGGATCATGTCGTCCAGCAGCCTTCAGGCGCCGCAGATGACCAGCGGCCAGTCGATCTCCGACCTGGATGGCTATCCCTTGGTGTTTGACGCGCCATTGGCCGGTAACGGCCTGTTGGCGCTCGCCGCGGCTATACCGCGTCCTGGCCCCTGACTCCGAGCCTACGCCATTCCCTGTCTTTGCACACTATAGCCACCGTTGCTTCGACGTAAGCTCCAAGCCCCTTGTAGAACCGCCCATCACCTCCCGACCTCTATGGCATTTGCCGGGAAGGAAGGACCGTGTCCGCCACCAAAATCCTCTGGGGCCAGGTCCTCGTGGTGTTCACCATCGTGCTGGCGTCGGTCTGGTCCGCGACCCAATGGACAGCGGCGGCGCTCGGCCACCAACACCAGCTTGGCTCGCCTTGGTTCACGGCGTTCGACGTGCCGGTCTATCCCCCGCCCGCCTTCTTCTGGTGGTGGTTCTCCTTCGACGCCTATGCGCCCGACATCTTCCAGCGCGGCGCCTATATCGCGGTGTCGGGCGGCTTCGTGTCGATCATCGTCGCCATCGGTATGTCGGTGTGGCGCGCGAGAGAGATCCGCAACGCCGAGACCTTCGGCACCGCGCGTTGGGCGACGGCCAAGGAAATCCGCGGCGCCGGTCTGCTCGGCGATGACGGCGTGGTGCTGGGCCGGTTTGAACGTGACTATCTGCGCCATGATGGGCCCGAGCATGTGCTGTGCTTCGCACCGACCCGGTCCGGCAAGGGCGTCGGCCTGGTGGTGCCCTCGCTGCTCACCTGGCCGGGATCGGCAATCGTTCACGACATCAAGGGCGAGAACTGGGGTCTGACCGCCGGTTTTCGCGCGCGGTTCGGCAAGGTGCTGCTGTTCGATCCGACCAATGCGGCGTCGGCCGCCTACAACCCGCTGCTCGAAGTACGGCGCGGCGAATGGGAGGTACGGGACGTCCAGAATGTCGCCGACGTCCTGGTCGACCCCGAAGGCAGCCTTGAGAAGCGCAACCATTGGGAAAAGACCAGCCACGCGCTGTTGGTTGGCACGATCCTGCACGTCCTCTACGCCGAACCCGACAAGACCCTGGCCGGTGTCGCCAATTTCCTGTCGGACCCGAAGCGGCCGATGGAAACCACGCTGAAGGCGATGATGCTGACCCCGCATCTGGGCGAGGCAGGCGTCCATCCCGTCGTCGCTTCGGCCGCGCGCGAACTGCTCAATAAATCGGAGAATGAACGGTCCGGTGTGCTGTCGACCGCCATGTCGTTCCTCGGCCTCTATCGCGATCCCGTCGTCGCGGCCGTCACCCGGCAATGCGACTGGCGCATCGCCGATCTGGTCGACGGCGCGCATCCGGTCTCGCTCTATCTGGTGGTGCCGCCCAGCGACATCAGCCGGACCAAGCCGCTGATCCGCCTGGTCCTCAACCAAATCGGTCGACGCCTGACCGAGGATCTGAAATCCAAGGACGGGCGGCATCGGCTGTTGCTGATGCTCGACGAGTTTCCGGCGCTGGGACGGCTCGACTTCTTCGAGTCAGCGTTGGCCTTCATGGCGGGCTACGGGATGAAGGCATTTCTGATTGCCCAATCGCTCAACCAGATCGAGAAGGCTTATGGGCCGAACAACGCCATCCTCGACAATTGCCATGTGCGTGTGACCTTCGCCACCAACGACGAACGGACCGCCAAGCGGGTGTCTGATGGGCTCGGTACCGCCACCGAGATGCGGGCGATGAAGAACTACGCCGGGCACAGGCTTTCGCCCTGGCTCGGTCATCTGATGGTCTCGCGTTCGGAAACCGCCCGCCAGCTCATGACCCCTGGCGAGATCATGCAGCTTCCACCCGATGATGAGATCGTCATGATCGCGGGCGTGCCTCCGGTGCGCGCGAAGAAGGCGCGCTACTTCACCGATCGGCGCTTCACGTCACGCCTGTTGCCCGCGCCCAAGACCCAGCGGGCCACGACCGCGCCCCGCCCGGATGACTGGACGGTGTTGGCGCCGCCGCAGCAGCCGGTTCTCGCGTACCCGGCATCCGCCAACGAATCGAGCCGCAACCCCGGCAACCCGGCCAAGGCCGCTCCCGCGAGCCAGAGCGACACCGCCAACGCCAATATTCGGCGCGAGCCCGGACTGCCCGATCATGAGGAGGTGGTGCGCGAGAAACCCACACCCACGCCGGAGTTCACGTTCGACGACACGGAGGCGACCGACAACGACGCCGCGATACAGCGCCGGATGCAGCGCCTCGCGCGCCAGGCCAGTCTTGATCCCGGCGACGGCATCCAGCTCTGAGACGAAGGAACCGCCATGCGCATCAAACACACATTCCGTCTGCCCGCCGAGCTGTCCGGTCGATTGGCCGATTATGCAGCGAGGAAGCGCGTCGCCCAGACCCAGATCGTCGAGGCGGCGCTGCTGTCGTTCCTCTCGCCCGATGGGTCCGAACGGCTGGAGGCCGCGATCGGCCGTCGACTTGACCGGCTGTCGCGCCAGTCCGACCGGCTCGAACATCATGTCGCAATCTCCAACGAAGCGATGGCGCTGTTCGTCCGCTTCTGGCTGACCACGACCCCGCCCTTGCCGGACACCGCGCTCGCCGCCGCCCAGGCCAGCGGCCGGGAACGCTATCGCGGCTTCGTCGAGTCGCTCGGACGGCGCATGGAGACGGGCGCGAGCCTCGCGCGTGAACTGTCCGAGGACATCAAAGCTACGCCAGAGCACGATACTGAGAATTTCGAAAAATAAGCCCATCCCGCCGATCGTTTCTATTTGCACGCCATCCTACGACGCCTTGATTTTAGTGTTGCGATTGCCGGCTTTGTGTCTCTCTTACTCGTCCCCGATCGTTGCGCGCGTCGCCCGGCGATCCTTGCAGGGGACAGATCGTGCAGCATCAGCGGGTCGGATCGGAGGCGGATTCTCGCGGCGCGCGGATGCTGCGCACAGCGCTCGGCCCGTCGATCGCCTCCTGGCTCGCCGATCCCGCCATCGTCGAAGTCATGCTCAACCCCGACGGACGCCTTTGGGTCGATCGGCTCGGTGAAGGCCTGGCCGACACGGGCGAACGACTGTCGCCTGCGGACGGCGAGCGCATCATCCGTCTGGTCGCCCACCATGTCGGCGTCGACGTTCATGCGCGCAACCCGCGTGTTTCGGCGGAGCTGCCCGAGACCGGCGAGCGGTTTGAGGGACTGATCCCGCCTGTCGTCGCCGCACCCGCCTTTGCGATCCGCAAGCCCGCCGTCGCGATCTTCACGCTCGACGATTATGCCGAAGCCGGAATCATGTCGCGCTTGCAGGCGGCGGTGCTGCGTAAGGGCGTCGCTGATCGCAGCAACATCCTGGTGGCGGGCGGCACCTCGACCGGCAAGACTACGCTCACCAATGCGCTGCTAGCCGAGGTGGCCAAGACCTCCGACCGCGTCGTTCTGATCGAAGACACCCGCGAGCTGCAATGCGCCTCGCCCAATCTTGTGGCGCTGCGCACCAAGGACGGCGTCGCCTCGCTCTCCGATCTGGTGCGGTCCTCACTGCGCCTGCGCCCCGACCGCATCCCCATCGGCGAGGTGCGTGGCGCCGAGGCGCTCGACCTCCTCAAGGCCTGGGGCACCGGCCATCCCGGCGGCGTCGGCACCATTCACGCCGGCACGGCGCTCGGCGCGTTGCGCCGGATGGAGCATCTCATCCAGGAAGCCGTCGTGACCGTGCCCCGCGCGCTGATCGGCGAGACCATCGACATGGTGGCGGTGCTGGCCGGACGCGGATCGGAACGCCGCCTCGCCGAACTCGCGCGCGTCGATGGCCTGGGCCCGGACGGCGACTTCGCGCTCACCCACCTCCCATGCCCTTCACCCGTATCGGCGGCGCCAGCGGTGACCGTCCTTTCAGCAGGAGAAAGCCAGTGAACCCGATATCCAACTTGCGGCGGCCGATCGCCGCCGTCTCTCATATGCGCCAGCAGGTCGCCGCTGGCGCATTGGCGTGCGTCGTGGCCCTGACTCTGTCGGCCCCGGCGCGCGCCTCCGGTTCGTCGATGCCCTGGGAAGCCCCACTCCAGTCCATCCTCGAATCGATCGAAGGACCGGTGGCGAAGATCATCGCCGTGATCGTGATCATCGTCACCGGCCTGACGCTCGCCTTTGGCGATTCCGGCGGCGGCTTCCGCAAGCTGATCCAGATCGTGTTCGGCCTGTCGATCGCGTTTGCGGCATCGAGCTTCTTCCTGTCGTTCTTCAGCTTCGGCGGCGGGGCGCTGATCTGATGCTGGAGGATGGCGAAGTCGCGGGCTTCTGCGCCCCGGTGCATCGGGCGCTCACCGAGCCGATCCTGCTCGGCGGCGCCCCGCGCGCCATCGCCATCGCCAATGGCACCCTGGCCGCCGCGATCGGCGTCGGCCTCCAGCTCTGGATCGCCGGCGGGGTGCTTTGGCTGATCGGGCATCTGGCGGCGGTGTGGGCGGCCAAGCGCGACGCGCAGTTCCCCGACGTCGCCCGCCGCCACCTCCGCTATCCCGCCTATCTGCGCGTCTGAGGCTCGCTCCCCATGATGAACCTCTCCGAATATCGCAACCGCGCCAGCCATCTGGCTGACTTCCTGCCCTGGGCCGCGCTGGTCGCCGAGGGCATCGTCCTCAACAAGGACGGCAGCTTCCAGCGCACGGCGAAGTTTCGTGGTCCCGATCTGGATTCGGCGACGCCCGCCGAGCTGGTCGCCGTCACCTCCCGGCTGAACAATGCCCTGCGCCGGCTGGGTTCGGGCTGGGCGATCTTCGTCGAGGCGCAGCGCGTGCCGGCGGGCGGCTATCCCGAGAGCGATTTTCCCGACGCTGCCTCCGCGCTCGTCGATCGCGAACGGCGCGCGCAGTTCGAGGAACAGGGCAGTCATTACGAGAGCGGTTATTACCTGACCCTGCTGTGGATGCCCCCCGCCGAAGACGCCGCACGCGCCGAAAGCTGGCTTTACGAGGGCCGCGCCCAAAAGGGCGTAGACCCTTGGGAGCTGGTGGGCAGCTTCGCCGACCGCACCGACCGGGTGCTGCAACTGGTCGACGGGTTCGTGCCCGAGGTCCGCTGGCTGGATGACAGCGAAACCCTGACCTATCTACACTCGACGATCTCGACCCGGCGCCAGCGCGTCCGCGTGCCCGAAACCCCGATGCACCTGGACGCACTGCTGGCCGATGAACCGCTGACCGGCGGTCTCGAACCGCGCCTGGGCGATCATCACTTACGCACGCTGACCATCACCGGCTTTCCGTCGATGACCTGGCCCGGCCTGCTCGACGAACTCAACCGGCTGGCTTTTCCCTATCGCTGGGCGACCCGCGCAGTGATGCTCGACAAGACCGACGCCACCAAGCTGCTCACCCGCATCCGGCGACAATGGTTCGCCAAGCGCAAGAGCGTCGCCGCGATTCTGCGCGAGGTGATGACCAATGAGGCCTCGACGCTGCTCGACAGCGATGCGTCGAACAAGGCGGCCGACGCCGACGCTGCGTTGCAGGAACTTGGCGCCGACGATGTCGGCCAGGCCTATGTCACCGCCACCGTGACGGTGTGGGATACCGATCCCGGCATCGCCGCCGAGAAGCTCCGGCTGGTCGAGAAGGTCATTCAGGGCCGGGACTTCACCTGCATCGCCGAGGGCGTCAACGCGATCGAGGCGTGGATGGGCAGCTTGCCCGGCCATGTCTACGCCAATGTCCGGCAGCCGCCGATCAGCACCTTGAACCTGGCGCATATGATCCCGCTGTCGGCGGTCTGGGCCGGCCCGGAACGCGATGAACATTTCGACGCGCCGCCGCTGTTTTTCGCCAAGACCGAAGGATCGACGCCGTTCCGCTTCTCGCTGCATGTCGGCGACGTCGGCCATACCCTGATCGTCGGACCGACCGGCGCCGGCAAATCGGTGCTGCTCGCGCTGATCGCCATGCAGTTCCGCCGCTATCAATCCGGCCAGGTGTTCGCCTTCGATTTCGGCAGCTCGATCCGGGTGGCGTCGCTGGCGATGGGCGGCGACTGGCAGAATCTTGGCAGCAGTCTCTATGATGACGCAGCGGCCAGCGTCTTCCTACAACCGCTCGCCCGCATCGACGACCCCGCCGAACGCAACTGGGCGTCGGAATGGCTTGCCGCGATCCTGGCCGCCGAAGGCGTCACGGTCGATCCCCAGGTGAAGGAGTATCTCTGGTCGGCGCTCGGATCGCTCGCCAGCGCGCCCGTTTCCGAACGCACCCTGACGGGGCTCGCCGTCCTGCTCCAGCAGCAACAATTAAAGCAGGCGCTTGGTCCCTATTGCGTCGGCGGACCGTACGGCCAGCTGCTCGATGCGGAATCCGAGCATCTGGGCGACGCCGATGTCCAGGCGTTCGAGACCGAAGGGCTGACCGGTACCGGCGCCGCGCCCGCCGTGCTCTCCTATCTGTTCCACCGGATCGAAGGCCGGCTCGACGGATCGCCGACCCTCATCATCATCGACGAGGGCTGGCTGGTGTTGGACAGTCCTGCCTTCGCCCAGCAGCTCAAGGAATGGCTGAAGACTCTGCGGAAGAAGAACGCCAGCGTCATCTTCGCTACCCAGAGCCTCGCCGACATCGAGACCTCGACCATTGCACCCGCCATCGTTGAAAGCTGCCCGACGCGCATCTTCCTGCCCAACGAACGCGCGGTCGAACCACAGATCACCGCCATCTACCGGCGCTTCGGGCTGAACGATCGTCAGATCGAAATCCTCAGCCGGGCCACCCCCAAGCGCGATTATTATTGCCAGTCGCGGCGCGGCAACCGGCTGTTCGACCTGGGGCTGGGCGATGTGGCGCTCGCCTTCACCGCCGCCTCGTCGAAGACCGATCAGGCGGGCATCGCCGATCTGATCGCCGAACATGGCCGCGACGACTTCGCCGCCGCCTGGCTGCGCGCTCGCGGCCTGGACTGGGCCGCCGATCTTCTTTCCCCCGCAGACCAGGAGAATGAGCCATGACCCGCTTCCAGTTGCGCCGCGCGATGATCGCCGGCGTCGCCATGATCGCCGTCACCAGTATATCGGCGCCCGCCAGCGCGCAGTTCGGGTTCGGCGGCATCGTCTATGATCCCACCAACTACGCCCAGAATGTGCTGACCGCGGCCCGCTCGCTCCAGCAGATCAACAATCAGATCCAGTCGCTCCAGAACGAGGCGTCGTCGCTGATCAACGAAGCGAAAAACCTCGCCAGCCTGCCATTCTCCTCGCTCCAGCAGCTTCAGGCGCAGGTTCGTCAGACCCAGCAGCTTCTCGGGCAGGCGCAGCGCATCGCCTATGACGTCCAGCAGATCGAGCAAGCGTTTTCGACCCGCTACCGCAACATCGACCTCAATGCGTCCGACCGGGCGCTGATCGACGGCGCGCAGGAGCGTTGGGAGACCAGCGTCGCCGGGTTCGAGGATGCGTTGAAGGTCCAGGCTGGCGTGGTCGGCAATATCGACGGCGCGCGCACCGCCATGTCGAACATCGTCGGCGCCAGCCAATCGGCGACCGGAGCGTTGCAGGCGGCGCAGGCCGGCAACCAGCTTCTCGCCCTGCAATCCCAACAGATCGCGGACCTCACGGCATTGGTCGCTGCGCAGGGACGCGCTCAGGCGCTCGAAGCCGCCCGCGACGCCGCCACCGAAGCGCAAGGACGCGAGCAGTTCCGCCGCTTCATGACGCGCAGCGGCAACTGATCGAACACGGCCAGGCATCGGCCGGAAAGGGAGACTGGGGATGAGCCGCAGCGCGAAGATCGCAGGCGTGGCGCTGGCCGCAGGCATATTGCTGGCCACCGCCATCGTCATCGCCGTCGATGACCGACCGGCGGAGAAGGCCGCGCCGCGCATCGAGACGATCGGCGCAGACTCGCTGCGCGCCGAGCTGGACCGATGCCGCACCTTGACCATGCCCGACGCAGGTTGCGAGGCAGCCTGGGAAGATCATCGCCGTCGCTTCCTCGGTCGCGACCGCGGCGACCGACAGTTTGATACCGGAACCGCCATGGATGCGCCGGACGACGGGCTTGATCGCGAACCCTCAAGCGATCCCGCCGAGGTTTCCTTGACGCAAACGCCTGCCACGGCCGCCGACCTGGCCGCCGCTTCCGCATCCGAGCCGGGCCGCTGACATGAACGACGTCGGCGTCATCAACCGCTTCCTCGACACCTTCAACAGCTACATCGACAGCGGGTTCGGGCTGCTCGGCGGCGAGATCGCCTTCCTAACCACCACCCTGATTGTCATCGACATCACGCTGGCCGGCCTGTTCTGGGCCTGGGGCGCCGACGAGGACGTCATGCACCGCCTAGTCAAGAAGGTGCTCTATGTAGGCTTCTTCGCCTTCGTCATCGGCAATTTCTCCGCGCTCGCCGGCATCGTGTTCGACAGCTTCGCCGGGCTCGGCCTGAAGGCCAGCGGGGCTAGCATCAGCCTCGCCGATTTCATGAAGCCGGGCAGCGTCGCCGCCACTGGGTTCGACGCCGGCGAACCGCTGCTGGACGCCATGGGCGATCTGATGGGATTCCGCAGCTTCTTTGCCAACTTCATCCAGATTGCGGTGCTGCTCGTCGCCTGGGTGATCATCCTCATCGCCTTCTTCATCCTGTCGGTCCAGCTCTTCGTCACCCTGATCGAGTTCAAACTGGTGACGCTGGCCGGCTTCGTGCTGTTGCCCTTCGCCCTGTTCAACAAGACCGCCTTCCTCGCCGAAAAGGTGCTGGGCAATGTCGTAGCGTCGGGCATCAAGGTGCTGGTGCTGGCCGTCATCGTCGGCATCGGCACCGGCCTGTTCGCCGAGTTCACGACCGCATTCAGCGGTACGCCCACGGCCGAGGAAGCCATGTCCGTCGCGCTCGCGGCGCTGGCCTTGCTCGGTCTCGGCATCTTTGGTCCCGGCATCGCCACCGGCCTGGTATCCGGCGCGCCGCAACTCGGCGCGGGCGCGGCGGTCGGGACCGCGCTCGCGGTCGGCGGCGCCGCGATGGCGGGCGGCATGGGCGCGCGCATGGCCATGGGCGGCGCGGCCTCCGCGATCGGCGGCGGCGTCAAGGCCGGCGCGGCAGCCGCGCGCGGCGGTGCTCATGCGACAGGCGCGGCGGCCAGCGCCTACAGCCTCGGCTCGCTGGGGAAAAGCGGTGGCAGCGCCGTCGCTGGCGGCCTGTCCGCTGTCGGCCAAACGGCGGCCGGCGGGGCCATGAAGGCGGCAATGTCGCCCTTGAAGAACGCCGCCGGCAAGGCTGGCGCTTCCATGAAATCCAGCTTCAGCTCAGGCGCGCGCGCCGGGTTTACCGCGTCGGGCGGCAAGATCAGCGGCATCTTAGGCACTGCTGCACCGACGGCGGCTTCCACGGCGCCCACGGGGGCCACCGCCAGCGCCCCGCCGGCCTGGGCGCAGTCCATGAAGCGCCAACAAACGATGAACCGGGGCGTGTCGTCCGTCACCCATGCCGTGCGCTCCGGCGACCGCGGCGGCGGCGGCGCCTCGGTCGATCTCAGCCAGAAGGACTGACCCAAAATGTTCAAACGCCCCTCGACCCGCTACGGCAAGACCCCGCAGCCCGAGACGCCCTATCAGCGCGCCGGCCAGGCCTGGGACGATCGCATCGGTTCGGCCCGCGTCCAGGCCCGGAACTGGCGGCTCGCCTTCTTCGCAACCCTGGCGTTGTCGGGCGGTCTCGCCATTGGACTGGTCATTCAGGGTGCGCGCGGCACCATCGTCCCCTGGGTGGTCGAGGTCGACAAACTCGGCGAAGCCCAGACCGTTGCGCCCGCTGAAGCGGGCTATCGTCCGACCGACCCGCAGATCGCCTTCCACCTCGCGCGTTTCATCGAGCAGGTCAGGAGCGTGCCCGCCGATCCGGTCATCGTCCGCCAGAACTGGCTGCGCGCCTATGACTTCACCACAGATCGCGGCGCGCTGGCGCTCAACGACTATGCCCGCACCAACGATCCGTTCGCCAATGTCGGACGGGTCCAGGTCGCGATCGACGTCTCCAGCGTGATCCGCGCCTCTCCCGACAGCTTTCGCATCGCCTGGACCGAGCGCCGCTATCAGGACGGTCAGCTCGCCGGCACGGAGCGCTGGTCGGCCATTCTCACCATCGCCATTCAGCCGCCGCGCGATCCCGAGCGGCTGCGCAAGAATCCGCTGGGCGTGTTCGTCACGGCCATCAACTGGTCGAAGGAGCTGGGCCAATGAACACCATCCTAGGCACGTATTTCCGTAAATCCGTAGTTCCGGCTTTGCTGATCTCCGCATCCACGCTGGCAGGCTGCGCTACCACATCGGCCAAGCCGCCCGCGATCAGCTATGATGATGCGCCCGCCATCGCGGCGACGCTCTCTCCCGAGGCGCCCGCGCCCGTCGAGATCGTCACAATCGCCGAACCGCTGCCGTTACCCGGCCAGTTGATGCCGGTCGATGAACGCCGCAGTCCGCCTGAGCCGGCCGATCCTTCCGCACGGGTCAGCCAGGCCAACGCCGCCGCGCGTGTGCAGCCGGTGCGCGACGGGTTCATCAACGCCATCCAGCTCTATCCCTGGACCGAAGGCGCTCTCTATCAGGTCTATACCTCCCCTGGTCAGGTGACGGACATCGCCCTTCAGGAAGGCGAGCAACTCGTCGGCCCAGGGCCGGTCGCCGCTGGTGACACCGTGCGCTGGATCATCGGCGATACGGTCAGCGGGACAGGGGAACGCAGCCGGGTGCATATCCTGGTCAAGCCGACACGGCCCGACCTCACCACCAACCTCGTCATCAACACCGACCGGCGCACCTATCATCTCGAGCTACGCGCAACCGAGCGCACATGGATGGCGTCGGTGTCCTGGAATTATCCGCAAGACCGACTGATCGCGTTGCGTGGGACAAACGCAGCAGCGGCCGCAGCATCGCCGGTCGCCAACGGGGTCGATGTCGCTCGGCTCAATTTCCGCTACCGCATCGAAGGCGACAATGCACCGTGGCGTCCGGTTCGCGCCTTCGACGACAGCGCCCAGGTGTTCATCGAATTTCCCGCCGGGATCGGCCAGGGCGAGATGCCGCCCCTGTTCGTGATTGGTCCTAACGGGGGCGGCGAACTGGTCAACTACCGGGTGCGCGAGCGCTATATTGTAGTCGACCGGCTGTTCTCCGCCGCCGAACTGCGTCTAGGCAAACATCCCCAGCAGACCGTGCGTATCGTCCGCGATGATGGCCATCAGCGTGGCGGGGCGCGGCGATGAGCGGGTCTGATGAAGCTCCCGGAAGGCAGAGAGAGGAGCACCCGGCGCCCGCCGCAGCAACTCCGGCGGCGCCAGCGCCTGCCGATCCTGCCGGCTTCCGCCTGCGCGGTGAGACGCCGCGTGTGATGCGTCTGTCGCGCAAAGTCATCGCCGGCATCGGCGCGGTCGGCGCGCTCGCGGTGGGCGGCGCCCTGACCTTCGCGCTTCAGAGCCGCGACACCAAGCCGCCCGCCGAACTCTACAACACCGACAATCGCGCCGTGACCGAGCGGGTGGCGAGCGGGCCACGAGATTATGCTGCGCTGCCGCCGGGCGTTCCGCAATTGGGGGCACCGCTGCCCGGCGACCTCGGGGGGCCGATCGTTTCTGCTCAACAGCGCGGGGAGACCGTGCCGCTGCCGCCGATCGGCGCGGACGCCGGTCAGCCGAACACCGGCGCGACACCCGAAGAGCAGGCCCGCCAACGCGCCGTTCAAGAACATGAGGCGGCCATAGCAAGCCGGTTGTTCCTTGGCGGACAAAGCGGCACGGCGCCGGTTGGACAAGGCTCGGCCGCATCATCCCCGCTTGCCGGCCTCGACTTTGCCGCGCTCAATGCCGCTGCGGCACCGCCAGCTCCTGAACCGCCCGACGGTCCCAACATGCAGCGATCCAAACAGGAGTTCGTTGGACGGGGGTCAGAGAGCCGAACGCTCAACGCGGGGCAATTGACCGATCCGGTCTCGCCCCATGTCGTTCAGGCGGGCAACGTCATCGCCGCCGCCCTCATCACCGGCATCAGTTCCGACCTGCCTGGACAGGTCACGGCTCAGGTAACGCAGAATGTCTATGACAGCCCGACTGGGCGCATTCTGCTGATCCCGCAAGGCTCGCGGCTGATCGGCGACTATGACAGCCAGGTCGCTTACGGCCAGCGCCGCGTGCTGCTCGCCTGGAGCCGGTTAATCCTGCCCGATGGCCGCTCGATCATCCTCGACCGGCAACCGGCCGGCGACGCGGCGGGTTATGCGGGCCTTGAAGACCGGGTCAACCAACATTGGGGCGGCATCGCCCGCGCAGCCGCGCTCTCGACCCTGCTCAGTATCGGCGCCGAGATGGGCTCGGACTCCGATAACGATATCGCCCGCGCCATCCGCGACGGCGGGCAGAATACGTTCAACCAGGCCGGGCAGGAGATCGTCCGCCGCCAGCTCAACATCCAGCCCACGCTGACCATCCGTCCCGGCTATCCGGTCCGGGTGCTGGTATCGCGCGACATTGTGATCTCTCCATGGAGAACTGCACGATGACGAAACTCAAACTGGGTCCAATCACAGAAGACAAGCCGGTAAAGGTGACGATAGATCTGCCCGGCGCCCTGCATCGCGATCTTGTCGCCTATGCCGACGCGCTGGCTAGGGAGAACGGCCAGCCCACAGCCGATCCGAAGCGGCTGATCGTGCCGATTCTGGAACGCTTCATCGCCACGGATCGGGGCTTTGCGAAGGTGCGGCGGGCGCAGCGTTAAGGCCATTCAGCCCGCTCTCCAAACGGCCATACGCGGAGACTGACCGACGAAAAGTACATGTTCAATTGCCCATGAATTTCCCGAAGCGTTCCTTGCCTTCGGCCTCCACAATAGCAGTCTCGGCAGTGGCGCACTCTTCGCCGCGCACCGCGCCAGTCTGGCATTTCTCGACAATGTCGCGGGCTTCATCGAGTTGCGCCCTGAAATATTGCGTGCCCCGAGGCTCGGTCATGGCCGGGATGGGGGCAGATACTCCGGCAGCCGCCTGCCCTGCGGGCAGGATGATCGGGCGGAGAACGAAGCCTGCTCCCAACCCGACGATCAGTGCGACTAGCACGATGGTGACTGTCTTACCTTGTGTCATGCCTGCTCCTTTCCGAGTGATTGTTGTCGTGCGGCGCGAACTGCTCATCGGCTTCCTGCGGATCGGATACGTTGATGCCTGCCCAATCCGACGTTCCGCGCCGCGCGCGCCCTGCCATGACATGCGCGGCGCTGATAAAACGGCGTAGAACGGGATTGTCGTTGTCGGGCGACCAGATCGCGCTGAACGGCACGATATCCGCCTCTTCGACGAGCGGCCGCATCACCACGCCCGGAATGCCAAGTGCTACCCACCCCTCTGACACTAGGCTGATCCCAAATCCCATGCCGACCATGCTCATCAGCATTTCCTGCTGAACACCGCGTCGCTCGATCACCGGATAATGGCTGTAATCAGCAATGCGCCTCACGACAT
Organism: Sphingopyxis granuli; assembly: GCF_001559015.1. Taxonomy (NCBI): domain Bacteria; kingdom Pseudomonadati; phylum Pseudomonadota; class Alphaproteobacteria; order Sphingomonadales; family Sphingopyxidaceae; genus Sphingopyxis; species Sphingopyxis granuli. Next base: position 4,675,280 of record NZ_CP012199.1, read on the forward strand.
AGTCGTGGATTTCCGGCCCAGGAGGGTATTCCGAAACCATGAACTGTTCATCGCGGATGTCCGACCAATGCAGCTCCAAACGTTCAGCAAGCGGATGATCCTGCGGCAACGCGACATGCACTCGTTCCTGCCAAAGCTCAGCGGTGTCGCAACCGATCACCTCAGCATTCCCGGTCGCTATCACCACATCGAGAGAATGGCGGCGAACCTCGCTGATATGCACGCGGCGATCACCCTCGCGAACATCGATGTGCACCAGCGGATGATCGTTTCGGAACTCAAGGACCAGATCGCGCAGAAAGCCGCCAGCCAATGACGTGAACACGCCTATGCGCAAAGTTCCCTGTTCGCCCCGTCCAGCCTGACGCGCAGAAGCAATTGCACTATCAAATTGGAGCATCACACACCGGGCCTGCGTGAGAAAAGACTCGCCGGCGAGTGTCGTGCGCACGCCACGCGGACCACGCTCAAACAAGGTTACTCCAAGGTTTTCTTCCAGCAACCTGATGCGCTTGCTGACACCCGATTGCCGAACCCCGAGCGCGCTCGCCGCCGCGCTGAAGCTGAGATACTCCGCCACGACAAGCGCCTGGACGACCGAAACCAGATCTATCCCACGGGACAACAGCCGGCTGGCGAAGAAAAGATTTTCCTCATCCGCCAATGTTATGCGCCTGTCGGCCATTTCCAGTCATAACCTGGGTATCAACTGCCGGTATCTTAGCCTTGCCCGAGCGAGAGCGTCCGAGGCAGCGCGAGGGCGACAATCTGAAGAACAAAAGGCTTCATCATTTTCTCCGTCTTCCCTGCACAATGGCTATACGCACAGCGCGTGTGCATCCCTCACGATGAAGCTTCCAAGGGAGTGTGAGCGCTCACGCAATACCGTTCGTGCGGCAACGTGCCCGGCTAGATGCGGGTGAGAATGCCCTTCATTTCATCGATCTCCTGGCGCTGCGATTTGATGGTCTCGTCGCAGAGCCGCTTGACCTCGGGATCGCGGATTTGCGCCTCTCGGCGACATTCTCAATGGGTATGCCCTTACGAGAGGGATGATTGTCACATCGCCCCTCGCTGACATGCGGTCGTATCTCGACCAGTCGCGCGCGAAGCACCTTATTGTGAATGCATTGTGGGCAGAGCCCATCCATCCACTATGACCAAAGTGCTACAGGAGACATAGAGAGCGAACGATTTTCGTCGAGATCCTGAAGGAAAGGCCCCCAATTGGCCTTCCCAATTCGCAGCGAGCAATAGCCCGCCGCCATCGCCGTGAAGCCTTCAAGTACAACCGGCAGGTCATCGACGAGGCCTTCGAGCCGTGGGGCGACAGTCTTACCATATGCCAGAAAGATGGCGTCGCGATAGTTGGCCTTGCCTCGGTAGCGGGATGCCTGCTGAAGGAAGGCGATGCTCCGCCGTCGATAGGCAGCATCACGCATGGCTTTGGCAGGCCCGGACCGGAAATTGTCGACACCAAGATCCTTGAATGCCGCTTCCGCCTTAATCCGCTCCTGGCAGTTCCATTGCTCCCACTTTGCAGTGCCCGATAGATATTCAGCGATACAACCCCAAGCCTGTTCTGGCGTTTGGGGCATGTTCGTAAGGGGATGCTTGCCGCGGGCGCGCACTGGGACAAGACCATTCGCTACATCGTCCTTCAGTACCGAAGGAAGGCGATCAGCAAAAGGCGCCATGGCCAATCCGCGGGACGGGAATTGCGCATCCCACTGCTGGGCAGTAGCGGTGTGGTTGTTCTGGAATGAACCGTCTGCGGCCGCGACCATGGCCGAAGCCGCACCATAAATACCATAATACCAGGTAATGATGGCCATACGCGCCACGTCAGCTTTCGAGGAGACGGCGCTAAGTGCGCGAAGAGCGGCGAGCTGGTGAAAGGCGAAAAGCAATTGTTCGCACACGGTGTTGAGCGTGCGATCGTCCATCTCCCGCTTTTGGACTTTTCCGTAAAATATCCGGGCGGACTGGAAGGCGACGGCGCGATCGTCGACGAGGATCGCAAGCGCGCGTATCCAGTGGATCGTCGACGGTAATGCAAAAACCGCATCGGGAATGTCGTTCGGGGATTCGGTTAGCGTGCCGAATCGGCGCAGCCGTTTGTAGAGCGAGTCGTTCGTCATTTAGGCCCCCCAATAGCGGTAGAACGCTGCGTCACTGCGACTGACCAGTCATCGCCCCTCCTGGATCGGTATGTTACCCGATGTCGTGCCGCCGCCGGTTTCGCTGCCCACCCGTCGCAGAGCTACCCTGAGGCGATCATCAGTCGTCCTTCGTGAATATCCCTAGTTTTCTGCGGCCAGGCGATCGAGACGCAGGCTTATTTGCCGGGGCGGCTCTTGGCGCCTTCAATCGGGCCGTGGGTGAGGAAACTGCCGTTTCGACCGGACTGTCGCTTGCCTTCTTCCGACCAAGTCCAATGGAAACAGCCAGCGTGCTGCGCGTCGCCGAATAATTGGGCGACACCATCGGATAGTTCGCAGGCAAATTCCAACGGGCGAGGTACGCCTTGGGTGTCAGGCCGTGATGCGTCATCAAATGACGCTTCAGCATCTTCAGTTTCACGCCGTCTTCAAGACACACGATGTAGTCGGGTTTGATTGACGATTTCACTGGGACAGCAGGCTTGAGTTCGACCGCCTGTTCAGCGGGCGAGCCAAGACCGACCAAAGCGGCATGAACCGAGCCGATCAGACCCGGAAGATCATTGATGCCGACACTGTTGTTCATGACGTGGGCAGCGACGATTTCGGTCGTCAGCGTCAGAAGAGCATGGCCGCCATCGGGCTTTATTTCAGACAAATTTCTTCCTTCGGAAAGGGCGAGCCTAGATCATCGACTTAGCTTACTCTTGATAACAAGACCCCGCGCGAATGCTAGTCAGATGGGCACGCTGCGGGCCTCCGTTGCCGTCGCCTGATGGACAATGGAACCCAAAGCAGTTCTATAATGACCGCGTGATAACTCTAGTTTGCCCTTATCTCAGATGAACTAAGGGCGTCAGGATGCCTCGGCATGTTGAGGTAGGGTGCGATGCTCCTGGCGTTCCCAGGTTTCGATCAGAAACAGCGCCAGCGTACTCGCTGCATTGACCGCGAGACGTGCAATCCGAGCGTCGATGCGCCGGAAGCCCTTCTCGCGCCCATGCGCATCCCCACCGTGGGTCCGCAATGCGCCAATACCCTTGGCAACGGAGGTGAGGCCGCTCAGCGTTTGGCGGATGTCGGCTTCTATCTCAGGTGGAAGATCCGACCGACCCGGCGACAGACCCAGTGGTCCCTGAACGGCGCGGATCAGCCCATCAATGTCCTTCTTTGGCGGCAGCGGTACCTTGAGTTCGACAAGGATCGATCGGCACACCGCTTCGATCAGCGAGCAAGCTGCTGTCACCGCGTCTTCCGGGTCGCTTTCCAGGTTCGGGAGGGCGCGGGCGATCTCCATCTGGACGGTATCAAAATCCAGCGTCGCCACCTTCTTGATGAAAGGCTCGACTATTCCGCCAGACCCTTGCCGTTCAGTCAGAAGGGCTTTCCCGCCAACGACGACGACGGAGAAGCCATCTGGCGCCAGCGCCTTGTTGAGATGCTCGCGGACAGCGGTGGCCTTGTCGGGTTCCGCCAGATATTCGCGGGGATCGCACACCTTCTCGATGATCCGTGTGAAATAGGTATCCCCATTACCGTCATAATGATTGGCAGTTTGACGTAGAAAATCCGTCGTGGCCGGCACGCGCGAAGTTGAGCCGATGCGCATATCGAGGCCGCAATCAAGAAAGAACTGCTCGATTTTTGGGCCTGAGCGATAGATGCCGATCGACGGCGTGTTGTCGTTTCCGGAGCCGCCCGTAATCGTGTCGACCAGCGCCTTGATGACAAATGGGGAGAATTTGCCGGTCATGGCTTCACCGCGAGCAGAGCGAGGACCGCCTGCTTTCGGTCCATCCACGCAGCAGCCACCTGGCTGCGCCACGCGATCATGTCATGAATCCGCTGATAGTCGTCGGCGATGTTGCGCATGAAGATGGGCTCGTGATGCGCGATCCGGTTCCGCAAGCGCCGAATGATCTGGAGGTCTGCATAGGCCGTGGCCCGGCATTGCGGGGTCGGCTGACCTTGCGGCGCGCCGGGAAAGCAGGTGCGGAAGTGCGCATTCCAGATGCGGCTGTCCTGGCCGACCGTGAAGATGTTTTCCCAGAACGCGAATTTGAGTTCGGCTATGATTTTTCCGGTCGTGGGCAAGGAGGCTGCGCAAGATTGAAGATCATTCGCCGGGTTATATCGGAACTTGCTTTTCGGACGCGGCAAGCTTCGGATAAAGCCATTGTTCCACGGCCAGTTCGCGCCGTGGACGTGCTCGATCGCTTCGGCGATTCCATTACGAACCGCCACTTCGCACACCTGAAGCGGGACGATCAGGGCCGACGAAAGGTCCAGATTCCACTCATAGAGTGCGAGAGCCTTCTCTCGGTCATTGCCCATGGCCTGCAAGTAGGTGGCAAAGCGGGGCGCAGAGATGACGGTGGGCAGTTCGTGAAGCTCGTCCTGAGAGAAGGGCAA